>CADCJI010000062.1 GCA_902801625.1 uncultured Bacteroidia bacterium | reverse complement strand
ATGTTAAGCGAACAGGAACAAATCAGAAGAAATTCGTTGGCCGAACTCTACAAGCTCGGCATCAACCCGTATCCGCAGGCCGCGTTCCCCGTGAGCGTGTTCACCACGGACATCCTCAACCAATTTGACGACAACAACCCCGACCAATTCCAAGAGGTCACCCTCGCGGGCCGCATCATGAGCCGCCGCATCATGGGCGCCGCCTCGTTCTGCGAGTTGCAGGACTCGAAAGGCCGCATCCAGCTCTATATCAAGCGCGATGAGATCTGCCCCGAGGAGGACAAGACGATGTACAACACGGTGTTCAAGCGTCTGCTCGACATCGGCGACTTCATCGGCGTGAAAGGCTTCGCCTTCCGCACGCAGATGGGCGAAATCTCGGTGCACGTCAAGGAACTGACGGTGCTGAGCAAGTCGCTGAGGCCGCTACCCATCGTCAAGGAAAAGGACGGCGTGAAGTATGACGAATTCAACGACCCAGAGCTGCGCTACCGTATGCGTTACGTCGACCTCGTGGTCAACGACAAGGTGAAGGACATCTTCATCACCCGCACTCGCATCATCGACAGCATCCGCCGTTTCTTCAACGAGAGCGGCTACCTTGAGGTGGAGACGCCTGTGCTGCAAGCCATCCCCGGCGGCGCAACGGCGCGTCCTTTCATCACACATCACAATGCCTTGGACATCCCGATGTACCTCCGCATTGCCGATGAGCTTTACCTGAAGCGCCTCATCGTGGGCGGCTTCGAGGGTGTGTACGAGTTCTCGCGCAACTTCCGTAACGAGGGCATGGACCGCACCCATAACCCCGAGTTCACGTGTCTTGAGATCTATGTGGCCTACAAGGACTACCTCTGGATGATGGACTACACCGAAGAGATGATCCACCGCTGCGTGATGGATGTCTTGGGCAAGGAAACCGTGAAAGTGGGCGACAACGAAATCAGCTTCAAGCGTCCCTTCAAGCGTATCACGATGATTGACTCCATCAAGGAGAAGACCGGCATCGACATTACGGGTATGGACGAAGCCCAGCTGCGCGACGTGTGCAAGCAACTTGGCATCGAGGGGGACGAAACAATGGGCAAGGGCAAACTAATTGACGAAATCTTCGGCGAGAAGTGCGAAGGCACCTATATCCAGCCGACTTTCATCACCGACTATCCCGTGGAGATGTCGCCGCTCTGCAAGCGTCACCGCAACAACCCCGAACTGACCGAGCGCTTCGAGCTGATGGTCAACGGCAAGGAGTTGGCCAACGCCTACACTGAGCTGAACGACCCCATCGACCAGCGTGCACGCTTTGAGGAGCAGATGAAACTCAGCGAGCGCGGCGACGACGAGGCCATGTTCATCGACCAGGACTTCCTGCGCGCTTTGGAATATGGTATGCCTCCGACCTCAGGCATGGGCATCGGCATCGACCGTTTCGTGATGCTGCTCACGGGTCAGACCACCATCCAAGAGGTGCTGTTGTTCCCGATGATGCGTCCCGAGAAGGTTGTGAAGAACGCCACAAAGGAAGACTTCATGGCCTTGGGTATGGCCGAGGCATGGGCGACACTGTTGCTCACCAACGGTTATAACACCATCGAACAACTGAAAGCCGAGAAGCCTTCTGCCCTGCGCGAGAAGTTGAACGGCTTGCGCAAGAAGAACAAACTCGACATCCCTGCCTTGCAGCTGGAGGACGTCGAGGCCTGGATGAAATAAGCTAGGCGCGTTGATAAGAAAAACCCCGAAAGTCGTTGGCTTTCGGGGTTTTGTTTTTATTTCACTCTCAGTTTTTGTCCAACCTTCAGTGCCTTGTTCTTTCTGATGCCGTTGAGCTGACAAATCTTGTTGACAGAAGTTCCGTATTTTTTGGCAATCTTGCTCAGGTTTTCACCCTTCCTCACCGTATGATACATCTTCTTCGAGGTGCTTCCGGAATCCTTCGGCGCTTTTTTCGATGCCTCCAACGACTGCTTGTCGCTCATGCCATAATGCGAGTTGATGCTGAAATAGTGTTTTTTCAGCACAAACACCTCGGAACGGAGCGTTCCGTTTTCCAAGTCGAAGATGCGCTCAGGATCGAAAGGTTGACCCATATAACGGGTCTCAAGATGGAGATGTGGACCAGTGGAACGTCCTGTAGAACCGCCATAGCCAATCAACTCTCCAGCCTTGACGATATCTCCACTTTGCACGAGGCGTTGCGACAAGTGTCCATAATAAGTCTCCAACCCATTTACATGCCTGATGACGATAACATTGCCATAGCCTCCTGACATACGTGTCGGCATATCCACGCGCACCACGCCATCGAAGGCGGCATACACTGGGTCACCCGTATCCAAACCAATGTCTACACCCTTGTGGGGACGACGCCATCTGAATTTGTACTGTGAAGTCACAGGACCAGGATGGGGAATGCAATAGCCATGCACGGAATCCACCAGTTGAAGCGTCACCTCCTCGGGAAGATCCTTCAAGGCGATGTCTTTATAGCTATGAATGCTTTCCGTATCCCAATGGTCTTCGCTTATCGAGGTTGGAATATCGGGCTTTTCAATGTTATAATACAGCCAAGTGTTGTTGTCAAAAAGAATAACCTTGCGGAACTTATCAAAAGTGTAAAGGGTATCGATAGGCACCGGGATGCTTTCCGAGAACTCTTCGTCCTCATCATCGTCCTCCTCCTCCTCATCGTTAACGACAAACAAAGTATCCGTCGAGGTGACGTAAATATAGACAGTGTCATGTACGACAAACTTCTCTTTCAGGTTATGGAAAAAGCCATTGTTATCTTGGGAAAAAGCGACAGTAGCAAGCAAAAGGGAAACGATTAGGGCAAGTATTTTTTTCATATATAATAAGGTCTAATTTTTGAAAAAATAAGGGTGCAAAGGTACAAAAAATCCCTGATTTGGCAAAGATATTTGGACTGAAAACGGAACAAAAACCAAATTATTGCCATTTTGTCAGTTTTTTTCTTTTGGCATAAAGATTGACAAAAAACGTAACAAATAAAAATAGGAGAACAAAGAAATGTCAAAGATCATTGGTATCGATTTAGGTACAACCAACTCATGCGTGGCCGTGATGGAAGGCAACGAGCCTCAAGTCATCGCCAACAGCGAAGGCCACCGCACCACCCCGTCGGTGGTGGCATTCACCGACAACGGCGAACGTAAGGTCGGCGAGCCTGCCAAACGTCAGGCCATCACCAACCCGCTGCGTACCGTTTATTCCATCAAGCGTTTCATGGGCGAGACCTACGACAAGGTCGGCGCTGAAATGAAGCGTGTGCCTTACAAGGTCTTGCAAGGCCCCAACAACACACCTCGTATCGACATCGACGGCAAGCAATACACCCCGCAGGAAATCTCTGCCATGGTGCTGCAAAAGATGAAGAAGACCGCTGAGGACTTCCTCGGACAGACGGTCACCGAAGCCGTCATCACAGTGCCGGCTTACTTCAACGACGCCCAGCGTCAGGCCACCAAGGAAGCTGGTGAAATCGCCGGTACGGCTGCTGCTTTGGCTTACGGCTTGGACAAGAAAAAGAACGATGTGAAAGTCGCTGTGTACGACCTCGGCGGCGGCACCTTCGATATCTCCATCCTTGAGTTGGGCGATGGCGTGTTTGAGGTGAAGTCCACCAACGGTAACACCCACCTCGGCGGCGACGACTTCGACGAAGTCATCATCAACTGGCTGGCCGAAGAGTTCCAGAAGGACAACGGCATCGACCTGCGTAAGGACCCGATGGCCTTGCAACGTCTGAAGGAAGCTGCCGAAAAGGCTAAGATTGAGTTGAGCTCTTCGAGCGAGACCGAAATCAACCTGCCTTACATCATGCCTGTCAACGGCATCCCGCAGCACTTGGTCCGCACCTTAAGCCGTTCGAAGTTCGAGCAGCTGGCCGACAAGCTGATCCACGATACTATCGAGCCTTGCCGTCGCGCTCTGCAAGACGCTGGCTTGACCGTCAACGACATCGACGATGTCATCCTGGTCGGTGGCTCCACCCGTATCCCTGCCATCCAGAACATCGTCCGCGACTTCTTCAAGAAGGAGCCTTCGAAGGGCGTCAACCCCGACGAAGTGGTGGCCATCGGTGCCTCCATCCAGGGCGGCGTTTTGACCGGAGAAGTGAAGGACGTGCTGCTGCTTGACGTGACCCCGTTGAGCCTCGGTATCGAGACCCTCGGCGGCGTGATGACCAAGCTGATCGAGAGCAACACCACCATCCCGACCCGCAAGTCGGAGGTCTTCTCGACCGCAGCCGACAACCAGCCCAGCGTTGAAATCCATGTGCTGCAAGGCGAGCGTCCTATGGCTGCACAGAACAAGACCATCGGTCGTTTCATCCTCGACAGCATCCCGCCTGCGCCGCGTGGCATCCCGCAAATCGAAGTCACCTTCGACATCGACTCCAACGGTATCCTGAACGTGAGCGCTAAGGACAAGGCTACGGGCAAGACCCAGAGCATCCGTATCGAGGCCTCATCGGGCTTGACGTGAGCGTATCGACAAGCTGAACCAAGCCGACAGCATCATCTTCCAGACCGAGAAGCAGCTGAAGGAATACGGCGACAAGCTGCCTGCCGACAAGAAGGCTGAAATCGAGGCTGCCCTCGGCAAGCTGAAGACCGCCCACCAGGCTCAAGACATCGCCGGCATCGACGCTGCCATGGCCGAGATGAACGCCATGTGGCAGAAGGCCAGCGAGGAGATGTACAAGAACGCCGGTGCCCAAGGCGGCCCGCAAGGCGGCTTCGACCCGAACAACATGGGCGGCGGCTTCCAAGGCGGCAACCCGAACCAAGGTTCGCAGAACAATGGCGGTGACGACACCGTTACTGACGCGGACTTTGAGGAGGTCAAGTAAATGTTTCTTGAAACACTATCAAAAAAGGTGTAATCCGAAAGGGTTACGCCTTTTTTTTGTTGTGTACATATCCTTCCTACACTACGGCATAGATTGTTGGCTTCAAGCAGCACAGTTTGCCTATTGATTTATAATAATTTGAAAAGAATTATATATACAATTTGTTATTTATGTTGTAAATAAATATTCGAAAATTTTTAACAAAGTTTAACAAGTTTTCTTACAATGCTTCCAATTCAACTCCTTACTTTTGCTGCAAATTCAAAACTCATTCAATATGGAAAATCTAACAAAAGCCTTAACACAATTCGAAACAAAAGCCAAAGCAGTTTCTAATGAAACAGAACTACAAAGCATCTTTAAAGAACTCGCTCCCGTTTTTCTCTATGGTGGTTATATACAAGTCCGCAATGATTACAAAGTGTATATCCGCACTGTTGAGTTCTATTTTCACAGCGAGAAGGCAGAAGGGATACACGATCCTATTGTTTACCATCGCAATGGGAGAGATTTGAAAACAGCCCCATATTTTCCCTTTATGAGTCTACATGCTCACAGTTCCGGATTTGATATCACCTTCGAAAGTAAAACCTCCGATTATAGGGCATCTGCCTTAATTCGTTCCTATGAAGTGATTGACGCAAACGATAATCAATACTTGAAATGGGACACGGAAAGATGCATGTTCGTAACGACTGATAACTATTGTTTCAACGACCAATCCACTTATCTTAAAGCGATACTGAACGGTTTCGCTTTTGGAAACGACAATGATATAACGTGGAAACCTTCACTAACAGAGATAACAAAGACCATTACAGAAAAGCCAAGAAAGAATGTTGCATTGTACAGGAAAAAAGGCGATGATTATGAAAAAGTTACTAAAGCATACTATGAGATACACAAGGAAGAGTTTAACAAGTTAGTGTTTGAGCCTCATTATTTTCGTATTAGTGGAATAGAATACCTACAAGACCCAAGGCCGTGGCAATTTCAAAGAGAAGATGCCATATTGTTAAACAATAAATCAAAATAATATGATTACTGACAGCCAAACAAACACCGTATTCTTTTCCGATCTTCTTCCGAAGAAATGCCCTGTGTTGAATCAGAGCATCACAGAAGTATTGAGGAAACATGGGATACCGTTTAACTATCTAATGAGCACCAAAGACATCTGGTGCCGTGATTTCATGCCCATCCAGATTGCAGAAGACCGCTTTGTATCCTATAAGTACACACCGAATTATCTGCAAGATAAAACAGGTCTTCGTCTTCAAACCAATCCCGAAGCGGTGCTTCAAGCCCAACAGAATCGCCTGACTCATGTATTGCAAAATGCTGTCAAAATTAACCTGGTGCTTGACGGTGGCAATGTCGTGAAATGCGGCAACACCATCGTGATGACGGAGAAGGTCTTTGCCGAAAATAGGGACAAATCGCCCATTGAGGTGGATAGGATTCTGAAGGATGCTTTCCAATGCGATGTGCTGTATTTGCCCTGGGACCACCATGAGACCTTTGGCCACAGCGACGGAATCATCCATTTTGCAGGTGATGGCAAAGTCCTAATAACAAACTACGGCGACATTTCACCTCGTTATTACTCACGTTTCCATGTGGCATTGGAAAAACACTTTGAAGTGATTCCTTTGTATTACAAAACCAAGAAGATTCACGCCCGTAGCTGGGCATACATCAATTTCTTGCAGATAGGCAAG
>CADCJI010000061.1 GCA_902801625.1 uncultured Bacteroidia bacterium | reverse complement strand
CCTACGCCGTTGTCGGCAACGGAAAACTCGCCGTTATCGTAGGTGATGAGAATTCGAGTGGCTCCTGTGGCGTAGGCAAGGGCATTGTCCACAAGGTTGCGAAATAGGCTGTAAATCAAACTCTCTGGTTCGGCAAAAGGTGAAGAAATGATGATGCTCGCAGGAAGTTCGACGACGGGCTCAATGCCTTTGTCTTTTAATTGCAAGGCAGTGTCTTCCAATACATTGTAAATAATTGGCACAATATCAATGGCATTGTTGTTTTCTTTGTTTATTGAAAGACTTGTCGGCATTTCATCCAAACGTGTCAGTTGCGACATGTCCATGAGCAATTTGCTCATGCGCTCGCTTTGGGCATAGCAGCGTTCCAGAAAATGCTGACGTTTGTCCTGAGGCATATCGGGATGGTCAAGGATGCTCTCCAAATAGCCGTGTATGCTGGCGGCAGGGGTTTTCAGCTCGTGGGCAGCATTTTGGGTGAGCTGGCGTTTGAGGCGGAGCTTGTCCTCCTCGCTATGGCGCAGTTTCCAGTATAAGGTAATGATAGTGTGGGAAATCTCGCCCAATTCATCATCCGGCAAACGCTGTTCCAACTCATGGTCAAGTTCCTCACCTTCCTCTGCTTTTACCGCAAACTCACGCAGATGCCCGATGTGTCGGCTGATTCGGCGCGTGTTCAAGTAGAGTGCAATGGCCAACAATAAGGTCAGCGCAATGGTGAAATAGATAAAGGTGTTGTCTGCTTTCAGCGATTCCGTCAGTTCGGCGGAATAGGGCACGGCGGAACGGACAACCAAGTCACCAAACCGAGTGGCAGAATAGAAATAGGTTTCGTGGGTGGATTCGGAAGTCCGCTTGATGTCATACCCGTTGCCTTGAGCCAAAGCCTCCTGCACTTCAACGCGTTTCAGATGGTTGGGCAGTGAGTCAATCCCTTGATAATTGTTGTCCTGAAGCACCAGTCCGTTGGTGTCAATAATGGTCACACGCATCTTGTCAATGCTATGGGATTGGGCGTAGACCTCAAAAAGGCTGTCACAAAGGATGCCTTGCTCACCCAAAGACTGCATCAGCTCATAATTGTACATCTGCAAGCGTGAGTGAAGAATGTCTATTTTGTATTCTTTTTCGCGTTGGTATTGATACACGCTGAAACAAACGGCAAACAGCAGAAAAATACCGCCAATGCTGAAGAACAGGTTCTTCTGAAACGATTTACTTTTCCTCAAAGCAGTAGCCATAGCCAATTCGTGTTTTTATTTGTTTGCCATAGCGGCCAATCTTCTTTCTGAGACGCGTGATGTTGACATCCACGGTGCGGTCAAGCACATACACATCTTGCGGCCAACATTGCGTAAGCAACTCCTCGCGCGAAAATACCTTGTCGGGGTTACGGAGAAAGAACGACAGCAATTCAAACTCCAGTTTGGTAAGCGCCAATTCCTCGCCGTCGAGTGTGGCCGTTTTGGTGTCTAAATCGATGATGATGGCTTCGTAACAAAGTTTATTGTCAGCAGCATCCCTTTGATGAGTTTGGGAATTAGACCTCCTCAGCACCGCTTTTACTCTTGCCTTCACCTCTTTCATGCTCAACGGCTTGGTAATATAATCGTCGGCACCGATGTTAAGCCCCTTGACCGTGTTGTCTTCGTCGTCGAGAGCTGTGATGAAGATAATGGGGATCTGCGCCGTTGCTGGGTTTTCCTTAATCTTTCGCGCCATCTGGAATCCTGACATTTCGCCCATCATCACATCCAAGAGAATCAAAGCATATTCCTGCAAAGGAAGTTTGAATGCCTCTTCCGCAGAATTGGCTGTCACGACCTCATATCCCTCGGTTTCAAGGTTAAATTGCAGAATCTCGCAGAGATCCAACTCGTCATCGACAACAAGAATCTTCATAAATTCATTGGTTTAGTAAGCTTTAGAAAAAGTACCAATCGAGCACAAAGATACAGCTTTTCATTGAAGCCACAGGACGATGATGTTACAATGTTATTACAATTTCAACATCGGGTGTGGCAAGGCTGGTTCATCAGGCGTTCCAAAGCCTCGCTGCATAAGGTGTCTAATTGCAGTTAAAAGACATTTTTTCGTCTAGAGAGGAACACCCTTTCCTCGTTTTTCCGTACTTTTGCACCCGTTTTTCGGTGAGCGTGTCGGTAGCCGAATCATAGGGTGAATCTGTAAGAACTATGCCAGTTGGACACATGTTTAATCGAATAGATTCTTACGTATGAAGAGAGATTCATCCAATCCAAAGATTCTTGTTGCGACTATCCTTTCGATGTCGCTGCTGACCGTGATGGCAGGAGCCGCCGTCGCACCTGCCTTGAACGCTATCAATGCCCATTTCACTGATGCCAATCCGCTGCTCATCCAGTTTGTGGTGAGCATGCCCGCACTGTTCATCATCCTCATTAACCTCTGTTTCCCGATGCTGTGTCGCGTGATGCGCACCCGCACCATCGCCCTTTGCGGCCTGCTGCTTTATGTGGTGGCAGGAAGCGGGGCCTTTTTTGCTGATAACATTGCTGTGCTGCTGGTACTCAGGGCCTTGTTGGGTGTGAGTGTGGGCATGATTATGCCGCTTTCCACGGGCCTTTTGGCCTACTATTTCCCTCCCGAGGAGCAAGCCCGCCTGATGGGTCTTGCCGCTGCCATGAACCAGATGGGCGGCGTGGTGGCCACTTTCCTCGCGGGAATGTTGGCGGCAGTCAGTTGGAACTACGCCTTTTTGGTGTATCTGCTTGGCCTCATCGCCGTAGTGCTCGTTATGCTTTTCCTGACCAACGAAAGCCTGATGAAAAAAGACCCAACAACTCTAAACTCTAAACCCTCAACTCTAAACTTACTAAAGAAATACCATCCCTCGGTCGTGGGCATGTTCCTCGTGATGATCCTTTTCTTCATCTACCCCACCAACTTCGCGCTGACGGCCTCTGGGATGCTTTCGGTGACGGGAATCACCTTGGTGATGATGGGCTTGGATGTGGTGGCTTTCTTGGTAGGCTTGGTTTTTGGCGCAATGATGAAACGCTTTGCCGCACAGATGAAATACGCTGCCCCCATAGGCTTTATGGCGGGGTATTTATGCCTTGCCGGAGGGACTTCATTGTCGCTTCTTTTGCTTGGCTCGGCACTCATCGGCATTGCCAACGGCATCGGCGTCCCCTATCTGAACACCATCGGAAGCGTGAAAGCGGGCAAGGAAGCGGCCACCACGGTGATGCCGCTGCTTTCAACGGCTCTTTATTTGGGACAGTTCCTCTCCCCCCTGATTGTCTCGCCTATCGCAGCGGCGACTCATCTGTCACCGTATGTGATAGGTGCAATTATTGCAGTCATTTATCTGCTTCAGGCTATCGTTACTAGGAAGGGGCAGATGCTGCCGCAGTAATTTTCGTTCAAGAGGAGCAGATAGTAGATTTCGCCCGTTTCTGAATTGCTTTTTATTAACTTTGCAGCCGAATTGCGAAACAGATAAATCGGAATTTATATGGTTGAATCATACATAACACGACCGACGGTCTTCCCAATGGAGGCAGAAGAACCTTGGAGAATTGTCGAAAACTTATGTGA
>CADCJI010000060.1 GCA_902801625.1 uncultured Bacteroidia bacterium | reverse complement strand
GATGCAGCACCTCAAAGGCAACAAGATTATCGTTTTCAAGAAGAAGAGAAGAAAAGGATATCAGACTTCTAACGGTCACCGTCAGTATCTGAGCAAGATTCAGATTGAAAACATCACTGAGTAAAAACCCGAAAAACATAAAAAGCTATGGCACACAAAAAAGGCGTTGGTAGTTCTGAGAACGGTCGTGAGTCCGCTAGTAAGCGACTCGGAGTGAAACTTTTCGGTGGACAAGCTGCTATCGCTGGCAACATCATCGTTCGTCAGCGCGGCACGAAGCACTATCCCGGCAAGAATGTCGGTATGGGCAAGGATCACACTCTGTATGCACTGTGTGACGGCGTCGTCGAATTCCAAAAGAAGAAAGAAGGCAAGTCCTTCGTCTCCATCCTTCCCGTTGAAGGTCAAGTCACTGAATAATTGTTCATAACATACCGTTTAATCCCGGCTGTCATTCGATGGTCGGGATTTTTTATGCCTGATTCCGCCAAAATGCGTATCTTTGCCGTCCTAACCACTAAGATTGACTAGTAAAATGCATAAAAAGCTTTGTTTTATTGGCTGGCTCGCGGCATTGCTGCTGCTTGTCGGATGCCAACCCAAGACCGACCTCGACAGAATCGACGCGCTGAAAAAGCAAGTCAACAAGGATGTCAAGGCTTTGAACGACTTGAACACGAACACCTTTGTGCAACTCGAAAAGGATTTCATTTCCTGTGACTCTTCGTTGCAATTCCTCCCTGAAGAGGAATTGGATGCCGTTTTCGAGAAGCTAAAACTGGTGGATGCCTACATTCAACAATTCAAGATGGAACGACCCGTCATGCAAGCCGAGATGGACTCTACCTTGGCGCGCCTCGACCTGCTCAGGGCCGATGCCGCCACACATTACCTCGCCGATTCATTGGTTGCCCTCTATCTTGAAGACGAGACCCAACAGGTGGAAAAACTGAGCAGTCAAGTAGAGTATTTCAAGGACCGCTTGGGCAACTGCCGCAAGGATTTGGACAGTTTCAAGAAAAAGAAGTGATTGCACACCCCATGAAAAAACACTGGATTTTCATCTTGCTCATTAATCTTGCCTTTATCGCTCAGATGAGCGCCCAAATCACCGTGCCACCCAAGGGCAAGAAAGTGGATGCCAAACAAAAAGAGCAAATCCAGATTGACGAACAGCTGGCTTCCCAATACTATCGCGAGCAGGATTATGAGAAAGCCCGTGATTTGTACGAAAAAATCTACGAAAAGTCGGGGCAAACGGGTCATTTCCAGCAGTATATCGAATGCCTGTTTCATCTGAAGGATTACGACAAGGCCGAACGCGAGCTAAAGTCGTTTGTCAAGAAGAATCCTAGCTATTACAAGTCATTTGTCGACCTGATCTATGTCTATACCTTGCAAGGCAAGACCGACAAGGCCAATAAACAATACAATGAGATCGTGAAAGACCTGCCCGACCACGCGCCCACCATCCGAAACCTGAGTTATGCCTTCCAGTCGCGGAGCATGAACGACATGGCTTTGGCCGTCTTGGAGAAAGGCAATGCACTCCTCAATGGCAAGGAGACTTTTTATTTGGACCAAGCCTACATCCATCAGTCATCGGCCAACTATCAAGAGGCGTTCAAATATTATTTTCTTGAATTGGAAACCCATCCTGGGCAGTACAATAACGTTCGCAACCGCCTGCAAACCATGATGTTCTACGATGTGAACCACAGTATCTCCGACGAGTTGCGCATGGCATTATTAAAGCAAACCCAAGAGAAGCCCGACAATCTGGAGTTTGCCCAACTTCTCGTTTGGTATGCCCTGCAGCAGGAAGACTATGACATCGCTTTGGCCCAAAGCCAAAGCATTGACCGCAAGACCCACGACCAAGACGCACAAATCAACAACTTGTCGGGCATCTGCCTGAACAACAAGCAATACGACATTGCCAAGCAAGGTTACACCTACATCTTGGACAAAGGCTCGAGCAGCCCTTTCTATGGTCAAGCGCTTACCGGACTCATCAAGGCCGACTACCTGAAGCTGAAAGCGAACAATAGTACCGACACGAAAGCCTACGAAAAGCTCTCGAAGCGCATTGATGAGGCCTACACAGAAATCAACACCAACGACTTGGCGAAGTTGACCTTGATACAAGCCGACATCATGACCTACCAACTCGACAAGACCGAAGAAGCTATCGCCTTGCTCACACAAACCATAGAGAGGGTAGGAGGCAAGCAGGATAAAGCCGAACTCAAGTTGAAACTCGCCGACATCTATCTCTATAAGGATGAGGTGTGGGAGGCCACGCTGCTCTACAGCCAAGTCGACAAGAGCCTGAAGGAAGAACCGCTTGGTCACGAAGCCCGTTTCAAAAATGCACAACTACGCTATTTCATTGGCGAGTATGAATGGGCCGAGAGCCAATTGAAGGTGCTGAAAGCCGCCACTTCCAAACTCATCGCCAACGATGCCATGACGCTCTCGTTGGTCATCAAGGACAACTACGAAGCGGACACCACGGGCACAGAGCTCAACCGATTGGCGCGTGCCGACTATAGGATCTATCAACAAAGGGAAGATGAAGCTTTAACGCTACTGGATGACATCATCGCTACGGGCAACGAAATCAGCAAGCCGCATGCCTTGTTCCGCAAGGGTGAGATCATGGAGAAAAGGAAGGAATATGCCAATGCCGAGCAGCTGTTTTTGCAAATCGTGGAGCAATACCCTTATAGTTACATGGCCGATGCCGCACTGATGAACGCCGCCCAGATTGAGCAAAGCGAATTGAAAGACAAAGAATTGGCCAAACAGCATTACGAGAAACTGATTGACGAATACCCGACCAGCATTTATACCTCACAAGCGAAGAAAAATTACCGTAAGTTGTGATATGAGAGTTAATATTTGACACGCTTCGCGTCATTGCGAACGAAGTGAAGCAATCCAGAGAAGATGCCCAAAGAAAAGCTGTTGATCTGGACTGCTTCGTACCTCGCAGTGACGCAAAGCGACAACAAGAACGAATCTTGAATTAAATGTATAACGAAGTACGACCCAAGAAGAGCCTAGGCCAGCATTTCCTGACCGACCAAAACATAGCCCAACGCATCGTGGAGCAACTGTCGCCCGATGTGGAGAGTGTCATCGAGGTGGGTGCCGGCACGGGTGTGTTGACCCAATATTTGGTGCAAAGCGTCCTCGACAAGTTCCATGTCATCGAGATTGACAAGGAGTCCATCGCCTATCTGCAAAAGCATTTCCCCATGCTCGGTGAGCGTTTGATCGAAGGCGACTTCCTGCGCACCGACCTCAGCCAGTTTGGACAACAGAACATGGCCATCATCGGGAATTTCCCTTACAACATTAGCAGCCAGATTTTCTTCCAGGTGTTGAAATACAAGGAACAAGTCGTTGAGGTGGTAGGCATGGTGCAGAAGGAGATGGCCGAGCGCATGGCCGCCAAGGAGGGCAGTAAGACCTACGGCATTCTCAGTGTATTAATGCAGGCTTGGTACGACATCGACTATCTCTTCACTGTGCATGAGAATGTCTTCAATCCTCCGCCCAAGGTGAAATCGGCAGTCATCAAGATGCGGCGCAACGCCGTCACCGATTTGGGCTGCGACGAGAAGCTGTTTGTGAGCATCGTCAAGCAGGCTTTCAACCAACGCCGCAAGACCATGCGCAACTCGCTGCGCCCGATGCTCCGCTCTGACATCATCGAGAATGAAATCTTCAACAAACGCCCCGAACAACTTTCGGTGCAGGAGTTCATTGATTTGACAAATTTGATTGGTTGAGATTCCCCTTCGGGGAATGGAGCTAATTCTTTTATCTACACGCGGCGGCTCGTGACGTTTACAGTCCGTAAACTCAACAAGCCGCCGCTTATCACTTATTGACGTTGCTCCATTCCCGCTAGGGAATCTCAAACTTTTTTGCAGCGAACCTTGCCTTTTCAAAAATATTTTTACCTTTGTCCCCAAATTATCCTATCAATAACCCTAAAAACGAACAAAAATGAACAGACTACTGACCACACTCGTCACCATCGTACTGCTGATGGCGGCACAAATGGCAAGCGCGCAGACTAAAGTCGACGGCACGCTAACGAACGACGGACATACAATGAAGTGGAGCATTTCAGGTGTGACGGTGACGGAAAAAGGTCAGCCGAAGTTTGAAAAGGTCAATTTCGCGGGCACTAACGATGGGGATCTCAAACAAGAACTCAGTGGAACCGTTGCTCCT
>CADCJI010000059.1 GCA_902801625.1 uncultured Bacteroidia bacterium | reverse complement strand
AACCTCAGCCCTGAAGCCAGGTGCAATCGCCCCCGAAGTCCTTAACCAACCACGAGGGTCATCGTTTTCCTGCATGATGATGTTTTCCTTGATGAGATAAATGCGGTCCACATCCTTGTAGAAACTGTCGTACGACAATTCGAAGCACACCTTGGCAATCAGCACGATGCCGATGGCGAGACCTATTCCCAACGATAGGATTTTGATTAGTTTGTCGGTTAATCTGTTCATATTGTTGAATGTTGATTGTTTAATCGTTTAATTGTTGAGTTTCCCTTCGGGAATGGAGTGTTCTTCTTTTGTAATAAGCGGCGGCAAGAACAAGTTGCCAATCTGTAGCGCCACAGGCCGCCGCGGTAAACAAAAACCTATAGCCTCCATTCCCGCGGGGAATCTCTATTATATCATGCACCCTCATACCAATCCTTGTGCCAAACTTGCAAGTCAATAATAATCAACGAAATACAAAAACAGCTATTTTACAAAGTGTAAAGTTATTTTACAGTGGTGTAAAGAAACTTTACAGTGTTTCCAACTTGGATTTGAGGCAGGGAGTAATTTATATCTTTTACAAAAATGTGATTTTTTTGATAAAAAAATAGTCGGAAAATGTGATTTTTTGACTATTTTTGCAGCAGAAAATGTGATTCAATGCAATGGAACTACTTGAAAGAAAAATAGATAAGTTTCTACATGAATGGAAAAACAATCCTGAAAGAAAGCCTTTGATTGTGAAAGGTGCCCGACAAATCGGGAAAACCGAGTCCATCAGGGCTTTCGGACGCGCTAACTACGAATCGGTCCTGGAGATGAACTTCGTGCTTCAGAAGAAATTCCGCAACATCTTCGACGACGGATACGAAGTGGACCAAATCATCAAAAACATCACTATCCTCGAACCCTCATGGAAGGTTATCCCAAACAAGACGCTGCTGTTTTTCGACGAGCTTCAGAAATGTCCCGATTGCGCCACTTCGCTCAAGTCATTCTGCCAAGATCGACGTTTCGACGTGATTTGCTCAGGCTCGTTGATGGGCATTTATTACGAGGAAATCGAGTCGAATGCAGTAGGCTACAAAGAAGATTACGACATGTTTTCGATGGATTTCGAGGAGTTTCTTTGGGCCAAGGGCTATTCCAAGGAACAGATCGAGGACCTATATGCCCACATGGTTTCGCTAAAACCTTTTTCCCAACTCGAAATGGACACTTTCATGGGCGTTTTCCGCGACTACATGACGCTGGGAGGCATGCCCGAAGTGGTCAAAAAATATATCGACAATGGTCATTTTGGCGGAACGCTGAAACTGCAACGGCAACTTCTGAAAGACTACGAGGAAGACATCACGAAATACGCCAAGGAAACCGACAAGGCGAAAGTCCTTGCTGTGTATAACCACATCCCGACATTTCTGGCGAAAGAGAACAAAAAATACCAAATCACGAAGATTGCCAAGGGTGCACGAAACAGGGAATACATTGGCGCCGTGGATTGGCTGAAAGAGGCTGGAGTTGTCAATGTGTGCTATTGCTTGAACAATGTGGAACTGCCATTGAAAGGCAACTACGACACCGAATGTTACAAAATCTATTACCACGACACAGGGCTTTTGATAGCCTCTCTTGACGAAGAAGCTCAAGACGATCTTCGCATCAACAAAAACTTCGGTACATACAAAGGTGCCATCTACGAGAATGTTGTCGGTGAGATGCTGCGGAAATCGGGATACGAGCAGCTGTATTACTACAAGCACGACAGCCCCGCCATTGAAATGGATTTCTTCGTAAGGGATGCCGACTCGCTGATTCCCGTCGAGGTGAAGGCCAAGGACGGAGCCACAGCCTCGTTGAACAACCTCATCAAATGGGACTCCTACCCCGAAGTGAAATACGGCATCAAATTCGGGTATAAGAATATCGGCTGGAACGGCAGTTTCTACACTTTCCCTTACTTCCTCGCCTTTTTATTGAAGCGTTTCCTAAAAGAGAAATGACTCATTCGGAGTGGCGGTAGTTGTCAATAAATCAACAAAACCCTCAAAACCATTTTCCCACATGGAAAGTCGCCAACCGGCTCCTTTCCAACGGCAAGCAGTTGCGAGCCGTTGCTTGCTTTTCCATTGATATTCAAAAAGTTTTGCATTGTTTTGAAGGTTTTGTGATTAAAATCTATTCCTTTTTAAGCGCCATCACCGGATTCACTCGTGCCACCGAGACGATTTGCCAAAGCACCGAGCCGATAGCTATGACAAACGACAGCACCACCGTGACCACGAAAATCCATGGGTGCAAGTCGATGCGATAGGCGAAGTCCTCCAGATAGCGTTTGCAGAGCCACACCGCTACGGGAATGGCAATCGCGTTGGCAATCAATATCATAATGATGTATTCCTTCAAGTTGCGGCGGATTTCGCTTTGCATCGTGCCGCCAAACACTTTGCGGATGGCGATGGTCTTCTCGCGCTCCGAGGCGAAATGCGTGCTCATGGCCACGAGGCCCAACAATGAGAGGATGACCGAAATCGCCATGATGAGTTCGATGAGGCGCATCTGGCGACGATGCTTGTCGTATTGCTTGGCAACCACGTTGTTAACAAAATCATCGAAATCGGGTTCAATGTAAATACCAAATACCTTTTCGCAGTGTTTCTTATAAACTACATCTATGGCGCGTTTGGCTTCACGATGGTCGCCAGCAACCTCAATCAGCAAATAGGATCGGGGTTGCCAACCGCCATTGCCATATACAACTACATAGTCTTCATCGGTCACATGCAAGGCATCCTGCATCTTGAAGTCGGCAATCACTCCGCATATTGTATTGCCTATGGTGTGCTTTTGCCACATTGTGATAGTGTCCATATTGTAGTCGCCGTATGGCAAGCCCGTCATGCCCGCAGCGGTGGTTTCGGTAATCCAGAAACCATGGGCATCGGTGTTGCCAAAACGTTCCTTCACCTCAAAACCGAGCATACGGAATGCCACCGTATCGCAAGTAAGGACTGGTACGAGGGTCTTCGGCTCGGTTTCGTGGAGCTTTTTCAAATAGAACTGCATACTCATCACGCCAGGAACACTGCTGGCCGATGCCAATTCCTTCACACAAGGCAAGGCTCTCAATTCTTCCACATAGGCTTCCTTTTCAGTCGTGTAATCAAGGTCGGAACCCAAAAAATAGAGGTTATCCAGATTCAATCCCGTTGAACGGTCCTCCATGTGATGCATTTGAAGTTCCATCGTCAGCACCAAAGCAATAAGCACAATGGCAATGACGTTTTGGACCACGATGAATACCTTCGAGAGCACAGTGCGGTTACGGAAACGGAAGGTGCCACGCACGACATCGATGGGTTGGGCTTTTGAGATGATAGCCACTGGTAAGATGCCGGCAAGCGACGAAACCACTATCACCATCAGTAGATAGGCAATGAAGTAAGGTAAACTGAAAGGTATGGAAATCGCCACATCTGACTGCAACAACCGGTTGACGGTCGGAGTGAGGGCGTGAGCTATTACCAATCCAACGACAAAGCTGAACAAAGTGAAAACAAACGCCTCACCGAGAAATTTCAAAACTATGTCGGATTTCTGCGCCCCAACCAGCCGCCGAGAAGCCATCTCTTTGGCGCGTTTTCCGACCAAGGCGACGTTCAGGTTGATGTAGTTCAGCAAAGCTGAAATGAGCAACAACAGCCCGATGATGATCATTGTGCGAAGCATGGAACGGTCGCCTTTATTCAGGCTGGTGTAAACAGGTGTGAAAAACAACTCATCGAAACGAACCATCTCAAGTCCCTCCCACGTCGGGCTATTCTCGAATTGCGTATCGCAGAGTGCCTCCAATTTCTCGGCCAACTCTTCTCGGTCCACATCGGGTCGCACCTTAATATATGTGCCAATGTTAGCCCAATTGTTGAAAGGATTGTCGCGATAACTCTTAATTACATACGACTGCCCATGTTCATAGTTCATCATCACATCGAACTCGGGAAGCAAGGAGCTGCCTTTTCCGGCAATGATGCCAACGACGTGCAATGTGTCGTCACTCACAATCAATGGCAGGTTTACCGACTCATCATTCAGTCGGGAAGCCAACTTTTCGGAGATGAAGGCCGCATTACGTTCCGAAAGCTTCTCGGGGCTGCCTTCCTTGAACGTCATGGGAAAGATGTCGAAGAAATCCACATCACAAACAAACATATTGCCCACAAAGTTTTGTTCGCCAACGTGAATCAGCTGGTCTTGCAGGAAATGGAAATGCGACACGGTTTCAATCTCGGGCAGTTTGCCGTCGAAAACTTCTTTCATGCCGTAGCAATTAAGGAATTGTTCTTTATCGCCCACGGCATAAATCCGCTCGCGTTCGGGATTCTCGCGCGTCACGGCGTATTGCTGCACTACATAGCAGAAACTGATGATGACGAAGGCCAGTGCCACACTCAATCCGATGAACTCAATGGCGGTGTAGAGCTTGTT
>CADCJI010000058.1 GCA_902801625.1 uncultured Bacteroidia bacterium | reverse complement strand
GTTGAGGCACTAAACGCATGGGTTAATGCACAAGAAGAGCCTAACCTGTATCGGGAATGGATTGAAGGGCTCACTATTTATGTCCCTCAATTTGGAGAGTTTTGGGATGATATTGCCGACAATGAATCATTTTCAAGCGTTTTAGTTTATCCTAATCCTGTAATAGATAGGGTTGTTATTGAAGGCGTTGAGGCTGAGGAGGTTTGGGTTTATAATGGGCTTGGGCAAGTGGTGAAGAGCGTGCGTGGCATGAATAAAATTGGCTTGGAGGGATTGCCGCAAGGGGTTTATATGCTGCGTGTCACGGATGAGGATGGAAAAGTTTACACTAATAAGATAACGGTACAATGAAAGCAACAAGATTTTACACCCTCCTTGCGCTCCTGCTGATGGCGGGAGGGGTGAGAATGCAAGCGCAAATCCGTATCGACAAGCAGCAATGCTTTGGAGGATATGGAGGGGACAATGCATTTTCAATAGTTGAGGAAGAAGACTTCTTATTGATTGCCGGTAACATAGAGCCTTCTACCATTGGGACAGGACAAGTGCAATGCGCCTCAAACACGCCACGGACTTGGGTGGCAAAAGTCGGAAAGGACAATTATGAATTCCAGGACGGTTGGTGCTTCGACATTATGGGTCAGTTTGTGAAGATTGTCAAGGATGAAAACACAGATGGCGAGTACTTTTTGGTAGGCCAATGGAATTGCTATGGGGCAAGGAATCTTACAACCCTCAAGATTGATTCAGATGGTAATGAGTTGTGGCGCGTTTGCTTCGGCAACGAGTATGGACACATGTATGGAACAGGCCGCTTGTACACCAGCGACGGCGGCATTATCAATTCCGGCGACTACACCGACGCAGGCGGCGATGTCAGCCATATCTTTGGCGGCTACGATGGCTGGCTCATCAAGCATGACCGAAACGGCAACTTGGAATGGGAACTGACCTTAGGCTCGCAAGCCTATGAAGGTGTTTGCACTGTCCAGCAGGCTTCTGACGGGGGATATTATGTGTGTATGCAAAACGAATCCTATGGGGTGGGTAACATACCTTGTCCTGAAATAGTATCCAATGCCACCTTGGTCAAGTTGAGCCAGGCGGGTGAAATAGAGTGGCATGAGTGCTACGGATGCGCGAACACGGCCCCTGAAAGAGATGAGAATAGTGCCTTTATCGATGTCGTCGAATTGAATGACGGGTATCTGTTTGGAGGAGAGGCCAGTTGCAACAGCGGTGACTTGGAAGGCAGCGGATGGCACTATGGCACATTGAACAATAGCCCCAATGGTCGTTATACTTCTGACATTTGGCTTTGGAAAGTGGACAATAACCGCAATATCATTTGGAGTAAGTGTTACGGAGGCTCAGATGAGGAGTCCTTGCTGAAAATGTTTCGGACAGAAGATGGCGGATTTATCGTTTTCGGAAACACCCATTCCAGAAACGGCGACGTGGCAAGTGCCAGCCATATCAATCTGGACGAATGGAACGAGGGGGTGGGATGGATATTCCGAATCGATGCCAACGGCAATCTGTTGTGGGAACGCTGCTTGGGCTCGGCTGGAGGTGCTGGCTCAACCAGTATCACGGATGTCATCAAGCATAACGACAGGGAATATACCGTTTTGGGAGGTTTGATTTGTCCTCCAAACGGGTCGAGTGGCGATGTGAACTGCACGAATTGCGCACAACTGAGCAATCCCGAGTTTCCCCATCACTTGAAGGATTATTGGTTGTTCCACATTACGGATACTGTGGACTATAGTACGATAAGCCTTCCCGAAATGCCAGTGCAACAAGAGGCTTCAGCGGAAATCTATCCCAATCCCACGAACAACACGGTTTGCGTGGTGTTGCCCAACGATGCTGAAGCCACTGAAATGGAACTCATCAACATGAATGGCCAGGTGGTGGCCAACAAGACCTTCAGCGGCAAAAGCAGTTGGTTGGAGATGGCAGACCTGCCTAAAGGAATGTATATGCTGAAAATACGCAATGCGGAGGTGTGCCTTACACGGAAGGTGTTGAGGGAATGAGGGATTGTGTAACTTTGCTAACAACAAATCTTAAAAACAGAATAAACTATGAAGAAATTATCATTTATCCTTGCCGCAATGCTTGTTTGCGGCGTGATGCAAGCCCAGCTTGTGGAAGGCTGGCAGGAAATTCCGACGGGCGTTACCGAGAACCTTTTTGGCGTGGCTTGTCTTGACAAGAATGAGGTGGTTGCCTGTGGCGAAAACGGCAAAATCCTGAAAACCGTTGACGGCGGCGAAACATGGTCGGTCAAGTTTGAAAAAGAAGGCTACGACATGATTCATGTGGGCTTCGCAGATGCTCAGGTGGGCTATGCCTGCGGCGATTCTTGCTGGTGGAACAGCGATAACCACAAAGGCGTTATCGTGAAAACCACCGATGGCGGCGAGACCTGGCAGGAACTCCCCAACACGGAGTTTGTGCATTTGGAATGGCCTGATTGGATTCGTCCCAGCGATTTGTGTGTGGTTGACGAAGAAAACTATTACCTCTTTACTAAAGATGCCGTCCTATGGCGAACCACGGACGGAGGACAGAGTTTCACCTCAACTCCGTTTGAATTTGGAATGGTGAATCATTGTGAGTTGTTCTTTGAGGGTGAAACGGGATATGTTGTCGTAATCGATGGCGGAATACATATCCATAAAACGACCGATTCGGGACAGACTTGGAACGAAGTCGTTACTAATGGTGCGTATTTCGATTATTCGGTTGTTTCACATTTCTTCGACAAGAACCATGTGGAAATGTATGGCTATTTCAGCGAAGGTACACATAATCTGCTTGTGACGGAAGATGGTTTTGAAACAGTTTCCTATTTGAACGTTGAGTGCCCAATTATGGATTATTACGGCATGGGAAATGTAAGCCATAGCAAATACACTTCAGACACTTATGGATGCATTCTTATGGGCATGACTTTAATGAAAGGCTCGACAGACACAAACCCGTATATTATGAAAGACGGCTGGGAACACTGCGAATGGGTCAAACAAGGCATTCCGGATTGTGAGAACAACGGCATGGTGCAATGCAGGGATTTGTATGCGGTTGATGGCGTGGACACGGTTTTCTACATTGCTGCTGAAAACGGATTCGTTTACAAGTCGGCGATGATTCCTGTCAATGGCGTTGAAGAAAAAGCTTTGCAGATCAATGTCTATCCTAATCCGGCAAAGGATAGGGTTGTCATTGAAGGAATTGAAGCTGCGGAAGTGAATGTTTATAATGCGCTTGGGCAGATGGTGAAGACCGTGCGGGGGACGAATGAAATTGATTTGAGCGGATTGGTGGATGGGGTTTATATGTTGAGGATTAGGGATAAGGAAGGGAGGATCTTTTTGGAGAAGGTGATGGTGAGGTAGTGTTTTTTTCGTGCTATCGTTATATGTGCTAACGTACTATCGGGATTACGAAGAGGGAACTCCCCCGCCGCGAAGCGGCACCCCCTCTCAGAGGGGGAAGAGACTGATAAGACTAATAAAAACCAATAAAATAATGAAAACAACGAGAATTTATGCCCTGCTTGCGCTCCTGCTGATGGCGGGAGGCACAATGCAAGCCCAGCAATGGGAGCTTGACTTTGGCGACCAGAACGACATCAACCAGCATTCGCGCATCGATGCGGGCATGATTGACGCAAA
This sequence comes from uncultured Bacteroidia bacterium, assembly GCA_902801625.1. Classification (GTDB taxonomy): domain Bacteria; phylum Bacteroidota; class Bacteroidia; order Bacteroidales; family F082; genus Limimorpha. The sequence goes on along the minus strand of CADCJI010000058.1, from coordinate 1,120 downwards.
TGAGGATGCCGTTTTAATTGGCCGTTTCGGCCGTCGCCGCGACTGGAACACACAACTTATTAAAGTACATTCCGATGGGAGTTACGAAAGGCGAGTATGCGAGGATTTGCCTAAAAGGTTGTTTATGAAAGATGTGGTTCAATTAGACAACGGAAACTATTTTACCGTAGCCTTTCTGCAACAAGACACCACTGTATCAAATTATGGTGGAAGTGAACTTTGGGCCATCATCTTTGATGACAATCTTGAGATTGTTGAGACAAAGGTTTACACCCAAAACTCCTTGGAATTTATAAGCTGTCCATGTCTGCTTCTCGATAACGGCCAGGTGATTGCTTGCGGTGAATACTATGAAAGCGCAAACAGAGTGTTCCCTTATATGTATAGGTTTGATGAAAACGCTGATACCTTGGCCTGCCGCTATGTGGTGCCTAAAGCCTATAATCTTAACGATCCCGAGTTTAGGTTGCATGGCTTTTTCTGCCATAACATTTTCAAGAATCCGTTAGGAAACGGCTATATCTTTCTCTGTAATGGGCCAGGTGGCGGTATAGGCGCGGCGTTCTATGATGAGGACTTTCAGTACGTGAAGGCCTACCGTTATATATTGGGTACTCCTGGTGCGGCTGACATGGACAGTTACGCTTTGGGAGACCGTGGGTATTCCGATTATTTCCTTTCGGATGACAGGCTGCTGTTCTTTGGCGCAAGACATCCTTGGCATCAAGGTATTGACGAGTATCTGTTGACCATCGGTGACCTTGATCTCAGTTGGACTGTGGGACCTGGTCTTCATGGCTATAATCTTGATTGTGGCCGCGTTAATCATTTTGAGGTAGGCTTTTTACACGAGGAGGAGCGAAATGAAGAGCCATCGGGGTTTGGTAAGAGTATGGCCACGGTGAACGACACGACCATGTATGGCTGTTACATGACCATGTATTACCCAGGGGATAACAAACAGACAGGCTTGTGCCTTTTCGACCGCGACATGGAAATCCTTGGCGGTCGCTTCTTTGATGAGGACGAATACTATAAGTATTGGCCGCAATTTGTCCTTCCTTATCCTGACGGAGATTGTTTGTTGGTCATGGACGGTGGAGAAGCTTTGTCGCCATAC
>CADCJI010000057.1 GCA_902801625.1 uncultured Bacteroidia bacterium | reverse complement strand
CCAGCATCTTCATGTACTTCAATCGAGCTTCGTAATCGTGTTTTTTTCGCATAATAAAACCCCGAAAGTTTTTTGTCCAACTTTCGGGGTTCAGTTCAGGATTCCGTCAGGCTTTATTGTATTTGCTTTGTATGTTTGGCTTATTCTTGCGGAGCTTCCTTAACCAGCTGGACCAATACGCGGCGGTCATATTCCGTCGGGTCAAGGTGTTTCACACCACCAATAGGCTCGATGATGATTTGGTCTGCTGGGAAACCTAACTCAAGAAGTTCAATCTTAATCTTGTTGCAGCGGTTTTCAGACAGGGTTTGGTTGTAGGAAGGAGTAGCTGTGGCGCTGTCGCAAGAACCTGTCAGACGAATCTTGTAGCCATTGTCCATAGCAACCTTGGCAATTTCTCTCAAGTTGACGATGTCTCTTCTTGACATCAGCTCATAAGAGTCGCGGTTGAAGAAGATGGAGAATGGATAGCTCTCCATATCCTCGGTTTGGACATTGACGAATTTCACAACAGTGTCAGGGACAAATTCTTCCAACTTTTGTGGGAATAAATCCATTTCTTTGCAGCAATCAATGGGCAGGTCGTATTCTCTGCTGAAGTAGTAGATGAGACCTAAAGTCACCGAATAGTTGTTGTCGGCTCTCTTGGGACGGATACGGTCGCCACCAGAGAAAGCAAGACTTTGGTCGCTGGGCATGCCACCCAACTCATAGTACCAAGAATCAATGTGCCATTCTTGAGCAGACCATTTGAGGGACAGATTGAGGTCAAGATGATCACTCACGCGGAAATTGTTCATTAAACCAGCGTTGAAAGAAAACTCAAAATTGAGGCCTTTTTGCTCGCCATCATGAAATCTGGTTCTGACATTATTGATGAAAGTGGGATTAATCAAGATGTTTTCGCTAACAGAGGCAGCACCCATGCCTACATAAAGAACAGGTGTCCAGATTCTTTCGGGATTGTAATATCCTTGGAAGAAATCGATGGGGCTGAACAAAACATCAAAATGTGCATCGTGATAGATGAAAGATGTTTTGTAATAGCCGTTTTCATCTGGATCCGTTTTGTCATCATAGAGGAAACCAAATAAATGGTCACGGTTGGGATAGTAATTATCAATGTAACTCTTGCCGCCATTCACGTCGTATGAAAGACGAAGGCCAAGGCTGTGGTTGAGCCATTTTCCAACGCTAAGGCCAGCCCCAAATGAAGGTCTACCCCATTGAACCGCTGTATAGTTGCCATTGGGATTCAAGTCAGAGCCTTGCCACCAGTCAATACTGCCTTCGGCAGAAACGAACCAGTTCTTCCAAGCTTTGGTTGTTAGGTAACGAACTGAATCAACATGACCATCGGCCATCACCGAAGTAGAAATGGCTAGGATAGCAATCAATGTAATAAAAGACTTTTTCATCGTTTTTGTAGTTCTATTTTTTATTATTATTCTTCTCATATCAAAAAATCAGTGTCCATACTAATTCGGCGGCAAAAATAGGCATTTTTTCCTTACCTATTTAATAAATAATGAAAAAATTACACTTTTTTATCAACAACAATATGAACAATTATTTTGCTGAAAGTCTTTCTAATGTTTTCAAAACTAATTTTTTCACGTAAGGGTGATAATCGGTGGCAAACTTTTCGGTCACGCGGTTGGCGACGACCACGCAAATAGTAAGGCAGTTGTGTCCCATCATTTTGCCGAGTCCGTAGAGTGCCGACGATTCCATTTCGAAGTTGCACACGCGCATGCCTTGGTATTCGAAAGCTTCAATCTTTCGGTTGTTCTCTGGATAGGAGAGATGCATTCTTAATGTGCGGCCTTGAGGACCGTAGAATCCTGGCGCTGTGGCTGTTACGCCTTGATGATATCCTTCAGCCAAACGATCGAACAATTCTTTTGAGCCTTCCACGACATAAGGTAGCGGCAGGTCTTTTGGGTAATTCATCTGCTCGATGAAGGCATCACGCATAGCGATTTCGTTCACTTCTTTGTGCTTTTCGTAGAAATAAAGCAGACCGTCCAAGCCAATCGCATAACGGGTGGCTACATAATTGTCTTCCACTTCTATTTCAGGCTGAAGTGCACCACATGTGCCGAGTCGAATCAAATTCAGCGAGCGATGTCCTTCTTTGGGCATTCTTGTCTTCAAGTCAATATTGGCCAAGGCATCAAGTTCGTTCATCACAATGTCAAGATTGTCGGTGCCCATGCCGGTAGAGAGCGCGGTGATGCGTTTGCCATTGAAATAGCCGGTGCGAGTGATGAGCTCACGGTTCTGGCGTTTCACCTCTATCTTGTCAAAGAACGAGGCAATCAGGTCGACCCTGCCAGGGTCGCCTACCATGATGACATCGTCGGCGAGTTGGTCAGGATGGAGGTTCAAGTGGTATATTGCATCCTCATTATTGAGGACAAGTTGCGATGCAGGAATAGGTTGATTCATATCTTTTTCATTTTGAAGCTGCAAAGATACGAATTATTTTGAAATGACGTTTTTTTCGTAACGATAGCCGAAAAATGACCTATCTTTGCGCAAATTTGATTGAAGATGAAAGAAATAGTTATAAAGAATATCTCGATTGGTGACGAACTGCTTATTGGTCAGGTGATTAACACCAATGCGGCCTGGCTAGGCGAACACTTGTCGGAGGCAGGTTTCCAACTGGATTCTATAATAACAATAGGTGATTCCGAAAAGGCCATCCTTGATGCTTTCGATGCTTGCATGGATGCTGACCTTATCTTGGTCACAGGTGGATTGGGACCTACTGCCGACGACATCACTAAACCAACGGTATGCAAGTTCTTTGATACTGAACTTGAGTTTTGTCAGGCGGCTTATGACAACTTGGTCTCCTTGTTCAAGCGTCGTGGTTTCCAGATGAGTGAGCGCAACCGTGGTCAGGCGATGCTGCCCAAGTCGTGCGAGTATATTCCAAACACCTATGGCACGGCACCATGCATGTGGCTGGAAAAGAATGGGGTAACTTTTGCATTTATGCCAGGTGTGCCGTTCGAAATGAAGGGCATTTTCACCGATGAGCTGCTGCCTCGCATCAAAGAACGTTTTCAATCTGTTCCTTACGAAAAGCGCGTGATAATGACTACGGGCATTGGGGAGTCGTTTCTGGCCGACAAGATAAAGGATTGGGAAGATGCCTTGCCCGATTTTCTTTCTTTGGCCTATCTGCCACAATATGGGATGGTGCGCTTGCGTTTGAGCGGCAGGCATGAGGATGCGCGGCTGCTTCATGAGACATTGGACCGTGAAGTGGCAAAACTTGTTGACTTAATTTCCGAGTACATTTTCTCTATGCAAGACCAACCCATCGAGCGTACGGTTTTTGAATTATTAAGTAGTAAAGGTATGACTTTTGCATCGGCTGAGAGTTGTACGGGTGGCAACATTGCTCATGTCATCACATTGATTCCAGGTAGTTCGGAGGTGTTCAAGGGGACGGCGGTCACATACGCTACATCGATGAAAACCAAGGTGCTGGGTGTTCCAGCTGAGACAATCAAAGAGTTTGGTGTCGTAAGTCAGGAAGTAGTGGAAAGTATGGCCACAGGTGTTCGCAACCTGATGGAAGCTGACTTCGGCGTGGCCACTACGGGTGTCGCAGGACCAAGTGGTGGAACCGAGGAAAATCCTGTCGGCACAGTGTGGATTGGCGTGGCTTCTGCCAAGGGAGTCGTGTCAAAACGCTTCAACTTCGGTAAGGACCGCGAGAATGTCATTAACCGCGCCACGATTGCGGCGTATGAAATGCTTAGGCAACAGATAACCGATTAACCCAAGCCCCTTAGGGGCGACAGATAAGCAGGTGGCGTAAGTCCCTGCTTTTAACACACATAGAACATGAACAGAATACTAACCATCCTCGCCATCTGCCTGATGATGGCCTCTTGTCAAAAGAACGAGCCTGCCTATAAGGCTAAACTTGACATCAACCCCGAACCCTACGACCTCGAATTTGACCGTTACGAAGAGGTACTCTTCAGCTTGGATACCAACGATTTCCAGGCGGAGCTGATGAATGTTCAAGACCGCTACCGTGTGTTCCTCGGTGGCGACCTCAACAATCCTGATGCGGTGCAATACCTGAAAGATTTCGCCACCGACCCGTTCAGCATCACACTTTATGAAAAGGTGAAGGTCGTTTTTTCCGACTTGAAACAAATTGAACCTGTGGTGGAGGATGCTTTTGCGCATTTCCATTACTATTATCCTGAAATTGAGCTGCCTAAAAAGGCTTTTACTTGTATCACAGGAATTCACCCCGATGAGCCACCTGTCCAAATCATCGATGACCAGCTGGTGATCTCCTTGGATTGGTATCTTGACGATGAAGAGTTATATGACCAAATCGGAATGCCAAGATACATGTCGTTGCGTAGGAATGTGTCGACCTTGGCAAAGGAAGTTGCCGAACAACTTTATATGTATTACCTCTACGAATGGCGCAAGCAAGGTCAGATTGTAGGCGAGATGGTGTTTTATGGTCGCCGCGATTTTTTCGTTGAGGCGATGTGTCCCGAGTTGCCCGACAGCGTATTGCTCGGCTATTCGTCGAAACAATGGCAGTGGGCTGTAGAAAACGAAGGACAAGTGTGGGCCGATATTGTAGGCAACCGCCGACTTTATGATGCAGGTTTGGATGCCTACATGATGTTTTTCGGGGATGGGCCTTTCACTCAAGCTTACAGTAACGATGCGCCTTCGCGTTTGGGCGAGTTCTTCGGCTTGAACATTTCACGCTCTTATTTTTCGAACAATGAGGTTTCGCTCCAGGACCTGATGCAACGCAAGGATTTGCAGAATGTTTTTCAGGATTCGGGCTATAAGCCGAAGAGATAGTTTAGAGTTGAGTGTTTAGAGTTTAGAGTAGGGGCAGAATTGTGCGTTTGTATTTTATTTTTATATTATTGAATATCAAAAATATATCCGACAGCAAACGACAACAAACGACTACTGTCGACTACAAACGTTTAATCAACGGCTTTTTCTTGACAAGGGTTGCATCTTTGCGGCATGAAACTTTAAACATTAAGAATTATGCTAGTAAAGACATTTGGATGTGCCCTTTTCGGCATCGAAGCTATTCAGGTCACCATTGAGGTGAACATTGACAGAGGTATCAACTTCTATCTGGTCGGCCTGCCCGACAACGCGGTCAAAGAAAGCCAACAACGCATTGAGGCTGCTATTATTAATCTAGGCTATTACTATCCTCACCGGAAAATCGTCATCAACATGGCGCCTGCCGACATTCGCAAGGAAGGCTCAGCCTATGACTTGCCCATTGCCATCGGTATTATGGCAGCATCGGAGCAGGTGAGTGGGGATTTGTTGGAGCAGTTCATCATCATGGGCGAGCTGTCACTTGATGGCACGCTCAAACCTATTAAAGGTACTTTGCCTATTGCCATCAAAGCGAAACAAGATGGTTTCCGTGGACTCATCGTCCCAAAACCCAATGCGCGTGAGGCTGCTGTGGTGGAAGGCTTGGAGGTATATGGTGTGGATAATATCCATGAGGTAGTCTCCATTTTGAATGGAGAGAAGCAAATCCAACCTGTGACTATTGACATAGCGGAATCATGGCAAGATACTAGCTGTGAATTCGATTTTAGCGATGTGAAAGGACAGGAGAACATCAAGCGTGCTTTGGAGATTGCGGCTGCTGGTGGCCATAATGTCATCCTTATCGGTCCTCCAGGAAGCGGCAAGACCATGCTGGCCAAGCGTATGCCCACCATATTGCCCCCCTTAACGATGGCAGAGGCTTTGGAAACCACAAAAATCCATTCCGTAGCGGGATTGATTGGACGCAATGCAGCATTAGTCAGGACGAGACCTTTCCGCAGTCCGCATCATACCATCAGTGACGCTGGCTTGGTAGGTGGCGGCACCTATCCCCAGCCGGGTGAGATCTCCCTTGCACATAATGGCGTGCTCTTTCTTGACGAGCTGCCTGAGTTCAAGCGAACTGTCTTAGAAGTAATGAGGCAACCAATGGAGGATAGGGTCGTAACGATTTCAAGAGCCAAGATGACCGTTGACTTCCCTGCCAATTTCATGATGGTCGCAGCCATGAATCCTTGTCCCTGTGGCTATTACAACCATCCCGACAAGGAATGCACCTGCAAGCCGGGCATGGTACAGCAGTATCTCAACCGTATCAGCGGCCCTTTGATGGACCGTATTGACTTGCACGTTGAAGTTGTGCCAGTGGCCTATAAAGATTTGTCCGACAAGCAAATAGGAGAGTCAAGTGCGGCAGTGCGTGAGCGTGTCATCAAGGCAAGGAAGATCCAGGAGGAGCGCTATGCAGAGTATCCAACCATTCATGCCAATGCCCAGATGACTACACAACTCATCCAGAAGTATTGCGACTTGGATGAGGACTGCCGTACTATCCTCAAAAATGCCATGAATCGCCTCGGACTCTCTGCTCGCGCATACGATAGAATCCTCAAAGTCTCTCGCACTATCGCCGATTTAGACAGCAGCGAAAACATTCAGACGGGACATCTCGCCGAGGCAATAAACTATCGTAGTTTGGATAGGGATAATTGGGGGAGTTGACAATGGGAAAAAGGAATAATGCTTTCAACAAAGAGTCCGAGAAACGCATTTCTTTTGAGGAACTCGTTCAATTAATAGGTCAAAAATGCGACTACAAGTTTGCCATCATTGATTATGAGGTGGATGATGAATTGAAATCCATCGCTAAAAGTGCAGGTCTTGATCTGACAGGGTATAAGCATGTTATCGAGACTAGTGGCACAAATCATTCTCAAAACAGACATGGAGAAAGAAGCAATGATAGGATGCCGCTATCGCTTGAAGATTATTTGTTGATCCCATATATTATCAAAAACCGAGACGAAGTGGAAATCTCTAATAACACTTCTAGAAGTCATCATCACAAAACAATTATCTATCGTAAAGCAATAGGAGAACAATACGTATATGTTGAAGAAATTAGAATTGGTAGGAACAAAAGTTTGGCTTTTCAGACAATCTACAAAAGGCCAATAATAAAGCCTCCCGTTTAGGAGGCTTAATCTGTTATTGCGGGAGGTGTCGTAACTGTTGTTCCGTCCTTTACGTCTTGATAATCCATTCGTTTTTCTTTCCGTTGCCGCAACCAACTGTTTGCAAAAGTACACTTTTTTTCTAACATGCAACAGAAAAGAAGAAAAATGCAACTTTTCGCAGGTTCAAATAGCAAGTGCAAAAATAGCGGAAATTTAGATGCAAAGTTGAAAGAACCTGTTTTTAGGGGAGTTGAAGTTTAGTTTTTCTCTTGGT
>CADCJI010000056.1 GCA_902801625.1 uncultured Bacteroidia bacterium | reverse complement strand
CGAGCAAGGAGAGGAGCAAGGTGTTTCGTGGGCAGGAGGCGGCACAGACGCCAATAACGCCACTTATTTGATTTACTTCTTTCTCAATCACGATGGCACGGTGAGCATAAATGAAAGCGGCATAAAAGTGTGCCCCTACGCCTTCTATCCCAACCCCACAAGGGAACAACTGTACATGCAGTTCTCCCCCGATGTTCAGCCCGCACACATTGAGATTTACGACCTGCAAGGCCGCCTCGTGCACACGCAAAGCAAGGCCTTCGAGAACATCGACATGAGCCAATTGCACGCTGGAACCTACACGATGCGCGTCACATTGGAGGACGGGAAGACCTATTCGGATAAGGTGGTGAAGGAATGATGAAGGGGATTGCAAATCCCCAACTCAAAGCCGGCGGATTGCAAATCAGCCGGAACGGAAACGGAAATACAATGAATGCCGTCAGTCATTGGCGGCATTCATTTATTTACAAAAGATTTATGTAAGATTTGACTCCGTCGAACGCAGAGCGTTTGTTTCCCTTACCTCACTTGATTTCCACAAGCTCCAATTCAATGAGCAGCGGTGAATAAGCCGGCAGGGTCTCGCCCAAGTCAACTTCGCCAAAGGCCAAGCTCGAAGGGGTAATCAGGGTTGCCTTTCCACCCGGAGCCATGGTCATCAAGGCTTCCTCAATGGCAGGAATCATTTCGCCGCCACCGATCTTGAAGTACATCGGCCGCTCATAGTCGTAGCTCGACTCCAGCTGCTCGCCCTTCAAGTTCTTCAGCACATAATGCACAGCCACTTCATCGCCCCATTGGGCCACATTGCCTTGGCCTTCAACTTGGTTGAGGATGTAAAGGCCTGACTCTGTTGGAGTTTCTGTGATGCCATTGGCCTTGATGTAATCGGAAATGGCCTTCTCTTCCAAAGCCGTCCGACGGTTCTTCTCAGCCTCCATCTTAGCTGCCTTTTCCATCTGACGCTTGTCGTAGGTCGCCTTGTCCATCACGGAGTTCATCTTCAGCCGTGCAACCAAAGGCGTGTAAGGTAAGATAAACTGCTGGTAACCAATGCTATCGAAAGCCAAAGAGGAAGGAATCACAAAACGTATTTCACCTCCTTCAGGCACCATGCCCAAAGCCTCGTTAAAGCCTCTGCCGATGAAATCCTCGCCATATTGGATTTCGAGTGGCTCAACGCCAAAGGAGTTCAATATGGTATCGCCTTCATGGCTGCACAAGGTGAAGTCAAAATTGACATACTCGCCCATTTTGGCCACCTTGCCTTTGCCCGTCTTTTCCATGACGATAAGGCCCGACTCGGTCACCGTATTGTTTGCATCTTCGTGCATAGAAACCAAGAATGTCTCCTCCACTCCTTTCAAGCTGTCCAACAAGGCTTTACGCTCGGCATCCCTAGTCTCGAAAGGCTTTATGGACAGGAGCTTTAGGTCATAATAGATGGCCTTGCCTGCATACTCTTCAGGAATCTCTTCCATTCCCATTGAGATGGCCAGCACCGAATCAGCAGGCACCATAAGACGGGCAGAATCGCCAACATGCATCATCAGCAAGCCGTCCATCACATCGCCCACAAAGTCGGATTCAGTCAACACAATCCTCATGGGTTCGTCACCAGCAGTGGTAAACAGCAGCGAGTCGTTGAAGTACTGAGCCATCTCAATGGTCGCCTCATCCTTCAAACGGGGCATTACCTCCGAGTCGCCCTTGCTGTAGAACTTCATGTAGGCGCCGTTCTCCATTTTCTTGAAGCCCGAAGAGATGGAATCCTCGCCACAGGAGGCCACCGTCAAGAGCAACAAGAGAGTGGCAACGGTATTCAGAATCTTTCTCATTTTATTGGAAGTCAACAAGTTCTACTTCAAACATCAAGTTGGAGAAAGGAGTGATCTTATCGCCAGCCTGTCTGTCGCCATAAGCCAGATAATAAGGAATGTAGAGCACGCCCTTTTCGCCTTTCGACATCATCTGAATGCCCTCGTCCCAACCAGGAATGACCTGACCGACACCAATCGGGATGCTGATAGGCTCGCCTCTCTCGACGGACGAATCGAACACGGTACCGTCAAGCAGTTTGCCAGTGTAATGCACTTGCACCATCTGTCCGACTTCAGGTTTTTCACCATTGCCTTCCTGAGTCATCACATAGTACAGACCAGAGGCAGTAGGCTCAACCGTAATCTTGTTTTTAGTCAGATACTCAGTCAGTTGCTGAGCAGCCGTAGCGGTCTCCTCGGGATGGTCGGCCTTCATCTTTTCGATTCTGGCTTCGGCATCCTTCTTGATCTTGGCGCCCAAACGAGCGGCATATTCGCTCTCGGGATAGAAGTCATCCAAACGGACTTCGAAACGCATCACGTCGGTCGACTTGAACTCAGCAGGCAGGCTGGGTTGATGGAACCACTTGATGAAGGTAGAGTCTATGTTCACGATGAATGAGGCCGAGTCGCCTTTGTGCATCATGGCCATGCCCTCATAGAAGTCGCCAGCAAACAAAGGAGCCTCCAAAGGCAGGGTGTTGGGTCCCAAGGGAACGATGATGGTGGTGTCGTTTACCGTGCAGCCAATCGTCAAATCCATCAAATCGCCCACTTGAGGCTGTTCGCCTGCGTTCTGCTTTAAGAATTGGTAATACAGACCCGTGGCGGATTTCTGGTAGCCCGGATACGGAGAGTTGTCAGTGCAAGCACTCATGGTGCCCATCAGCATAATGGCCAACATAGCCATTGAAAAGATACTTTTTTTCATTTTAATTGATTTAAATTATTGATTTATAATTATTTACTTATTTAAAACATCCAAAAGCTCCACATCGAAGACAAGGTTGGAATAGGCTGGAATGCTACCGAAAGCATTTGTGCCGTAGGCCAAGGTGTAAGGCAGCACGAAACGGGCCTTCTCTCCTACCCGCAGCATAGCAACAGCTTCCTCAAGGCCTTTCAGCACCTTTCCTTCACCAATCACGACATCGTAATGGTCGCCCAACTGCTCAGAGTCGCCCAAAGGTGTACCGTCGAGATAGGTGGCTGCAAATTTGATTCGTGCAATCTGTCCCTCTTGCGGTTGTGCGCCCTCAGTGGTCACCGACTTGTTGAAAAACAGTCCAGAAGCTGTATAATCCGTAATGTTGTTGGTTTTCAGATAGTCGAAGAAAGCCTTTTCCGAATCAGCCCTTAGGGCTTGCATGGCTCTTTCGTTTTCAGCTTTCAGTTCAGCTGCCGTGGTGATTTTCAGCAACTTGACATCGTACACCAAGTTGGCGTATGCGGGTATCGATCCGACGGAACGCTCACCGTAGGCCAAGTCGAACGGGATGATGGCCTTCACGCGGTCACCGAGTCGCATCTTCGGCACAATTTCTTCCCAACCTTTGATGGTACTGCCTTCACCCAAGACAAAGGATAACTTATTGGGGCTGTCGAAGGTGCTACCCACCGACTGTCCATCCAACAAAGTGGCCGAAAAGTCAAGCTCCACCTTCTCACCTTTCACTGGATAACGGCCTTTGCCTTTTTCCATCGGAATAATGTAAACACCTGAAGGTTCAGGCGTTACGCTAATACCATTTGCTTTGATGTAATCAGCCAAAGCCTTATGCGAGGCTTCCTTCATCGCCTCTTTCATCACTTCAATTTCGGCCATAAACTCCTCCTCAGTCTTCACCTCCACCAGCTTCACCTCATAACGGAAATAGTCTTCAGTCTTCAGTCCGACCGCATTGGGATCCTGCTGATAATACAATGCCGCCACCGAATCCGCCTTCACATAGAACGAAGCCGAGTCGCCAACATGCATCATGGCGTAGGCCTCCTGTAAGTCACCCATGAAAATCGGGTCCTGCAACTGGGTATACACATCATGCTGAGTGCCCTGCCAATCATAATACAGGGAATCGTTTAGATAGCAGGCCATGTCCACCTTCATGAAATCAGACAATTGGGGCTGTGTGGCCGAAGTGTTCTGGCTGTGGAACTTATAGTACAAGCCGCTTTGTGTCTTTTTATAGCCCGGAAACTTCTGCGTACAAGCCGTAAACAGCATCATTGCCGAAAGGCAAACCATTGAGAATAACAAACAATTTCTCTTCATAACTTATTGATTATCTATTACTTTAATCGTATAAACCAAAGTCGCATATTCAGGGATGCGATTGTCGTCGCCATGCAAGCCGTAAGCCAAATGGAAGGGGATAATCAGCTTGGCTTGATCGCCCCAATGCAGATAAGTCATGGCCTCATCAAGGCCCGTCTCCACACCACCTTCGCCCACAACGAACCACTTAACACCATCTTTTTCAGACGAATAGAACAAATCTCCCGCGATAGAGCCGAGCTCATATTCCAAGGTCACCTTCTCCCCTTTCTCAATCCGCTTTTCCGAACCTTGCTTCAGAATCTGATAGCGTAAACCCGTCTCCGTTGAAGTCATCTCCAATCCATGTCGCTTGATGTAGTTCGCGATGTCCTCCTCTTCTTCGTTCAGCAAATAGCGGTTGGCGGTTTCCATGCTGTTCTTCATCTCGTTTTTCGAGATCGGGATAGGCTGATGCTGAGGCTTCTCTTCACAGGAAAAAACCGAAAACAAAATCAACATTATCAGATATTTACAATACTTTTTCATTCCGTTTGATTCAACATTTCCTTGTATTCTGGCAGAACCGATTTCAACTGTTCCACCGCTTCCTCAAACGAACATGTCAGCGTGCCACCCGCTGCGTTGGTATGGCCACCGCCTTTGAAGTACTTGTTGGCCAACTCATGAACCGAGAAAGAGCCTTTCGACCTGAACGACAGCCTAATCTGGTCTTGACGCTCGGTCACCAACACCGCCATCTTGATTTTGCTCATCGAAAGCGGGAAATTGACCACACCTTCCGTGTCGCCGACTTGATAGTTAAAGCTATCCAAATCGCTCTTATTCAATGCTATAATGGCTGTGGCGTAGTCGTCGAGCACCTCCATCCTGTTGTTGATGGCGAAACCCAACAGGCGAAGCCGATTCTCGGACATTGTGTCATAAACCATCTCATGGATATAGCTATAGGGCATCGCTTTCTCCACCAAAACACTGACCAAATCGAATGTACGGGGATGATAGATGGAATGCGCAAACGAGCCCGTATCCGTCATGATGCCCACCAAGAGGTTGGTGGAAATGTTGTCCGTCAAATATTCTTTGCCGTAATGCAGAATGATCTCCGTAACAATCTCGCAGGTACTCGAAACGCAAGTGCTTGAGTACAAGCAATAAAACATGCTTTCTTCAGGGTCTCTGTGATGGTCGATCAAAATACGGGGGCAACGCGTCTTACCAATTTCGTTATGCAAGATACCACTGCGTGACAAACTATTGAAATCCAACATGATAATGTATTCAGCCTCAGCAATGGCAGCCTTGCAAGCCTCAGGTTGTTGCTCAAAAACCAAAATGGATTCCGAGCCTGGCATCCAATGCAAAAACTCCGGGAAATCGTTGGCGACCACCATCTTCACCTCGTTTCCGAGGCCGATCAAGAACTCCGACATAGCCAAAACCGAACCTATGGCGTCGCCATCAGGATTGACATGGCAGGCCAGAACGATGCGTTTATGTGACTGAATTACAGCGTCAAAGCGTTCAAAAAACTGTTCTACTTGCATAACTTCAGTAAAAGCCTGCAAAGGTACAACTTTTATTGGATTTACACCTAATTAATTATTAGAAACCCTTCAACGGGGCGTTACTTGCTCGAAAGTGTTGTCGGAATAGACCAAAATGATCTGCTTCAAAGTCGACGAACGGGAAGGGGAAGGTATCTCAAACTGGGGTTCTTCTTCCTTTGGCTGATCAAAAAGCGTTTCCTCGATTGCCGATTCTTCTTTGTTTTGAGGAATTGCAGAATCCGAAGGAACGGGCTCAATAGGGGTGATGGAAGGAAAGGGTTCTGAAACAGTAATCGGACCACGGCCAAAAATAATCCACTCCAAGCTGTACTCCGGGAAGGTCTCTTTGAGCTTTTTGACGAAGTCCAAACTCGGATTGTTGCGTCCCGACAAGAGGTGGGAAATGTTCGAAGGTTGGATGCCCAGCCGAAGGGCAAATTCGGCAGCGGTCAAATTCTTCGCCCGAATGATGTGGGCAATTCTGTCTTTCATTTCTGAGTTTTCCATGACTGTATCCTCCAAAAAAATTCGGTTTTCACTCTTATTTTAGTTCACAAAAGTAAATAATTCCTTGTTACAAAATACAAATTCAAGAAATTTATTTATGTAAATACAAACAAAACACCTAAGTATTTGAACTAATATTGCAAATATAATGTTTTATTATATTATTTATCAATATATTAAAATAAATCAGTTACAAATAGAAAAAAGTCGCATAAAATCAACAAAATATTCATATACAACTTTAAATATTTATATATAAATTACTGAATTTTTGTTATTTATATGAAATCTATGACGATTTTTCATTAATTGTGTCAATATAAACCATTTACACTTGTATATTTTTAGGTTTTATTTATGTAAATTTATGATAATTATTTTATTTTCAATGTTTTACATTTCTTTAGTTTATTTATGTAAATCTTCTGAATTCGTCAGAAAAGCAAAAGCAAATGTCTCGAATTTTGCGTTTTTCGGCTTCGGTTGACCTTCTGAATCGTCCAAAAATCAAACGCGCTCAAAGGGCCTAAAAACGCCTTTTTCGTTTTTCCAAATTTCTTCCCCACTCCACTTTTTCGTTCTTCAGTCGTCTCTCCCCAATGCTCTTTTTTTCACCTGTCGACTTACACCTTATTTATATAGTGCACTTCCCGTATCGAAAAATACGCTATCTTTGCCCGCCGTGAGAAAGAAGGAACACCATATTCAAAACCTCATCCTCGAGGGCGAGCACCAGATGCTCGACTTCAAGTTCGAGATTTCGGACAGCCGACGCATTGCCCGCTCACTTGCCGCATTCGCCAACACTGACGGTGGGCGGCTCTTGGTCGGCGTCAAAGACAATGGTGCCATCGCCGGTGTTCGTTCCGACGAGGAAATCCACATGATACAGGCCGCAGCCGAGATGTATTGTCAACCCAAAGTGGAATACACCACAGAGGAATGGGAGATCAACGGGAAGACCGTGCTCGAGGTCATCATCCCAAAAGACAAGCATCACAAGCACAAGGCGCCCGACAATCAAGGTAATTACAAAATCTTTGTCCGTGTGAAGGACGAGAACTTGGTTGCCGACAGTGTATTAATTAAGGTGTGGAAATCCGACAAGTTCGCGAAACCCGCGAAGATTTCATTCACCGAGACCGAGACGCTGCTCCTCCACTACCTCACCGAACACGAGGAAATCACGCTTCAGGAGTTCCAGCAAATCGCACATATTAATAAAAGGAGAGCCGAAGCCATCCTTGCCGATTTCATCCTTGTTGGTACCATTGAGCTCGTCCAAACCAGTCAAAACACGGTTTTTCGGCTCACTCAGTCCTCAGAAAACGACTAAAACACCTCCATTTTATGCATTAATTTATGTCTTTTTATAAAAAATTAAAATTTTATTTAATTGGTTTTCAAAATAGTATAATATTTTATCAAAAATAATTGAATTTTTTGATTGCCAGTTTCCAAAAAGTTCGTACCTTTGCAATCCGCTTCCACAAAAAAGAGGGGTTGATTTGAAGGGAAAAGGGAAGCGCACAGTTCTTTGAAAGCTTGAGGCCAGCACAAGAAACGGTCCGCATCCGTCGTGCAGACGGGAGGCGGACACGGGAAAAGGAACACAAGAGAACGAAGGCGGAACCCGAGATTCAGAATAGAAACAAGAAGTACAATATTACAACGAAGAGTTTGATCCTGGCTCAGGATGAACGCTAGCGGCAGGCCTAATAC
>CADCJI010000055.1 GCA_902801625.1 uncultured Bacteroidia bacterium | reverse complement strand
CGTGTGGAAAGAGCGCATCGATATGCTGATGCCGTATCAGGTCAATGCTGACCTGATGAAAAAGACAGGCAACCCCAAGTGCAAGTTTATGCACTGCCTTCCTTCGTATCACAATCTGGAGACCAAGGCCGGCCGCGATGTTTATGAGAAGTTCGGCTTGAACGGTATCGAGGTCACCGAGGATGTGTTCGAAAGCGAGAACAGCATCGTCTTCGACGAGGCCGAGAACCGCATGCACACCATTAAGGCCGTCATGGTGGCCACGCTGGGCGACTAATTACTGGGAACAACATCCCTAACGCCTTACACCGTCATGGCGGAGGAACATCCGCCATCTCCCAAACGCGGAGATGAATCCCTTATGTTAGGGAGATCGCGGATCAAGTCCGCGATGACGTTAAAAGGGTAAAAAAGAAAGGAACCTCAAAATCGGGGTTCCTTTCTTTTTGTTAGGCTTGGCCTAAATCATTAATGATTCACGACCACGCGTTGGTTGCTGACCGTGCCGTCGCTTTGGCGGATGTTGAAGAAATAGGTGCCTTCGCTGTATTGGCTCAAGTTCACATTGAGCATCATGCTATTGGCAGGGATAGTCTCCACCAAAACACCCATCATGTTGTAAACCATCACGCTCTCGATGCCTTTAGCTGACTCGATGCGTACTTGGCCGTTAGCGGGATTAGGATAAATCTTGGCCGTCGACGAAATCTCGGAGACACTCAGCAGTTCACCATCAACGGTAACATTAAACACCACGTTCCCAGCATTGGACTCCACCACAACGGTTGTTTCCTCCACACTTCTGCCAACAGAAGAGTTGGGGCTTAAATTGATATAGAAATCTTCTCCTTCATTTAGCGTATATGGCAGCTCTATGGCCTGCGGTACGACAACCACAACTTGGTAGCCCGAAGGATTGATTTCCGTGACGGCAGTGATCTCAATAGGTGTATGCGAGGCGAAATTACCATTGGACACATAAACATTTGCATAAGGCTCTTCGACCGTCAACTCAACATAAGGTGAGCCGGGAATATACAATCCCATGTCTTGCAGGTTTTCCGTAACAACGGCCACAACTTTGACAGAAGATTTTTCTTCGGGATACAAAGCGACCACACCAACCACATAGAACATGTCGGGATCGCCTTCAAACGCATACTCGGTTTCAGTGATGCTTTCGGCCACCAATTCATTGTTGACATAAACATCATATCCGATAGGATTGCCATTGGCAGGGGCATTCCAAGTAGCCTCAAACATACCTCTAGGAGCAGCGGCTTCAGTCAATGCCAAATTCTCAACAGGATAAGGGTGCATATCGGTGTACTCGTAGGCATAGCGGCTGTTGAAGATCTCTTGTGTGCTGTAGTCCTGCACCCAGATGGAGACTTCAAGGTCGCTCATTTCCTCGACGTGTGTTCCCGACATGTCTTGCGTGAATTCCAGATGTTGAAGTTCGCCAGAAACGAAGTCAAGCGTTGTGCCTTCCGCATTAGGCAACATCTTCATGAAAATGTGGTGGAACACCGTTTCGCCGTTGCTTCCCACATTGCCGTGGGTTTCCTTCTCGTTCACAGAGACGTAGACACGAGCATTGGCGTCAATGTAAGGCATAATGTCGGCCAATACCGTAATGGTGTTGCCTTCAACCGAGAACGAGCCTTTGATATCCATAAAGGCTGTGATTTCTGCATGTTGGTTGAATTGGTTCTGCACATTGTTGAAGTTCAACGACTCTGAATCAAGGAAAGCCATAGGAACAGCATTCACGCCATAGTAGTCACGACGCACGCCGCCTTCTGCAGTATAATAAGGATCCCCTGGCTGAGGCCAGTTCATCTGGTATTTGGTGTAGGTGTAACGACCATCGTTGTTGTTGCAGAAGTTGTGCATCAGAGTGTTGGGTTGCACGCATGGACCGCAGGTCGATGACGAGAAGTGTTCAATCATAGGCTTGCGTTCGGCAGAGCTAACGGCCACGCTAACGGTTTTCGAGATCATATTGTTGCTCGGGTCATCATCGGCTTGGCCATTGACCAAGTTGATGCTGTAGTTGACATTGTAGCTTCCGGGAGTCAACAGAGTCGGGGTCGTGAAGTTCAAGGTCGCGGTGCCGAGTGAGGCAACATTGACTGTAAAGGTCTCGGTGACAGGCTCCATGCCTTCCACTTCGTAGGTGGCTTCAACAGAGGTTACGGTGGTGGTACCATAGCTGAAGACCGTCATGCCGAATGAAGTCTCGCCGCTACTGATGAAGCTAGGAAGCGTAGCAGCTGAAACGCCGAGGTCAAGATTCTCAAGCGTGAAGATCACGATGTCGTCGAAGAACCAGTCGTTGATGTTGTAGCTGCTGCCGTTAAAGAAGATGCAGAACTGCACACTGGCTTGACCCATATCGGGGGTGTTGATTTCCTGTGAAACGGAATAGCTGTTGCTGGCGCTGTAGCCTTGGCTCCAAGCTTGGTTCCAAGTGGTACCACCATCAGATGACGTAGCCACGCCGATGGTGTTACTGCCCGAGTAATTGTCAAGTGCATGCTTAAATGAGAACACGACACTGCTTATACCGGTCAAATCGATAGCAGGAGAGACGAGTCGCGTCATGCCATTGAATTGGGGACTCCAAGTAAGGTGCATTTCATTGGGAGTGCCGCCTGCATTGGCAGTGGCCGACACTGACCAGTTGTTCGGTTGTCCGTTGATGGACCAGCCAGCAGGCATGGTTGAGCCGTCAAAAGATTCCTGCAGCAAAACAGCGCGGTTTTGCGCCATCATTGCCGTTGCAAACAGCAAGGCGAATGCGAAAAGTAAGGTTTTCTTCATAGTGATAAAAATTGAATGTTGTGTTGATTTGATTATTCTTTTCGATGCAAAAATAAGAACTATTTTGGATAATATCCCATTAATTAGGTGAAAAATACCTAATCAAACTAACATCAGGATTCCATAAACTACCACAAGCAAGAAACTATGCTTCACTTGCCGCCCCAGAAACGGGTCAAGCAACTCGGGGTTTGTCTTTTTGATGGCAATAAGATCCTTCAAAAAGAGAAGAAACAGCACCACAAACAGATAGGAAAACCACCTGGCTTGATGCAAAACGAGATAAACAGTGAGGCAAATGAACGCTCCTCCTATGAGCAGGCAATGGTAAATGAAAGCATTTTTCAACCCTAACTTCACCACGAGGCTGTTCTTGCCCGAGGCCTTGTCGTTCTCATAATCGCGCATGTTGTTGATGTTGAGCACGGCATTGGAGAGGAAACCCATGGCTGAGGCTGGTAGCAAAACACTGAAATCAAGCGATTTGGTGGCCAAATAAAAAGTGCCTGCCACGGCTGCCAAGCCGAAGAAGAGGAAGCAGTACAAATCGCCCAAGCCACGATAGCCGTATGGCCGTTTGCCCAAGGTATAAAGCAAGGCAGCCAATACCGCACCAATGCCCAAAGCCGCGAAAACGGCCAGTTCTTGCCATGTCAAGCCAGCGAAGACGAAGATCAACAAAGCACCAAAAATCAGGCATAAACCTGCAGTGAAAGCCAAGCCGCGTTTCATCTCCTTTTCGGTGATGGCGCCGCTCTGCATCTCGCGCTGAGGGCCAACGCGTTTCTCGCTGTCGGTGCCTTTCTTGAAGTCGCCGTAATCGTTGGCGAGGTTGGAGAGAATTTGAAGCAACACGGCTGTGATAGCAGCGAAAAGTACACAAAGCAAGGTCCCTGAGCCTGTCGAAGGGCCGGTTTTATAAGCCAAAAAGCCTCCTAGTAGCACTCCCGAAAAAGAGAGCAGCACCGTCCGCGGACGGGCTGCTCTAATCCAAGTTCTTAACTTTGCCATAATATTTTGGTATTGCCTTCGGCAAGAAATCCGCCAAAATCTATTTAAAAATCTTCAAAAAATACTTTCTTGATTTTCAATGGATTTTTAATATGATTTTTGATAGATTTCTACACGAAGTGTATCCCATAAAACATCATCTCCGACGGCCTCCACCGCGGCGGCGAGGCGAGTAGTAATCGCCATCGTCATAACGGCTGGCGCCACGACGACCACGACCTGAGTCTCTCGATGAAGACCTTGATGAACCTCCTCTCGATGAGCCTCCTCTTGAACTTCCACCTCTTGAAGAACCACTCTTCGAAGAACTGCTGCTCTTCTTAGCCCCAAAGCCACGCTCGGCGTTGCGCTGCTTGCGGCTCGGACGGTCGTCATCGTCGATGAAAACCTCAATGTCGTCCAAGTGTTCTCTCCAGTCAGGATCGAGCCACTCGCGGCCATCGCGCGAACGCTCCGATTTGTAGTAGGTCCTATCATCGTCGAAGTCCTTCTTTTTCTTCTTCGATTTCTTCTCAAAGAAGTCGTCATCATGACGGTCGCGTTTCTCGCGACGGTCGTCACGGAACTCGTCACGGTCGCGGCGTTCCTTGCGTTCTTTCTTCTCGCCGAAGTCTTTCTTCTCACTGCTCTTCTTGCGCTCGGGCTGGTCTTTGGCCACCTCCACCACGATGCCACGCGGGTTGTTGTGCGGGTCGGCGAAGCACTCCAGAATCATCGGGACAAAGCTCTCTTCGACATCCACATAGGAGTAGTCGCCATAGAGGTCGATACGGCCAATCGGGATGTTCTTCGAATGGGTGACATCGTTGATCTTGCCGATGATCTTCTGCGGTAGGATGTGATCGTTCTTGCCCATGCCGAAGTAGAGGCGCATCATGGTCTCATCGCGATGCTCGCGCTCTTTTTTGAGCTCCTTGCGGTCTTTCTTCTCGTCTTTTTCATTGACGTTGAGGTCGACGGCATCCTTGTAGTATTCAAGGAAGCGGTTGAAGTTGAGCGCGACCATTCGGGTGATGAGTTCCTCGCGGCTCATCCAGTCTAGCTTGCGGAACACGACGGGCAAATAGTCATCGATCTCCTCGCTGTTGATGTTGACATGCTCGATGCGGTCGATGTGGTTGAAGAGTTGCTTCTCACACACTTCCTTACCTGTGGGAATCATGGCCTTTTCGAAAGGTCTGCCCACAATTTTCTCAATCCTCTTGATCTTGCTCTTCTCGCGCAAGTTGATGAGGCTAAGGCAGATACCACGCTTGTCGGCACGACCTGTACGGCCGCTGCGGTGCACATAGGTCTCGATGTCGTCGGGCAAGTTGTAGTTGATGATGTGGGTCAGTTCCTTCACGTCGATGCCACGGGCGGCCACGTCAGTGGCCACCAGCAGTTGCAGGCTGCGCTTGCGGAAGTGGTCCATCACATTGTCGCGCATGCCTTGCGAGAGGTCGCCATGCAATGCGGCGGCATTATAACCGTCTTGGATGAGGTTGTCGGCAATTTCCTGGGTCTCCAGCTTGGTGCGGCAAAAGATGATGCCATAGATGGAAGGCGTGTAGTCAATGATGCGCTTCAGCACCGCGTAACGGTCCTTGGCGGCCATCATGTAATAGATGTGGTCGACGTTGGCGGTGCCGCTGTTGCGTTCGCCCACGGCCACTTTCACGGGGTCGGTCATGTACTTGTTGAGGATAGCCTCCACCTCTTTCGGCATGGTGGCTGAGAAGAGCATGGTGTGGCGACCTTCCTTAGGCATGTACTCGAGGATGTCGTCGACCTCCTCTTGGAAACCCATGTTAAGCATCTCGTCGGCCTCGTCGAGGATCATCGTCTTCACATTGCTGAAGTCGACACGGTTGCGGCGGATCATATCGCGCAGACGACCGGGCGTGGCCACGATAATCTGCGGTTTCTTGGCTAAGTCTTTGAACTGAAGTTCGATGCTGGCGCCGCCATAGACGGGCACAATCAGGATTTCGGGGATGTACTTGGCATAGTTGCGCAAGTCTCTGGTAATCTGCATACAAAGCTCACGCGTCGGACAAAGAATCAACGCTTGGACACAACGCTGCTCGGCGTCGATTTTGTTCAACAGGGGCAAGCCGAATGCGGCTGTCTTACCCGTTCCCGTCTGTGCAAGGCCCACGAAGTCAACATCTTTCTCCAGGAGCACAGGAATAGTCTTTTCCTGAATAGGCATAGGATTCTCGAACCCCAGCTCCTTAATAGCCCTCAGCAGAGCGGGATTCAATCCAAAATCTGTAAATTGTGACATGAAATATGATTAAGGTGTTTAAATGAGGCTGCAAAAGTAGTAATTATTAACGAATTAAGCCGTATCCGACTACAATTTTGCCGAAAAAAAGCGGTTTTATGCCATTTTTGCGTACATTTGCCCCTCGAAAATGAGACGGAGATCCTTTTTAGTCCTTTTACTGCTGTTCATCGTAGTGGTTGTCACTGTTTTCTTCTTCGGAAAACGGTGCAATCGTGTAGTGCCTGACATTAATGTTGACAGCCTCTTCATCAACTTGAACGATGAAATCGCGGCCAAACGCGCCAAGCAGGCCGACAAGGTGTTCACCGGTTTGAATAAGGCAGGACTTAATGGTGTAGTGCTTTATTCCGAACAAGGACGGGTGGTTTACGAGAAAGCCTTCGGTTGGCGCGACCTAAGCAAACGCCAAAAGGACTCCTTGCGCATCGAAGACGCCTTCCAGCTCTCGTCCGACTCGAAGATGTTCACCGCCGAAGCCATCATGCTCTTGAAAGCCGAGGGCAAGCTCGACTACGACGATGACGTGCGGAAATACATTCCCCAATTGCCATACGAGGGCGTGACAATTCGGCATTTGCTCAACCACCGCTCAGGTTTGCCGCGCTATGATGCTTTGGCCGACAAACATTGGCCCGACCGCAAGAAACCCTTCTCGAACGAGGCGATGATCAAGATGCTGGCCGAAAAGAAACCCGAGCCTTACGGCACGCCCGATGGCTCCTATTTCTACAACAACATCAACTATGCCTTGCTGGCAACGGTGGTGGAACGGGCCAGCGGACAGCACTTCGAGGACTTCATGCGCGAGCGCATTTTTGAGCCGCTGGGCATGTCGCATTCCTATATCTATTCGATGCGAAACGACACCATTGTTTCGCTGTATATGCCCGTTGATGCGCATGGCCACGACCTCTTCAAGAACGGGCCGCTGAAGACACAAAACGACTACCTCAACGGCGTGATGGGCGACAAGATCATGTTCTCCACCGTGGAAGACCTTTGGAAGTTCAACCAAGCCTTGGACAAGCACGTACTGTTGCCCGACAGCTTGCAGGCCGAGGCTTTCAAACCCGGCTCGCCCGAGTGGAAAAACGGCGAGAACTATGGTTTCGGCTGGCGCATGAGCAAGGAACGCCCTGGCATGTATTTCCATTTCGGTTGGTGGAAAGGCTACCGCAGCGCCATCATCCGCGACACGAACAAAAACCGTTTCCTCGCCTTGTTGACCAACACCACCTTCAACTTCCCACCCGATCCGCTTTGGGAATTCCTTTGCGACACCACGATACAGCTGCCTGAGGCGGAGGTGTTGCCGGAATAAAGACCTTTTTCTACTATGACTATAAACTATGACCATGACCGCTTTTACTTAATTGAAACTTCTTGTTTTTTTTAAGCGGTCATAGTCATTGTCACAAGTCATTGTTTCTCTTCTTCATTCCTCTTGTTCTTGCGCGCCATCGTTCTTGCTTCGTTCCGGCGGATTTGCAATACGCCTGCTTCGAGTTGAGGATTTTCCATCCTCATCGTCACTCCTTCACCACCTTATCCGAATAAGCCTTCCCATCCTCCATGATGACGCGCATCGTGTAGGTGCCAGTGGGCAACTGGCTCATGTGGATGCTCTCGAAGGCCTTGCTTTGCGTGCGCACCAGGCGGCCTTGCAGGTCGTAGAGCTCGATTTGCTTGGGCTGAACATCGGGGGAAAAATGCATGTACAACTGTTCCCTTGTGGGGTTGGGATAGAAGGCGTAGGGGCGCACTTCTATGCCGCTTTCATTTATGCTCACTGTGCCATCGTGATTGAGAAAGAAGTAAATCAAATAAGTGGCGTTATTGGCGTCTGTGCCGCCTCCTGCCCACGAAACACCTTGCTCCTCTCCTTGCTCG
>CADCJI010000054.1 GCA_902801625.1 uncultured Bacteroidia bacterium | reverse complement strand
ATACTGCAAGTTCCTGCCCATCCCGATTCAGTTTGGCACGCGCAAGGTGCAGGAGGAAATCGAAGGCGAGACCGACAAGGACGGCAAACCCAAGACCAAGGAAGTGGAGAAGCCTTGGATCATCAACGACGTGGCCCCGCTGTGGAAGAAAGCCCCGACCGACATCAAGAACGAGGAATACAACGACTTCTACCACACGCTCTACCCGATGAACTTCGGCGAGCCACTCTTCCACATCCACCTCAACGTGGACTACCCCTTCAACCTCACGGGCATCCTCTATTTTCCGAAGGTGAAGAACCGCTACGAATTCCAGCGCAACAAGATACAACTCTACTGCAACGAGGTCTTCGTCACCGACAGCGTCGAAGGCATTCTGCCCGAGTTCCTCTCGCTGCTGCACGGCGTCATCGACTCGCCCGACATCCCGCTGAACGTCAGCCGCTCGTTCCTGCAAAGCGACCAAAATGTAAAGAAAATCTCGACCTACATCACCAAGAAGGTGGCCGAGAAACTGGAAGAGCTCTTCAAGAAAGACCGCGAGGCCTACGAGAAGAACTGGGACGACATCCGTGTGTTCATCGAATACGGCATGATGAGCGACCCGAAGTTCTACGAGCGCGCCGAGAAGTTCTTCCTCTTCAAAGACACCGACGACAAATACTACACCATCGAGGAGTACAAAACCTTGATTAAGGAAAACCAGACCGACAAGAACAAGGCCCTCGTCTATCTGTATGCCACCGACAAGGACGACCAATACACCAACATCGAGAACGCCAAGGCCAAGGGCTACAACGTCCTGATGATGGACGGCATCCTCGACCCGCATTTCATCAGCGCCTACGAGCAAAAGGAAGGCGAAAAAGGCGACGACATCCGCGCGATGTTTGCCCGCGTGGACTCCAACACCATCGACAAACTCATCGTGAAGGATGACAAGGAAGCCGCCTCGGGCCTCGACGACAAGCAGAAGGAGACCGTGAAGGCTGCCTTCGAGAAGGTCATCGACAAGGTGAAGTTCAACGTGGAGTTCAGCAACGAAGGCGTCGAAGCCGCTCCTGTGGAGGTCACCCAAAACGAGTGGATGCGCCGCATGAAGGAGATGGAGCAGATGGGCGGCGGTCCAATGTCGTTCTACGGCTCGATGCCCGACAGCTACACGCTGATGCTCAACACCAACAGCCCTGTCATCACCGGTTTGCTCGACAAAGACGAAGCCGCACAAGAAGCCACGATTCGGCAGATTTACGACCTCGCTTTGCTCTCCAAGAACTTGCTTAAAGGCAAGGATTTGAGCGAGTTTGTCAAGAGGAATATGGAGAAGTTATAATTCGACAATGACTTGTGACTATGACCATGACCGCTTTGACAATTGTTGAAGCGGTCATGGTCATTTTGGACAAAACAATATTCCCATAACGCCATAGCATTGCGGGGATATTGTTTTAGCTATTTCAAGCATTATTTTGCAGGATGCACGGGGCGCACAGAACAACCTCTACTACGGGCATCATAAAACACCTTGAAGTCATTAGGAGAAAACTGGAAATACACCGCACCATCAGGAATGCGGAGATAGAGCGAATTCGACCAATAATTACCGAAGCCAGAATCACCATTATTGGTTGTTAAGTTTGTGTTACTTTCCCATCGGTTACCTGCGGCAGGAAGGAACAAGGTGTTTCCATTGGATGCGGTAAATAGTCTCCCATTAATGCCATTCTGAGTCGTCCAACTATTTGACGTGTTTTGGCAAAGCTCTTCCCATTGATCTTCCGTTGGCATACACCAACCACTACCCCAATTGGCCGTAGCCGCATCATCAACAGCCTCCAAAACAGTCAAATCATCAATGAAGTGAAGGTATCCAAAAGAATTACTGCTACAATATTTTGTCAAGCCCGTCCAGTTGCCTTCATTACAATACTTATATGTGCTCCATTCATAGTAATCCTTTGGCCCCGTCTCGCCCCAAGCGAAGTAATCGCCATAACCTTCGGGCGTAGTCGCGCCAATGTTACAGGTTGCCCACAACGTACCACTCGGCAGACCAAGGTCAACATAATCGTGGCCATTGTAGTTTCCACTGACATTATTCGGTTCATCTGGTTTTGTACAACCCACCGCAAAAACCATCATCAGCATTAAGGCTGCTGTTGCCTTCAAAGTTCTGTTCATATTGCTTGTATTTTAGTTGTTTGAGATTGCAAAGAAACAAAAAATGCTCGATTTGGCAAGGTTGAAATGCGTATTTGCGGAAAATGATTATTTTTGCAGGTGAAAAAACTATAAAGACAATGGCTACTGTAACATTACAATATGACGGAAGAAGCGCTGCAATGAAGAAACTCATCGAACTCTTCGTCACCCTCGGTGGAATCGTGACTGAACAAAAAGAGACAAAGCCTAAAAAAGGGTCTATTGACGAGGCTATTGCAGAATATCGTGCTGGAAAAACCTACAAGGCAAAAGACGCTCACGACCTTATTGAACAATGCTTGAAATGATGTATGAGATTGAATACACCGGCTTGTTCAAAAGAAAGGTCAAACTGCTGAAAAAGCGAGGTTATGACCTGACCTTGCTTGAAAAAGTCATCGCCGAATTACGAGAGACCGGCACTTTATCCCAACAATACAACCCGCATAAACTAACAGGAAATTATGCCGGTTTTTGGGAATGTCACATCAAACCTGATTGGTTGCTGGTGTGGGCTAAAGAGGACAACCGCCTTGTATTGGTGATGATCGATACAGGAACCCATTCTGACATTTTTGGATAACAAAATTTCGCATCAAACTCGAAGAACTTACTGAAGGGCAAGGATTTGAGCGAGTTTGTCAAGAGGAATATGGAGAAGCTTTGATTATCAAGAATTTGAGAATTAGAGATAGAAAAAGCCGCAGCCAAGCAAATACATGCCTTGCTGCGGCTTTACTTTTTCTATAGCGCTTACTTTTTCGAACACACCGCCCGCACAGTTTGTCCCCGGTTGCGGTCGCTGCTTCCGCAGAGGTGGCATTGGAAAGCATTGAAATGAAAACCCCAAGCACGGTACGGATACTCCACGTTGAGCGTGATTGACCAATAAACACCGAGGTCAGCAGCATTGAGCTCGTCATTCCAATAGTAACCCGCAGCTGGCAAGAAGAGACTGTTGCCGTTTTGGGAAGTAAAGCGCCACCCATTCACGCCGTTCTGGGTTGTCCATACGCTGGTCGTGTTTTGGAACATCTCTTCCCATTCCTCTATGGTAGGCGTGCGCCAAGCTGTGCCCCAAATGGTCGAAGCCACATCGTCATCAGGTTCCAAACGGGTCAGGTTGTCGACAAATCCGTTGAGTCCAAATACCGAGTCGGTGCAGTATTTGTTCAGCTCATAACGCTCATGAAAGAAGCGCCCATATTTGTAGTTTTTCCAATAGAAGATGCTTTTTGGCTCGATTTCGCCCCAGGCAAAGTAATCACCATAACCTTCTGGTGTATCGGCACCTAAATTACAGGTGGCCCACAAAGTGCGGCTCGGAAGGCCGAAATCAACATATTCGTGACCATTGAGGTTCTCGTTAGGACCCACAACACTATCATTTTCCTCGTTGTTGTTTCCACCATTATTTGGTTCATCCGGTTTCGAACAACTCACCGCAAAAACCAGCATCATCATAATGGCTGCCATAACCTTCAACGCGTTGCTCATATCAACTCCTTTTTCATTTGTAACTGCAAAGAAACAAAAAAAGCGCGATAGGATAACTTTGGAATGCGGAATTACAGAAAATGATTACTTTTGCAATCTAAATAATACCGCATCATGTCAAACGCCATAACCATATTGAACCGAGAAGAAGACCAACGCGTTGTGGAAGCCATCCGACAAGCCGAGCGCAACACCTCGGGCGAGATTAAGGTACATATCGAAAACCGCTGCAAAGGCAATGTGGAACAACGCAGCCTGTTCATTTTCGACAAATTGAAACTCAACGAAACCCAACTGCGTAACGGCGTGCTCATCTATTTGGCCATCAAAGACCACAAATTCGCCATCCTCGGTGACAAAGGCATCAACGATGTGGTGGAAGACGGCTTCTGGAACGATGTGAAAGACTTGATGCTGAACCACTTCAAGGAAGGGCACTTTGCAGAAGGGCTCGAGCAAGGCATTATGCGCTGTGGCGAGAAACTAAAGGCCTATTTCCCCTACCAATCCGACGACATCAATGAAATCCCCGACGATATTTCCTATGAGAACAACTGAACGATACAGCTGGCTGCTCTGCCTTATGATTGTGCTGTTTTTTGGCACAAGCTTGAGGGCAC
Organism: uncultured Bacteroidia bacterium; assembly: GCA_902801625.1. Classification (GTDB taxonomy): domain Bacteria; phylum Bacteroidota; class Bacteroidia; order Bacteroidales; family F082; genus Limimorpha. Next base: position 5,645 of record CADCJI010000054.1, on the reverse strand, counting down.
AGTTGCCGAGTCCGCCCTACCCGCCTCGCCTCGTGAACGACTACACGGGCATTTTGAGTGCATCGCAAATCAGCACTTTGGAGCGCAAGTTGGTGGCATACAACGACAGCACTTCCACCCAAATCCTTGTCCTGCTTGTCGACGACCTGCAAGGTTATAGTGTTGAGCAATACGCCACAGAGATCGGGCACAGTTGGGGTGTGGGACAAAAGGGCAAAAGCAATGGCGCAGTCATTTTAGTCAAGCCCAAAAAAGGCAGCGAAAGAGGCCAAGTCAACATTAGTCCTGGCTACGGCTTGGAGGAATATGTCACCGACGCCACGGCCAAGCGCATCATCGAGAAAGAGATGATTCCCGCCTTCAAGGAAAACGACTACTACACTGGCATCAACAATGCCGTCAACGTCATCATGGACCTCTGCTCGGGCAAGTTTTCCCAAGACGACTATTCTGACGGAGACGGTTTCCCCTTATGGCTTATCATCCTCTTCATCATCGCTATCATGGTCGTTTTCTCCAAGTTCTCCGGCGGTGGACAGAACTACTCAGGTGGCGGCACTCGCACCATCTGGATTCCCATGGGCGGTGGATTTGGTGGCGGAGGATTTGGTGGTGGAGGTCACAGCGGTGGTTTCGGTGGCTTCGGCGGCGGTGGTTTCGGTGGCGGCGGTGCGAGTGGAAGCTGGTAATTGTTCTACAGATTCCCTTCGGGAATGGCTATTAGTGTCATGTGATACTGCGGCGGCAAGTGGCACTACAAGCGGTTAACAAGTATTGCCGCCGCTGGATAACTAGACAAAACTCCATTCCCGAAGGGAAACTCAAAAGAAAGACAACAATATGGATAACCCCATCATAGAAATCAAAAACGCCTCCATCTTCCAACAGGAGAACCTTGTTCTTTCCAATGTCAACCTGACGCTGAACAAAGGCGAATTCATCTACCTCATCGGTCGCACGGGAAGCGGAAAGTCTTCATTGTTAAAGACTTTGTACGGTGAGTTGCCCGCCCGCGATGGCATCGTGCGCGTGGCAGGTTACGACCTCACCCAACTCAAGAAGAAGGACATCCCCTACTTGCGCCGCAAGATTGGCATTGTGTTTCAGGATTTCCAACTGCTCTTCGACCGCAGCGTGGAGAAAAACCTTGAGTTCGTGCTGGGTGCCACGGGTTGGACGGAGAAAGCCGAGATTTCGCGCCGCATCGATGAAGTGTTGGCTAAAGTCGGACTGAGCGACAAGCGCAAGGTAATGCCCCATCAGATGTCGGGCGGCGAACAGCAAGGCATCGCCATCGCCCGCGCCCTGCTCAACGACCCCGATGTCATCCTTGCCGACGAGCCCACCGGCAACCTTGATCCAGACACTACTTTGGAAGTGATGAAGCTCTTGCGCAACATCAGCGAGAACGGCCAAGCCGTGCTGATGGCCACGCACAACTATACCTTGATGCAGAAATACCCCTCGCGCATCGCCAATTGCAAGAATGGGACGGTGGTGTGTTCGGAGATGGAATAAGTTTAGAGTTGAGAGTTTAGTGTTTAGAGTCAGTTGAAAGTTTAGAGTTGAGAGTTAAGAGTAAATAGCTCTAATGATTTTCGTTGCATTCGACTCATTGTCATAAAGTTGCCTCATCTGCGCATCACGTTCTTCGATGTCATCCTCGGTGAAGTCCTCTTCCATCAGTCGCTTAATCTCAGCAATCATCTGATCGGGCTCGTCGGCAACCACGCAAAGACTTTCCAATGATGTCCCTTTCACCATATCAGAATTAACCAAACAGAACCTTCCGTTGTATAGCGCATTCAACAATTTCAGTTTCAGTCCCGTAGGTTGATTGGTTACCAAAATGTTCACCTGCGCCTGTCGCAAAAGATCAATCATCTCGGCATCATCGGGATTGGCCACCAAGGTCACATTAGAATAATTATCAGCCAGTTTCTTCAATTTGTCTGAAGGATTCAAGCCTGACACGATGCAATGTAAATCAAGCTCGGAGAAGACATTCTCTATCAACCATTTGGCTGCATCTTCATTCTCGCGAACCGAAAGATTGCCGTGATACAAGACATACTCTCCCCTACCCGTCTCGGAGCACACCGAATCGGTGGCGCTGAAGCCAGGCACAAGCACCACATTCCTATACCGTTGGGCAAAGTAATCGCTGTCCTTCTGCGAGATGGCAAAAATGCCTGTAGCTTTTTTCAGAACAGGTTCGTAGCGCCTTAGTTTCCAAGCTTCTATATGATAGAACAAACGCTTCCAACCGCATCGCTCCGTATCGCCCAAACCATTGTAATAATCATGCTCCACATTGTGTGCTCGGACATATATTTTTCTGTTTTTCAGGCGTTTGTCAGACAAAATAGAGGTAGTATGCAATCCTTCGCAAAGGATGGGATAATCGTCTTTCAACAAGTCTTGAACCAAAGCCTCAGAACGGCGCGAATTGACAATGAAGGGAGTGAGACTCAACTGTTTGACAAAGGAAGTGTCGCGCTCGTAGTACTTCACCTCATAACAACGCTTCAGGATCTCCTGTTCGCCGCGACCATACTCAAAGCAATGCAGATGCACCTTGACACCCGCTTCCGAAAGGGCCTTCACACGATAGAACACATCGATGACCCCACCGTAGTTGGCGGGATAAGGCACATCGAACGCGATGACATGTAGGTGATAATCAGTATCATTCATAATGTTTGTAGATTTCAAGCAGTTTCTGTTCCTCGTTCTCCCAACACAAGTCCTGTGCCGCAACCTGCAAATTCTGTTTCCATTGCGCTCTTCTCGCCTCATCCGACAGAGCCTCACGGATTGTGGCAGCAATTGTCGCGGGTTCATGATTCTCGATGAATAGTCCCAAGTCGTATTGTCGGATAATCTTCTCTATCTCAGTTAAATGCGAAGCTACAATCGGCACGCCCGCTTGAATGAAGTCGAAGAGTTTGTTGGGGAGGCTGAAACGGTAGTTGAGGTTGGTGTCCTTGTCGAGACAGAAGCCCAACTCTGCAAGTTGCGTGTAAGCCATCATCTGCTGGTAAGGCATCCTCGGGAAGAAACGCACATGGTCTGTAATCTTCAGGTCTTCAACCATTTGCTTCAACATTGGTAACACATCGCCGCCACCGATGATCATCAGGAAACAATCATCCAAAAGTGCCATGGACTGCACCAATTCCTCTGCTCCACGCTGGATGTTGATGCCCGAGCCTTGCAGAATCAACAGGTGCTTGTCGGTGGGCAAGCCCAATTCCGTTTTATCGCCTTTTGGTGGCAAAACCTTTCGTGGAGGTATATTTCTGATGACATGGCACTTGACACCGTATTTCTCGCGAAACAGGTCGGCGATACTGTCACAAACGGTAATCATTTCATCCAACTTGGGCACCACGAAACCCTCGATGCGTTTCCACACTTTCTGCACTTTGGGTCGATGCACCAGTTCAGGCGTCTCGGTGAAATACTCGTGGCTGTCGAATACTATCTTGCAGCCTTTCAACTTTGAAATGAAATAGTTGGGCAAGATGGTATCCAAGTCATTGGAAAGCAAAAGGTTGGCGCGATGGAAAAACAAGAATAGAAACAAGCGGATGTTATATTCGGCATAAAAAAGCGGGCCCTTTTCGAAAAGTAATTTCATACGATGCGAAGCGTAAGGACGTTCATCCATGGGTGGACTCTTGCGCTGCTTCCTGCCAACCAAAAGCATCTCGTAGCCAGCCTTTTGCAAAGCCAGGCACGACTTGTTGACCCTTTGGTCCGTGACCAAGTCATTAATCACCGATACGATGGCGCGTTTCATGGGGGCAAAAGATTACGCAATCGCTCCTATCTCGTACAAATACTCTGGAGCGAAATCGGCACCGTTCTCCCATTCAATCGTATTGAACCGTATGGAAAACTGCTTAAAATAATCCAAATCGTGCAAGGGACGAAAAGCCTCTCCATGCAAAGAATTGGCGAGATCAACAATACGAACTTCGCCATTATTGAACCACAATCGGATTCTATAATCGCCAAGATACTCGGCTTTACTAATTTCGAGGAACATATCTATCACTTTAGAGGGTCTATCTTATTCAAAGGAGAACCACTTTGAGCCTTATCCCAATTTTCAATCAACTCATCACGATGAATGTCAAGCCATTCCAATATCATACGCAACGCTCGACCTGGCATCTTACCTGTCACAACGCCATCTCGAATACCTACAGTGACTTTATAATCGCCATACCATGCATGGAAATGAGGCGGCAGATGGTCATCAAAGTTCATAAAAATGATGATTCCATAAAAAAAACTAATCTGCGGCATAATTGAAATATTTTGCCGCAAATATACGAACATTTTCAAATTAGATGAACTTTCACACATTTCCCTTATCTTTGCACCCATGAAAACCAATGTCAACCTCAAACCTTACAACAGCTTTGGCTTCGATGCTGTGGCGAAGCATTTCGCTGAAGTCAACGATATTCAAGAGCTTGAATACTTGATTCGCTCCGATGTGTTCAAGCACGAGAAGTATCTGATTCTCAGCGGAGGCAACAATGTGCTTTTTCGGGATGATTTTTTCGATGGTGTCGTTGTGCATATCAATACAAAAGGCATAGAGACCCTTGAAGAGCAGGAAAACAATGTGATTGTTAGGGCTCAGGCCGGCGAGGATTGGTCCGAATTTGTGCGTTTCTGTGTCGAAAAAGGTTGGCATGGCGTAGAGAACCTGGCTCATATCCCTGGCAAAGTGGGTGCGGCACCCGTACAAAACATCGGCGCTTATGGCATGGAGCTAAAGGAAAATTTTTTGCAATGTGAGGCAATGGATTTATCCACTGGTGAATCCAAGGTTTTCACCAAAGAGGAATGTCATTTTGGCTATCGTGAGAGCGTCTTCAAACACGAATTGAAAGGGCGATATGTCATCACCTCGGTGGACTTTCTGCTGAAGAAAGATGCGCCACTCCATATGGAATACAGCAATATCAAATCTTACCTAGAGCAAAACGGCATTGAACGACCAACCTTGCAACAACTCCACGATGTCATTTGTGCCATCCGCGATGCTAAGCTGCCTGACATAAAGCAAATCGGTAGTGCAGGAAGTTTCTTCAAGAATCCTGTCATTGAAAGTATGCAATTTGAGACATTACAGAAGGAATATCCAACGATGCCGTATTACGATGAGCCTAACGGCATGGTGAAGGTGCCGGCGGGATGGCTGATTGAGCAGGCTGGCTGGAAAGGCTGGCGCGACGAGCATGTGGGCGTGTACGACAAGCAGGCACTCGTCTTGGTGCATTACGGTGGTGGCAAAGGTGAAGACATTGTGGAACTTGCCCACAAAATCCAAGATTCCGTAGAGGAAAAGTTTGGGATAAAGATTAGTCCGGAGGTGAATTTTGTATAAGGGTACCTTATTTTTCCAGGAGACCCATATCTAAACTTTTGTAGACCGCAACCACGAATAGGTATATTACTCGCCATAGTCGAAAGAAATATCGTCTAAAAACAGTGAATCCCGGCAGCGTTTGCTGTCGGGATTCCCGTTTAGGGTGGGCGGCGAACTACTTTCCCACGGTCTCCCGCAGTATCATCGTCGCGGCGGGGCTTAACTTCTCTGTTCGGAATGGGAAGAGGTGCGC
>CADCJI010000053.1 GCA_902801625.1 uncultured Bacteroidia bacterium | reverse complement strand
CTACGCCTTCAACGCCAGCACCACCGACTACGCCAACCGCTTCCGCCTGGTCTTCGCCACCGGCAACGATGACGACACCTTCGCCTTCTTCAGCAACGGTAGCCTTTTCGTCAACAACGAAGGCAACGCCACCCTCCAGGTGGTCGACGTCACCGGTCGCATCATCAAGAGCGAAAGCATCAACGGCTGCGCCAACCTCAACATCGACGCCGCCCCTGGTGTCTACATGGTCCGCCTCGTCAACGGCGACAACATCAAGGTGCAGAAAGTCGTGAAATAATATTTGGCTATGAACATTGGCTTCTGGTAATTTAAACAAGATAAATTCTTCTATATCAGTAAGTTGTCAGAAGCCAAAGTCAAAGATTGAAGCACAAAGACAAATTAAATTGAAAATAAATCAAAAAAGTTGTCTCTATATCGAAAAAAAGTACTATTTTTGCAGCCCGAAACGAATAAGAAAGAATATATAAATTATTAATACCGAATTACTAACAATGAAAAAATTAGCATTAACAATCGCAGTCGTCCTCGGCCTTAGCCTGACGACCTTTGCAAACAACGATGGTGGTCTGTTCCAACGTGGTGCATCTGAGACCACAGATGGTGTCTACGGCGACCGTGGTATGAGAGATGGTTTCCCTGGTCTGCCAGGTGGTGGTAGTCATGGTGGAACCGGCAACGCTGATGCTCCCCTCGGCAGCGGCATGGCCATCCTGTTCGGCCTCGGCGCAGCCTACATGGTTGCCAAAAAGCATCGTGAAGAATAAGAAAAAAACAACAATTTTGTTGAATAAAATAGGCTGACAATTGTCAGCCTATTTTTATTTCCCCTCTTCCCGGCAAAGCCGCAATCAACTTCTTTGTGTAATCGTTTTGGGGTTGCTCAAATAATTCGTCAGCATCGTTCATTTCAACGGGTTTGCCGTTGTACATCACAACCACGCGGTCGCTCATGAAACGCACCACACTCAGATCGTGAGAAATGAAAATGTAAGTGAGGTGGCGTTCTTCCTTCAGTCGGTTCAGTAGGTTCAAGACTTGTGCTTGTACCGATACATCCAAAGCAGACACAGATTCGTCGCAGATAACCAAACGTGGGTTAACCGCCAGGGCACGGGCAATGCAGATGCGCTGCCTCTGACCGCCTGAAAACTCGTGCGGATAGCGATCATAATGCGAGGCTTGCAACCCCACTTGTTCCAATAAGTCACATGCCAAGCCTCGGCTTTTCTTCTTGTCTTTTTCAATGCCATGCACCAGCATAGGTTCTATGATAGCCTCACCAATGGTAATGCGCGGGTTGAGGGAGGAGTAGGGGTCTTGGAATACAATCTGCGCCTGCTTGCGGAAGTCGCGCAAGGCTTGACCTTCTAGCGCGGTCACCTCGATGCCGCTGAACCACACCTTGCCGTCTGTGGGCTCGGCCAGGCGCAGGATGCTGCGCCCCAATGTGGTCTTGCCACAGCCCGACTCACCCACGAGTCCGAGGGTTTCACCCTCATAAACTACAAGACTCACATCGTCGACGGCCTTCACATGGTCGTAGACACGGCCAAACACGCCTTTTCGGAGCGGATACCATGTCTTTAGGCCTTCCACTCGTAATAGTGGCTCTTTGCTGTAAAGTTGCTGGAGATGCGACTGTCGTTCCTCAGTAGTGATCTGCAGGTCGTGCAGGATTTGCTCCTTGCCACCTTGCCATTGTCCATCAAGAAATTCCTTGACGATGGGCAAACGCTTGAGGCGCACATTCATGGGCGGACGGCAAGCCAAAAGCCCTTGCGTATAAGGATGCTGTGGATGGGTAAGGATGTCTTGCACAGTGCCCCATTCCATGATTTCTCCATTATGCATCACCGCCACATCGTCGGCAATTTCAGACACCACACCTAAGTCATGGGTGATGAAGATCATACCCATGCCCGTTTCGGCTTGCAGCTGACGCAAAAGCTTCAGGATTTCTTTTTGAACGGTCACATCTAGGGCCGTAGTGGGCTCGTCGGCGATGAGTAACTTGGGATGGCAGGCAATGGCCATGGCAATCATCACGCGCTGTTTCTGCCCGCCAGAAAGCTCATGAGGATAGCTGTCGTAGATGGCTTCAGGTCGAGGCAGCATCACTTGCTTGAACAGCTCAATGACCCGTTTTTTGGCTTCGGCCTTGCTAACAGTTTCGTGTTGGAGTATCATCTCTGTCACTTGATAGCCGCATTTGTAGACGGGATTGAGTGAGGTCATGGGTTCTTGGAAAATCATAGCGATGCGCTTGCCGCGCACTTCAGCCATTTGGCTCTCGTTGAAGCCTTTGATTTCCTCGCCCTCGATTTGGATGCTGTCGGCCTCAATGCGGCTCGTTTTCTCGTTGAGCAAGCGCATCACCGCCAAGGAACTCACCGACTTGCCCGAGCCTGACTCGCCCACCAATCCCAATGTCTTGCCTGCAAACACATCCATATCGATGCCATGCACGGCTTCGACCCATTGGTTTTCGTGCTTAAAAGAGACTCTGAGGTTGCGGATGGATAATAGGGCTGAGGACATCAGGTGAATTTTAGGGCAAAAATAGTGCTTTTTTCAATGGTTTATTGGTTTTTTACTACTTTTGTAGAATCAATCATCAATAAAAGCTTGCTTATGAAACGCATTTACATTGTCTTGTCATTGAGTCTTCTTGTTCTGACTACGGCTTGCGGCGGTTTGTTGGGTAAGAAGGAAAAGACTGACAAACAATCTGTTGCCAATTCAGTTAAAAACAACATTGCGAAAGCGACAGAGGCATTTGAATTGACCAAAAACTATTATGCCATAGATGAAGACCAACCCGTTATCATTGGTGAAATCAAAGAAGGCGAATTGTGGCTGACTTTTATGGAAGACGAAATCCTGCCACTTGGTGTCGTTGACGAGGATTCATACCGCTTGCCAGACTATCCCATTCAGGTGGAAGGTCTGCAAGGTGCGCCAAAGGACTTTATCATCGCCGACATCGGGCAGGACTTCAATCCCATCCTTTGCGTCTTGACAGATCAGGATAAGGTGCAGATGCTGAGCCTTTGGAACACCATTTCCACTGGTGATATTGAAGTGACTGAGGTTCCTATAGAGTCTATCGTGGAATTCAAAGACGGCCCCGGAGGCCCTTGGAAAGACGATGAAGGCAATACTTTTTATGAATACACAACCATCTATGGCATTGATGCACAAGGTGGTCGGCACGAGGTTCCGCTGTATTCTTTGGAACACGATATTGAACATGTCGACCATGGTCAACAAGCTGATGTGGTTTACCAACTGTTTTTCACTGACGACTGGAAGATGCGCTATGTCATGGGTTATTACCTCAGCGAAAAGTTGGAGGAACAGACAGGCCATTTCTGGCTCATCGATGAGGATTGGGACGAGATGATCTTTACCTTTGGCTATGAACTAACTACACGCATGGAGTACACAGGCGAGGGTATCATCACTACAGATGTGGAAAACCAAGGTGTTTTTGAAATGCGCTATGTTGATTTTGGCAATCAAGGTTGCATGGTGACCCCGATTGAGGGCCTCGACTTCTGCAACAATGGAATGAACAAGCCTGTCCAATTCATGCCTTGTGGTACATATGGAGGATAAAACATTGAAAACCAATCAAAATCATACAATCATGAAAAACTTCAAATTATTGTTGTCGGCTTGCGTGATGGTACTTTTTGTTCTTGCCTCATGCGAAAACAGAACAAAAGAAACCGCGACGGTGACCATTACGCCTGATTTGACCTATTGGGACTTGCAAGGTCCGGTGAAGCACTGCAACGAAGTCGAATTCGACAACCAAGGCACGATGGTAAGTATCGGTGGTTATGACCCATTCTCCATCGAACAGGCTTATCGAGAAATGGATGGCGATGACTTTGTGGAATTCTCCAAATGGGAACGCGATGAGGAAGGCCACATAGCATCTGTTACGGGTATTGAAGGCATGTCGGAGTACACTTGGAACGACGGCCGAGTGGTAAGTGCCGCTGGTTTTGAGGAGGGTACGGTATGGAAGAACGATTACGAATATGATACTGTGGGCCGTTTGGTGAAGCTCATGGAATATATTGGTGGCTTTGAAGACGAAGAAGATGAACTGCCTCTTTGGTCAACCTCGGAATTCAGTTATCTTGAGTTTGACAGTCATGGCAATTGGATCCGTCGTGCGGTGAAGGTTACCATGGCCGACATGGAGAACACTGAGGAGTATGAGGAGACCCGCACCATCGAGTACTATGAATAAGCCTTGTTTTATGGGTTGACCATGTATCCCTTTTTATTTGTGAATTCAGATGTAAGACCATGAAAAAAGTTCTTTTATCCCTGCTTGTCCTGCTACCTATAGTGACATGGGCCCAGTTTGATGCCTTTTTTACGGAGTCTTCGCTCCGTGTGGACTATTGCTTGACGGGCAATAGCAAGGAAACTACATTCTCTCTCAAGGAACTCATCCACGAGCCTTATTGGAGTGGCTCCAAAACCAACCTTATCGATGACTTGGAGTTTGGTAGCTACATTGTCAAGGTGTATGAGGCGGGTACTGACCATCTGCTGTTTTCGAAAGGCTACCAAAACCTTTACGGCGAGTGGCAGACCACCGACGAGGCGAAATTGGTCACCAAGACCTTCGACGAGTCGGTCATCGTGCCTTTTCCCAAGGTGAAGATTGACGTCGTTTTGTGTCATAAGACTTGGGAAGGACAACTCAAAGAAGGGTTGCGGCTCACCGTGAGTCCCGATGATTATTTCATCCGCAACTATGACAAGCTCGATTTTCCCATCTACGAGGCTTGGATTGGCAACAAGGATGTGACCAAAGCTGTTGATATTGTGATTCTTCCCGAAGGCTACACCCAAGCTGAGATGGGCAAGTTTATCAAGGATTGCGACTTCTTCGTGAAGAGCATGTTCGACTATGCGCCATACGACCGTTATCGCGAGAGCTTCAACATCCGTGGTGTGATGGCTCCTTCGGCCGAGAGCGGTTGCACCATGCCTGGTGACCACATCTACAAAAACACCGTCATGCGGTTCAGCTTCTGGACCTTTGATTCGGAGCGCTACTGCATGAGCACTGATAACCGCGACATTCGCGATTTGGCGGGACAGGTGCCGTACGATCAAATCTATATCCTCGTCAATACAGAGAAATACGGCGGGGGAGGCATCTACAACTTCTATTGCTCCAGTGCGAGCAGCAACGGCTTTTCGAGTGATGTCATCATCCACGAGTTTGGCCATGGCTTCGCAGGCTTGGCCGACGAATACTACAATGACGATACCTACGGCGACATGTATAACAACGACTTGGAGCCTTGGGAGCCCAACCTCACCACGCTCGTTAACTTCGACGCGAAGTGGAAGGACATGATGGACAAGAAAACGCCCGTGCCCACACCCCGGGAGAAGAAATACGAGAACACTATAGGCGTCTTCGAGGGTGGTGGTTACGAACCCGAAGGTGTTTATAGCCCCCACATGGACTGCCTAATGAAGACCTTCAACGGCCATGAATTCTGCCCCGTCTGCCAACGTGCCATCGAGCGAATGATACTGTATTATTCCAAATGATAAGTACGGCATTTCGACAAGCTCAATGACCTTCACTCGCTGAGGTCCCTGAGCTTGTCGAAGGGCCGATCCAAAGCAAAAATGAATTACCTAGACATCATCATCGCCATCATCCTCTTTCTCTTCGGATGGAAAGGCTTGCGCAAAGGTCTCATCATTGAGGTGGTCACCTTGTTGGCCTTTGGTGTGGGCATCTATGGTGCCATGCACTTTTCCGATTTCACTGCAGCGCATTTGCAGGACTTTATGGAAATCAAGCCACAATATCTCAACACCGTTGCTTTTGTGCTGACATTCATCATATTGGTTGTCTTGGTCAACCTCATCGGGAGACTTGTCTCTAAGTGGGTAAAATCCATGAACTTGGGTTTTTTCGACAAGCTCGGTGGATTTTTGTTTGGCATCCTCAAAGGTGTTCTGTTGTGCAGTGTCCTGCTGATGGTGCTCAACAATTTCCAGCTATTAGGTGTGGTGAAGCCCAAAGTCAAAGAAGAATCGAAATTGTATCCTTATATTGAGCAGACGGTTCCCTATGTCTATCGCGGTTTCGATTTGGTGAAGGACTACGCCAAGGAGGTCATGCCTGATGAGGAGGCTGAAGAGGAGACGGAGGGGAATAGTGTTACTTCTACAAGTTGGTAGCCATTGGACAAATTTCGTTCCTTGTTGTGATGCAGATATTTGATAATGAAAAAAGGTGTCGCCTCAGCCGAGATGACACCTTTTCTTATTATGTTGTAGTGGATTAAATCACTCCGCGTTCCAAGAGAATCATGATGGTTTCGATATCATCGTCCTCGGGGTTGTTGTGCGGATCGTATTCCGTCTTGAGGTTGTAGCCCCATAGTCTTGCGAAGCCTTGGTAGAAGAAGGCGCGTACCTTGCCGCGCAGCTCTTGGACGACCTTGTAGCTGGTGTTGCCGGTCTCACGATCGATGAGGCGTACCAGGATGAGTCCTTGGGCGATGGTGAGGTTCTTCAGTTCCTCGGTATATTGTTCGGTGATTTCATCCTCAGCTTGCTTCATCAGGCGCTTGCGTTCGCTCTTGTCGGAGATGTTAGCCAAGATCGAGTCGTATTCCTGCATCTTCGCGCCAGCTAGTTTGGCATAAGGGAACACCTTTTTCACATTGTTAGCCAAGCGGCGGCCTTGGCGCGTGTCGGTGATTTGTAGGTAGCGCTGCATTAGGTCGATGTCTACTTCGGGCAGGTAAACGATGAGCGTGGTGTCGCCGTTAGGCTCGATGCGACCGTAAACCACGCTGCCAGTGGTGGGTTCGGTAGGGTTGGAGAAGTCGACCACCGACGACTGCGGCTGTGGCTTATGCTTTACATGCTTGTTGAGGACGAGGGGCTTCTTTTTTGCTTGGTCGCCGCCTTTGGCGATCATTTGGGAATACCCCGTGAGGCACATCAAGGCAATCACTACAATCAAGGCTATTCTTTTCATGGCATTCTTCTTTTCTTTATTCAACGCTCGAAACTATGCAAGTATTGTGCCAAAAAAAAGCATCAAGCCGCGACTTGATGCTTTTTTGATCAAACTGTTTGGCCCTCAGTCTCCGACATGCAGTTTTTGCAGTCCCGATTTCTCGAGTTTAGCCTCAGCATAGGCGCGATCCACAACCAACTCGGTGGCTTTGATGTCGGAAGGCATCTCAAACATGGCATCGTTCAGGATGGCTTCCATGATGGAACGCAATCCGCGTGCGCCCACCTTGAACTCAATGGCTTTTTCCACCACGAAATCAAGCACCTCGTCTTGAATGACCAAGTTGATGTGGTCCATGGCAAAGAGCTTTTGGAATTGCTTCACCAAAGCGTTCTTTGGCTCGGTGAGGATGCGTTTCAAGGCTTCTTTGTCCAAAGGATTGAGGTGAGTGATGACGGGCAGACGTCCGACGATTTCGGGGATGAGGCCGTATTTCTTCAGGTCGGCGGGCGAGAGGTACTGCAGCATGTTGTCCTTATCGATGGCTTCGTTGCCGCCAGCACCGTAACCGATGACATTGGTACGCTTGCGTGCAGCGATAAGGCGCTCGATTCCATCGAACGCACCACCTGCTATGAAGAGGATGTCCTTCGTGTTGACGGCAATCATTTTTTGCTCGGGGTGCTTGCGTCCGCCTTGAGGCGGCACATTGACCACTGAGCCTTCCAACAGCTTCAGCATGGCTTGTTGCACACCTTCACCTGATACATCGCGGGTGATGCTGGGGTTGTCGCTCTTGCGTGCAATCTTGTCGATTTCGTCGATGAAGACAATGCCGCGTTCGGTGGCGGCCACATCGTAATCGGCGGCTTGCAGCAGCTTGACGAGAATGTTCTCCACATCTTCGCCCACATAGCCTGCTTCGGTGAGTACGGTGGCATCGGCAATTGCAAAGGGTACATTGAGCATTTTGGCGATGGTGCGGGCTAACAGGGTTTTGCCCGTGCCAGTTTCACCCACAAGGATGATGTTCGACTTCTCGATCTCCACTTCGTCGGCTTCCACCTTCTGGCTGATGCGCTTGTAGTGGTTGTAAACGGCCACAGCCAAGGTGCGCTTGGCTTCGTCTTGCCCGATGACATACTGATCGAGGAAACGCTTGATTTCGGCAGGCTTTTTCAGTGTGATTCCTTTAGAGTCGAAGCCTTGGCCTTGCTTGCGTTCGCCAAATTGTTCCTTGACGATGAGATGAGCTTGCTCGGCGCAGTTGTCACAAATCTCGGCATCTATGCCTTGGATGAGCAGCCTGACTTCGCTGGCTTTTCTGCCGCAAAACGCACAAACACCTGATTTCTTTGCCATCGGTTAGGCTTGTTTTTTGATGAGTACTTCGTCAATCATGCCATATTCCTTGGCTTCGGCGGCGGTCATCCAATAGTCGCGGTCGGAGTCGGCCCAAACCTTGTCGTAGGTTTGGCCAGAGTGCAAGGCGATGATTTCGTACAATTCCTTCTTCAGTTTCTGGATTTCACGCGCCGTGATTTCAATCTCGGTGGCTTGTCCTTCCACACCGCCCATGGGTTGGTGGATCATGATGCGGGAGTGGGGCAGGGCAGAGCGTTTGCCTTTGGTGCCGGCGCACATCAGCACGGCGGCCATCGAAGCGGCCATTCCAGTGCAGATAGTAGCAACATCGGGGCTGATGAACTGCATAGTGTCGTAAATGCCCAAACCAGCATATACACTACCGCCAGGTGAGTTGAGGTAAATTTGGATGTCGCGCTTCGAGTCGGTCGACTCAAGGAAGAGCAACTGGGCTTGGATGATGTTGGCCACATAGTCGTCGATGGCGGTGCCAAGGAAAATGATACGATCCATCATCAGGCGGCTGAACACATCCATTTGGGCCACATTGAGCTGACGCTCTTCAATGACGGTAGGGCTGATATAACCGCTGTTGTTGATCTTGGAGATGTATTGTTCCAAACCGAGGGTGTTTAGTCCCACATGCTTGGTGGCGTATTTGAAGAATTCGTTGTTCATTTGTTGTATTAGTTTTTGAGTTATAGAGTTCTTTTAGTTGCCTATGGTATAGCTAATGGCCTATGGCTGTCCCATTGTATAGGGCAAGCCATAGGCCATAGTCATAAGCCATTGTTTATTTTGCTTTCCGATCCTCTTCCAGCTTCTTCATGAAGTCGGCGGCAGTGGTTTCGGTGTAGTTGATGTTCATCTTACCCTTCAAGAAGGCGGTCATCTTGATGTCGGCGAGTTGGTTCTTGAGTTGCTCGACTTGTTTGCCGTCTTTGAGGTAGTTGGCGGCAATCTTGTCGAGGTTGGCCTTCATGTCGTCTTCAAGTGTGGCATAGTCGATGCCGGGGAAGATTTGTTTCAGCACGAAGTCCTTCACTTCCTCGTCGTTGATGATGAGCTCGGGGTTGGCTTTCACGATGCTGTCTTCGATGAGTTGCCAGCGCAGGCCTTTTACATAGTCTTTCTCGTAGTTCTTCTCCACATCCTCTGCAGTGATGTTGCCTTGGCTATTTTCGACGAGCCAGCGTTTCATGAAGGCGTCGGGCAGGTCGAAATGAACGGCGGCCACCAGCTCGTCAACCATCTTGTTGAAGAGGATGGGGTCAACCTCGGCTTCATGTTGCTTTTCCATCTCGGCTTTGACGGCTTGCTTGAAGGCATCGAGTTCCTTGATTTCCTTGTCTGGGAAAATCTTCTTGAAGAAGTCTTCGTCAAGTTCGGGCTTCTCGTTGCGGATGGCATCGTCGATGATGATGTTGAAGTCACTGGCAGCGGGAGCACCTTCGCCCAAGATCTTGGCAGCTTCTTCTTCCGAACCGAACACCTTGGCGAAGTTGACGATAAACTCAGAACCCACTTCCTTGTCGATGAATTTCTTGCGCTGGGTCTTGTTCTTGATTTGGCTCATGTTGAAGTAGAGGCCGTCTTTCTCGAAGCCGCCTTCCACTTCCTTGCCGTCCTTGGCTTCGCGGATCTTGATTTCGAGGCGGTCGTCTTCGCCGACGGTCTCGGGATGGCTCGTGTTGGGGTTGCGTTCCAGGAGGTCTTCAACGACCTTGTCCACTTCCTCATCAGTGGGAACGATATGGTAGAAGTCGACCATCGTATTGGTGAAGTCGACATTGATTTCAGGACGAAGGGCGGCTTCGAAATAGAAATCAAGGTTGTCTTCCTTTTCAAGGTCGGCAGGCTGCTGCAACTCAGTGTCGTTGAGCGGATAGCCGAGGAGGTCGAGCTTGTTGTCGACGATATGCTTGTTGAGGTTGTCCGAAACGATGGTATTCAAGGCTTCCATCTTCGCATTGGCACCGTACATCTTCTTAATCATGCCCATGGGCACCATGCCGGGACGGAAACCAGGCACATTGGCTCTTTGGCGCATCTGCTTCAGGGTCTTTTCAACCATTTCTTCGTATATTGATTGTCTTTAACTTGTGCGGATGAAGGGACTCGAACCCTTACTTCGTGAGAAACTAGATCCTAAGTCTAGCGCGTCTACCAATTCCGCCACACCCGCATGTAGGCCGGCTTTTGAGGGCGCAAAGATACAACTTTTTTATTTATGCTGAATGCTGAAATCGAAGATTCAACGTAGTTAATGTTGAATTATGATTGTCATTCAGCACTCGGCATTCAGCATTCCTCATTAATTCTTCACATCAAGCGCCTCACGCAATGCATTCCCAATGAGCATAAACGCTAGGACCAGCAGCATAATGGCAATACCCGGCAGGATGGCCAAATAAGCTGCATCCAAGATGATAAAGGCATAGTTCTCCTTAATCATGCTGCCCCAAGAAGGCATGGGTGGCTGCACACCAATGCCGAGAAAACTCAAGCCCGCCTCAAGCAAGATAGCAGAAGCGAAATTGGCAGCCGATACCACGATGATGGGGTTGAGAATGTTGGGCAGAATATGCTTGAATATGATGCGCAAGTTTCTGAACCCCAAAGCTTTTCCTGCTTCTACAAAGGTCGTCTCGCGAATGGAGAGAATCTGCCCACGAACGATGCGTGCCACCTCCACCCACATGGTCAGGCCGACAGCGATGAATACCTGTGCGATGCCTTTGCCCAAGGCAAAAGTGATGGCGATGACCAAGAGCAGGGTGGGGATGGACCACACCACATTAATAAACCATACCACTGCGTCATCAACTTTGCCTCGGAAGAAACCGCCCATGCTACCCATCACGATGCCAATCATCAAGCTGAGCAGAACGGCGATGAAACCCACTGTCAAGCTGATGCGGCTACCCAAGACCAGACGGCTGAGGAAGTCGCGGCCAAATTGGTCGGTGCCCAACAGGAATTTTCGGTGTTTCACACAGTGACTTCTTATATAGGTGTCGGCCTCCTCTTCCGAAGAAAAAGCCAAGGTCCCTGAGCTTGTCGAAGGGCCGACTTGTAAAAAATCTCGATTGTCAATGATTTCTGTTCTAACATTCAGGCTTTCTTCGCTTTGATATAGGTAGACTATCGTCTGATTTGCATCAACATGGATGCTATCAAAAGGCAAATAAATGCAGTCGTCGGGTCGCCCGTTGAACAGAAATTCGAAAAAAGGCGTTTTTTGTGGTGGTGTTTCCTTGGGAATCATTAGCATGTCGACCTCAAAGCCGGGTTTCTTGGTGCTGATTTCAAGGATTTGTCGGTTGGCGTTGGGTGTCTTGTCGGGAATGACGAGATAGGCAAACAAAGCCAACAATGCCCAAAGGAGCACGAAACCACAGGATACCATCCCGAGCTTGTTGCTACGGAATCGTTTCCAAGCCAGGGCTTTAGGTGATTGTTCTTGCTTCGGTCTACCTTTCATGAAGTATCTCTTGATTCAACCGTCAAAAATACGCAAATCCCCCTTGATTTAGAGCCAAAAAAGAAAAAAATGAAAAATTTGACTAAAAAACATCGCCGTATCGGAAAAATGTTGTATTTTTGCAGCCGCAAATCAGATGGTGGATTTAGCTCAGCTGGTTAGAGTACCGGATTGTGGTTCCGTGGGTCGTGGGTTCGAATCCCACATTCCACCCTGAGAAGAAGAGGTTCGCGAGAGCCTCTTTTTTGTTTTCCTTGCATCGCTCGGGAAATAAAAATTATGTAATTTTGCACCGCGAATAATAAAGACATGGCAAGGATAATGGCTATTGACTTGGGCAGAAAACGCAGCGGCGTCGCCGTCACCGACCCTTTGCAGATTATCGCCAACGGGTTGACGACGGTGGAGTCGCATAAGCTCATCGACTTCGTGCTGGATTATGTGAAGACAGAAGAGGTGGAGCAAATCGTCATAGGTGAGCCCAAGGACATGAAAAACAATCCTTCTGACTGCTCGAAATACATTGAGCCCATCGTCAACCGAATGAAAAAGTTGCTTCCTGACATGAAAATCGTCCGCTATGACGAGCGTTTCACTTCAGTGATGGCACATCAGGCCATGATTGATGCGGGTCTCAGCAAATCGAAGCGCCAGGACAAGGAACTTGTCGACACCATTGCCGCCACCATCATCCTGCAATCGTATATGAGTTCAATAAAACCATGATAAACCGGCGTTTCGACAGGCTCAACGACCTAGGTCCCTGAGCCCGTCGAAGGGCCAATAACCGAATAACTGAACAACTGATAACTGATAACTGAAATGATATTACCGATAGTAGCATACGGTCACCCCACCTTGAAAGCCATCGCCCAACCCATCACCCCCGATTATCCTGAATTGGACACGCTGATGAATGACATGTGGGAGACTTTGACCCATTCTGAAGGCGTCGGTTTGGCCGCCCCGCAAGTCAACAAGTCCATCCGGCTGTTCATTGTCGATGGCAATCCTTTCTATCCCGACTATCCGGATGCCAAGGATTTCAAGCAAGTGTTCATTAATGCTGAACTCTTGGAGACTTTTGGCGAAGAGGTGCCTTTCAAGGAAGGCTGCCTCAGCTTGCCCAACATCTACGAAGAGGTGATGCGTCCTGAGAAGATTCGTATCAAGTACCTCGATGAGCAATTCCAAGAGCATGAGGAAGTGTTTGAAGGCATCCGTGCACGTATCATCCAGCATGAATACGACCATCTGGAAGGCCATGTTCATGTGGATCGCATCGCCCCGTTGCGCAAGACTTTGCTGCAAGGCAAGTTGCGTGCCATCTCTGAGGGGAAATGCGATGTGGACTATCGTATGATTTTCCCGCATAAGAAGAGACATAGATAATGATTAAAAACTAGAATATCATGAAGAAAACTATGAAACTGATGGTTTTTGCCTTGCTGGCATTAGGTATGTTGGCATGTGGCGAAAACGGAAAGAAAATCACTGTAGAAGAATTGAAAGAGGCTCAAACCGTCTTGTTCAATGAAAACGGAACGTTGAACGAAAAGGAAGCACCTAAGGTGGCAGAAAAATATTGCCAGTTTGTCAAACAAAACTCAGGTGACACAACTGTTGCCAAATGGCTTTTTCATGCCATGGAGATCCAAGTGATGTTGAAGGATTCGAAGAAAAGTATCGAGATTGGCAATCAACTTTTGGAACAATACCCTCAATCGAAATGGGCTCCCCAAACCTTGTTGACTTTGGGCTCATTTGTCTATAATGACCAGCTCAATGACACGGCCAATGCTCATATCATGTTTCAGAGGTTGATTGATGATTATCCGAACAGTGATTTGGTTGACGATGCTCAAAAATCCATCGAATACCTTGGTTTGTCGCCAGATGAAATCATGAGTCTGATTATGATGTCGAAAATGGATGTTGAAGAGAACGATTTATAAGTTTCTATGAATTGAGACGAAAAAAGCCTGCGGTAACGCAGGCTTTTTTCGTTGTTCAGCAGCGTAAGGCTGCTTTCAGCTCGTCTACCAAATCGAGTTTTTCCCATGCGAAGAACTCTACGTTCTTGTAAATGTGTTCGCCTTCGCGGAAGGTGTCTTTGTCTTCGTAATAAACCTCCACTTTACGGGTCTCGGGCTGGCGACCGAAGTGGCCGTAGGAAGCCGTCTCCTCAAAGATGGGGTTGGTGAGGCCGAAACGTTTCACAATGAAGTAAGGTCTCAAGTCGACCAACTCTCTTACCTTGAGGGCAATTTCAGCGTCACTCATCTTGACGTGCGAGGTGCCGTCAGTGTTGATGTAGAAGCCTACTGGTTCGGCTTTTCCGATGGCGTAAGCAATCTGTACCAATGCTTGGTCACACACGTCGGCGGCTACAAGGTTCTTGGCGATGTGACGAGCAGCGTATGCTGCCGAACGGTCTACCTTCGAGCTGTCCTTGCCTGAGAAAGCACCACCGCCGTGGGCACCGCGGCCACCGTAGGTGTCAACGATGATCTTTCGACCCGTCACGCCTGTGTCGCCGTGGGGGCCTCCGATGACGAACTTACCCGTGGGATTCACGTAGAGCTTCATGTCATCGCCGAAAAGTTTCTTCAGGCGGGCGGGCAGCTGTTTCTTCACCCTTGGGATAAGGATATTGCGCACATCTGCCTCGATTTTCTTCTGCATAGTCTCATCATCGGCAAACTCGTCGTGTTGCGTGCTGATGACAATGGTGTCGATGCGCAAAGGCTTCCAGCCTTCGCCGTATTCCACCGTCACTTGCGACTTGGCATCAGGGCGGAGGTATGTCATTTTCTTTCCTTCGCGGCGGATGGCGGCAAGTTCTTTCAAGAGGATGTGTGAAAGGTCGATGGTGAGGGGCATGTAGTTCTCGGTCTCCTTGCAGGCGAAGCCAAACATCATGCCTTGGTCGCCGGCGCCTTGGTTTTCGTCAGCCTCGCGCTTGACACCTTGGAAGATGTCGTTCGACTGTCCGTGAAGAGCCGAAAGAACACCGCACGATTGTGCGTCAAACTGGTACTCCGACTTGTTGTAGCCGATGCGGTCGATAACGCGGCGCGCCACGTCTTGGATCTCAACATAGGCATTGGTGCGAATTTCGCCGGCAACGACTACCAAACCAGTGGTAACTAAAGTCTCACAAGCCACCTTTGAGGTGGGGTCATAACGGAGAATCTCATCCAATACGGCATCCGAAATCTGGTCACATACCTTGTCGGGATGACCTTCTGAAACGGATTCTGAAGTGAAATAATAACCCATAACAAATTGTTTATTAGTTAGTTAATAAGAAATTTGTGTGGGAAGCTGTTGACTGAAAGGGTCCTTCGATCATTCGGCAAGCTCATGACTCAGGAACCCAAGGAAAAAGCATTGTTTTAGCATTTTTTCTTGTGGTTGCAATCAAATCAAATCTTTCCACGTAAGCGGCGGCAAAGGTACGAATAAAATATGAATGCTGAATGAGGAATGCTGAATTATTTTCGTATTCCTCATTCAGCATTTAGCATTCCACATTCAGCATTATTTTGTCAGCTTCTGGAACGCCTCCTCAATGCTCAAGTCTTCCTTTTGCAAAGTCTTGATAATGAGGCCACGATCCACAGACCACCGCATAAGATTGGCACGGATATCGGTGTCGCCTTGGGGCTCGAGGATCCAGTGGTTTTCTTTCACGCGCTGTACGCGGCCCACTTGTGGTATGCTGCGGAGCAAATCTTCACTTACCTCACTCTCGAACTCCACGATGACCACGTTACTCATGGTGTTGTCCTGTTTCAGGTTCTCTATCTTGTCGTCGGCCACCACCACACCTTTATTAATAATAATGGCGCGTTCACAGATGGCTTCAACCTCCTGCATGATGTGGGTGCTGAGCAGCACAGTCTTTTCCTTGCCGAGGTTAGAGATGAGGTTGCGGATGTCGATGAGCTGGTTGGGGTCGAGGCCGGAGGTGGGCTCGTCGAGGATGAGCACCTGCGGGTCATGCATCATGGCTTGTGCAAGCCCGACACGTTGACGGTAGCCCTTCGATAAAGCCCCGATTTTCTTGTGTGCCTCAAGGCCGAGTCCTGTCTCGTCAATCATCGCCTCAATGCGCTTGTGGGCAGCTTCGCCTTTCAGTTGGTGCACGCCTGCCACAAACTCAAGGTATTCGCGCACATACATGTCAAGATACAATGGGTTGTGTTCTGGCAGGTAGCCTACAATACGCTTGACGGCCATTGGGTCGTCCATGACGTCGTGTCCTTCCACGCTCACCGTGCCCGAGGTGGGCGGGATGAAGCAGGTGATGATCTTCATCAGCGTCGACTTGCCCGCGCCGTTGGGGCCGAGCAGTCCGACGATACCTTTATTAATGGTGAGCGTCACGTCGTTGAGGGCGAGTTGTTCGCCGTATTGTTTGGTGATATGGTTGATTTCGATGGACATTTGCTTTAGATTTTGGCTGCAAAGTTAGGAATTTTGCGGGAATGGACAAAAAAAGGTAAAAACTAAAAGAATTATGTTGTAATTAAAAAAATAGTTTTTATATTTGCAGCGTTAATTATAAGCTAACTGCAACATGAAAACAAGACTCCTTTCTTTATTGGTCTTTCTCGTCTTAGCATTGCCGCTTCGGGCGCAATGGAGCGAAGATCTTGACACGCTTTGCCAAGCCCGCCTTATGGTGATGTATGAACTCACTTACCGCGAAGACACTAATCACATGGATTGCGCCAAGAAGGAGCGGATGCTGCTGCTCATTGGCGATGAGATTAGTTTTTTCCAAAGCTATAATGCATATAGAAGCTTGAATGAGATGAGGGAAAAATGGAGAAAAGGCATTTTTGAAACAGTAATCCATGTAAAATCGGATGATATTTCTCGTTATCAGTTCAAGATTTTCAAAAACTATCCTGTAGGCAAAGTCACTATGATAGACCGAGTGCTGATGACTGGAACTTTTCTGTATGAGGAAGATTATCCTTGCATGATTTGGGAATTTACTGAGGACACAGCTACTATCAATGGACATTTTACCCAAAAGGCAGTTTGCGATTACGGTGGTCGCACATGGGCTGCCTGGTTCGCACCTGAATTGCCTTACAACGACGGTCCATATATGTTTTGCGGTTTGCCTGGACTTATCGTTCGGATTGTTGACACACAGGAACATTATTGTTTTGAGATGGTCTCGGCTGAGATTCCAGAAGAGACTCCTATCATTTGGGAGAATGTGGAATATGTGAGAACCACAAAAAAAGCTTATTTTAAGGCTTACGATGACTACATGGCAAATATTATAGAAAACGCTTTGCCTAACATTGTTGCTACTGGCGGGAACAATAATGATGTGCAAACAAAACTCTATAAATACGCTGCTACGAAAAACAACCCCATCGAATTGGATAGAAAATGAGGCTAAGGTTGCTCCATATTGCTCTGTTATTGCTGTTTGGTCAATTTTTGTCTGCTCAAACTGTGCTCACAGGCTATGTGAAGGACACCGAAGGAGAACCTCTGCCCAACATCAAGGTGCTGTCCTACAAAGCAGGTAGCCGGATTATTGTAGCATACGCTGGAACCGAAAATGACGGAAGCTATAAATTCAGCGTCAGCGCTGAAGCCGATAGCCTTGATGTGGCCACTTCGTCGCTCTTTTTCGAGAAACAGACCAAACGCATCGCAAATCGCACCCAGACGGTTGATTTCATACTTCGTGAGGAAACTCAGGAACTGAAAGGTGTCACCGTGCGCGCTCGCAGCATTGAGCAAAAAGGCGACACCTTAGAATATATCGTAGGCTCGTTTGTGCAAAAACAAGATAAGAGTATCGAGGATGTGCTGAAGCGGATGCCTGGCATCGAGGTGGCCGACGACGGCAAAATCACCTACCAAGGTCTGCCGATACAAAAGTTCTATGTTGAAGGCATGGATCTAATGGGCGGCAACTACGCGGCGGTCAGCAAGAACCTGCCACACCAGTCGGTGTCGTCGGTGGAGGTGTACGAGAACCACCAGCCCATTAAGATGCTGGAGGATAAAGTTGATTCTGAACAGGCTTCCATCAACATCAAACTGGCCAAGGATGTGGCTCTCACTGGTACGGCCAAAGTCGGACTCGGAGCATGGCCTTTCCTTTGGAACGTCAACCTTACACCCATGTTATTTTCGGGCAAGATGCAGATGCTGGCAGCCTATCGCTCAAATAACACTGGTGATGATCTCTCATTGTATAGCAGAATGCTTACTATGGAGAACCTGCAAGGTGAGCGACCTGCTAAATTGGGTGAGGAGTTGAGTATTAAGCAGGCTGCCACACCACTTTTCAGCACCAACCGCTATTTGGACAACCAAACGCATCTTGGCAACCTGAACACACTGTTTCCCGTCAGTGAAAACACTACTTTACGCGTCAATCTCTATTACTTCAACGACTTGCGGAAGCAGTCGGTCAGCCAAAGCAACACACTTTATCTCGCAGCAGACACATTAGCGTATGCTGAGCAGATTGACAACCGATTCCGTGACAACCAGCTTTTTGGCACCATTACGCTCAACCGCAACGACAAAGTCTATTATTTGGACAATAAGCTCAATTTCTCCACTGCTTGGGATAAGGCTTTTGGCTTTGATGAAAACAATGGGTTACCTGTAAGACAAACGTTGGAAACACCAGCTTTATCCATTGACAATGACTTCCGCCTCATCATCCCTGTGGGGAAACGTCTTTTGGATTTCACCTCTTATATAGGCTATGGACAAACGCCACATCGCCTTGAGGTAGAGCCGGGGCAGTTTGGCAACTTGCTTAACGATAGCCTCGCATACGCCAAAACCATCCAAGATCTAAATACCCGTCAATATTTCGCCGACCATGCCGTTAGCGCCATTTTCACTGCGGGTAGATTCACCATTAGGCCAAAGATGGGATTCCTGTTTGTGGAGCGGCAAATCCATTCGCATTTGGCCCTTTCCGACGGTGAAACGGATTGGCAAAACCCAATTGCTCCCGATATGAAGGTGCACCGCCGTCAGCTGAAGCCCTATCTCAATGCTAGTGTGGAATACCAGCGTAAACGCCTTACCGCAGGCTTGGACTTGCCGTTGAGTTTGCAATCCGTCACAGTGCAGAGCGAAAATGATGGCGACCAATTTACCAAGTTGCTTTTCAATCCTACCCTTTGGAGCCGTTTGAAGCTTGGCAACTTTTGGACACTTAATGCTTCGATGCGAATGAGCCATAGTATTGAAAACTACGACACATGGCTTGATGGTTATCTTATCACCGACTATCAGGACTTGGTGTTACGGAAGGCACCGCTCTCTTTGTCACATACTCTGTCGGGTAGCGTGGGCGCACAATTCAAGGAACCTTTCATTTCCTTGAATGCCGATTTGCATTACGGACTCGGACTTATCCATTCCGAGAACATGTATCGCTACGAGGTGGGGGAGGGAGGCCTTACTACTTTGCAGGTTGTGGTCAGGCCCAACAATCGTTTCTACCAAACCTGGAACGGTAGTGTCAAAAAATACTTTTCACCTATCCGCATGTCCATAGGCTTGAAAGGTAACCTTTTGGATTCGCGAGGTGTTTCCTTGGTCAATGGCGCACTAATGAATACGGAAGCCTTATCTTACAGCCTGTCTCCCTCGGTGATGTTCAAGGTTATAGAATGGCTTAATGTTGATTATTCGCTTAATTACAACAAGTTGTATTCCTTTATCGATGCGCAAAAGCGTAGCGGTATTACTTATTGGCGGCATTTCGGCAAGGCTTTTGCTTTTCTGAAAAACAACCAAACTGTTAGCTTGACGGCAGAGTATTACCGTCATCAAGGGCAACCGTATCTTTTTGTGGATGCCAGCTACGAGTTTTCCATAAAAAAGCCCAAACTTGATTTTGAGGTGCGTTGGAACAACATCTTCAATAGCAAGAAGTATGTTTCCTATTATTCAGGGCCCTTTTCAGTTCAAGAAACTGTCTATACCCTTCGCCCGATGGAAGTGCTGGCCTCGGTTCGTTTCAGATCCTAAGTTCAACATAGAAGTGCGAAAAAATAGGAGAAGTTACACATCGGCATTAATTGAAATGCCAGAGTAGATCAGCAAGCCCTTTTCCCTGATGTTT
>CADCJI010000052.1 GCA_902801625.1 uncultured Bacteroidia bacterium | reverse complement strand
ATTCAGTTCGACTTGTTTGGTGCAAACAGTATGAATTCTAATAGATAGTGAGCTGGCAGCAATATCGGCTTTTTCTTTGTAAATACAGCCAAAATTTTGTTGGTATAAAATTTTATACCTATTTTTGCAGAAAAAATTCTGCTATGCCGACATTGCTGATAACTTTTGGAATGCGTTTCTTCTTCTATTTGGATGAGCATCAGCCTATTCATGTGCATGTAGATTGCAATGGGAAAAAGGCAAAAATCGCCTTAGAACCAATGGTTTGCTTGGTGTACAATCATGGTCTGAAAGAGCAAGAACTGAAAAAGGCTATTGACACTTGCGCTATATATCGCGACGATTTCGTAGCAGAATGGCATAAAAGGTTTGACTAAAACAATCAAGAAAATGGAAAAGATAAAAAACATCTGGTTTGACGAAAAGAGAATCTACTTGAAAACCACCGAAGGCCGCATATTGAGCCGTCCGTTGGAGGCATATCCCGAATTGAAAGAAGCCTCGATGGAACAACGCAACGACTTCACTATCGATGAAGAAGGCACTTCAATCCGTTGGGAAACTCTTGATGCGGACATGCACATTTCAAGTTTTTACGAGACAAGCGAACCGAATGACCAAAACGAAGTAGCGGAAATGTTCAAGCGTTTCCCATGGCTCAATGTATCGGAAGTAGCTCGCGCCATCGGCATTAACAAAAGCCTTTTGGCCCGTTACATCTACGGTATTTCCAAACCGAGCGAACAGCGCTTACGACAGATTCGGTTAACATTACACGCACTTGGCACGGAACTGCAAACCGCGTGAATTATCTATTGAAAATACTATTTTAACCAAACTTCCGTTAATACAAAAATTACAATTCAAATATGTCACTATTACTATTCATTTTAATCGTTCCGGCGCTGTTCACCATCCCGATTGCGTTCTGCTGGAAACAGTTTGAAGCCGCCGGACAAAAGGGCTACTACAGCCTCACCCCCTATTACAACATCTATATCATGCTGAAAATCATCGGCAAACAGAAGAAATTCTGGTGGTGGTTCTTCATCATCTTCCCCTACATCAACATCTTCATGCTGCTGCTCATGCTCGTCGAATTGGGCAAGTGCTTCGGCAGATTCAAGATTTGGGAGGAAGGCATGGCCGCCATTCTGCCCTTCATTTTCTTCCCCATCATTGCCAAAAACGACAAATACCATGACCCCGCAACGACCACAAGACCCAAAAAGTCGACTGCCCGCGAATGGTTCGATGCCATTATTTTTGCCGTGGTCGCTGCCTTAATCATCAGAACCTATGTTTTCGAGATGTTCACCATCCCCACATCGAGTATGGAGAAGTCGCTCTGCGTAGGTGATTATCTGGTGGTCAGCAAGATACATTACGGTCCCAAAGGCCAAAACACACCCCTCTCGTTCCCCTTTGTGCACAACACCCTGCCGTGGAGCAAGACCAAAAAGTCGTACCTCGAATGGATCAAGTTGCCCTATCACCGCTATCCTGGCGTGACGACGATGAAGCGTTACGACCCCATCGTATTCAACTACCCCGCTGGCGACACGGTCTGCGAGAATTACCAAAGCAGCGTCAACTACTACGACCTTGTGCGTGAATATGGGCGCGACAATGTGTGGAAAGGCAAAGTGGTACTGAACCTCAATGGTGTTCCTACGCCAAGCGGCAAGGTCATCTCTCACCCTGTCGACAAGCGCGAGAACTATGTGAAGCGCCTCATCGGTATGCCTGGCGACTCACTGCAAATCATCAACGGTGTGGTGTACATCAACGGCGAGAAAGCCTTCCAACCTGAGAACATGCAACACAACTATACCGTGGTGACCACCAGTGGCGGCATCAACAAGCAGACCTTAGACAAATATGAAATCACTGAAGGCTACCGTACTGACGACCCCAACACTTTCGTTCTCAACATCAGCGAGAAGGTGTCCAATGAATTGATCAAACTGCCATATGTCACTTCAGTGATGCGCAGTGTGCAGGCACCTGGCCAAGGCACCAGCACCAGCATCTTCCCTAACCGTCCCGACCTCTATCCTTGGAATGTGGACAACTTCGGTCCCATCTATATCCCGCAGAAAGGCGTGACGGTGAAACTGGATGTCAACACCTTGCCTTTCTACGAGCGCATCATCCACGCCTACGAACTTCACGACCTAAAGGTCGAAGGCGACAAGATCTACATCGACGGACAACTCGCCGACAGCTACACTTTCGAGATGGATTACTATTGGATGATGGGTGACAACCGCCACAACTCCGCCGACTCCCGTTATTGGGGTTATGTACCTGAGAACCACATCGTTGGAAAACCCATCCTCGTTTGGCTCTCAAGGGACAAGGAAAACGGCGGAATCCGTTGGAAGAGAATGTTCAGGATTCCGAAGTAAGCCTTCGATTACACGCTTTTAGGCTGTCTTTTCGGCAGCCTATTTTTTTGCTCCAAAAACGCAAAAAGGCCAACTTACGAACCAACTATTTTATTTATTTTTGCAAGCTATTAACGAAGACAGAACATGGCCACAGGAAACAACCGTAAAGAAAACACTTTCAAGCAGAAAGCCTTATCCGAGACCGAATTGCTGGAAGTACAGCCCGTCATAACCGAAGAACCAAAAAAAGAGGAAAAAACCCAAAAAGAAACCTCAAAAAAGAACGAGAAATCGTCAAAAGGCAAAGACTCCAAACCGCAGAAAACCAAAGAGAAGCCAAAAAGCGAAAGCCGCTTTGGCCGAATCGTCGGCATCCTGTTTCTCTGCTTGGCCGTCTTTTTGGGCATTGCCTTGATTTCCTATTTGGTGAGCTTCTTTAGCGGCCACCATCAGGAATATGGCTACCAGATCTTCAGTAAGAAAATCGAAATCGAGAACCGCACAGGTAGCCTTGGCGTCTTTTTGGCACAGACACTCATCAAGGAGTCGTTTGGCATTGGCTCGTTCTTCTTCGTTTACCTGCTGTCTCTCATTGGTTTGCGTCTTACCGATGCCGCCAAAATCAAGATGTGGAATGTTTGGAAATGGGCCTTACTCTGTTTGGTATGGATGCCATTGTTCTTCGCTTTCATTGCCACTGCGGCATCAAAATGTGCCATCTTTGGTGGTGCAGTCGGCTTGTGGCTCAACACTTTGCTGACCAATTATGTCGGCAATACAGGTGTCATCATCATTCTCGCGTTCCTATTGTTGGTTTTCCTTGTCTACCAATTCAACCTGACGCTCAACTATTTCAAGGAGCGACGCGAGAAACGCGAAGACGAGGAACGCCGTCAGGCTGCCATCCTCGCCGAACAACGCATCAGGGAACAGTTTGACAAAGAGCAGGAAAACATGACCGACAACGGCGAGGACATTGACCCCGACTTCATTGACGATGAGGAAGAAGACAGCGAACCGCATCTGCCGCCTACTACTTCCTATACCAAAGACCCGACCTTTGTCATTGTGAATCCCGATAACAACACAGAAGGCACCAAAGAGAATGTTCTTGTCCGCCCCAAAGAAAATGAGGTTCAAGAAAAGGAACTCACACCAGTGCCTGTCGTGACAACAGAAAACGACAACAAGCCCAAGGACATCATCCCCGAAAAGACGGACAACGGTGCTGAAAAAGTGGAGCTGGTCATTGAGAACACGCCCAAAGAGGAAACCGTCGACAATGGTAATAACATGGAGCACCACACTGTCGACACTCCTTTTGACCCGCGTTACGAATTGCGCGATTATAAGTTCCCGACCTTGGACATGCTCAACGACTACGGTGGCAAGAAGTCGGAGATCGATGAAGAGGAACTGAATGCCAACAAGAACAAGATTGTGGAGACCTTGGGCAACTACGGCATCGCCATTGACAAGATCAAGGCAACCATCGGACCCACTGTCACCTTATATGAAATTGTCCCAGCTGCAGGCATCCGTATCTCGAAGATCAAAAACTTGGAAGACGATATCGCCTTGAGTTTGGCCGCCCTGGGCATCCGTATCATCGCTCCTATCCCAGGCAAAGGCACCATCGGTATCGAAGTGCCGAACAGCAAGCCCGAGACCGTCTCGATGCGTAGCGTGCTGGCATCAGAGAAGTTCCAAAACTCAAAATATGCCCTGCCTTGCGCCATCGGTAAGACCATCTCCAACGAGACCTATGTCTTCGACTTGGCCAAGATGCCACACATCCTGATGGCAGGTGCTACTGGTCAAGGTAAATCGGTGGGACTGAATGCCATCATCGCTTCCTTGCTCTACAGCAAGCACCCTTCGGAGCTGAAATTCGTCATGGTCGACCCGAAGAAAGTGGAGTTAACCCTTTATAACCGTATCGAGCGCCATTATCTGGCCAAGCTCCCCGATTCGGAAGACGCCATCATTACCGATGTGAAGAAAGTGGTGCGTACACTCAATTCATTGTGCATCGAGATGGACCAGCGTTACGACCTCTTGAAAGCCGCCGAGTGCCGCAACATCATCGAATACAATGAGAAGTTCAAGGCACGCAAACTGCTCCCCACTGAAGGTCACCGTTTCCTGCCTTACATCGTGCTGGTCGTCGATGAGTTTGCCGACCTCATCATGACCGCAGGGCGTGAGGTGGAAGCCCCGATAGCCCGTATCGCCCAATTGGCTCGTGCCGTCGGCATCCACCTGATTATCGCTACACAGCGTCCTTCAGTCAATATCATCACGGGCTCCATCAAGGCCAACTTCCCTGCTCGTATTGCCTTCCGTGTCATCTCGCAAGTCGACTCGAAGACCATCCTCGACCAGAGCGGAGCCAACCAACTCATTGGTCGCGGTGATATGCTGCTCTCCACTGGCAACGACCTCGTGCGCCTGCAATGCGCCTTTATCGACACACCCGAGGTGGAGGCCGTCACCGAGTTCATCGGCAACCAACGCGGCTATGCTGAGCCGTTCCTATTGCCTGAAGTTCCTGAAGACGAAGGCGAAGGCGTCGACATCGAAGAAGATGGCGAACGCGATAGCCTTTTTGAGGAAGCCGCACGAATCGTGGTGCAAACCCAACAAGGCTCCACTTCGATGATTCAGCGCAAGCTAAAACTCGGCTATAACCGCGCAGGCCGCATCATCGACCAATTGGAGGCTGCGGGCATTGTCGGACCTTTCTCGGGTAGCAAGTCGAGAGAGGTGAAAGTGACCTCTGAAGCCGCTTTGGAACAGATTTTGAGGGATCTTTACAACAAAGATAACGGAATTTGACAATGAAAAAGAAAAACTTCATCGCCTGCTTGTTCTTATTGTTTGCAACACAGGCTGTTAGTGCACAAAACAACGCCGATGCACTCATTCGCGTTTTGGTCGACCAAATCAAAAGTCACGACAACGTGGAAATGGCATTCAACTACCAACTCAGCCCCGACGGAAAGACATTGGGTGACAGCCAAAAAGGCCATGCCTGGCTGCAAGGCGAGGCTTACAAGATTGAAATGAGCGAGCAACAAACCATCTCCGACGGCAAGTCTATTTGGACCTATCTCATCGATGAAGAGGAAGTCATGATAAGCAATGCCACCGAAGGTACCGACAACACGCCTTTGAAGCTCCTCACCTCGTTAGATAAGAGCTATGCAGCCACCCTCACTGGAATCGACGCCCAAGGCAATGCTACCATCGAACTGGCCAATCCCAAAGGTCAGTACAAACGCGTATCCTTGAAAATCGACGCCAAGAAAACTTCGCTGAAGAGCGTAGACATCTACATGGATGACGGCAGTAAGCTTGTGGTCAATGTCGAGGAAATGAAATTCGACCAGAAATTGGATGACAAATTCTTCACCTTTGATGCGAAAAAACACCCCAATGTAGATGTGATAGATATGCGATGACGCAATAAAATACGATTGTTTTCGTATTAACAAATGCGGCTGCCACGATGTGACAGCCCCACAAATAACAATTAAACAATTCAACGATAAACAATTCAACAACACAATATGAATCTCCTTCAAGTTCAACAGGCTGCCAACGATTTAGGTGCAGCCGCTACCGCCGAAGCAGTAGCCCAACCCACAGAATTCAAACTTTCAATCCTCGAACTCGCCACCAAAGGCGGTTGGATCATGATTTTATTGGCCGTTTTGTCCATCATTGCGGTGTACATCTTCATCGAAAGGTTCATCACCGTTTCGCGTGCCACCAAATACGACAACGGTTTCATGGAACGCATCCGCGAATATATGAAGGATGGCAAACTCGATTCTGCGAAAGCTTTGTGCAGAGGCAACTCCACCCCTATCTCCCGCATGATTGAAAAAGGTCTTTCCCGCATCGGTAGACCTTTGGGCGACATCAACTCGGCCATCGAGAATGTGGGTAATTTGGAGGTCGCCAAGCTGGAACGCGGTGTCAGCATTTTAGCCATGATTGCCAGTGCCGCCCCGATGATCGGTTTCTTGGGCACGGTAACAGGTATGATTCGCGCCTTCTACAACATGTCGATGGCGGGTAACAATATCGATATTGAGTTGCTTTCCTCGGGCATCTACGAAGCCATGGTGACTACCGTCGGCGGTCTGATTGTAGGTATCGTTGCCTACTTCTTCCACGCCATCATCTCCAACAAAATCCAGAAAGTCGTCAACCTGCTTGAAGGAAAGGCGACAGAATTTATGGACGTCTTGAACGAACCTGCCTAAAATCAGCGCATTATGGCCATCAAATCAAGAAACAAAGTCGAACCCACATTTAACTCCTCGTCCATGTCGGACTTGGTGTTTCTGCTGCTGATATTCTTCATGCTGACTTCGACTTTGGTCGCCCCGAACGCCATTAAGCTTATGCTGCCCTCGAGTAGCAGCAAGACCATGGCCAAGCAGACCATCACCATCTACATCAACGAACAGTACCAGTATTTCGTTAATGAGACTGTAGCCGATGAGACCCAACTCATGGACCTTATCAACACCCAAATCGGCAACGACAGCCAAGCCACAGTGGTGCTTCGTTCTGACAAAAGCGTCCCTGTGCAATACATCGTCAACGTAATTGATGCCGTCAATGAAATCAATAATGCCACGGGCAATAATCACAAGGTGATTTTAGCCACGGCGCCAAAGAAATAGGAGACTTCATCATGAGTAACGAGAAGAAAGACAAGGGCATAGCAATAGCAGGCACCATAGTGGTACACGGTTTGGTGCTATTAGTGCTCTTCCTGATGGCTTTCAGAACGCCTCTCCCGCTGCCGGGTGAGGAAGGCGTCGAGGTCGACTTAGGCATGATGGACCAAGGCATGGGCAACATCCAGCCCGAGAAGCCTGCCATTCCCATGGCTGCACAGCCTCAACAACAGCAAAACAAGAGCAAGGAAGACATCGTCACCCAAAACGACGATGAAGCCCCTGCCATAGAAAAGCCGAAAAACACCAAGCCCAAACAGGAAACCAAACCCATTGAAGAACCCAAGCCCACCGTCAACCAAAAAGCTTTGTTCAAAGGTAGTAATAATCCCCAGGCTGGTGGCTCGGAAGGCATCACCGGCCAACCCGGCGACCAAGGCAAACCCAACGGACTGGCTGGCATCAAGAAATACGATGGCAATGGTGGCAAAGGTAACGGCACAGGCTATGACCTAGGTGGCCGTGGCGCTAAGAGCCTGCACCGCCCTGATGACGACTTCAGCGAAGAAGGCAGAATTGTAGTTGATATTTGGGTCAATCGCGATGGACAAGTCGTTCGTGCCGAAGTAGCTACCAAGGGTACAGACATCATCAACAATGCGATGCGCCAAAAAGCCATCCAAGCCGCCAAGCGCTCGACCTTCGCTTCCGACCCCGATGCGCCTGAAGAACAACACGGCACCATCACATATACTTTTGTCATTAACCAATAATAAACCGGCCCTTCGACAAGCTCAGGGGCCTTTGCTTTTTCATAAGTTAAGGGTGCCTGAGCTCGTCGAAGGCCCCGTTTCAAAACAAATGCCTATCTCTATGAATTACTCCGAGACTCTCGAATGGATGTTCAACAAGCTCCCCATGTACCAACGCATTGGAGCCGCTGCCTACAAGGCTGACTTGAACAACACCATACAACTCCTCAATCTATTAGACAACCCACAGAACAACTTCAAGTCGGTGCACGTGGCCGGCACCAACGGCAAAGGCTCTGTTTCACACATGTTGGCCTCCGTGTTTCAGGAAGCAGGCTATAAAACTGGCCTTTACACCTCGCCACACCTTCGCGACTTCCGTGAGCGCATCCGCATCAACGGGGAAATGATTCCCGAGGAGAATGTGGTGCAATTCATCGATACCTATAAGGAGAAATTCGAGGCCATGGAGCTTTCTTTCTTTGAGATGACCGTTGGCATGGCCTTCGACTATTTCTCAAAGGAAAAAATCGACATTGCCATTGTCGAAGTGGGTATGGGCGGTCGATTGGACTCCACTAACCTCATTACACCCGAGTTGAGCGTCATCACCAACATCGACTTCGACCACATGAAGTTCTTAGGCGACACGAGAGCCAAAATCGCATACGAAAAAGCCGGCATCATCAAGCCCAACATCCCTGTAGTCATTGGCGAGACACATCCCGAGACCGAGCAAGTCTTCATCGACAAGGCCAAGGAAGGCAACAGTCCCATCTACTTTGCAGACCAAATCTTCGACTGCGACAAAATCCATATCGAGTCGAATTCGGAGCAGCAATACGACGTATGGAAAAACAGCGAGCTCTACATGGAAGCCCTCGAACTCCCCCTGATGGGCAACTACCAGCAGAAAAACCTCACTACCGTGATGTGCGCTTTGGATTTGCTGCGGGAAAAGTTTAATCTCTCCGACGACGACATCCGCGATGGTATCGGCAGAGTCATCCGCAACACCCACCTCATGGGGCGCTGGCAGATTCTCAACAAAGACCCGCTGACCATTGCCGACACAGGGCACAATGTGGCTGGCATCACCGAAGTCGTCAAGCAACTAGCCGAAATGCAATATGACAAACTCCATTTCGTACTCGGCATGGTCAACGACAAGGACATCGACAGCGTTTTGCAACTCCTTCCCCATGGTGCCGAGTATTATTTCTGCAAAGCCGACATCCCCAGAGGTTTGGATGCCAATATTTTAGCTCAGAAGGCCTTCGACATGGGTTTGCGCGGACAGGTTTTCGAGTCCGTCAGTCACGCCTACCGCTCGGCCGTCAACAATGCCCATTTTGGTGACATCGTTTTCATCGGAGGCAGCAATTTCACCGTGGCCGAAGTCGTATAACGGAAATATTCTTACCTTTGCCGAAAATCTTTGTTGCATGTCAGGCAAAAGGCTTCATATTCTCATCGGAATGCTCATGACCATTCTTATGTCGTCGTGCAGCATTAACCATTTTATCCCCGAAGGCAAAAGTCTGGTTCAAAGCAACAAGATTGTCATTGAAAGCAAAAAAAAGACCGAAATCAGCAAGTCGGGACTGTCGAACTACATCACCCTCAAGCCTTATAAAACTACCTTCCAAACCAAACTTCCCAATTGGATTTACTACAAATCGGTGCAAAGACCCAACAGCAAGACCTGGAAATGGTTGAACGAGAAATTCGGCAGAGAGCCCATCTATTATGACCCGATCGAAGCCAACAATTCGGCCAATCAAATGATGCGTTACATTGACAACGTAGGCTATTTCCATTCCAAGGTAACCCACACGGTGAAAGAGCGAGGAAAGCGGGCAAAAATCACCTATCATGTCTATCCCACCGAACCTTATAAGGTCAACAATGTCGAATATGTCATCAACGACTCTTTGATCAGGAGCTACATCATGCGCGACAGCTCCAGATTTGATGTCAACAAAGGGGACATCTATAATGCCTATAAGCTAAATGATGTACGCAATACCATCACCGATAGGATGAAGAACTCAGGGTATTTTTATTTCAGTCGCGATGACATCTTCTTTGAGGTGGACAGCAATTACATGAATCACAGTCTGGCTATCACCATGAAGCTGAAAGACAATAAGTTGTCATACAAAAAATACTATATCAACAAGATCAGCATCTATCCTGACTATTCTGTCTTCAAGTCACATGACCGCCCCGTCGATTCAGTCATGCTCGTTCAGGAGGTTGGAACGAGAAAACGTACGAACCACCTGTATTTCTATTATTTCAACGAGCCTCGGGTGACGGCCCAGTCTTTTTTACGTTCCATCCAAATTTTGGAAGACTTCCCATATAACCAACGCAGCGTAACGAACACCTATAGGGCATTGAGTAACTTCCGCCTTTTCAACAATGTGAATATCGAATTTGACACGGTGAACGTAGAAAACGATTCCCGCAATCGCCTCGACTGCCGTATCACCATGCAACAAAGCGACATTCATTCCTTCACGATACAAGGCGAAAGCACCAACTCTGAGGGCGACTTGGGCATCAAAGGCAGCATGTCGTACTCCAACAAGAACATTTTCCATGGTGCAGAAACGTTCCAAATCAGCCTAAAAGGAGGCTTTGAAGCGCAAAAACTAGTTGGAAATGAAATCACAGAAAGTGGTCAAAGCGTTTTCAACACATGGGAGTTGGGCCTCACTGCGAGCCTTATCTTTCCGAAATTCCTTGGGCCTTTCTCCTCCATCACACTCGCCCGAGATTACCAACCGACCACAACCCTTTCGATAGGCTACAACATGCAAACGCGCTATTACTATTCACGTTACATCTCTACGGCATCCTATAGCTACGACTGGAAAACCAACTATCGCCTTGCACATACCCTTTCGCCTTTCTATCTCAATAGCGTGAAGATTACCAATATCAACCCGACCTTCCAAGACTACCTTGACGCGGAGGCCAGCCAAAGAAAGAAGGCCCAATACACCAGCCACCTCCTGCTTGGCACCCGCTATTCCATCATCTACAATACCCAAAGCATCAGCAAGGAAGGCAGTTTCTTCTATATCCGCGCCGATTTTGAGTCGAGCGGCAACTTGATTTCGCTGTTCAAGAAGACCAAACTCATCACTGAAAATAAGGAAGGTTATTACGAGTTGTTTGGCGTACCTTATGCCCAATATGTCAGAGGCAGCTTTGATATCAGGCAGCACCTCGACTTAGGCAACGACTCATGGTTCGTCATGCGTCAGTTTATTGGAATCGGTATACCTTATGGCAACTCGCTAGACTTACCCTTCGAGCGTAGCTTCTATGGCGGCGGCGCCAACGGACTGCGTGGATGGCTCTATCGTACCATAGGCCCTGGTGGTTTTGCGCCTGTTTCAGATTATGTCGAGAAAACAGGCGATATACAATTGGAATTCAATGCCGAATACCGATTCCCCATCTACAACATCTTTAAAGGCGCTGTCTTCGTTGATGCGGGTAACGTTTGGACCTATTATCCCAACGAATTCATGGTCAATAGTGAATTCAACTTCAACACCTTCTACAAACAGATAGCCCTCGATGCCGGATTTGGCATCAGGTTGGACGTCTCTTTCCTCCTACTCAGGTTAGACATCGCCTACGCCATGCGCAATCCATACCGCGATCTGGACACAGGCCGTTACTGGCGGTTTGGCAATGGCGACTTCAACAACATCCGATTCCAAGCTGGCATCGGATATCCCTTCTGAACCATGTTAAGCCGAGGTGAGCTATACGGAAAACTGGTGCAATCCTTCGGGTTTGAGCCCACTGAGGGACAAGCCATCGTGCTGTATCATTTGGCAGCTTTCCTGCTTTCTCAAAAAGAGAACCCCACCTATATCCTAAGAGGCTATGCTGGAACAGGCAAGACCTCGTTGGTCATGACCTTGGTAAGGACCTTGCCTTCCATCGAGATGCGTTTCGTGCTGATGGCCCCGACGGGAAGAGCCGCCAAGGTGCTTAGTAACTATACGGGACAGAACGCTTCAACCATACACCGACGCATCTACCAAACCAAATCCTTCCCTGATGGGAGCTTTAGAATTGCGAGAGCCGAGAACAAATTTAAGAACGCCTTATTTATCGTTGACGAGGCTTCCATGATAGGAGAACAAAGGGAATTTGGTGGCTCCAGCCTGCTCGATGACCTGCTGGCATACGTCTTCAGCGGCGAAAGCTGCCGACTGCTGTTGATTGGCGACACAGCACAACTACCTCCCGTTGAAAGTCAAGAAAGTCCTGCGTTGGATTGCAATTATCTCAAATCCCAGTTTCCAATCACGGCAGCCACCTATGAGCTGACCGAGGTGAAACGACAAGCATTGGAATCGGGAATCTTGTATAACGCTACAGACATCAGACAATTGCTTAGTCAAAACCTTTACGAATACAATTTACCTATTTTCCACTTGGAAGGTTTCAATGACATCAAAAAGATTGAACCTGAGGAGTTTGAGGAAATGCTTCATAATGCCTTTGCCAATATATCTGAGAATGAAGCTGTCGTCGTTTGCAAGTCAAACAAGCGCGCTAATATGTTCAACCAAGCCATCCGTGGGCGCATTCTCAACATCGAGGGTGAGATAGCTACCGGCGACAAGCTGATGGTGGTCAAAAACAACTATTATTGGGCAGAAGGCAATGAGGTAATGAGTTTCATCGCCAATGGCGACATGGCCGAGATAAGAAAAATCAAGCATTTTGAGGAGTTGTATGGTTTTCGTTTCGCCGATGTCGAGTTGAGCTTCACCGACTATCCCGATGCGCCCAATATAGAGGCCAAGATCCTTTTGGACACTTTGAACAGCAACAGTCCTTCGTTGACGGAAGAAGAAAACAAAAGGCTATTTTCAGCCATCGAAGAGGACTACATGGACATCCCCAACCGCAGGGAGCGTTACAAGGAGATGAAAAAGAGTCCATGGTTCAATGCCTTGCAGGTGAAGTTTGCCTATGCTCTCACCTGCCACAAGACCCAAGGTGGGCAATGGAGCAGTGTTTTCATCGATTCTTCTCTGAACCAAAAGGAAACGCTTGAGGTGGAAGATCTGAGATGGCTTTACACCGCTTTGACGCGTGCGCAGGAGCGGGTGTATTTTGTAAATTTCAAGGAAGAGTTTTTCGAAGAATAGTTTTCCAAAACTACCTAAAAACAGTGAACCCCGGCAGCTTGCGCTGTCGGGGTTACCGTTGCGGGTGGGCGGCGAACTACTTTCCCACGGTCTCCCGCAGTATCATCGTCGCGGCGGGGCTTAACTTCTCTGTTCGGAATGGGAAGAGGTGCGCCCCCGCG
>CADCJI010000051.1 GCA_902801625.1 uncultured Bacteroidia bacterium | reverse complement strand
CGTGCCAAACTGAATCGGGATGGGCAGGAACTTGCAGTATTTGTTGAGCAGTTCGCGGATGCGGCCTTCTTCGAGGAACTCGGCGGCATCGTCACTGATATAAAGGATGACGTCGGTGCCGCGGTCGCCCTTCGGGATTTCGTTCATGGTGTACTCCGGGCTACCGTCGCATTCCCAGATGACGCCGTTGGCGCCTTCTTCCTTGCAGGATTTCGAGATCAGCGACA
The DNA here is from genome assembly GCA_902801625.1 of uncultured Bacteroidia bacterium. Lineage (GTDB taxonomy): Bacteria > Bacteroidota > Bacteroidia > Bacteroidales > F082 > Limimorpha. The sequence goes on along the minus strand of CADCJI010000051.1, from coordinate 20,415 downwards.
CCTTCGAGGAGACCATGAAGGCGGAGTAGAAGCCCAAACCAAAATGTCCAATGATGTTGGCGGCTTCGGCCTCGCTTTGGGTCTTGAACTTGGCGATGAACTCTTCGGCGCCCGAGAAGGCGATTTGGTTGATGTACTTGTCGACCTCTTCGGCGTTCATGCCGATGCCGCGGTCGCGGACGGTGAGGGTCTTTTTCTTCTTGTCGACTTCTACCTTAATAGTAAGGTCGCCTAACTCGCCCTTAAACTCGCCCGAGGCGGCCAAGGCTTTCAGCTTTTGCGTGGCGTCCACGGCGTTACTGATGATTTCGCGCAGGAAAATCTCCTGGTCCGAATAGAGGAACTTCTTGATGACAGGGAAAATGTTTTCTGTCTTTACTCCAATGTTACCGGTTTGTTGCATATCTGTTTGTTTTTAATGATTCCAATACTAACACCTTATGACTACAATCCCCCCTTGAAACCGTCATTGCGGGCTTGACCCGCAATCTCCAAAGCACAAAGGAATACCCTTCTGCGAAGGAGATGGCGGATGTTCTTCTGCCATGACGGTAAAAGGCTGGATGTAGTCTTTTTCAGTCGAAAAGCCGTTTGTCAAATTGTGTGCCAATGGGAAAACTGACATTTTGGCAAGGAATTGAGGAATAAGGCCGATAATTGTATATTTTTGCGGAAATTTAGTAAGTGGTTTATTACTAAGTGGTTTATTACATATCACAACTATGAACGAAATCTACGACTTCTATAACAACGGTGCCGAGATAGGCCGGCTGGAGCGCGGCCTGGGCATCGTGGAGTTTCACAGGACCAAGGAAATCTTGGCGCGCTATATCGATGGAGGCAAGGTGATTTATGACATCGGAGGCGGCATCGGGATGTATGCGGCTTGGCTGGCGAAGAAGGGCAATGAAGTCCATTTGATTGAGTTGGCCGAAAATGCCGTTGAATATGCCAAGGCCAACATGATGAAGGACTGCCAATTCATTGCCGAGACGGGCAATGCCTTGCAAGTCAATCGCCCCGACGAGAGCGCGGATGTGGTACTCCTGATGGGGCCACAGTACCATCTGCGCGATGGGGAAGACCGCTTGCAGTCGTTACGCGAGGCGTTTCGAGTGCTGAAGAAAGGCGGACTATTGTTTGCGGCGGGCATCTCCAAGTTCAGTTCCATGACCTGGGCCTTGTCGGTGTATGGCGAGAAGAAGAATGCCTCGCTCATGGAATTCCTCGATGACCCCGTGTTTTTCAACATGGTCAAGGGTGAGATGATCACGGGCAATCATATCCGACCAGTGGAATATCCGAAATTCATCGCAGAGTCTTATTTCACCACTTCTGAAGAGATGAAATCGGAAATTACTGAAGCGGGATTCATGGTGGAGAAAGCCATCGCCGTGGAAGGCTGCATCTGGTTCACGCCGCACCTCACAGAGAAATGGGAGGACGAGGCCAGCCGCGAGCGACTCCTTGACATTGTCCGCATCACCGAATCGGAGTTCGAGATGATGGGGATGAGCCCGCATTTCTTGGTGGTGGCTAGTAAATAACGATTGATTGGGCATCCAATCAAAACATTTTCTAATTTTGTAGCAAATTAAAACTGAATCAATATGAAAAAACTGTACGCTTTTATTGCGATGTGGCTTCTTGCAGGAAGCGCATTCGCCCAAGTGCTTGTCAACGAGACTTTTGAAAATGGTAACACGGTAGGCCAGCCCCCAGTGGGTTGGATTGGCGATGGCGGCTGGAAAGCTGGCATCACCATCCCTGACGACAACGAGGCCCGCGGCAGAAAGCCGCATACTGGCGACTGGTACATGTACGCCACTTATAACACCGATGTTTGGATTTACAAGGAAATCGATGTAACAGCTGGAAACTATTACCGCGTTTCGTTCTGGTACGCCACTTGGCATGTCGATCACTTCAATTTGGAAGTGAAAGCCGGTGCATCTGCCAATCCTTCGGCAATGACGGAAACGGCTGTGCCGATGATGGTGGTTGCCAACGAGGAGTTTGAACAGACCTCAGGCGTGTTTCAGGCAACGAGTTCGGGCGCTTACTATGTGGGCTTCCACAGCGTGGCCGACAATGGACCTTGGTATTTGTCTATCGACGACATTATCATCGAGCAGACCGCGCAATACAACTTCAACGTGGAGCAACTCACCGCTGACACCTCCATCTATTTCGGCGAGCCGGCCTATCTGCGTTTCCGCTTGAATAACACTGGTGAACAGTTGGATACTTATCAATTCAACAGCACAGGCAATTTGCCGATTGAGTTCTACCAGAACGGCACACAGGTGAACCAAATCAACGTGTCTTACAATAGTTCGGTGGAATTGGTGGCCAAGACAACCTTGCCGATGAATCTGAACAACAACGAAGTTGTCCATGCCACCTTCGATGTAGTTTCCAACCATTCGGCTCCTACGCAAAGTGCCGACTTTGCCATTACAGCATTGGCACCATACGCAGACTTCCCGCTTGAGGAAGGCTTCGAGAACGACTTCGTGCCTTTCGGTTGGCAAAACAACATCACCAATGGCAACTATGCCTTCGACCGCATCACGGAAGGCTCCACGCCAAGTGCGACGCCACATGAAGGCAGCCAATATATGGCGCGATTCTACACCTACACCAATCCTTCGGGAGGCTCGGCTGAACTGGTCTCGCCCAAGATGAACCTGAACGAACACGACAACATCGTCAGCTTCTGGATGTTCCGCAACAGCAACCCGAACATCAATAAGGACGACCGTATCAATGTGTATTACAACGCTGTGCCGCGTTCGGAAGGCGGACAGTTGCTTGGTACCATCCACCGTTGCACCTATAAAGAACCCGTCGTCGCCGATGTAGACGACTGGTACGAATATGCCTTCATTTTCGACTGCCCCGACGACTATGGCTTCATCATCTTCGAAGGCGTCAGCGACTACGGCTGGAACCTGTATCTGGACGACATCTTCATCAATAGTTCCTCGGAGGACCATGAGGCACCCACAGTGGTTTCCGTCAATGGTAACCAAACCTACGCCGACACCGAAATGAACCTCACTTTGCGTGTCCACGATGCATCTGACATGCCCGCTACGTTGGCGGCCACCTATACCATTTGGGGTGTGAGCCACGACTTGACATTTACAAGGGCAGGCAAGGGCAACTACGATTACACCGCCACTATTCCTGCCTACGACAACCATACCCATGGCACAATGACTGTGCAACTCGTTGATGCCTTGGGCAACAGTGCCCTTTCGGAGGAAATCCCGATCCGTTGGGATTATCAACGCCCGCTGCTCTATGAGACTTTTGAGGAATGCAGCAGCATGTTCACCATGCCCGAAGGCTGGACCACCGACGGCAACCCGACTTGGTGGGATTGGACGGTGCAAGGCACGGTGTACTACACGGACTACTACGAAGAAGATTTCATCGTGAATCCTCATCGTGGCAACAAACACGCTGTGTTGGAGTGGGACAGCAGTGAGAGTCCCTCGGCACAAGACCAGACTTTGATTACGCCCGTTTTGACCATCACTAGACCCAGCGTCTTGCAGTTCTGGACTTGGGTGCAGTACGGCACCGATGGCTACGACCGTTTTGTGGTCAGGGTGTACGACACCTACGACGGCACTTGGGACGACAAATGGGATGCTGCCGATATGCCTTACGGACAAATCAACGCTTACGACGAGCCGATTTCCATCAATTTGGATGAGTATATCGGACGCAACATCAAGATTGGCTTCAGAGGTTACAACACCTTTGGCGAGTGGTTGGCCTACGACTGGTTTGTCGATGATGTGAAGGTTGTCCCGACGGATACTACCGATGTGAATGTCAATGAATTGGCTGCTCTGGAATTTAATGTTTATCCCAATCCTGCAAAGGAAAAGGTCGTCATCGAAGCACAAACAAATATCCAACAGGTGACGCTGCTGGGCATCAAGGGTGAGATGCTGGAGGACAGGAAGGCCAATTCAAACAAAATAGAACTGAATTTGGAAGGCTATTCCAAAGGCATTTATGTCGTCCGTATCGTGACCGAAGACGGCGTGGCGACACAAAAAATCAACTTGATTGAATAGGGGAGAAGCACATAGAAAACGCGTTCCGCTCTATGCTAAAATTCTTCTGGGCATGGGCTTGGGTCTGGGCTTCGGCTTCCTTGCCTTGGCCTTGCATTGGGAAGGCTTTGTGCACAACTGGGTGGCGCCATGGGGCGACATCTTCATGCGCCTGCTCAAGTTGATTGCTGTGCCATTGGTGCTGGTGTCGCTTATCTTGGGTGTCGTCAACCTGAAGGACATTCGCAACCTGTCGCGCATTGGCTTGAAAACCATTCTGATTTACGTCTGCACTACCGTCCTTGCTGTGAGCATAGGTTTGGGAATGGTCAGCGTCATTAAGCCGGGAAAGGTCTTCCCGAAAGATAGGCAGACGGAGTTCATGGAGCGCTATCAGCAGACCGTCGTGGAGCGCGAGGCGCAGATGCAGCAGGTGAAGGATGAGTCGCCTTTGCAGTTTGTGGTCGACATGGTGCCTGAGAACCTATTCAAGGCTTTGAGCGACAACTCCAAGATGCTGCAAATCATCTTCTTCGCCTTGCTCTTTGGTGTGGCCTTGATTGTCGTGGGACCTTCAAAAGTGCCCTCGTTGGTGCGTTTTTTCCAACAGTTGAATCTCGTCTTGCTCAAAATCATCGACTTTATCATGGCCTTTGCGCCATACGGCGTGTTTGCCCTAATGTCCGCCCTTATTGTGGACTATGCCGGCGATGTGGGCATCTTCTCCGCTTTGGGCTTGTACGCCCTGACGGTGGTACTGGCCTTGGCCGTCATCATCTTATTGGTGTATCCGTTCATCATGCGGGTCTTCGGCAAGCGAACGATGAAGCAGTTCTTCAAGGCGGCGGCGCCCGTGCAGATGTTGGCCTTCACCACTAGTTCAAGTGCAGCCACTTTGCCTTTGACTATGGAGCGGACGCAGAAGCATTTGGGTGTTTCTGAAGAGGTGTCTTCGTTTGTGTTGCCCGTGGGCGTGACCATCAACATGGACGGCACGAGTTGTTATCAAGCGGTGGCAGCGGTGTTTTTGGCGCAGGTCTTGGGCTTGGATTTGACCTTCGGTCAGATGTTGCTCATTTTAGCCACAGCAACCATCTCTTCGATAGGCACACCGGGTATCCCAGGAGGCTCTATCGTCATGCTGATGATTGTGCTTGATTCGGTCGGCATCCCGATTGAAGGTTTGGCACTCATCTTGGGAATTGACAGGCCTTTGGATATGTTGCGCACGGTGGTGAATGTGACGGGCGACATGACGGTGTCGTGCGTCGTCGATGAAACACAATAAAATGGATTGAGTGTAAAACTTGAAAATAAATATCATTTTTGAAGCTCGTATAATTCCATGCCAACATAAAAAGACTATTCGAATAGTCTAGAATGATATATGGTAAAAATTGAAAAAAATCGATGTTTTTATTTGCATATCAAAAAAATCCGTATCTTTGCGGTGTAAAAAATTCACTAACTAATCAATAGGAGAGACGCTATCGAAAGATTTATACCCTTTATTAACAAGCACTTACGTTGAGTGCACAAAGAAAGGGGGACCTGATGTCCAACATAGTGAAAAGCGACAAAGAGCTGATTGAACGCTACCAGGACGGTGATGTTCACAGTTTTGAATTATTGATTGGTAGATACCAGAAACAAGTTTATTCCTACATACTTACGCTCGTGAAAGACAAGCAGTTGGCTGATGATGTCTTTCAGGATACCTTCGTGAAGGTCATCCAGACCATCAAGTCGAAGGGCTACAAGGACGACGGGCGTTTCGTGCAGTTTGCCATGCGCATCGCCCACAACCTTGTCATCGACCATTTCCGCAAGGAGAACCGCATTCCCACGGTGGAGTCGTCGAGCGAGGACTATAACTACATCGACAACGTCCCGATTACCGACCATTCCGTCGAACAAGGCATGATTGTCGACCAGGTTCACAGCGACCTGCACCGCATGATCGCCTTCCTGCCCGACGAGCAGCGCGAGGTGCTCAGGATGCGCATCTTCGACGATATGAGTTTTAAGGACATCGCCGACATCACTAACGTGAGCATCAACACGGCGCTGGGCCGCATGCGCTACGCCTTGATCAACTTGCGTAAGATGATGGTTGCCAACAATATGACGCTTACTTATTGAGGCTTTTGGCTTAAGGGCAAGTGGCTGTTAGCTATTAGCCATTAGTTGTTAGCCAGCCTTGAATTGGCTAATTGCTAACAGCTAAAAGCTAATAGCCAGCCGAGCCAAAAAGCCAGAAGAAAAAAATATTTCTCCAACACATAATAATATCCGAAAGGTAGCGTTCTAAGGTAAAGTCAAACCTAAAAAACGCCTATGACAAATAGTTACACCTCTTACCCCTCATCCGTTGACGACGACATATTAGTATCACAAATCAAAAGCGTTTTCGAGAGAGAGAGCGAGAATCAAAGACCTAGCCGCAATGTCATGCAGTTCCTTTTGGGTTATGCCGCTGCTTATGACACGGTGAAGACCGGACTGATGGGGCAGGTCGCCTACATGAACAACTAAAGTCTATGGATGATGAAGACAAAAAGCCGCTGAGCAATCAGCGGCTTTTTTATTTATTCATTTCTTCAAGCTGTTTCGGTATGGAAAAAGTTTGTAACTTTGCAGCATGGATAACAACAAACCCAAAAAGTACGAACAAGACAACACGGAGCCTAGTATGGCCTCCGAGCCTACAATAGCATACGGTTATTCGCAAGGCGCACCTCTCACAGGCTTGCTTGAATATCTCTATGCCACGCTTTCACCGAACAGCATGCGATGGTTGGGCGAACACCTCATCGAGCATGCTCAATCTGCCGTTCAACCCTACACGATGGCTGAAATCGATGCCATGTTGGAAGAATCGGAGCGTGATTTTGATGCAGGAAGATGCTATAGCACCGAGCAAGTGTTGCAGATGTGCAGAGAGGCGCAATCCAAAAAGCAAAAGGCATGAAGGTGTCATGGTCAAAAAAGGCTAGTGATGCCGTAGTGCAAACTTCGGTTTATATTTTGGACAAGTTTGGTCCAAAAGCAAGTGAAGATTTCTTGCAAGAAGTGCAGCATGTTTCTGAATTGTTGGAAAGCAACCCTTGCCTTGGCCCAGTTGAACCTTTGTTGGCTCAAAAGTCAAAGCAGTACAGAAGTGTTGTTTTGAATCATCTGAACAAAATAGTCTATTACATCAAGGGCGACACCATCCGAATCGCCGCTTTTTGGGACACTCGAAGGGAGCCAAAGACACAAGCGAGGATGGTAAAATGATGATATACCATGCGCGACGCCATGGATATTATCTATAATTCAAAAACTCACAACGCTCTCAACAATCTGGATACAGGTCTTTATTTCCAAGGCCATGCGTATGTTTATGATGTTTTGGAGGGAAAATATAGAATAATCAAATTGTCAATAGATTCCGTTCAATTAAACAAAAGTTGGATTTTGACTCCAAAATAGAGATATTTACTGAAGAAACTTCTAAACCGCAAATTTCCTTCTTAGTTACATCTGCATATAACCCTAAATTATGTTCATCAAGGGTTTTTACATAATCATTCAGTTGCTTGTTGAGTTCCATTTTATCTTGCAAATCCAAATTCTCTTGTAAATCTATCATGTTTCTGATTAGTTCATCTAACTCAATTGATATTCTTTCAATAAAAGGATTGTTTATTTCTTTAAATATAGACCAACTATGACTTCCAAAAACCATATTACCAAGCGTCTCCCCACTATCGACTTTTGCCAAAACATCAAATGCTTTGCTTTCTTCTTTTAGCCGTTTTGCAACACTTTGTTCATGCTCTTTTTTAATTTGTTTCAGTTTATCTACAGAATAACTGTTTACATTAGTATCTATTTCTCTGTGATGATTAGCGCATAATAGTATAAAATTATCATAATCGTTGTAATCATCAATGTCTGGCATATATCGAGGTCCAAGCGGCTTTGGGCTAATGATATGACATTCCTGTCCAATGTTTACTTTATTAATCCCTGTCAGCTCTGTTTTACATATCGCACATCGCCCAGCAGATAAAGCCCATAGTTTTTTTCTTGCAAAATCTTTAATATTTGATGACATGTTTTTAATTGTTATAGGCCAGTATTTCTGTATCACTTAACTCTAATCTTTCACTAATAATCAGTCTCAAACAATTTAGAGTGAAATTCGTTTGGTAATAATTGTTCAAATTTAGTTTTTGTACCTTTAGGAATATAAATATGAGATATTGGCTCAAAATCCAATGATTCTCCTTCCAATACATCATTTTTTTCAAATAAATCTAGATACCTGTTTCGCAAACTACTTGATATCCCAACTTTAAATGTAAAAGCCCACTCTCCAATACTTGTTAAACTAGCTGGTAGTTTAATGTCAGATAGTCTATCGCATCCACTAAACGACTTTGCTCCAATACTAATCAGGCTATCAGGCAAAACAATGTTATCTAGTTCTTCGCATTCCGAAAATGCTGAATCATCTATATGAGTTACTCCTTGGGGAATTGTAATACTAGTAATTTTACAGCCTCTGAATGCAGATTTCCCAATTCTCGTTATACCTGAAATCAATTTTACATCAGATGCATCGGAGAAACACGCAATTACTTTCATGTATTTTTTATCAATCAAACAACCATTAACATAAAGAAATTGGGATGAATCACACCCAACATCTTTAATACCTGTTATTGCAAAAGCTTCATCACCGATTTGTTTTAAACTATTAGGAATGTTAATGTGAGTAAGGTTACTACAATAAAAGAATGCTTGATTGCCAATATGAATTAGACTACTGGGAAGATGTAATTCCGTTAGACTTAAACAACCTTCAAAAGCATTATCTCCTATATACTTCAAGCCAAAGGGTAAATTAATAGTGGATAGTTTTCGACATAAGGAAAAAGCATACTTGCCTATGCTTTCCAATCCCTCTGGCAGTTTGACTGCTGAAAGAGCTTCGCAATTTCTAAACGCCTCATCACCAATACTAATAAGTTCGGATGGCAGGGTAATAATCTCTACATTAGACAAATAAGCTATCAATCTTTTTTCTTTGGTGTCAACTAAACAGCCTTTGTCAAATGAAAAATTCGGGCTAGTACATTCGATTTTTATGTCGCGGTGATCAATAGCACCTCTTCCAATGTGCGTTAGACTAATTGGCAAATTGATATGCGACAGCAAACAACCACAAAAAGCATCATTCCCGATATATTCTAGGCTATTTGGAAGATATATTCTAAATAGACACCAACAATCGTTGAATGCCATGTTCCCTATATGAGATAATCCTTCTGGCAATATAACGGCAGACAGGTGATTGCATCCTGAAAACGCGTAATTACAAATCACCTTACATGTTGGTTTTACAACATAATTTTCAATATCATCGTTGTAACATTGGATTAGATATATTCCATCACGACTATAAAGTACATTGTCTTCATCATAAATTCCATTTGTAATCTCACTATCAGGGACTTCAGTAATCGGATGAAACATGGACTTATCAATGGTTATACGATAGTCTGTGTCGCTTTCTTTTATGAAATACAATAAACTGTAACGGATAGAGTTGTCTGCTGTGCTGACAAATAGCAAATCCTGTTCGCCTTTACGAACTTCAAGATTAAAGTATGTTGCAAGTGTTGCAATTCCTTTTTCCTCACCAAAGAGGAACACTTTGCATTCCACTTCTGTTTTGATATGTAATACTGAAGCACCCATATTTTGTTTTTCAATCACAATTACAGAACTGCCAAATAAAGTTTTCATTTCATTCTGCAAAGGTAATGAAAATTGAACATATAGTGCCAGAGAACCATCAATTATTTCTGTATTCAAGAAGTGACAACAATTAGTAGTTTATTTTGCGCAAAATGCTGTAATCTTTGTCATTACACACCTCTTTATAAAATAAATATTAATTTGTTTGGAAAGTGCTGGAAATCTCAGTAAATTTGCAGACTTTTATACGAGTTACAAATCTAAAATCTAAAACATAACACATTATGAACAAGCAGATTACATTAGAGCAGGCCGTCGAGAAGGTTCATGACGGCATGACGATCATGTTCGGCGGTTTCCTCGGTGTTGGAAGCGCCACGCAAATCATTGACGCTATTGTTGCAAAAGGCGTTAAAGACCTCACAATCATTGCCAACGACACGGCCTACGACGAAGTGGCCCACGGCAAACTGGTCAGCAACCACCAGGTGAAGAAGGCTATCGTGTCGCACACCGGCACCAACAAGCAGACCGCCATCCAGAAGAACGAAGGTACCCTCATCGTGGAATACGTTCCCCAAGGCACCCTCGCAGAGCGCATCCGCGCCTACGGTGCAGGTCTCGGCGGCGTGCTGACGCCCACAGGTCTTGGCACCATCATGGCCGACGGCAAGCAGATTGTGAACGTCGATGGTAAGGACTACCTCCTTGAGAAGCCCCTGAAGGCCGACATCGCCTTCCTGCGCGCCAACATCGTCGACGAGTTCGGCAATATGGTGTTCCTGGGCACGACCAACAACTTCAACCCGCTGATGGCCACCGCCGCCGACTATGTCGTCGTCGAGGCTGAGAAGCTGGTGAAGGTCGGCGAGATCAAGCCCGAGTGCGTGCATGCCTCTGGTATTTATGTCGATGCAATTTATGTAGAGAAATGACACGAGACTGCGAGACTGTGAGACTACGAGACGGACAAAGTCCCGAAGTCACGCGTCTCGAAGTCCCGAAGTCAAATAAACAATTAAACGATAAACAATCAACAACAATGGAATACAGAACAAAGATCAGACTGCGCATGAGCGCAAAGGATGCCCACTACGGTGGCAATTTGGTTGACGGCGCCCACATGGTTCACCTCTTTGGTGACGTGGCTACCGAACTTTTGATTATGCGCGACGGCGACGAAGGCCTCTTCTGCGCATACGACATGATTGAATTCAAGGCCCCTGTCTATGCCGGCGACTTCATCGAAGCCGAAGGATGGATCGACCGCGAAGGCAACACCTCGCGCCACATGATGTTTGAGGCCCGCAAGGTGGCCGTGGCCCGCCCCGACATTTCACCCTCTGCCGCCGACGAACTGGATGAGCCTATCCTCGTTTGCCGCGCTTCGGGTACTTGCGTGACTCCTAAAGACTGCCAACGTAAAAAGTAAGAGCGCCTCTGGCTTCTGGCCTCTGGCTTCTGGCAGCCTTTCTGTCCCTTTAGGAGATTGCGGATCGAGTCCGCAATGACGACGGGAGGGAAGAGGCTGCCAGTAGCCAAAAGCCAAGAGCCAGCAGCCAATAAATAACAAATCTTGAAATCTGAAATCAATGGATAAACTGATCATCACTGCCGCCATCTGCGGCGCAGAAGTCACCAAGGAACAGAATCCCAATGTGCCTTATACCGTTGAGGAAATCGTGCGTGAGGCCAAGTCGGCCGTCGATGCCGGTGCTGCTATCGTGCACCTGCACGTCCGTTGGGACGACGGCACGCCCACCCAAGACCGTGGCCGTTTCCAAGAGTGCGAAGAGGCCATCCTGAAGGTGTGCCCCAACGTCATCCTCATCCCTTCGACTGGTGGTGCCGTCGGCATGACTCCCGACGAGCGTCTCCAATCGACCGACACCAACCCGTTGCCCGAGATGGCTACCCTCGACTGTGGTACCTGCAACTTCGGCGACGAGATCTTCGACAACACCATGCCGACCATGCGCGCCTTCGGCAAACGCATGATGGAACGCGGCATCAAGCCCGAATACGAATGCTTCGAGATGGGTCACTTAGACACCATCCTCAACATGGCCAAGAAGGGTCAGGCCCCTGGCGCTCCCATGCAGTTCAACTTCGTGTTGGGCGTGCCCGGCTGCACTCCTGCCACCGTCGCCAACCTCTGCTGGCTCGTGAATGGCATCCCCGCTGGCTCCACTTGGACCGTCACCGGCGTAGGCCGTCATGCCTTCCCGATGGCCGCCGCTGCCATCGCCATGGGCGGTAACGTCCGCGTGGGCTTTGAGGACAACCTCTACCTCTCGAAGGGCGTGCTCGCTCAATCGAATGGTGAACTGGTCGCCAAGGTCGTGCGCCTTGCCAACGAACTCGGTCGCCCGATTGCCACCTCCGACGAGGCCCGCGAGATCCTTGGACTGAAACCGAGAAAGTAATTAAATAGGATGAAGAATACATTTAGTTCAATGAAAAAATTAGGTTTCTTTCTTTGTTTGTTAGTCATCGCATTGACATCATGTGATCACGCATATAGCATTGATTACAAACTTTCAAATTCAAGTGGACATGCTGTGACATTCACTTCTAATATGTACAATGATTTCTGGAAAAATTATCCTGATGGAATTACGATAGAGCCAAGACAAGATACGATCTACTTGATTCATGAAGGATTAGGTTCTGCACATCTCTACAAAGCAAAAGACTATTTATTATCAGTTTATGAAGTTTATGGTGACACTATAACGTTCACCTTTGATGATGGTAGATATTTGAAATACACAAAGGAAGTAGGGAACGGACCTTTTGATTTTGAAGGCGATCATTACATTTGGACTACAGAAAGAAACCAAGGTTTCCTAAATTCTTGGGATTATTATGGGTGTCTCACCTATACAATTACAGAAGAGGATTATGCCAACTGTATCGAACCTTAATAATTGAACAATGTTCTTCCTCAACGAATTGAATTACGAAAACAACAATTAAACATTTAAACAATAAACAATTAAACATTAAAAATCGAACCCGTCGGCGTGCTGCCGCAACCCGCTAACAAACTGAACAACAACATGGACGAGATTTGGGACAACGAGATCCTCATCGACGTGCAGACCCTGAATATCGACTCGGCTTCGTTCACCGACATCCACAACTACGCCAAGCAACAGGCTGGTCCTGGCGCAAGCGAAGAGAAGATCATGGAAGAGGTGAAGAAGGAGATGTTCCTCAACGTGGAACTGCAAGGCAAGCACCGCAACCGTCGTACCGGCTCTGGCGGTATGCTCCTCGGCAAGGTCGAGAAGATCGGTGACGCACTGAAAGGCAAGATCGACCTGAGGGAAGGCGACCGCATCGCCACTTTGGTCTCCCTCTCGCTGACCCCGCTCCGCATCGACGAGATCCTCGCCATCCGTCCCGATGTTGACCAAGTCGACATCAAGGGTAAGGCCATCCTGTTCGAAAGCGGTATCTATGCCAAGATCCCGACCGACATGCCCGAGAAACTCGCTTTGAGCGCCCTCGACGTGGCTGGTGCTCCCGCCCAGACCGCCAAGTTGTGCCAATACGGCCAGACCGTCGTCATCCTCGGCGCCGGTGGTAAGAGCGGCATGCTCTGCTGCTACGAAGCCAAGAAGCGCGTCGGCGTCACGGGTAAGGTGATTGGTATCGCCAACAGCCCCAAGTCGACCCAGCGCATCAAGGACCTCGGCTTCTGCGACATCGTGGAAAGCGCTGCCGGCATGACTCCCGTACAGGTTTACGAACTCGTTGAGCGCCTGACCAACGGCAAGATGGCCGATGTGACCATCAACTGCGTCAATGTGCCCGACCAAGAGATGACCGCCGTGCTCTGCACGAAGGACGACGGCATCGTCTACTTCTTCTCGATGGCCACCAGTTTCACCAAGGCTTCCTTGGGCGCTGAAGGTATCGGCAGCGACGTGAACATGATTATGGGTAACGGCTACACCAAGGGCCACGCCGAATTCACCCTGCAGGAACTCCGCGAAAGCCCCGAGCTGAGGAAGATCTTTGAGGAATTGTATGCTTAATAGAAACTAGACTGGGGTTAACAACACTAACCCTTTAACCGTCATGGCGGAGGAGCATCCGCCATCTCCCAAGCGCGGAGACAACACCTAAGCGTTTGGGAGATTGCGGGTCAAGCCCGCAATGACGGTCAAGGGCAGAAAAACAGTCAAAAAAAGACTACTATGGCAGAATCAAGAAGAAAACAATTGTTCCCGGAAGTCACCGACGAGCAGTGGAACGACTGGAAATGGCAGGTGAAGAACCGCATCGAGACCCTTGAAGACTTGAAGAAATATGTGAAACTGACCGCCGAAGAGGAAGAAGGCGTGAGAAAGACCCTCTCTACCCTCCGCATGGCCATCACTCCTTATTATTTGAGCCTCATCGACCCGAACGACCCGCATGACCCCGTCCGTCGTCAGTGCATCCCCACCGCTTTGGAGACCCATCAGGCAGCCGCCGACTTGCTCGACCCGCTGCACGAGGATGAAGACTCGCCGACCCCCGGCTTGACGCACCGTTATCCGGACCGCGTGCTGTTCCTCATCACCGACATGTGCTCCATGTACTGCCGTCACTGCACGCGCCGTCGTTTTGCCGGCCAGACCGACAACGAATGCGGTCCCGACCGTATCGAGAAAGCCCTCGAATACATCGAGAAGACCGAAAGCGTGCGCGACGTGCTGCTGTCGGGTGGCGACGCCCTGATGGTGAGCGACAAGAAACTGGAATACATCATCTCGCGCCTGCGCCAGATCCCGCATGTGGAGATCGTCCGCTTGGGCACCCGCACCCCCGTGGTCTGCCCGCAGCGTATCACCCCCGAACTCTGCGACATGCTGAAGAAGTACCACCCCGTGTGGATCAACACGCACTTCAACCACCCGAACGAGGTGACTGCCGAGTCGCGTCGCGCTTGCGAGATGCTGGCCAATGCTGGTATCCCGTTGGGTAACCAGAGCGTGCTGCTCCGTGGCGTCAACGACTGCGTCCATGTGATGATGAACCTCGTCCATGAACTCGTCAAGATGCGCGTGCGCCCGTACTACATCTACCAGTGCGACCTCTCGATGGGTCTGGAGCACTTCCGCACGCCCGTCTCGAAGGGTATTGAAATCATCGAAGGACTGCGTGGTCACACTAGTGGCTTCTGCATCCCGACCTTTGTGGTCGACGCTCCCGGTGGCGGCGGCAAGACCCCGGTCATGCCCCAGTATGTCATCTCACAAGCCCCTGGCAAGGTGGTGCTGCGCAACTTCGAAGGCGTCATCACGACCTACACCGAGCCGACCGAGTACCACAGCGAGTGCAACTGCCCCGAGTGCCAGGCTGCACGCGCCAAAGAACAAGTCGGTGCCGACAAGGCCGTTGACGGTGTCATCTCTCTGCTTGAAGGCGAGCGCATGAACATCGAACCGAAGGCGCTGAAACGGCATGAACGTAACCAAGCAAGAGAATAATGCAGAATGATGAATGCTGAATGCTGAATGGGGCGAAGCCCAGCATCGCATCGCGAAATTCAGCATTCCGCATTCTGAATTCATCATTCAAAAAAGATGACCTTCATCGATGACATATTGAATTACGACAGCTTGTCCATTGTAGGCTTGCAGAAGAACACAGGGAAGACCGTGAGTCTGAACTATGTGCTTGACCGCCTGCCTATCGAGCGGAAGCGTATTGCTGTGACTTCAATTGGCATTGATGGAGAGACCACCGACCAAGTGACCCGGACGCAAAAGCCGGAAATCTACCTGCGCCAAGGCATGTATTTCGGCACCTCCGAGATGCACTACCGCCAGAAACGCATCGTATCGGAACTGATTGATGTCAGCGACGAGAACACCTCACTGGGTCGCGTGGTGACGGCCAAAGCCTTGACAGGGGGCAAGATCCTCCTGTCGGGGCCTTCGTCGTCGAGTGGACTGAAACGCTGGATGAAGGACATGCACCGCGTGGGCATCGAACTCGTCATTATCGACGGGGCCTTGTCGCGTATGAGCCTCGCTTCGCCTGCCGTGAGCCAGAGCATGATCTTAGCCACAGGTGCGGCGTATTCAACCAACATGAACACGCTGGTGCAACAGACCGCCTTCGTGGTAGACTTGATCAAGATTCCGCTGACGGAGGAGGCCAACCTGAAACTGCTGATGCCCATCGAGAAGGGCGTGTGGTACATTGACGACGAAGGCGCGTTGCACGAATTAAGCAACATCTCCTCGCTGTCGCAGGACTTCCGCTTTGAGGGCATGGACCGGTGCAAGACCCTGTATGTGGCTGGCGCCTTGGTGGACGGCTTCCTCGAGAAGGTGAGGAAAAACCCGAAACTGAAGACCTGCGAACTGGTGGTGCGCGACTTCACCAAGATTTTCGTCAGTCCGCAGCAGTACCGACTGTTCTTGAAAGCAGGCGGCGTGATCCGTGTGCTGCAAAAGAGCAAGTTGATTGCGGTGACCGTCAATCCGACCTCGCCCTTGGGCGTGACCTTGGACTCCGACACGCTTTGTGCCAAGTTGACGGAAGCCATTCATTTGCCAGTTTATGATTTGATGAAAGACAATGTCGATGTTTGCGTCCCCCAAACATACAAAACGAATAGCGTTTGCGAGACGCAAACGCATACAATGAAATGCAATTGAGAGACCACATAGAATCGCCCTGCGGCCTGCGTTACGTGTTCGAGCAACTCGAACTGCAAGCGGGCTATACGCGTCGTTGGATGCTCGACATGCCGATGATGCGGACAGGGGAGGAGATTGCCCAATCGTATGAGGTGCTGCGTCAGTTTGTGCGTTTTGTGGAGGAGGTCGATACACCTTATATTAATACGCTCCAGTTCCGCCTTCAAGGGCTGAAGGATATACGTACGACCATCAAGAACCTCGGACAGCAGGCCGTCTTGGACGACATCGAACTCTTTGAGGTGAAACATCTGGCCATCTTGGCTGTCGATGTGGCGGAGCGGATGAAGGCCCATGGCTTGGATAAAGCCATCGTCGTGCCCGACCTGAATGAGGTCATCACCATCCTCGACCCCGACGGGCTGAAAATGGCGACCTTCTATGTCTATGACTCCTATTGTCAAGAGCTGCGTGACCTACGGGCGCAGATGCGCCAGAATCCCAGCCGGCAAGAGGAACTCTTGGCCGAGTGCGCCGAGATTGAAGAAGGCGTGAGAAGGGATTTGAGCAAGCAGTTGGTTCCTTTTGCGAAGGCTTTGGAGGAAGCCCAAATCGCGATGGCGAAGATTGACATGAACATCGCCAAAGCCTTGCAGATAAAGCAGTTGGAACTTTGCTTCCCAACCATTTCGAAGGATGACATCAGCCGTTACGAGGCGATGTTCCATCCGCAGGTGAAGGACGCTTTGGCGCAGCGTAAACGCGCTTTCCAGCCGGTGAGCCTCACCTTTGGGCAGAAGCCCACCTTGATCACGGGTGCCAACATGGGTGGCAAGACCGTGGTCTTGAAGACCTTGACGCTGTGCCAGTACCTGTTCCAATACGGGTTCGGCATTCCGGCCCAATCGGCCGACATCGCCGTCAAGGATGAGATTTTCTTCTGCATCGGCGACGAGCAGTCCATCGAGAAGGGGCTGTCATCGTTTGCCGCAGAGATGAAGAATATCGATGCCGTCATCAAGGCATCGCGCGAAAACAGAAAGATAGTGGCGTTGATTGACGAGCCGGCCCGCACCACCAACCCCACCGAGGGCACCGCATTGGTGTCGGCCTTGGTGAAGGTGTTGCGCGGCGACAATGTGAGCCTCGTCATGACCACGCATTACGATATAGAGCCGACCGATGCCCGTTGCCTCCGCGTGAAGGGCTTCGAGAACGGCACGATGAACTACGAACTCGTCGAGGTGCAAGACGGCGAAGTGCCGCATGAGGCGCTGAATATCGCCGAGAGTTTGGGGATTGATAAGGAGTGGATTGAGACGGCGAGAGCGTTTTTAATTATGGCGAATTCGACACAATTAAAAACCCCCTCGAATTCGAGGGGGTTTAGGAACCTCGTTGAAAAGGAAAGAGGAAAATAATATGGCAAAGATTCTGGTTCAAGATACAAGCATAACGATACTTTCAATTGAGAGCAAGGATTATATCTCTTTGACTGATATTGCAAAGTATAAGACTGATGACCCACCAGCGGTTATTGCCAATTGGATGCGCAATCGTAACACAATTGAATATCTGGGAATATGGGAGTCGTTATATAATCCCAATTTTAACCCCCTCGAATTCGAGGGGTTTAGAAAGCAAGCTGGATTGAATGCTTTCACCATGTCGCCCACAAAATGGATTGATGCTACTGGTGCAGTGGGTATTTTAGTAAAGACAGGTCGTAATGGCGGCACATATGCCCACAAAGACATCGCCTTCAAGTTTGCCAGTTGGATTTCGGTTGAGTTTGAGTTGTATGTTGCCAAGGAATTCCAACGCCTAAAAGAGGAAGAGCAAAAGCAACTCGGTTGGTCGGTGAAGAGGGAGTTGGCGAAAATCAATTATCATATCCATACTGACGCGATTAAGGAAAACCTCGTGCCCGAGGAACTTGACCGTTATCATGCCTCTTTGATTTACGCCAACGAAGCCGATGTGCTGAATGTGGCCTTGTTTGGTGTGACGGCGAAAGAATGGCGCGATGCCAACCCCGACTTGAAGGGCAACATCCGTGACTATGCCAACATCAACCAACTGATTTGCCTCTCGAATATGGAAAACCTAAACGCGGTCTTTATTAATAAAGGTATGCCGCAGCGGGATAGACTGATTGAACTGAACAAAATCGCCATTCAGCAGATGAAGGTGCTGGAGGGCGTGGAAGAAAGGAGAATGTTGAAATGATTAAACACTTGAACACGAATAAACTATATATTAACTAATTAAAATACAAATAATTGAATTATGATATGGTATTTTATTTTATGGAGTTCTGTTATTCTAATAGGCATACTTTTTATTATGTCGGGATATGACAAGGCATCTGATGAAGAGAAGGATAAAAAGAAAAAAAATGCCAAAACATTTGTTATAGCAATTGTAATTATACTTGTTTTGGGATGGCTTGGTGTTTTCAAAGGATGTGAAAGTGATACTTATGATGACGACCCATCAGAATGGATTAGACACACATAGAAATAGAATAGTATGTTAATAGGGCGAATTCGCCACAATTAAATCAAAGAGTACATAATAATCAAAAAGAATATGGAAAGAGCAACAAAAATTGAAAAGACAATTGAGTGTATTATTGGGATTGTTTTCTTAATACCACCTATTTTGGGTGTATTATCGTTTTTGATTTGTCTATTTGGAGGAGATGGTTCTTTTGCAAGAATGAGAGAACTTGAAGGTGAATGGAGTTGGCATGGGGAAAACTCAACATCCACTGCTCCAATTTATTTAGGATTAATGGCACTTGCAGGAGCATATATGATAAAGGATTGTTTCAGATTTTTCTTTGTGTCAAAGAAATAAGACGAATAATTAACGAACAAAATATCAATATTTAAGCAACAAAGAATTATATGGAAAGTAAATTAGGACTTGATTTTAAGAAAGTGGAGTATGCCAGGGGGCTGGCGAAAAACATCGCTGACGATGTGCAGGCCTTCTGCGAGCAGTACACCACGGTGGCCGTGGAGCGCACCCTCGCCCGACTGATGGGCATCGACGGGGTGGACGAAAGCGATGTGCCGCTGCCCAATGTGGTGGTGGACGCCATCAAGGACAAAGGCGTGCTCGGCGAGGGCATCCTGTTCTTCATCGCTAACGCCATGATCCAGACGGGCCTCAACCCACAACAAATCGCCGAAAAGGTGGCCACGGGCGACCTCGACATCACCAAGGTGGTGACGCGCGACCAGAAACAGATTGCCGCCACGCTGCAACCCGTCATCGACGAGAGCCTGACGCGCATCCGCACCCGCCGCGCCCGCCGCGAGCATTACCTTGAGACCATCGGCGAAGGCCCCAAGCCATACCTTTATATTATTGTGGCCACGGGTAACATCTACGAGGATGTGGTGCAGGCCCAGGCCGGTGCCCGTCAGGGAGCCGACATCATCGCCGTGATCCGCACAACGGGTCAGAGCCTCTTGGACTATGTGCCTTACGGCGCCACGACCGAGGGCTTCGGCGGCACCTTCGCCACGCAGGAGAACTTCCGCATCATGCGTAAGGCCTTGGACGAAGTGGGCGAGGAGGTAGGCCGCTACATCCGCCTCTGCAACTACTGCTCGGGTCTCTGCATGCCCGAAATCGCCATCATGGGCGCTTTCGAAGGTCTCGATGTCATGCTGAACGACGCCCTCTACGGCATCTTGTTCCGCGACATTAACATGCAGCGCACGCTGATCGACCAATACATGAGCCGTATCATCAACGGCTTCGCGGGCGTCATCATCAACACGGGTGAGGACAACTACCTGACCACCGCCGATGCCGTGGAAGCCGCACATACCGTGTTGGCCTCCGACCTCATCAACGAGCAGTTGGCCAAGATCGCCGGTCTGCCCGAAGAGCAGATGGGCTTGGGTCACGCCTTCGAGATGGAC
>CADCJI010000050.1 GCA_902801625.1 uncultured Bacteroidia bacterium | reverse complement strand
TTCAATCGAGCTTCGTAATCGTGTTTTTTTCGCATAATAAAACCCCGAAAGTTTTTTGTCCAACTTTCGGGGTTCAGTTCAATCGCTGACGGGATTTTTTGAAAGGTTTTGCGTACTGTTTTATTCCACCACAATCTTCCTCACAGCCTGTCCACTTTCAGCCTCGATGTGCATCATATAGATGCCTTTGGCTACATTGGAGAGGTCGATGCGGATTTGCTCGCCTTCGACTTTGGCATTGTAGACGGTCTGTCCGTAGGCGTTCACGATGCGGACATGGTTCAAGCCTTCACCTTCAAGGGTGATTTCACCTGAGGTTGGATTGGGGTAGACATTGGCAGAGATATTGTTCTCGCCGATGCCCTCAGTGAAGACGAAGTTGGCTATGAGGACGCGGTCTTCGGTGGCGATGAAGGTGTAGTTCATCTCTACCGAAACCACTTCGCCGTTTTCAGTCCAGTTCTGGAAAGACCAGTCTTCGTTGCGGACAATAGTCAGTGTGACCTCATCACCATAGTGGTACGTGCCAGCTCCTATCACGCTACCGGCTTCTTCTGGATTCACTTCGGTTGTGATTTCAACCATAGGAATCTCAAAGTTAGCCACCAAGTTGCGGTTGGCCGTAACGGTGAACGTATAGCTTTGGTCAGTAGAGACTACAGTGCCGTTCTCCGTCCAATTGGCGAAGAGGTATCTTTGATATGGTGTTGCGGTCACGGTGCATGAAGTGCCGTAATCATAGTTGCCATCACCCGAAACAGTACCAGCATTGGCAGGATTGGCTGACAAACTGATAGTGAAACTTTGCAACTGGAAGTGGGCGACATAGGTTGCCGATTCTGTCACTGTGAAGGTGTAGGTGGCGTTGGTGCTGACCTGTTGGCCGTTTTTGGTCCAGTTGACGAAGTTGTAGCCTGTGGCAGGTGTGGCCGTCAGAGTGCAGCTTTGGCCTTGGTTAAAGGTGCCTCCGCCTGTGACGGTGCCGCCTACAGTTGGGTCGGCTGTAGCGGTAATGGTGTAGGTCGACATTGTAAAGTTGGCCACCAAGGTACGGTTGCCCGTAACGGTGAAGGTGTAACGCGAATTGGTGGATACGATGTTGCCATTTTCAGTCCAGTTGGTGAAGGTGTAACCTGTATTGGCTGTGGCACGGACGGTACAAGACTCTCCTTCATAATAGGTTCCACCTCCTGAAACGGTCCCTCCATTGTTCGGGTTAGCTGAAACATTGATGGTGTATTGTTGTGACTGTGCCGTGAAGTTGGCCACCAAAGTGCGGTTGGTGTTGACAGTGAAGGTGTAACTTGCATTGGAAGAGACCACATTGCCGTTTTCCGTCCAGTTGGTGAAGGTGTAGCTAGCATTAGGTGTGGCAGTCACCGTGCACGACTGGCCTTGGTTGTATGTGCCACCGCCTGTGACGGTGCCACCGATATTCGGGTTGGCCGAGACATTGACGGTATATTGCTGTGTGCCACCTTGCGTGATTTGGATGGTGGCGATGTAAGTAATCTTGTTGTAGCCGAACACGGTCAATGTGGCAGTGCCCGTCGTTCCGGGAGCGGTGAAGGTGATATTGGCGGTGCCATTGTTGATGGTGGCCGAGCCCATGATTTCGTTGTTGCGGGTCAGGGTGGCCAAAGCACCGTTGCCATTGGTGGCGTTTACGGTAAACGAGGTTGCACTGCTGCTCATCGAAGTGGCGTGGGTCACACCCATATCAGTCGGGACGGCATTACGGAGCGTCAGACAGGGGTCACCAAAGAGAATCCATGACAAGTAGGTGCCTTTGGCAGCATTGGCATTTTGACCATATTGGTCCAAAATCTTCATGTTGCCGTCATACGAGCAGCCGCCCAAGGTGCGCTTGATGTTGCTGCTGTAGCTCTCCACCAATACGTCGACCATTTCATCTTGTCCGTATTGAGGCTCTTGCCAAGGTTGCGAGATGTAGGAGAACATGCCGCCGATGGCACCAGTAGGAGCTCCCGTAGAGTTGTCGGTTGCACGTAGCCAAGCTTCGCCAAAGCAAGGCTGGCTGTGGTCGTATTTTCCGTTGAGGCAGGCCACTGACCAAATAATGGGTAGTTTGTTGTCGTTGGTCAGCGCGTTGACGTGTGTATTGCTATAGTTGAACACACCCCAACTGGTCTCCGAACCATGGTTGCAGTAATTGATGATGCTTACGCCTTCGTTGATGTGTTGACTGATGATGGCGGCACTGGAAGTGACACCGGAAACGCTTTGGTAATCACGGTGAACGGTGGTGTAGTTGTAAGCCAACAAGTCGTTGCGGATGTTGTCAATATGCTGGTAGTCAGCTTCACCATAGTGTCCTTGTCCTGCACCTTCGTTTTTCGAAACGCCCTGTCCGATGGGCAACCAGGTGTCAGCGGCGCTGGCATCTCTCTCGTAGTGGATGACTTTGTTGACTTGCGTGGTCACATGGGTCTCGTTCTCTGCAGAGAAACGGCCGATGATAATGTCGTTATACAAGTCATTTCCTGCCACTTGTCCATACATATTGTCACTCTTTCCGCTATAGCTGCTCCATCCGCTTCCTGCGGTAAATGAGATGCCAGGGATTTGACTGACATCACCGACCAGAAGGACATGTGAGAGGTTGGGGTTGGCATTGTATTGGTTCTGGATGTAGCTTTGGATGGCGGTAGTGGTAGTGCCTGTGGTGCTCGTGCCGACCATTGTGGTGGGACGGCCGATCTGCTTCTTCCAGTTGACGAAGGGCTGCATGGCACTCATAAAGGCATCGTGGCAGATGATGAGCAAATGACCGGTCTCGACCACGGGCGTATATTTGCTCAAGCCTTCGCTGAAGTTGATGAAGTGGTTGTCATACATGGCCTGAACCTCAGGGTCTATCTTCACCTCGTTGGAACGGCGGTCAAGTACATTCTCGTTTGAAATACCATCGCTGTACATTTCAACGGTCATGTTGTAGTAAACACGCAAGGTTTTTGAGACTGGGTTATAGGCGAAAGGATAGACTACCATGTTTTGTCCACGGAAATCACGCAAGATGTAAGGCTCATAGAGCCCCACGTTTTGTGCAGGGAAGAAGGCATCTGTCGAATATGCCGCCCCGTAGGTGTAAGGCACATCATCGGGGTTGATGGTGCGCGGGAAATCGCCTTTGGAAGGAGCCACTTCCATTGGAATATCGGTGTATTGGGCATCAACGACGCGGATGTTGTAATGTTGACGGTCGCCAACGATGGCCGGAACGGCAATCATGGGCAGGTTGGGCTCGCCAGCGGAAGCAGTGCTTACCGTCTTGGGAACCGAGATGATGTTGGCTTCGCCACGCGGTGTGGTCACCGTTTGGGTGAAGAAGCCTGGGACTTGCAGGTTGACGGTGATTTGGCTCTCGGAAGAGGCAACCAAATTCGTCTGAATAGTGCTCGGGGTGTTGCTCTTGAGGGCTACCCACTGCTGGCCGAAAGTCACCACGGTCAGCATGACGAGCAGTAGCGTAATTAAGCTTTTTTTCATAGATTGAAAATGGATTAGTTTTAAAGGGCAAAAATAGTGCTTTTTGCCGAATATGGGTCAAATTTTGTTGTTTTTCTTCATAAAAGCGATAGAATCGCCCCAAGCGTTATATAAGACCTTATGCCCGATGGCGGCCAGATGAGTTTATTCCACCACAATCTTCCTCACAGCCTGCCCGCCCTCAGCTTCGATGTGCATCATGTAGATGCCTTTGACCATTTGCGACAGGTCAATGCAGACTAGATTGCCTTCTACCTTGGCATTGTAGACAGTCTGTCCGTAGGCGTTCACGATGCGGACATGGCTCAAGTCTTCGCTTTCAACCATGACTTTGCCCTGCGTCGGGTTGGGGTAGATGTTGGCGGAAATACTGTTCTCGCCAATGCTTTCAGTATATTGGAAGTGAGCAACAAGGTTGCGGTCTCCTGTGGCAATGAAGGTGTAGGTCATTTCTTCCGAAACCACCTCATCGTTTTCAGTCCAGTTCAGGAACCCCCAGTCTTCGTTGCGGTTGATGGTCACGGAGATTGTGTCGCCGTAGTACCAAAGGCCTCCGCCAAAAGCCGTTCCGGCCTCTTCTGGGGTCACTTCAGCAGTGATGTAACATTGCTGCACAGCAAAAGAGGCAATGTAGGTGTGGTTTTCGGTAACAACGATGCTGCGAGGGTTGTCAAGGTTTCCATCATCCCAGGTCAAAAATACATGGCCGATGTTTGGAGTGGCCGCAATTTCTATGGTTTCGCCATAGTTGAAAGTGCCGCCGCCGCTGACGTAACCCCAATCGGGATTGGCGCTTTCGACGGTGATGGTATAGCTCTGTACTTGGAAGTTAGCCACCAAAGTGTGGTCGCCAGTCACCGTGAAGGTGTAACTAGCATTGGTGGAGACCACATTGCCGTTTTCGGTCCAGTTCGTGAAGGTGTAGCCAGTGTTCGGCGTGGCGTTCACGGTGCATGATTGTCCTTGCTGATACGTGCCGCCACCAGAAACGGTGCCACCGTTGTTCGGGTTGGCCGAAACGTTGATGGTGTAGGTTTGTGGCTGTGCTTGGAAATTGGCCACCAAGTTACGGTTGTTGTTCACGGTAAAGGTGTAGCAGGTTTGCGAAGAGACCACATTGCCGTTCTCCGTCCAGTTGGTGAAGGTATAACCGCTGTTGGCAGTAGCATTAACTGTGCACAACCGACCTTGGCTGTAAGTGCCTCCGCCCGTGACGGTACCACCATTGGTCGGGTTGGCCGACACATTTACATTGTATTGTGTGGCACCACCTGAAGTGATATTGATGGTTCCCTCATAAGTGATTTTGTTGTAGCCGAACACGGTCAACGTAGCAGTGCCAGTCGTGCCAGGTGCTGTAAAGGTGATGTTGGCCATACCATTGTTAATAGTAGCCGAGCCTAAGATTTCGTTGTTGAGCGTCAGGGTGGCCAAGGCACCGTTGCCGTTGGTGGCGTTCACGACGAAGTTGGTGGCATTGCTGCCCATTGAGGGGGCGTGGGTCACACCCGTGTGGGTGGGGATGGCGTTACGTAAGGTCAAAGTTGGATCGCCGAATAGAATCCAAGCCATATAGGTACCAAGACCTTGTCCTCCGCCTTGTCCGTATTGGTCCAAAACCTTCATGTTGCCATCGAAAGAGCAACCGCCCAAAGTGCGCTTGATGTTGTCGCTATGGCTTTCAGTCAAGACATCCACCATCTCGTCTTGACTGTACATTGGGGGAACCCAAGGCTGGGAGATGTAGGAGAACATGCCGCCAATGGCACCGGTGGGTGCTCCTGTGCTGTTGTTGGTGGCCCGTAGCCATGTTTCGGCAAAGCAGGGTTGGCTGTAATCGTATTGACCATTGAGACAGGCTACCGACCAAATGATGGGCAACATATTATCGTTGGTTAGAGCGTTTACATAACTATTTGAATACCATGGACTATGGGATTGCCAGGCTGTTTGATTGCCGTGGTTGCAGTAATTGACGATACTCACGCCACTATTAATCCTGTCGCTGATTTGCTGGGTGGTGGAGGAATACCCTATAGTATTGAAGTATTCCTGATAAACAGTAGTGTAGTGATAGTTCATCAAGTCAGTACGGATATTGTTCATGTGTTCCCAATCGTCTTCACCAAAATGTCCACCACCACCCGCCGTGGCCGCTACACCACAACCATTGACGAGCCATGTGTCAGAAGCGTTGATGTCTCTTTCGTAATGAATCACTTTGTTGACTTGTGTGGTGACATGGGTTTCGTTTTCGGCGGAGAAACGGCCAATGATGATGTCATTATAATAGTCGTTTCCAGCTACTTGGCCATACCAGTTGTCGGATTTTCCATTATAGCTACCGCAGCCTGAATAGGAATGGCCTGGGATTTGGGCTGCATCGCCGACTAGCAATACATGGCTGAGGTTGGGGCTGGCGTCGAATTGGCTTTGGATATAGGCTTTGATGGCACTGTCGGTGGCACCGGCGGTACTCGTTCCAACCATTGTAGTCGGTCTGCCAATCTGTTTCTTCCAGTTGACAAAAGGCTGCATGGCGTTCATGAAAGCGTCGTGGCAGATGATGAGCAGCTCGCCAGTCTCGTCAACGGGCGTGTATCGGTTCAAACTCTCATGGTAGTTGATGAAGTGGTTGTCGTAGAGGGCGCCAAATTCAGCGTCCATCTTCACCGTGTTCGAGCGGCGGCTGAGGGTGTTTTCGCCTTGCTGACCGTCGGCATACATTTCAACTGTCATGTTGTAATATACACGCAATGTGTGTGTTACGGGGTTGTAGGCGAAGGGATAGAACACCATGTTCTGCCCACGGAAGTCGCGGAGAATGTAAGGATCGTAAAGCCCCACATTCTGAGCAGGGAAGAAAGCATCCGCCGAATAGGCTTCGCCGTAGGTATAAGGCACATCCTCAGGGTTGATGGTGCGCGGGAAATCGCCTTTTGATGGCGCGACCTCCATCGGGTAATCAGCGTATTGTGCATCAACGACGCGGATGTTGTAATGCTGACGGTCGCCGATGATGGCCGAGATGGCAATCATGGGAAGGTCGGGCTCGCCGGCGGCAGCGGTGCTGACCGTTCTAGGAACCGAGATGATGTTGGCTTCGCCACGGGGTGTGGTCACCTCGAAAGCATAGAAGCCGGGGACTTGCAGGTTGACGGTGATTTGGCTCTCGGAAGAGGCAACCAAAGTTGTCTGGATGGTGCTCGGGGTGTTGCTTTTGATGGCGACCCACTGCTGGCCGAAAGTCACGACCGAAAGCATGACGAGCAGGGCGGTTAGGATATGTTTTCTCATAGTAAAATGAATGTTGATTTGATGAGGATTTAAAAAGACAAAAATAGTGGTTTTTCCGGAATGGCCATCATTTTGGAGTATTTTTCCGCGTAAAAGCGACAGAATCGCCCCAAGCGTTGTACAAAACCTTATGTCCGATGGCTGCGAGGCGCATGTCTAAGCAGCTTTGGCATTCGTCAGGTTTGTCTTTGACGCAAGCCTTGTCGGGATAGATGAGGTAGTTTTCACGAAACTCGTTGGGCGTGAGGTTGGGCATGATGACATTGGCGCCAGCGAGGATGGCCTTCTCGCGTCCTTGCGGGTCGACGGTTTGGTTGGCGGTGGCTGCCACCATGTTGATTTCGGGCATCATCAAGCGAAGGATGGCAATCATCTTCAAGGTCAGTTCCATGCGTTTTTCGGGGGAAGGAATTTGGTCCCTGTATGGCCAAAGTGGCGTGTCGGGGTGGGGGATAAAAGGCCCCATGCCCACCATGGCCACATCTTTTTGCTTGAAGAAGAGCAAGTCGTTGGCGAGGTCATCCAAGGTTTGGAAGGGGAGGCCCACCATTACGCCAGTGCCGGTTTGGTAACCGACTTTCAGCAGGCTGTCGATGCAGGCGAGACGCTGGTGGAAGTCGTGTTTCTCGTCATGTGGGTGAATCTTATAATAAAGGTCTTCGTTTGAGGCTTCAATACGGAGCAGGTAGCGATGCGCGCCTGCTTCAAACCAGCGTCGGTAGGTCTCTTCGGTCTGTTCGCCCAAAGAGAGTGTGATGCCCAAACTTCCATTGTCTATCTTCTTGATCTCCTTGACCAAATGGGTAATCTTATCCACAAAAGCCTTATCGCTCCTCTCACCGCTTTGCAGTGCCACGGATCCATAACCCAACTCATGCGCCAGTTTGGCGCATTCGATGACTTCCTCATCACTGAGTTGGTAGCGGTCTACCTTCAAGTTCTTGCATCGCACACCGCAGTAAAGGCAATACTTTGTGCAAATGTTGCTGTATTCAATCAGCCCGCGCAGATGGACATAGTTGTCCAAGTGTGCCAGCTTGGTCTGCAAGGCTTTGTCGAACAATAGTTTCTTGTCGTCGCCTTCGGTAGCCAACAACACTTTGATGTCGTCTTTTTCAAGGCATGATTTGTTTAGGATTTCGGAGACGGTCATTGTTTGAAATTTGGCGCAAAGGTAGGAATTTCTGAAAAATGTGTACATTTGCACACGATAGTTCAAAAAAGAAAAATTATTGGTGATGAAAATGATGAGTAGAATGATGACATTCAATAAATTGAGAATGGTTGTGACGGCCGTTTTGTTTTGTGGCCTTTTCACAAAAGCGATGGCTCAGGCGGGTCGACGCTATGCCGAACCGGTTTTTGAGGAAGTGAATGTTGAATCGGACATTCCTTTCAGCAGTGTCATCGAGGAGGGTGAAACATCGCCGATCACCCTGTATCTTGATTTCTATGAGCCGCAAGGCGACACCCTCTCGGCGCGCCCGTTGGTGATTACCGTTTTTGGTGGAGCCTTTGTCGCAGGAGGTCGCGATTATGTCGACATGGTAGAGTATTGCACACGCTTGGCTCAGCATGGCTATGCGGCGGCTTCCATCGACTATCGGCTGCTTTCGATTTGGAATCTCGATGCCACCTCATTAGTGCGTGATGCCTATATGGCGGCTCAAGATGTCAGCTCTGCGATTCGGTTTTTCAAATGCCATTGCGAAGAATACAGGATCGACCCAGAACAGGTGTTTCTGCTCGGCAACTCTGCTGGCTCCATTGCCATTTTATGTGAGATGTTCATGGACGAGAGCGAGCGCCCCGCCGAGACCTACGAAAGCCCCGATTTAGGCTCGATACATAGTTCAGGTTATGAGGAATACGCTGGTTTTTCGCCAGCGGTGGCTGGTGCCGTTCCGCATTGGGGCGGTGTGTTGGACCTCGATGTCATCAGCAAAGAGGAATATGTGCCGCTGTGCATGATTCATGGCACCGACGACACCACAGTGCCTTGCGATTCGGGCTATTGCTACAACGGGATGCTCCCGGGTGTGATGCCCTTTATGTACGGTTCGCATGCCATGGTTAGCCGTCTTGATGCATTGGGTGTCACCGATTACGAGTTTCACCCTTTTGAGGGCGAGGGACACGCTTTCTACCTTGTTCCGGTGCTTTATACACTGATTGAGGAAAAATTCGATGCTTGTTTCGGTATCACCCGCGATTTCCTATACAATCATCTGAAAATCCCGACCTCGTTGCCCGAAATGAAAGAAACGATGATTCAGGTATATCCCAATCCTGCCAATACTCGTATGACAATTCATTTTGGTGAAGTTTCGAACGACAGATTTTTTAGTACCGTTGTGACGGATATGATGGGACGCAGCATGTTTTCCGAGAACCAAGCAAGTTTTCCATTTACTATGGATGTTTCACATTGGCCTTCGGGTGTGTATGTCATTCGGTTGGAGCAGGGAAGTCATAGTTTTGTGAGGAAATTCTTGAAGCGATA
This sequence comes from uncultured Bacteroidia bacterium, assembly GCA_902801625.1. GTDB lineage: Bacteria > Bacteroidota > Bacteroidia > Bacteroidales > F082 > Limimorpha. Next base: position 4,575 of record CADCJI010000050.1, on the reverse strand, counting down.
AGGCTATTGGATTGAGAGAAATTGTTTATATTTGCAAACTGAAAAAGAAAGAAAATGTCAACACGTCAACTTGAAATAGAAAGTTTGATAAAGCATCTTGGAGAGGAAATACTACCCCGAGGTGCTCGTTTGTTGCTTTTTGGTTCCCAAGCGCGTGATGAGGCAAGACCTGATTCCGATTGGGATTTACTGGTTTTGTTGGAAGGTGAAAAAGTGAGCAATGAAGATTTCGACCGTTGGGTGTTTCCATTCATTTCGTTGGGATGGTCGCTTGGTGTTGACATTAATCCTGTGGCTTACACTTACGATGAATGGATGCGGCGGCAGATATCTCCATTTTATAAAAATGTAATGAAAGAAGGAGTGGAGTTGAATTAAGGTTGAAGAAAACATAAACAAGATAAAACGTTAGTTGAACCAAAATAATCGAACAAAAGAAAAAGATAAACACAAAAGGCATATTATAATCAGATAGCACTTGTTGCTGTCCTTGACACTCAAATTTTCCACTAGTCCCCTTTTGTGGGGCAACATCTCAAGGACAAGTTGCAAATGCCGTATTCGTTACGGCGTGGAATACTTGTTAGAGATGTGGGCGTGGAAACCCTGAGTGTCAAGCAAGGAATTGATTCCACGCTGTTTTTTTATACCCAAAATATCAAGGAAACTCAATTACAAATAATAACTAAAACAAAAGAAAGGAAACAAAAAGATGAAAAAACTATTCTTAGTAATTGCTTGCATTGTTTTCAGTTTATTGAAAACCCAAGCACAAAATGACACTATCCTAACAATTGGACAAGTACACAGTAGTGTTGGACGTGTAGTTCGCATTTGTGCCAATGAGTACGACCGTGCTCTAGTTTATGCCCCAGAAAGTTGCACCGATTTTTATTGGGATAACGGTGAAATCATCCACAATGTTAACCCTATGATTTTCGATGGCAACCAAGCAAATCAATATGCTTGTGGTTTTTCCGGATGTGGATATGATTGGTTCTATTTTAGTATTTATTTCATCGAACCCAACGTTCCTACAGAAACTACAGAAGAACTCTGGAAACGTCAGCAAGAAGCCATTACGCTTGAAGCACCAAGTGGTTCCTACTCTTATCTTTGGAACACCGGCGCTACCACATCGACTATCGAAGTTACCGAACCAGGAACTTACACCTGTGGTGTCTCCGATATGTGTGCTACATCCGTACAGACCTTCATCGTGAAAGACAATGTCGAAATCGACTTGGCTACCTGTGATCTTGAGAGCAACTTGAACTTGATCACCTGGCCCACTACCGTGGCACAAGCCCAGTACATCGACCATGTCGTCGTGAAGCGTGACGGTATGCAGGTCGGCACAGCCGACTACTCCGATGGCCAGTTCATCGACAATATCGGCAGTGGCGCTGCATCCCGTACCTACACTATCGTAGCAGTCGCCACAGACGGTGCAGAATGTCCCATCGTGAGCTATCCCAAGGAGACCATCCACATGAGCTACACTTTGGGCATGAACAACACCATCGAAATCGGATGGAACACCCCGACGGGCTACGACCTGTTAGGCTACAACATCTGCGAATGGCACGAAGACGACGGCTCGCTCACCGTGATTGATTATGTCGGAGCCAGCGTCACCAGCTACACATGCTCGGATAACCAGTTCGACGAGGGCTACATCGTAGTGCAAGGCGTGGAAGCAGGCAAGGACGGCGAAACGCGCCTCCTCTCCAACCGCAGTTTGGATTTGGTCGGCCTCGGTGAGAATGAGGCAACGGCCTTCATGGTTTATCCGAATCCTGTCAAAGACCGCTTCACCGTGGAAGGCACTGGTGTAATGACTGTCACAAATACCCTTGGGCAAACCATCCTGACCCGAGAAATTGAAGGGAAAACTATCGTGGAACTGCCCCAAGGCATGTATTTTGTGAAATTGGGAGGTGTCACGCGGAAGGTTGTGGTGGAATGATTTTTGGCACGCAGAACTCGCTGAATCTTATGAATCGCAATGCGACATAATTTTGTCCGATAGGCTTCTGCAATTTCTACGATTTCTGCGTGAGTAATCAGCGTCCGGCTGGTTCTGCATATTCTGCGAGTTCTGCGTGAGGCAAATCTATCCTCGGCTTTCGGGTCGGGGATTTTTTTTCGGTTTAGGATGTTTTTCGTACAGTTTTACAATTGATTGAAACAAATTCTCCCATTTAAACAAGAAACATCCTACAAACCATCGATTTTCTCTAAAGTCAAACCCGTCACTTGGGAAATGATGGAGTAGTCTATCCCTAAGGCCTTCATTTTACGGGCATTTTCGTTTTTTTCGTTCAAAACGCCCTTTTGGTATGAGGTGTCCATCGAGTTCTTCAAATCGCGATAAATCTTCACACTATCTTCGTACTCAAGGATTTCCTCAGGGGTGAACCTTGCAATTTCAGCCTGTTCGAATAGTTTCTTGAAAACACGTTCTTGCAATGCGGCAGGCCGGTCGAAAAGTCGAGTGAGGTTTTTCAGGACAAACAGCCATTTATCCAACATTCCGTCGAGTTCATCCTCGGTCTTGTTGAACTTGGGCATTTCCAAATAAATGAAAGTCAGCTTGTCGTAAAAAACGTGCTTGTCATCCTTGTCCATCAACTTCACTTCGTGGTGGAAACAACTTGGCGCATATTCGTCCTCGGGGAACACAAAATTCAGGATGCCGACTGTATAAACGCTTTTCAGTTCAAAGTTCCAATCGGAGCCGCGTTGACCTTGTTGCTGGATGGGAAACGAGGCATAGAAAACGCTGCGATCCTTGAAGAAAGCCTGCTCGGTTTTTTGCATCTCAACGATGATTCTCTCACCTTTTTCCGTTTCGCAATACACATCAAAAATGGCTCGCCGACTGCCGTATGCGCTTATTTGTTCGTTGGGCAAATAAGTGATGTCGGTGACGACCTCATCGCCACGAAACAGCGCATTGAGAAAACTGATGAGCAAGTCCTTGTTCATCTCGGTGCCGAATAGTTTCTTAAAACCAAAGTCGGTGTAAGGGTTGATGTAACGTTCTCTTCTCTCGTCAATCATGGTCTGATGATGATTTATCGGTGCAAAGTTAACATAAAAAACTGTACAAGTAATCAAAACGGGAAAAAATCCGTATCTTTGCAGCCAAATTTGAAAACGAGAAATTTTATTTTATGACCAAACCATTGAAAATCGTGGTGCTTGCCAAGCAGGTGCCCGATACTAGAAATGTGGGCAAAGACGCCATGACTCCGGAAGGTACCGTCAACCGCGCCGCCCTGCCCGCCATCTTCAACCCCGAAGACCTGAATGCCCTTGAACAGGCCCTGCGCCTCAAGGAGCAGAATCCAGGCAGCACCGTCGGCGTGCTCACCATGGGCCCGCCGCGCGCCGGTGAGATCATCCGCCAAGGCCTCTTCCGGGGGGCCGACACGGGCTGGCTGCTCACCGACCGCCTCTTTGCAGGCGCCGACACCCTCGCCACTTCGTATGCCCTCGCCACCGCCATCAAGAAGATTGGCGATGTCGACATCGTCATCGGAGGCCGTCAGGCCATCGACGGTGACACCGCTCAGGTGGGTCCCCAAGTGGCACAGAAACTGGGTCTCAACCAAGTGACTTATGCCGAGGAAATCCTCAAGATCGAAAACAACATCGCCACCATCCGCCGCCATATCGACGGTGGCGTGGAGACGGTGGAAGTGCCGCTGCCCTGCGTGATTACCGTCAACGGTAGCGCAGCACCCTGCCGTCCCTGCAACGCTAAGTTGGTGATGAAATACAAGTATGCCTCATGCCCGTTGGAGCGTCAGCCCGAAGACCCTCGCGCCGACCTTTATGCCATCCGCGACTACCTCAACCTCAACCAGTGGAGCGTGGCCGATGTGGATGGCGACCCCAACCAGTGCGGCCTCTCTGGTAGTCCCACCAAGGTGAAAACCGTACAGAACATCGTCTTCCAGGCCAAGGAGAGCAAGACCCTCACCGCCAGCGATGTCGATGTGGAAGGATTGATCAAAGAATTGTTAGAGGAGAAGATTATTGGATGATGAGAGACTTGACGATGTTTGGCTTTTAGCAATTAGCAGTTAGCTATTAGCTTGGTAGCCAATAAGCTAACGGCTAATGGCTAATAGCTAAGAGCCACAAAAGCCAAAACATCAAGTCATGTATCAATAAAATAGAATGAACTATGAATAATGTATTCGTATATATCGAGACCGAAGGCACACAGGTGGCCGAAGTCTCCCAGGAGTTGCTCACCAAAGGGCGTAAACTGGCCGACCAGCTGGGCGTGGAACTGCATGCCGTTGTGGCTGGCACGGGCATCAAGGGCAAGGTGGAAGACCAAATCCTGCCTTACGGCGTGGATAAGCTGTTCGCTTTCGACGGCGAGGGCTTGTTCCCCTATACCTCTGCACCGCACACCGATATCCTCGTCAACCTCTTCAAGGAGGAACAACCGCAGATTTGCCTGATGGGCGCCACCGTCATTGGTCGTGACCTCGGTCCGCGCGTCAGCTCCTCGCTGACCAGCGGCCTCACCGCCGACTGCACCCAACTCGAAAT
>CADCJI010000049.1:651-24091 GCA_902801625.1 uncultured Bacteroidia bacterium | reverse complement strand
ATCCATTGCGGGGCGGAGAGGCCGCTGGTATCTTTCACGATTTTGGAGAGATATTTGGGAGTGATGCACAGCTTGTCGGCATAGAACCCTACGCCGCGTTCTTTGCTGTGGTGCCGGGTGACCAATTCGATAAACCGCTCAAAGACAATCTTGTGTCGCGTCGAAGCGGACTTCTCCTCGTCGTTTTGGCTCATAATCCGTTTGTTGATGAAACTACCGAAGAGGTAGAACACCGACGAAATCAGGTGACTGACGCTTTCGTGAGCATAGACATAGTCCGAGTGTATATACTTGTCAATCAGTTGAATGTATTCTTTTACAATGTAGAGTTCTTCTTCTTCAAGACGCATGCAGGGATTGTCTAAAAGGGTCATGGCCTCGTTGAGCATCTTGCTGATGTCGGAGCTGAAGTTGGACAAAAACTTGGGTGAAACGCCAATGACCGTCAGCGTGGGTTTGTCGGCAGATTCCTTAGGCTCCACGCTGATGATGTTTTGCGGCAGGTTCACCATAATCATCCCCTCCCCTATTTCGTATTCCTTCAGGTTGATGTGGCATTTGAAACTGCCGCTTTTGCAAAAGGCCACCACGTAGGCATCAATGCGGCATGGATGGCGCAACAGGTCGTAGTTGGCCTCGTTGGTGCGCTCCGCCATAAAGAAATCGTCACCTATATTAATGATGTCACCCGATGGGATGAAGTCTTTTGCCCTCAACAGGCTGATACTTGTTAGCTTTTGTGTTTCCATTTGTTGAAATTTTCGGCAAAAGTAGATATTTTTAATTGATATTTGATTAAAAAATATGATTATTTCGACTTTTAGATAGTTTTCAGTTCCAAAAAGATTGCTTTTGGTCGAAAAAGTTGCCGTTACTTTGCGCCATCAAACAAATGGAAAGAGCAATATGAACAAAAGACTGAAAATCAAGATGGTGCTGATGATTTGCTTAATGGCTGTCACAGCGAATGCACAAAGGGTGCTGACTTTGGACGAATGTCACCGCCTCGCGTTGGAGAACAACAAGAAACTGAAAGTGGCCGAAACGGAAGTCGACAAGGCAAGGTACGAGATGTATTCCTCGTATGCCAACTACCTTCCCAAAGTGGAGGCAACGGGAACTTACATGCACAACAACAAGAGCCTCCAACTCTTGAGCGATGAGAATCTGGCGACGCTCGGCAGCATCGGCACGATGACGCAAGCCCAAATCGATGCCTACCGCGAGGAACTGCTGCAGGTCTACCAAAGCGACCCGGCAGCGGTCATCGCTTGGACTTTGTTGCAAAACGACCCAACCGTCAACAAACTTGTCACCGACCTGATGAGCCTTAATGTTGAGGATGCCTTGAACCAAATCGGCGAGCAAGTGGGCGATGCGTTCAAAATCGACACCAAAAACGTTTATGCAGGCATAGTTTCCATTCAGCAACCGATTTTCGCTGGCGGCAAGATATATGCTTACAACCAGATTACCAAGGATTTGAAGGAACTGGCCGAGTCGAAGTTGGAGATGCAAGAGCAGGAAACGGTGGTCACGACGGACAAGGCCTATTGGCAAATCGTTTCCATCGCCAACAAGTTGAAATTGGCCGAGAACTATACCGAGACGCTCCGCTCGCTGTCCAACGATATGGATAAGTTGGTGGCCGAAGGCGTGGCGACCACTTCCGACCAACTTTCGGTGAAAGTGAAGTTGAATGAAGCCGAAACATCCTTGTTGAAGGCGCAAAACGGCTTGGCGCTGTCGAAGATGCTGCTTTGCCAAATCTGTGGTCTGCCTTTGGATTCCAACATCATGCTGGCGGACGAGAACCTTGATGATGTGTTGGTGACGAACACTCATCCTTTCTATTCCGAAAGCGATGTCGAAGCCCATCGTCCCGAACTGAAATGCCTCAGCATCGCCAACGACATCTATGCCAAGAAGGTGTGGGTCACCCGCGCCGACTACCTGCCCACAATTGGGGCTTTCGGCAACTATACAGTGAGCAACCCCTCGTGTTTCAACGGCTTCCAGAACGAGTTCGGCGGCATGTGGAACTTCGGCGTGATGGCCAAAATCCCTATCTTCCATTGGGGCGAGGGCTACAACAAGACGCGCATGGCCAAGGCTGAAGCCAAGATCCAGCAATATAACTATGAGGACTCGAAGGAGATGATTATGCTTCAGGTACGCCAATGCGAAAAACAACTTGGCGAGGCCAATGCCCGTCTGAAGTTGACACAAGAGAAACTGAACGACGCTGACGAGAACCTCCGTATGGCGACGGCAGGTTTCCGTGAAGGCGTGGTGGAGTCGTCGGTCATCGACCTGGCACAAACGGCTTGGCTGCAAGCCCATTCGGACTATATCGACGCCAAAATCGACTGCATCATGGCGGGAGTGAACCTTCGCAAAGCCGCAGGAGTGAGTTTGAAATAACAAAAAAAGAAATACTATGAGCACATTAAAAGAACAAAGAGTGAACACGTATCTTGCATTAGGTGTGCTGGCGTGTGTGATTATCGTGGTTTGCGTGATCGGTATCATCACCTTCCACAAGGAAACTGAGTATCTGCAAGGTCAGGCCGAAGTGACCGAATACCGAGTCTCGAGCAAGGTGCCTGGCCGTATCCTTGAGTACAAGGTGCAGGAAGGCCAGAAGGTGCGCAAGGGCGACACCTTGGCCATCCTTGAAGCCCCTGAAGTGGAGGCCAAGAAAGCCCAAGCCGAAGCCGTGGCAAAAGCGGCGAGAGCCCAAAGCGCCAAGGCACAGCATGGTGCACAGAAAGGGCAAATTGAGGGCGCCTACGAGATGTGGCAAAAGGCGAAAGTGGGTGTGGATGTCATGGAGAAATCATTCAACCGCGTCAGCAACCTTTACAAGGACGGCGTGGTGAGTGCACAGAAATATGATGAGACCAAGGCACAGTATGATGCCGCTATCGCAACGGAGAAAGCAGCCAAGTCGCAATACGACCTTGCCCTTGAAGGCGCCCGTTCGGAGGACAAACAGATGGCTGCCGCTCAGGTATTGCAGGCACAAGGCGCTGTGGCCGAAGTCAATTCCTACATCCACGAGACGGTGCTGACGGCATACTCCGACGGCGAGGTTACTGAAATCTTCCCCCATGTGGGCGAGTTGGTCGGCACAGGCGCTCCCATCATGAACGTGGCGATGATGGACGACCAATGGGCCTCCTTCAATGTGCGTGAGGATGACCTGAAGCAGTTCCCCATCGGCAGTGAGTTTGATGCCTACGTGCCCGCCTTGGACCGTAGCATCCGCATGAAAGTCAGTTACATGAAGGACATCGGCGACTTCGCCGCATGGAAGGCCACCAAGGAGACAGGACAATACGACCTGAAGACCTTCGAGGTGCGTGCCACACCGCTTTCGACAAGTGAAGACCTGCGCCCGGGCATGAGCGTGATTGTGGAAAAGGAGCATAAAAAATGAATTCTGAAACGACAGAGAAGAAAGGCGTGTGGCGCGTGGTGCAGCGCGAGGTGGCTCGAATGCTGTCGCAGCCGGTCTATGTCTTCTGCATGGTGGTTGCCCCGCTGATCGGCTTCCTCTTCTTCACCACCTTGATGGGAAAAGGTCTGCCGATGGACATCCCTGTTGGTGTGGTCGATGAGGACAACACCTCCATTACCCGACAGGTGCTGCGCAACCTCGACGCCTTCCAGCAGACCGCCATCGTCAAGCAATACGCCAACTTCGGCGAGGCACGCGAGGCGATGCAACAGGGCAAGATCTACGCCTTCTATTACATCCCAGAAGGCACGACGGAGCTGGCACTCTCGAGCAAACAGCCCACCGTGTCGTTCTATACGAATGCAGCCTACCTGATTCCTGCTTCATTGGAATACCGCGACATGAAGACGATGGCGGAATTAGCCTCGGGTGCCATCGCACGCGAGACCTTGTATGCCAAGGGCTATGCCGACAGCCAAGTGATGGGCATCCTGCAACCCATCAAGATGGAGATGCACGCCATCAGCAACCCGGGATTGAATTATTCCCAATACCTTTCCAACATCCTGCTACCCGCCATGCTGATGCTGCTTATCTTCCAAGTGACCATCTATTCCATCCATAGCGAGGTCAAAGAGGGTACTTCCAAGCATTGGCTCGAGCTGGCCGACAACAACATCTACAAAGCATTGGCCGGCAAACTATTACCTCAATTGCTGGTTTGGATGGTGATGGGCGCCACTTATTTAGTGTTGCTTTACGCCTATTGGGATTTCCCGCTAAAAAGCGGATTATGGCCGATGGCATTGGCATCGTTGCTACTGATTGTGGTCTCGCAGGCCTTTGGCGTGTTCCTTTGTGAAGCCTTGCCTTCCTTGCGCTGGGCCTTGAGTATTGCTACCTTGTGGGGCGTGCTTTCCTTCCCGATTTCAGGGTTTTCGTTTCCACAAATTGCATTTCCAGCACCGTTGAAAGCCCTGTCGTATCTCTTCCCGCTGAGGCATTATTACCTCATCTATGTCGACCAAGCGTTGAACGGCTTGCCGCTGCATTATTCATGGGTCAACTATGCGGCTTTGTTAGTGTTTCTGGCATTGCCCTTGTTGTTCCCCAACCGATTGAAAAAGTGTTTGTTAGAATATCAATATACAAGATGAAATGGTTGCATAACATATTGGAAGTTTTCCGCGAGGAACTCCACAACTCGATATTCGACGAGGGTGTCATCGTGTTTTTCTTCGTCGTGCCGTTGCTATATCCGTTGCTTTACGCCTATCTTTATGGCCATGAGACCGTGCGCGAAGTGCCAACCGTTGTGGTCGATTTGGCCAACTCCACCACTAGCCGTGAGTTTCTGCGCAAGGTGGATGCCACAGCCGATGTTGAAATCGTGGGACATTGCGCCGACATGCAAGAGGCGAAGGATTTGATCCACCGTCGCAAGGCACATTGTCTCATCTACATCCCCGTCGAGTTCGACTACGCCTTGATGGAAGGTCGGCAGGCCGTTGTGGAACTGTATTCCGACATGGGCAGTATGCTGTATTACAAGGCGGTGCTGGCCTCGTGTACGGAGGTCTCCTTGGCGATGAACCAGGACATCAAGACGCAACGCTTAGTGGGAGCCACCGAAAAACAGGCCTCCACTTTTGCCTATCCCATCAAGTACGAATATGTCCCGATGTTCAATACGCAAAGCGGTTTCGCCACCTTCCTGATTCCAGCGGTCTTGGTGATGGTTATCCAGCAAACGATGGTTTTGGGCATTGGCATGATGGCTGGTGAGGAAACCGAGAAAAAACGTCGCGGCATCCTTGAGCCGCATGTCATCGGGAAAAAACCTATTGAAATGCTTTTCGGCAAGAGTGCGGCCTATCTCGCCATCTACGCGGTGATTTCGGCATACGTCTTCTGCCTCGTGCCGCGTTGGTTCCATCTGGCTCAGATTGGGCATTGGACCGATTTGGTAGCATTCCTGTTCCCTTATCTGTTGGCATGCCTTTTCTTCAGCATGACGCTTTCGGGCATCGCGCACAACCGTGAGGTGTTCATCATCATATTCGTGTTCGTCTCGGTGCCGTTGCTGTTCATCTCGGGCATTTCGTGGCCTACATGTTCAGTTCCTGAATTCTGGAAAGTCGTTTCGTGGCTGTTCCCTTCGACCTTTGGCATCAATGGCTACGTGAAGATTAATAGTATGGGTGCTGTGCTCCGCGATGTGAAGCCTGAGTTGATAGGCCTGTGGATTCAGACTATCGTCTATGGCATCACGGCATGGTTGTTGTACTATCGTTCCTATGGCAAACACCTAAAGGACATCATTGAGGTGGCCGAGGAACGCTTGCAGGCCCGTTGGGCAGATTATCTATAAAGACAAAAATTCAACAAAATAAAACTTATCATCATGAAAAAAGTACTTTTAAGTTTGGTGCTTTTATGCGGCCTTGCCCTCATCAGCACCAGTTGCAACAAAGACAACAACACGGTAACCCCCGAAGTGGAAGAAGGAGCTATGACTGTCGGTAGCAAAACCATGAACATCGTCGCCTCCAATGCAGTCAATTATGGCCAACAAAACGCCATTGTCCTCACTTCCAAGGAAATGACTGCCGCCGACAACGAAGGCATTGCCATTATTTTCAACGGTGACATTGTCCCTGGCACCTACACTATTAGCGAAAACACCAAAAGTACAGCTCCTCAAGTAGTCGGCCTGCATGAGTTCAATATGGGTGAATTGCCCTTCCTTATGGGTGCCGACACGCTGTATTTCGGCGACACCTACTTCTGGGCCAACGGGCAACTCTCAATCACTGAAGACAACGGCACTTACACTGTCGTTTTGTCACAATGCGTAGGCACCAATGCCAACGGACAAAATGTCAATATGGCTCTGAACTTCAATGGCACTTTGCCCCCCTACGTCTTCGACATGAACAACAAGTTCCAAATCAAGGACATCGAAAGCCCCATCGGACTGGCAGGCATTACCGCGCTCAACAACCTAAGCTCTTTGGGGCTTGATGTCAAGTCGATGCTCTTCATGTCGGCCGACCGCAAGCGTTTCTTCATCGTCAGCTATTTAGGCGGTCAGGTCGTGGACGGCGAATACCAGCTTGGATATATCGGCACACCTTATCTTCCCCAATTTCCATGTGTGCATGTCGCTCTCGACAGCGATTTCTTGACTTTCCAGCCCCAAACGGGCTATATTGCCCAAAGCGGCACCTTGAAAGTGGTCACCAACGACGACGGCACCAAAACTGTTATCATGGAAAACCTCAAATTGAAAAACGTAGAACACGACAACGAGTTCTTCTTTCCAGTCATAGACGGCTCGCTGCAATACCACGGTTATATGTATGAACTGAGCCTTTAAAAGCAAGACAAAACCAGAAAATAAAACTCATTTAATCAAAACAATCAACAATGAAAAAAGCATTAGCAATCGTGGCTCTCGTAGCCGCCATGTTCGTTGCCGGAAACGTGCAGGCACAATCAACCATTTATGCAACTTATGCTCCTGAGACTTTTGTCGCTGGCAGCAACAGCACGAATTACCAAGGTTTCTCAGTCGGTTTCTCACAGAACATCGAATTGGCCAAAGGTATCGGAGTGGCCGCCGGTGCCCAATTCCGTATGAACATGAGAAACACGACCCAAACCATTTGGGGAATCACCGGCAAAACAAATGAAACCCAAACCATCATTGATGTGCCGATTTTGTTCAACTATAAGGTTGCAGTCAACCGCGACTTGGCCATCGTTCCGTTTGTCGGCCCTATGCCGAGTATTGCCCTTACGGGTGTCACAAAAGGCGCCGACCCCCTCTTTGGCGAAAACAGCTACGACTGGTACGGCGACAACAGCAACCAAAGCCGTTTCAACCTTTACGCCGTGTTTGGTGCCGATGTGAAGTTTGCCAACTTCAACCTGTTCGGCGGCTATCGTCTCGGCCTGCTTGACCTCGACAAAACCGATAACGCTTCTTTGAAGACCAACGGACTGTTTGTCGGACTCGGCTTTACGCTTTAATAGATTAGGCTTAAATCATTTGGAGCCGGCCTTATGGGTCGGCTTTTTTTTGTACTTTTGCATCAAAACTCATCGCCATGAAAACCATCAAAGACATCTATAAAATCGGCATAGGCCCTTCAAGCAGTCACACGATGGGGCCGCAAAAGGCCGCCTCCATCTTCAACGAACGTTATCCGGATGCTTCGGCGTTTGAGGTGACGCTTTACGGCAGTCTCGCCGCCACGGGCAAAGGACACATGACCGACTGGGCCATTCTCAACACTTTGCAGGCCCCGACCGAAATCATTTGGAAACCTGATGTCGTTTTGCCGTTCCATCCTAATGGCATGTTGTTCAAGGCTTTCGATGAAAGCAAGAACCTTATCGGCGAGTGGCAGGTGTTCAGCATCGGAGGAGGCAACCTCGCTGAGGAAGGCAAACAGAGCGAACAGCCTGACATTTATCCGTTGGGCAAGATGACTGACATCCTGAACTGGTGCGAACAACGAGGGCGTACCTATTGGGAATATGTCTACGAATATGAGAACCAACAAGAAATCGAGGCCTACATGATGGAGGTGTGGCAAGTGATGAAAGCCGCCGTCGAGCGCGGATTGCAAGCCGAAGGCGTGTTGCCTGGACCGCTCAACCTGAGCCGCAAGGCCGCCATGTATCATATCAAGGCTTCGGGCTATACACATACCTTGCGCAACCGTGGCTTGGTGTATTCATACGCCTTGGCCGTTGCAGAGGAAAACGCCTCTGGTGGACGGATCGTCACTGCGCCGACTTGTGGTTCCTGCGGCGTGATGCCGGCGGTATTGTATCACCTTTCGAAAAACTATGAGTTCACAGACCAACGTATCATCCGCGCCTTGGTGACGGCGGGATTGGTGGGTAACATTGTGCGCACCAATGCCTCCATTTCGGGTGCCGAGGTAGGCTGTCAGGGCGAAGTGGGAGTGGCCTGTGCCATGGCCGCTGCTGCCGCCAACCAGCTGTTTGGAGGCAGTCCGGCACAAATAGAATACGCTGCTGAAATGGCTTTGGAGCATCACCTCGGTATGACTTGCGACCCGGTTTGCGGCCTCGTGCAGATTCCCTGCATCGAGCGCAATGCATACGCTGCCGCCCGTGCCCTTGACTCCAACATTTACTCCACTTTCTCCGATGGCCGCCACCGCGTGTCGTTCGATAAGGTGGTGGAAACCATGAAGGAAACGGGCAAGGACATACCTTCGCTATATAAGGAAACCTCCAAAGGAGGTCTCGCCCGCGATTATGCCCAGATGGAATGATAGAATCACTCTTTTTTGATGTTTCCTTTTCTTATAGTCCTGATGGCCGTCATTCCTTTTTCTATGGTATTACGGAATATCTCCTCTGGGTTTTTCAAGTTGTCTTTCTTGTGTTTTTTCTTGGGGAATTCGATGACTTCCTTGGGCATAATACGCTGATAACCGTTCTTTTCCAAGGCTTTCACGGCACTTTCGTAGCCACGGAAAAACAGATCTTCGATCTTTGACATATCGTAAGCCGTGCAACCATAGGTGTCGAGTTCGATGAAGAGATCTGCTTGGGCAGAGTCGACTGCTACGTTGGACACCATCATCATCATAAACGAACGATAAGCTACCGATATGAGATTATCCTTATATTTGTCCTCTTCCAAATGGTTGAGGTTGAGTGCAATGACCTTCTCACATTTTTGTCGTATGGCCGACACAGGCAGGTTTTGGAAAGCGCCGCCGTCGACGTAATGGATTCCGTTGATGTATTTTGGTTGGAAGATGACCGGAATGGAGCATGAGGCCACCACACGAGGAGCGATTTCACCTTTAGTGAACACTTTCGGCACACCATGTTCAATGTCGGATGCAACGAGGAAAGTCGGTATAGGCAACTCTTCCAAACGACTATAAGGTAATTTTTCCTGAATCAATTCCGACAACGGACGCGAATCAAACAATCCCCCTTTGGGCACACTTGGTGTGACGATATCCTTGAAAAAGTTCATGCCCTGAAAGGTTTCTATCATTTGTTTTGGAGTCCATATTCTTTCAGTGCCTGAAGTGCACCACAATGGGCCGCAGCCTTGGCACCGCCACCACTGAAGGCTATACCCAGCGGATATTTCTTTGTTGCCATAGTCGTTGGTTTTAGATGTTGCAAATATAATAAGAGTTTCGAAACTTGATCAGCACCTGTTTCTTCTATCAAAATCAAATCCGCTTCACCAGTTCCTCCATCAGCTCTTTCATCTTTTGTTGCAACATCTCAGTTTGTTCGTTGATGTAATCAGAGTTCATGCCATTTGTGGGAGGAGCGAGATGAAACGGAGGCGACACGATGAGGCGAGTGCGAGGCCCGAATATCTTAATCGGTCCGTCGATGTAAACCATCACAAGCGGAGCCTGCGATACAGCAGCAAGCATGGCCGCCCCTGGATGGAAAGGCAGCTGCTTTCTGTGCTCGCCATGACGCCCCTCAGGGAAGATGGCCACGCTCTCCTTGTCTTGTTGTATCGTCTTTATCGACTCGTGAATCCATGACAGGTCGGCGTTCTGTCGGTCAATAGGGATGCATCGCGTGTGACGCAGAAAGAACCCGAAGCCCCGTTGCTCAAAGCGGTCTTTTGCGGCAAGGTTATGGATCTTGTCCTTAAGGAACACCGTAGTCACCACTGGCCCGTCGAGATGGCAGGTATGATTGATGATAAGTAATGAGGGATCGTCAAGTTTGTGAAGGTGTTTAGGAGGCTCCACGTAATACACCTTCGGCCTCAGAAGCACCTTCACAAGAAAGGCAGTCAACCCTTCCACGATATGAGTCGTTGTTTTCATGCTTTTGCTTGTGTAATATAGTCAATGACATCACCCACGGTGTTGAACTTCAAAGCTCCTTCAAACTTGATTTTGAACTTGTTTTCAATGGCAAGGCTTAGAAGCATGATGGTAAGCGAATCGAGACCGATGTCGCTGATGAGTTGGGTGTCTTCATTGACCGTCGAAAGATCAAGCGATGGCTTGATGAGTTGAAGAATCTCCTTGAGATCTTCCAAAATATCCTTCCTATCCATGGTATTTAATCAGTTACGTGAAACTTTCATTGCGCCAGTACGTTTGAAGTCCTCTTTACGCACCGTCAACTTGCTGATGCGATGGGTTGTCGGCAGCGTCGCATTGACCTCGTCAACCAATCCCTTAAAGTATTTCTCCACCTCTTCCCAAGACGTGTTGCCAAACTCTTCCATACGAGGGAGTATTTCGATGGCGATCACCTTGCGGCCGTCCAACTCATCTTCTTTGACCAAACAGTCGCGGAGTTTGTCGCATTTGTAGAACGGCTCCTCGATGCTTTCAGGGCTTACATTCTCGCCATTGGACAGGATGATGAGGTTCTTGATACGTCCTACGATGTACATATAACCTTCGTCATCGAAGCGTACGAGGTCGCCAGTTTTAATCCAACCATCAGGTGTCAGGGTCTCAGCGGTCTTTTCAGGGTCGCCGTAATAGCCGAGGAAGACATTGTCGCCACGGAACCACAACTCTCCATCGACCACCTTGGCCTCTTGTCCGGGATAGAGTTTTCCGACCGAAGTGGGCTTCTCCTTGACATCGATGTTGCCCGTGGTGAGGTTGGCGCCTTCCGTCATGCCATAACCGGCAAACAGGCTGATGCCCAGTTCGTCGAACTCACCGATCAATTTCGGAGGCACATTGGCGGCACCCGAGATGATGAATTTGAGGTTGCCGCCGAGGAAAGGCTTGCCGTACATCTTGACAAGACCCAGCAAGATTTCGCAGATGCCGGGGACGGCCACGAGGCAGGTCGGCTTGATCATCGGGAATTTGGAGATGGTCTCTTTGGTGTTGGCGGCGGCATACCATGCGCCACCTTCATACAATACCGACAGGGTGCCACGAATCAGGCCAAACACATGGCTGAGAGGCAACACACTCGCATAACGTTGGCAACCCAATTGATGGCCTGGGGCGTAAACGCCGTTCAGCGCACCACGCATCAGGGCTCTGTGGGGCAGGATGGCGCCTTTCGGAGCACCCGTTGTGCCACCTGTGAAGAAGATGGCGGCGGGGTCGTCCTTGTCGACAACAGCAACGGGAGCTTTCTGGTCAGCCGTATCAGTGACGGCAATCACGGTGCACTGAGCGAATTTGGCGGTCTCCATGAAATCGGCGCCGGCGGCGAGGACCTTCACGCCAAACTTCATGCAGCATCCAGCCACGGCGGGACCTGGCAACTGTGACGGCAAGTTGATGGCCACATAACCCGCAGAGGTGACGGCCAGGAACATCTCTACCGCATTAACGGTGGTGCCGTCGAGGATGGCCACCTTGTCGCCCTTGGCAAGTCCTAAGGCGTTGAGCAAAGCACGTTTGTGTGCAATAGCCTCACACATCTGAGCGTATGTGTAAGTGTTGACGGTGTCGGAAAGAGCCGGCAGGTCTCCCCATTTACCTTCAATCCAAGTGACGAATTCTGGAATCGTCGGGATGTACTTCACCTGCGCAAGTTCATCGGCAGGCAGCATGTCTTCAAAATAGTTGTTCATATATGTAATTATTGGTTATTAGATTTGAAATTGAATTCTATTATCAAATGTTTTTCCTGTAAACCCGTGCTCTTTTGTGAATGGTGTGATTGAAAAGGCGCCAAAGGTTCTGTACATCGGTGTTGTCTTCCAACTCCCGCGTTGATTCAATGTATTTGATGCCATTCTTTGTGATGCCCTGAGCAAACTTGTCGAAAATCATGGCATTCACGCCCTTGTTTTGGTAGTGTTCATCTATGGCAATCAGCAACAAATCAAGAGTGTCGTTATGCTTCAAGGCTTTTAGGACATGGACAAATCCAAAAGGAAACAGTTTGCCGTTGGCTTTTTGCATAGCCTTTGAGAGCGATGGCATAGCCACCCCGAAGCCCACCACCTTGTCATCGGCATCGAGAATGATGGAAAGGAAGTCCACGTTGACATTGCTCAGGAATTGCTTCTTCAAGTCTTCGCATTGGCCGGGAGTCAATTCCGAGAAACCATGCAGACTTGAATAGGCGGCGTTCATGCATTGGAAAATGCCGTCGACATAAAGATTGATATCGCTATGTTTGAGCAGCGGCGCCTGACGCAGGTTGTACTTTTCGGAGACCAATTTGGCCATTCGTGCATAACGCTCAGGGATGACTTCAGGCACCAAGATGCGGTATTCCACAAAATCCACCTCTTTCCGGTAACCCAGAGCCCACAAATGGTATTCGTAGTAAGGGTCGTTGTATTTGCCGTAGGCTGTAGGAAGTTGGTCGAAGCCTTCCACAAGTATTCCAGCGGCATCAAACTCTAGAAAACCTGTCGGGCCACTGACAACATTCATCCCTTTTTCCTTGGCATACGCCTCCACGGCATGCATCAAGGCTTCAGAGACATCGCGATGGTCAATGAAGTCAATCCATCCGAAACGACAGATTTTCTCACCCACTTTTTCATTGTAACGATGATTGATGATACCGGCCACACGACCTACAACATGACCTTTTTCGTCAAAAGCCAGCCAATACTTTCCTTCGCACACTTCAAAGGCATGGTTTTTCGACGGTGTCAGCGTGTCGCGATCCATCGACTCGATTTGCGGGACATAATACGGGTTGTTCTTGTAAAGTACATTGGGGAAATGAACGAACTTCCTCAAATCTCTTTTTGTCCTAACCTCTTTAATTGTAACCTTCATATCATTTACTCTTGTCAGATTCGACAATGCCATAGACCGATGAGCGAAGCATAGCAGCAAAGTCCGCCTCGGGGACACTCATCTGCTTTTCAAGGCTGATCACCTCGCCAATTCCCAACTTGACTGTCTTGCCTCTTTTGTTGAGTATTTCACGAGGCAGCCTCAATGTGCGCATTTTCCAGTTGATCAATCCGAGAAAATAAAACCAATTGGAATTTCGGTTGAAGAACCGCACGGGAACCACGGGCACTTTCAAGTAACGGATCAATTCAGTAGCTGACTGCTGCCAATCGCGGTCACGTACACAAAAATCCCTAAAGCTGAAGTCCGACACCGCCCCTGATGGAAAGATTCCCAACGGGTGTCCTTCGGTGATATGCTCAAGGGTTTTCCTCATACCTTCAATACTTTCTTGCGATATTCCCTTGGTGGACTTGGTCTTGGGTACCACATAGATGAAGTTGTCATTGAGTGTCTTCACCTTCGACAGAAACTTGTTGACCATCACCTTATAATCCTCACGGAGATGTCCAAACAGGTCGATGAGAATTAGCCCGTCAAGTCCACCGTAAGGATGGTTGCTGATAGTGATGAAAGGACCATCGAGTACCGATTGTAAGTGTTCCATCCCCTGTACTTCGTAATTCAAGTTCAAGTCTTTCAAGAATGCATTGGCAAACTCTTGACCAGAAAGGTCTTCGTGTCGCCCATACCGTTCCGACAACTTGTCAACGCCCGTGATCCGCATCATCAGACGAGCCAATCCGTTGCCGAACTTGCCATTGAACACTGGCGAAATGCCTTCCATATCTTCCATCGTAATTAGTGCCATCACTCAACCTTTCTTTTCTTGAAAATCACCAGTTCGTTCATCGTGAAATTATAAGCTCCAGAAACACAGAGTGCCAGCAAGTTGCATATCACCACATCCCATTTCGTTAGTGCCTGAATCAATAGGAGCAAGCCCATCTTGATGAGGAAACCGGCTGTACATGAGGCATTATAGGCTCCATAATGCTTGATGAACGTCTTCCCTGAATGATGCGAGATACGGTCTTTCCAAGTCAGGTAATAGGATACAAGGAAGTTTGTGAAAACCGCAAACTCAAATGAGATGATGGGCGAGATGATGACCTTGCCGACATACCTATGAAATACGAGATGTGAGAACACCCATAGGACGAGTGTGTCCACGAGTGTGCCCAATACATTGCCTGCGACAAACTTTGGAAAGCGGTGCAATATCAATTTCTTGGCCTTATTCATCCTTATGTTTCGGGTCGATTCTTGCATAATAGCGGGCATCTTGCCCTATGGTGATAATGTATATCAATACCAAGGCAAGAAGAATGACTATTCCTATCAAGTCGAGGGCATGAAGTTCAAGCGTGGAAGAGAACCAAGGCAGCTCCAACGCCCATGTTCTCAACGGTTTGGCAAACACTAAAACGGCATTGGCGATGATGCAAATCAGCCGAAATTCCGTGGGCCCCAACTTGGCGTAGGTCAGCCGGAACTCTCCTTTGAGATGCGCGTTCATCGACACGTTGAGGGTCAGCATCAGATAGATGACAAGCAGAACGCAAGACAGGTCGAAACGCATGAAAGGCGACAGACCCACACCCATGAACATAAAAGTTTCATTAATGGCGTCCATAGTGTGGTCGAGATAAAAGCCGTAAATCGGTCGCTGCTGTTTACGATAACGAGCCAAGGTGCCGTCGAGCGAGTCACCGTACCAGTTGATGATAAACCCCAACGAGGCCAACCACAGGAAATGCACATTGTAATTCGACAAGATGTACCCTGCTGCAATGACCACGGCACCGATGAATCCGATGAAAGTCAGCATGTCGGAGTCGGCCCATTTCGGCTGCCGTTCCGCGAGCCACAATAGTGTTTTTTTCTCCACTCCGTTCAAGACCGAAGTCTGGATTCTCACCGATTGTTTTGTTGAGGTTTGCTTTTCCATTGTTATTCTTCTTGAGTTGGCAAAAGTAGATGCACCGAGGCAGAAGTGCTGTGTCTATACCACCTTTTTTATGGTTGATATATCCGATGGAAGAAATATGGAAAGCAAAAAAGGAGTTATATACCATTGTAGAAACCAATAATAGGTTGTTTCTTTGCAGAAAAATTGACCAACCATGCTGAAATCGTTCAACGACCTCATCATTTCCGACAACATGGACGAAGTCAACGTGGCTCCGGAAACCATGTCGAGTTTCTTTATCGCGTTCTATTGCGAGAAAGGTGCATTGCAGTTTTCCATTGAGGGGGAAATGTATCTTGCCAAGGAAGGTGATTTGGTGGCATGCACGCCTCGCAATATAATCGGTTTGTATATGCGTTCTCCCGACTTGCAAGGCAAAGTGATTTGTATGGGCGAATCGCTGTACGATGAGACTATGCCAGGTGTTTTTCACATCGACCCCAATTGGTGGAAGAAATTCCTCTACCTGAGGCAAAACCCAGTCATGCACGCTACCGAGTTCCAAAGCAAGCTTTTCTTGGCCTATTTCAACCTATTGAAAACCTATATGGAAGACAGCGACAATCCTTACCGCCAGCGCATCATCAAAATCACCTCGCAAGCGGCAGCCGTCGAGATTCTTCACGAGCTTGACAATTGGACTCATCTTGAAGGAAACCCTACCGACCATACGAAACGCGAGGCTTCACAAAAAGACCTCTTGTTCCAACGATTCATCACCCTGCTCAGTCATCCGACAAACACCGAGCGCGAAGTCAGGGCCTACGCCGAACAACTATTGGTCACTCCGAAGTATCTCAGCGCCGTCTGCAAGGAAAAGAGCGGACGCACGGCCATGGACTGGATTACGGAAAGCACGGTCGCCCAAATCAAATACTACCTTTTGCAAACCGACCTCACCGTTAAGGAGATTGCCTTCAAGCTTGATTTCCCCGATGTCAGCTTTTTCTGCAAATACGTCAAAAAGCATCTGGGGCTGGCACCGTTGGAGTACCGGAATGGGCAATTGCTATCCATAACATAGAAAAACCCTCAACCCAAGTCTCCCCCGAATTACGGATTTTGAGATTAAAAATAGACTACCGTCCCAATAGGTTGGTCAAGCAAATGGATAGCATTGCGTTCAGCGATGTCTTGCGCGACGGAATCGGGCTCCGTCCAAACGTGTGGAGCAAAGCTGAACTTGTCGTGGTGCACGGTGAACACTTGTTTCGGGTGCAAGTCCGAGATGGCTTGTTCAAGGTCTGCGGGCATGAGATGGATGTTCGCCCAGTCCTTGTTGTATTGGCCGTTTTCCATCAAGGCCAAATCCACCGAACCGAATCGCTTATAGATTTCCTTGAAACGACCGTCATAACCGCCGTCACCACCCACATACACCTTTCTGCTGCCCGATTCCACCATAAAGGATGCCCACAGTGTCTGATTACGCTTGAAGAGACGATTTGAGAAGTGACGCGTGGGTAAGCAGGTGATATTATCAGCCTTCTCGTACCAGTCCATTTCGGTGATGTGTTGTGGGTCGTAACCCCAATACTCCAAATATTCTGCTACGCCGAGCGGACATACCACATGCTTTACCTTGTTCTTCAAGTCGCGCAACGTGGCGTAATCCAAATGGTCCCAATGCTCGTGCGTGACGATGAGCACATCGATTTCAGGCATGTCGTCGGGCGAATAGATATCCGTGCCTTTGAACGGATGCATCATCACCGATACAGGAAACTCCATTTTCAGCACGGGGTCAATCAGATAGCGTTTCCCGTCCAAACAGAACAAGTACGACGAATGTCCAAACCATACGAGCCAGTCCTTGTCGGTGGTCAAGGTCTTCAAGTCGGTTTTCACGGCAGGGACAGCTTCGGCGGGTACCCTGTCCTTTTTGCTTTCCGAAAGGAATTCCCATAACGCTCCAAACATGGACTTGTCGCCAGTGAATTGCGGTGTGGGAATCTGGTTTTGGAATTGACCGTCGCGATAGTTCGGCGAAGCCTCGATGCGGGCTTTGCGCTCCTTCGACATCCGTCTGCCGAAACAGGGATGGTTCAATACAGCAATTATTGCTACCGTGATCAACAGTAGCACTGCGAGAATGATGAGCGTTTTCATTTTCATCCTACACCCACTCAAAATTCTCCTTTCCTGCACCGAGTTCAAAATGGTATTTCACCAAACCTTTGTCAACGCCTGCAAAAGCACCTTCTTTATAAGTCAGTGCGACCTTGTTGCCTTGGCCTTTCACAAAGAAACTCAGTTTGTTGAGGGCGGTCGGTGTTAGCAGTGCCGCTTCCACGCCATTGTTGAACCATTGTGGTGCAACGCCTTCGTAGGCACTGACTTCCGATGCAGGTTTAAGTTTGTGCTGCACGCCTTGTGTGGCTCCATAACCCACAGCCACCACGCCAAGCACAGCTTTGTCGCCGACAACAGCCTTAGTGTTCTTGCGGCTGAAAGTGCCGCTGGCCCACCATGTGTTCAGCCCAAGGGTCTGGGCAAAGAGCATCAGGTCGGCACCGGCATAGCCGAGGCGTTCGCCCAAATCTGGAGCCTCGTCGCCAGCCATGATGAAATAGTTTTTCACCCCTTTGGCGAGCAGCAGTTTCACGATGCCTTGATAGGCATTCGTGTCGTTGAGCATTAGGCGGATGTCGGTGTGATGCTTCCGGTTGTTTTCTTCAATCCTTTGGTTGAGTTGTGCCACAATGTCTTCCGGCAAAGGCTTGTCAGTGTATTTGCGCACCATGTGGCGGGCACGCATTGCTTCTTCGAGTGTCATGATAGAATATGTTTAAGATTATATTAGCGCAAAAATAAGAATTATTTTTAGTGATTTGATAGAATATCATACTTTTGTGGCCCAAATCAAATCTTCGTTCGGATTTGTAATCCGAACACATTGAATATCAGCATTTGTAATGCGAAACGAACATCTTGTTTATTATTCTATCGGATTGCAAATCCTTATATTCCACAACAGCTGGATTGCAAATCCAGCCGAACAGGTGTTGAAGGAAATACAAAAAATCCCGCAACCCAAGCCTTCGCCCGAGTTGCGAAAATGTGTCCTTCTGTGGGTACGGTGCTTAAAAAAGCCAAGCCCCTAAATAAACTACGCCCCTCTAACGCGGGTCTCCGTTTGCCGTTAGGGTACTTGCTTTTTTAACCACCTCGTTGACGACCTTAGGCGCAATCTTCTCATTTCTTTTGAGTGTAGTAATGTTTTTTTTCGCCTCAAACTACGCAAACCAGCGCAAAAGAATGCAAGCAATACCAGTATAACCTGTTGTAAATAAAAAGATTATACATTTGCGAAACAGATAGCTAACCAAATTTACTAACCCCTAAAAAGATAAGAACTATGGGAAAGATTAAGCAAGGAATCCTCGGAGGATTCAGAGGTAAGGTCGGCACCGTCATCGGTGCATCGTGGAACGGCATCAGCTACATGCGTGGCCTCGCCCAGTCCCACAAGAACCCGAAGACCGCAGCACAGACCAAGCAACGCGGCTTCTTCAGGGAAGTGCTGGACATCGCCGCCCAGTTCTCGGACGAACAGATGAAATTCTTGTTCCCTGAGGCTATCAGCGGCATGACCCGTCACAATGTCCTCGTCAAGCAGCTCACCGCTGTCGCCACCGTCGATGGCGACACCAAGAGTGTCGACTTGGGCAACATCAACTCCCTCGGCAACGCGCCGACGGATGACCTGCCAGAGGTCACCATCGCCGCTGCTGGCGAAAACCTGACCATCTCTTGGGAGGGTGCCAACGCCTTCCGTGCTGAGCACGGCGAGGAGTACCCCGTCATCTTCGTGGCCAATGTCACCAAGAAGAAAGTCTATCTGGTGCCTTCCACTGCCACCATCGGCACGACTGGTACCCAGTCGTTCAATGTCGGTCTGGCCGCCTACGGCGAAGCCGAAGACACTTTCAGCGGCTTCATGCTCGCCACTGGCTCCAAGATCGCTCTCGTTGGTTTTGGCACTATGGCCGTCACCAAGCGTCCTGCCAAACCCAAGAAGCGCGACTAATCGCTTATCGGGTTGAATGTTGAAAAGCCGTCCTGTCGGGCGGCTTTTTTTGAAAACACCAAAATCGAAACGCAATGGGCAAAATAAAACAAGGCATCCTCGGTGGATTTAGTGGCAAGGTCGGCACTGTGGTCGGCTCCTACTGGAATGGCATCTTCTACATGAAAGGTTTGCCTCAGTCCTACAAGAAAAGCAGGTCAGGCAACCAGAAAATGCAGCAGGGCTATTTCAAGGAGTTGGTCTCTCTCTCGATGTCCCTCTCCAAAGAGGATTTGGAATTCATCTATCCGAAGAAGCCCAAGGGCATGACTCGCAGAAATCTGCTCGTCCAGCAATTGGCTTCCTATGCGGCTGTCATCGACAAGACCAGAACCGTCGACCTCGACAGCCTGACCACTCTCGGCAATTCCCCGACGACCGACCTCCCGGCGGTCACGGTCAATGCCAATCGTTCCGACCTCCAAATCTCTTGGGAGGCCGTGACCTACTACCGCGTCCAACACCCAGACGACTATCCTGTCATCTTGGTTGCCAACATCACGCAGCAGAAGCTGTTTCTCATCGCTTCTCCAGTGTCGCTGAAAAGCACTGGCAAACAATCCTTCGAAGTCAATGTGAAGCCCTACGGCAATCCCCGCGATGAGTTCTCAGGATTCATGTTCGCCACCGGACAGCGTGGTTCAAAAGTCGGATTTGGCACTCTGGGTGTCATCAATCGACCCGCCAGGCCACCCAAGAAAACGAAGGACTCGGGAGTGGAAAAACAGCCCGAATCAGGTACTGACCCGCTCCCTACCAAGTCCCTACCAACTATACAAAATAAGCAACCGTAATACTAACCTAAATACTCTACAACCATGGGCAAAATAAAGCAAGGAATCTTAGGCGGATTCAAAGGCAAAGTTGGTACCGTTATTGGTGCCTCGTGGAATGGCATCGCCTACATGAAAGGCCTTCCACAATCGCAGAAAGACCCCAAGACCGCTGCACAGATGGCGCAGCGCAACTACTTCAGAGAGATTCAGGGGCTTGCTGGGCAGTTGACCACTGAGCAGCTTGCCTCGCTCTATCCATCCGTCACCAGTGGCAGAACCCGTCGCAACATGCTTGTCCATCAATTGGCAGCTGCAGCCGCCATTGTGGATGATGTCAAGACGGTTGACCTCTCCCTGATGGAGGGCATCGGTAGCGGTGAGCACATCGAATCACCTATGCTCGAAAGCGTGGTCACTCTCACCAACGATGTGAAGGACTTCTACGCTGAGCCTGCCGCAGCAGAGCTGATCGGCAAGCCAGCCGAAGCCAACTTCATCGTTGTGGCCTACAACATCACCCAGAAGAAAATCGGCATCTTCAACACCGAAGAAACCGACCCGTCTATGGGTGTGACCGTTCCCGTCGGCAGTTGGGCAGAAGTCGGCGATGCCGTTCGCTTCTACCTCACTTATGCCGCCAAGGGTGAGAATGTCTATCTCCGTGGCTTCGGCTCGTTCATCATCAAGACAAGAGCCGAAAAGGTCGGTCGCAAAATCAACAAGGCGTAACGCCCTACGAACAGACAACGGCAGCAATCACGAAGGCATCCTGATGGGTGCCTTTCTTTTTGTCGTAAGGCGCGAAATACGGCCTCTCGTTCAGTTGTAGTGTTATTGTTAATCCGATGTCTGCCAAAGGTTGCGGAGGTCAGATTTCACATCTTTTAGGAAGCTTATTAGCCGCAACCTTTGTCAGCCCTCGGCTAAAAATTGGGTTTTCGTTTTCCCGCTCTTGTTTCTCATCCTCGCTCAAAATCCGCAATCCCCATTCCAGCAGTTAAATGGATTCGGAGGGCTGCCTGTCTGCCAAAGGCTGCGGGGGTGGGCTTTCACCTTTTTGGGGCAGCTTAATAGCCGCATCCATTGTCAGCCAGTCAGGCTCCCATTTTTACCCCCAAGGCACGAATTATGGTCTTTATTGTTGTTTATCAAAAAAGACTTCGTATCTTTGCCTGTTCCATTAAGGAATAAATTTATCGTACCTGGGTCGCCGTCGTGATGATGCGCGACCCTCTTTCTGTTTTAAGAAGGGGTAGGGGAGAAACTCATTAGTGCAAAAATAGTGCAAATAAAAAACCCTAACTCTGATTTTCAATGAGTTAGGGCTTGATTTTGTAGTCTCTCCGGGATTACTCACGACACCCTATAGTGAGAATTTGTGGTTGGTTTCCCAGAGAGACTATTGGTTATAAGTGGTTGATATTCAGTTTATTCATTATTTATTTTTGTTATTTAGATTGATAACAAATTATCACGAATAGCCACTTTTTTTGCTTCGGTTGACACGGCGTTGACACGGATTTGGAAATTTTTTTCGTATATTTGCAGTGTCTTTTGAAGGGGAGGGCTACCCCTGATTTAGACACATAACGAACAATCAAATTATTTAGTATTATGGCAAGCATTAAATTTTACCTTTCAAGGTTCATCAAAAAAGATGACGAAAGAGGCGAAATCCAGTTGCGCTTCAGTGGTAACAGGAATTTCGTGAAAAGAGCTGCCACGGGTATTTTCATCACAGCGGGTAATTGGGACGCTGAGAAGGGGATGCCGAAGGGCAAGAAACAAAAGTACGATGACAACTGCGAGGAAATCAGGGACAGACTTAGCCAGTTGACAAATTATCTGCTGCGCTGCTGGGAGCGGCTTGGCGAAGGTGAACTGGAACCTGATTCGCTGACCAAGTGGATGAATGACATCGAATGGATTGAAAAGGAGGTTGAAACCTACATCGGTGGGAGTCGTGCCACAATGAAAAACTGGATCCTGGACAGCAAAAAGAGAATTGCGGAATCTGAGGAAGCCAAGAAAAGAGAGTTGGCCAAACTGGAGAAGCGCTATTTTCTTGATGTCTTCGATGAGTACATTGAGGAGCAGTACAAAAATGGTGTGATAGGGGATAATAGAAAAAAGACTTATAACACCGGATATGGATTGTGGGAAAGGATGGAGAGGTATCAGGGAAAACATTATCGACTCAATGAAATCACCACCGAGGATATTTACAGCTTCAGAAGTTTCATTATCAATGAATGTGACCTTTGGGGAACTAATGAGGATGGGAAATACGAGCCGAAAGAGCGTTATAGACACATCTACAATGGGTACAAATATGTCAAAGAGAGAGGTGTGGAAAAGCGGAGCCTGAACTATGTGATTAACCAGATCAAGTATGTGAAGGCTTTTTGGAATTGGCTTCTGCGCGTCAAGAGAGCAAGGTTAGAGGACGTTTTTCTTACTTACACTATGGACCAGGCTGTTTATGGCACTCCTTTCTTTTTCTCCAACGAGGATAGAACCAAGTTGTTTGAGGCTGATTTCAGCGAACGCCCTGAATTGGCGGTGCAAAGGGATATCTTTGTTTTCCAGTCGTTGGTTGGATGCAGAGTTGGTGACTTGCTGCGTATGAAGAAATCCAACATAGTTGAAGGGAAATACCTTCAGTATATTGCGGGTAAGACAAAGAATCACAGCGGCAGGGTAGTGACGGTGCCGCTCCATCCCACAGCCAAGATTATTCTTGACCGTTATAAGGACACTGATGATGATAAGCTTTTGCCTTTCATTTCTAATCAGAATTATAATGAGGCCATTAAAGAGATGTTCAAGGCGGTAGAGGAAATTGACCATACCGTGACCATTTTGGACCCGGTGACACGCTTGGAGAAACAAGCGAAGTTGTCGGAGGTCGCATCAAGCCACATGGGGCGACGAAACTTTTGCGGCAACTTATATGATGCGGGCTTCAGGGATGCGGACATCGCATCGATGAGCGGCCACGCCGAAGGCAGTAAGGCCATCTCGCGATACCGAAAGGTGAGCGATGAGAAAAAGCAAGAAATGATTGAATCGCTTTGAGAATAAGAGGGACGGTTGCCGAAGGTGACCGTCCCGATTCTTATAGGGCAAAAAAAGAGGAAGCCGAGTTGTTGGGCTATCGGCTTCCCAAAATAACGAACTCCGTGTTTAGTATCATGGAGCGAGTGCAAAGATAGACTTTTTCCTTCATTCATAGAATGAATATAAGCGTTTTTCTGTGTTTTGGGCGTTTTTACCCGGCTGGAGCCTGACTGGATGGCAAAGGCTGCGGCCATAAAGCTTCCCCACAAGGGACAAGCGACCTCCGCAGCCTTTGACAGCCAGGCAGCACACCGAATC
>CADCJI010000049.1:0-635 GCA_902801625.1 uncultured Bacteroidia bacterium | reverse complement strand
AATTGCTGGAGTGGATTTGCGGATGACCGACCGAGGAAGAGAAACGAGAGCGGGAAAACGCAAACCCACTATTAACCGAAGGCGGACAAAGGATGCGGCTATTGAGCTTCCTAAAAGATGTGAAATCTTCCTCCGCATCCTTTGGCCGACTGAGGTAAAATTAAAACCACCTACCAAACCGGACGAGGTGACAAAAAAAAGGAGAAGGTCTCCATCAGGAAACCTTCACCATTTTGATCACAATTGTTATTGCAGTGATGATGACAGCCAGCAACACCATCACCATACCGAGCAGAAACCACATAAATGCGGGAGGCTTTTTCTTTTCGGGCGGCGGCTCTTCGACGACAATCTGCGGATAACGCAGCGTGTCGGCGAAGTGGACTAGCTCGGGTTCTGCCTCGTAGGTGACTGTGAGGCTGTCATCAGTGGCCGTTGCCGTGAAGGAGCCCTGCTCCGTCTGGATCTTGACGGCTTGGCCGTCAAGCAGCGGAGCCAAGGGCATCACGGCAGAATCGGCCAAAGGTGGCAATTCAATGAAGGTGTCGATGGGATGCGCCTGAACGCTCAGCAGCTCGGGGCATCGCTCGACGATGCGACGGATGCGACGCTGGGCGCGGCGCTTCGCGTCGCAG
>CADCJI010000048.1 GCA_902801625.1 uncultured Bacteroidia bacterium | reverse complement strand
CGTCACGGCGTATTGCTGCACTACATAGCAGAAACTGATGATGACGAAGGCCAGTGCCACACTCAATCCGATGAACTCAATGGCGGTGTAGAGCTTGTTTCGCGACAGGAATTTCAGGTAGGATTTCATATTGTTGAAGTGTTGATTGTTGAATTGTTGAATTGTTGTTAGAACTATGGCTGATGGCCTATGACTATGGCAGCTTTAACCAAAGGTGTGGATTCCTATTATTTCGTGAAGCTGCCATAGGCCATAAGCCATAGTCATTGTAATAAATACGGAACTCCTCCATAATAAGTTACAACGCTGCATTTAATAAAGTATTGAAGCCTGGCGTTCAATTGTTCCGCGAGGGCGTTGAGATAGTTGTTTGAGGCCGTTTGGTACTCGATGGATGAAATCAAGCCTTGCTCGAAACGCTTGGTGTTCAGTGTGAAGGCCTCCTGCTGCAATTCGGCGCGGGTGTCGGCTTGGCGTAAGGCATCGGCGCTGCCATCGCGGTCGGCGATGGCCTCCACCGTTTGAAGCGCCTGCTCATAGTCGGCTTGGGCTCGGTCGTAGGCATTTTTTCGCTTTGCGATGTTGGAATGCTTCGAGAGGCGGTCGAAGATGGGAATGCTCAACGAGAGTTGAACATACTCGCCGCCGTTGTTCTTCATCTGCTCGAGATACGGCGTGGGCACATAGCCCTCCATACCCGGATAGGTGAAATAACTCGACGACCAGCCACCATAGAGCGAGAGTCGGGGCAGCAACTGCCAGCGGGCGGTCTTTAATGCAAGGCGGGCGTTTTTCATCGTGCCTTCGGCCAAAACGACGGCGGGCATGTTGGTTTTGGCAAATTCCACCATTTGGGAAATTTCATCCGTTCGGCTGCCACGGTGTGACAGCCCTACAGTCGTTTCGTTTGTAGGGCTGTCGCATTGCGGCAGCCGCGAAAACGATTCATCAATTTTCAAAGGTTTCTCAATGGGCCAAAACATCACATCCTTCAGGGTGATGACGGCATTGTTGAGGTTGTTCCGACAGGTGGTCAGTTGGTACTGGCGCTCGGCGAGGTCGCTCTGCATCTGCACCACATCGGCATGGGATTTCTGTCCCAGTTGTTCCTGCCTTGTGGCCAACTGCACGGCTTTTTCTGCTGTGGCCACCTGTGCTTGTAAGGCTTTCTGCATCTCGGTGTAATACAACACATTGCAGTAGGCTTCCATGGTGGCGAGACAGATCTGGTCTTCGGTTTGCTGCTCCTTGGTCAAACCCATCAGTTGTGCCGTCTTAGTGATTTTCAGGTTGTTGACCGCCTGGAATCCGTTGAAGATGTTGATGCCTGCCGAGAGGCTGTAGCCGTTGTGGAACGAGGTCGTTCGGATATAGGTGTTGGTCTCCGGGTCGATGCTGCGGCCGAAGTTGGAATAGGCGTAAGTGCTTCCTTCAATCGTAGGCGTGAAGGCCGCAAGAATGGCATCGCGGCGATCGATCTGTGCATCGCGGTTGTCGGCATGGGCAATGCGCATCTTGGTGGAATGTTCCACGGCATAGCGCATACAGGATTTGAGGTCCATGGTGACGGTGTCCTGAGCCTTGACACTGGTCAAGGCTCCAACGGACATCATCAAAATGAGAAAGGTATGTTTTGCTATCATATTACACATAGTTTTTTATGTGCCAATAGAAAACATATCTCATGCCAAAAATCTAACTCTTTAAAATTCAAAGAGTTAAAATTTTAGATAAAAAGCAAAGTGTAACATTATTTTACAGTGGTGTAACAAAACTTTACAGTGAGTGTAAAACAGACATGTCTATTTGCGCTTGCAAATCAGCCTAAACTCGCAGTAGCTGCATTTTTTGTCATCTTCAGCTTGCACAAACGGAATCCTTGTGTCGAGCATTTCATTTACGACGGCTTCAAGCATGGCTTCCATGTCACATACGAAAGAACTATCCTCCAAGAAGTTAGGGTCGGCATCCTTGTCGTCTTTCTTGGGAGTCGCTTTTGATAGTCCAAATTCGATGTCGTGTGCGTACTTTAGACCATGGATGGCTGCGGTCACTTGATTGGGCATGATGCTCGGATTCTCTTTGATATACAAATACTTATAAAGTAGTAATTGAAGCGCTTTTTCGGGAATTTGTTTCAGATAATCGAGGTCGCTTTCACTTTGATGGCGCACGGGAACCTTGAGGTCGGTGCTGCTCACATGACCCGTCTTGTAGTCGATGACTCGGATGAGGCCACCAAATTGGTCGATGCGGTCGGTGCGACCATAGAAAATGCAATCTCCATGAGAGGTTGGCAGGCTTGACCTCAATTCGCCTTCGGTTTCCAATAGGGTCAAGGTGCTGTTTTCCAATTGCTTGGAGGTGTAGTTGAGATAGTTCTTCAGTTGTTGCTCGATGGTGACACGGTTCAAATAGTTGAAGCCCACATCGGGAAGGCCATTGGGCAAGTTTTTCGCTATTGATAGGGCTAGTTTTTGTTCCCATTGCGGCTTGATGACTTTGTCAAAAAGCTCTTTGTCAATGAGTTGTGTTTTTCCGTTTTTCGGCAGGTAGTCGGCAAACAGAAACTCTAGTGTGTCGTGGATGATGGTGCCTATGACATTGACGCCCGTGTCTTCCTCAACGCTATTGTCTTCAATTTGGGCGATATACCGCAGATAATACTTCAACGGACAATTCAGATAGGTGGACAAAGCGGAAGGGGAGAGGCCTTTCTCTTCGATGAGGTAGTGGAGACGGTCTAAGGCATTGGTTTTCTGTGCGCTGAGCTTCTGTGACTCCAAAGAGGATTTTGCAGCACTGTTGAACGATTCTTCCTCGACTTTGATGTTGGCGTTTTTGGCCAGCTCATGCTTGATTTGCAGGATGAATCGGCTAGCTTCGCCGCCAGATGTGTCGCCTAAATTGTTATAATACAAATAAATGTCTTTTCCGTTTTGAAGCAGGCGATAAAAATTGTAGGCGACTACGGCTTGACTGTCTGCATAGTCAGGTAGCCCACAAGCATGGCGAATGAATTGTGGAATAAAACTGCCTCGTGACTTGTCGGGCGGCAAAATGCCCTCGTTGACGCTGAGCAGGTGCAGCCGCTCAAAGTCAAGGTTGCGGGTTTCGAGCAAGCCCATGATTTGTAGGCCGTCAGTCTCACTGCTGTTCAGCTTCAGACTCGCTGCTGACGACAGCACCCGATACAAAGACTCAAGGCTGTGCGCGTCTTTGACATATTGGGCGTTTTGCCCGATGACTTTTTGCAACCGACTAATGATTTTTCCGATTTCGCTGACTTGGTTGAGGAGGAATTGATTCCTTTCTTGTTCTGGTTTTGATTGGAGCAAATGTGAGATGAAGACCAGCACTTGGTTGAGGTCTTCCAAGATTATGGCAGGCGATGATTCATCTTTCTTGTTCAGGATAACCTTCAGAAACGCTTGAATGTTGGGCATCTGTTGGAATGACTCCAGGTCGCTGTCCTCAAAGATGAATTTGCCATTCTTCACCGCAGTTTGCTTCCAATGGCTAAAGGCTTCAAGCTCGTTTCGGGAGAAGACGATTTTGACGATTTCAAGATCCATCAAGTGAAGGACGGGCCAAATGTACCAACCTTCTGACACACGCTCTGTCCCGTTTTCGTTGATTTTTCGGGAGATTCTTTTGTGTCGATACAGAGCAAAACATTCCTTAACAAGCTGGTTGACAGGTGTTTTTGTTATGGGATAGCCCATCGAGACTTTGAAGCCTGAGAAAGTGTTTGGAATACTGTTCAAGACAGGAATCAGCAAGTTCTCGTCAGCAAGGATGACGGCTTGCTTCTCATCCTGTTTCTCTTTGGATTCGCCTTGCTTTTCATCATGGATTTCTTGTAGTTTGGCTTGAAGTGCCTTGGCCTGCATGGTGTTGCCACTGGCATTGATGATGTGTATGGTTTTTGACTCGGTGGTCAGTGCATGGGAGATGCCGTTCTCAATCCATTGTGGATGAACCTTTTTGTACTTCCTTGCAAAAAGACCTGCCTCATTGTTTTCGTCATCGACATAATAGGCATCGTAATCGAACAGAATCTCAGCCTTACCGTTTCTAATGAGTGTGTTGATGATGCGTTCCTCGGTGGTGCTCAAGGCATTGAAGCCGGCGAAGAGGATGCTTCTTTCCCCAATTTTTTCCAATAACTCAGATTCAGGCAATTCTGCCAAATGCCTGGTGATCATGCCGTAGTAGCCTTTCCTTTGCCGTGTCAAACGCTCGCGGAGTTGGAAATAGTACAGTTGAAGCGACTTGAAAAATTCCAAGTACTCTTTTTCCTTTTGGGTGCGGCTTTCACCGTTCACATTCCAAACTTGCAGTTCTTTGTCGTCTGCTACAAACCCAAACACCTTCTTTGCATCGATGCCATATTGGTCGATTTCATCGAAGTCCTTGGCCATTTGTGCCGCTTGGCCTCCAAAAACGCTTAGGTCGCTGTCTTGCTCCACATGCAGTCTCGCATCGATGTCGATGAGTTCAAACAACAAGTCGATAGTATCGGCTAAGGCGATGCCGCTCCATTGGGTGATGGCTTCTTCGATAGAAATCATCTGTGGCAGCCAGATGGTCTGGTCACAGCTTGTTTTGAAAGCATTGCGCAAATAGAAAGCCGCCCTTTTGTTGGGGAATACTACGCTCAGTTCCTGCTTTTTGAGGTCGTAGTGGCTTTGGATGTGCTGGGCTAGCTTGGAAATGAAGGTGTCGTGGCTCATTTTACTAGGTTGTTAAGGTAGTTTTCGGCGGCTTGCAGTTGTTCGGGTTTGCCCAAATCGAACCAATAATCGGGTTGGATAGGTTTGGAAACGATGTGGTTGGTTTTGGCCGAATTGAGGTATAAATCAATGACACTCTGAGGCTTGACCTCAAACTCAGCAAACAAATCGCTCCTGAAAAAATGCAGCCCGCTGAAGGCCATTTCTTGGTAAGAACAGGTCCCTGAGCCCGTCGAAGGGCCGTCATTTTCAGGATGAACCCACTTGAAAGAGCCCTCCGACTTATTCATCCATCCAATAAGTTGATTCTCAGTGTTAAACAACAACTTCCTATTCGTCTCTCTGTCTTGTGTCAGCAGCCAAGCGTCATCATTAGAATCAAGGAATTGTTGGCTCATTTCGCGAAGGTTCACATCGCTGATGATGTCGACATTATGCACCAACACGGCTTTTGAGTCTTTGAACAGGGGAGTGGCTTTTACGATGCCGCCGCCCGTGTCCATCAGCAGGTCGCGCTCATCGGAAATCTGTATGACAGCGTCAAACTGATGTTGGTTAATGAAGTCAATAATTTGTTCGCCAAAATGATGCACATTGATGACAATGTGATAGAATCCGTTGACAATCAAGTTCTCGATGCAATGCTGCAACAATGGCTTGCCGTTAAGCTCTACCAAAGCCTTGGGCTTGTCTTGGGTCAGTGCCTTGAGGCGTGTGCCGAGGCCGGCTGCCAAAATCATGGCGGTGGTGTCGATTCTTGGACTCATAAGCCAGTTTCCTCCTTGATTTTGCGCTCGATGTGATTCAGTTTCAGATGGATGTCGGGATAGGTCGCCTTGAGCCATTCGTAGATGGTTTGGGCGAAGAAGACGGAGCGGTGCTGTCCGCCCGTGCAGCCAAACGACACCATCAGGTTGCTGAAATGCCGCTCGCGGTAGTTGTCGACGCTTTGCCCGATGATGCCTTTCACATGGTCGAGGAAGACATGGACGGGCGGTTTGGCCATGAGGTAGTCGATGACCTCCCAGTCGCGGCCGGTCTTTGTTTTGAATTCAGGTTCGCGTCCCGGATTGGGCAGGGCACGACAGTCGAACACGAAGCCGCCTCCATTGCCGCTGAAGTCAGCTGGGTAACCCTTTTTGAATGAGAAGCTATTGATTGTGACGGTGAGTTTAGAGTTTAGAGTTGAGAGTTTAGAGTCAGTTGGGAGTGGGTAGTTGAGAGTTGAGAGTTGGGAGATGATGCTTTGGATTTCGGGGTATTGGTTTAATGGGTGGGTTTCATTCCAAGCTTTCAGTTCTTTTAATGCGTAAGGGATGCTCTCGATGAAGTGCGACTTTTTTTGGATGAGGCCTCTAAAACCGTAGGCACCCAACACCTGCATCAATCTCAGGTAGACGAAATAAGGCTGGTAGGTGTCGAATTTGACGGCTTCCAGACTCATGTATTGTGACAATTCGGTCTTGTAATACCCGACCAATTCATCTCGTATGGCTTGCGGAATTTGCGCTTTCACCTGATAGAGCAGCGAGACCACATCGTAGTTGAGTGGGCCTTTGCGCCCGCCTTGGAAGTCGATGAAGTATAGCTCGTTGTCCTTGACCATGATGTTGCGCGACTGGAAGTCGCGGTACATGAAAAAGTCGTAGGGCGCTTGGCTGACAAAGTCGGCGAAGGTCTCAAAGTCCTTGCCTAGACGCGTCTCGTTGAAGTCGATTTCCTCGTGCGGCTTGATGAAGTAGTACTTGAAATAGTTGAGGTCGTCGATGATGGCCTGCCGGTCGAAGCGTTCGGTAGGGTAGGCTTTGCTGTAGTCCAGGCCTTGGTGCCCTAACACTTGCAGCTTCACCAAATGGCTCAGTGCTTTTTTGTATAGTTCTATTACGTTTTCACCTAAGGTCCCTGAGCCGCCATTAGCCATCAAAGCCTTCTGCACATGCGCAAAAAGGTTGTCATCCCCAAAGTCACTTTGAAGGTAGCAAGTGCGTTCTTCGTTCACGGCAAGGACCTCTGGCACATTCAGTCCAAGGTCATGGAAATGCTTGCTGAAAGCAAGAAAAGCCTCGTTTTCTTCGACATTATTGCTAAAGGTGCCAATAAGGCTCCTTCTGTCAGTGATGATGCGGAAATATTTCCTCGCCGAGCCCGATTCCGCGATGGGCAGAATACCCTTAGGCGTTTCCCCGATGGAACGGGTTAATTCGGCAAGTATGTTTTGAATATCATGTATTTGCATGAAAAGTTCATTCTTTTTATACGTTACAAAATTACAAAAAAAGATTCAAAAGAAGGGGAATGTTAATCGAAATAGTCAGAAATACACGGCTCTTTTCGCCATTCCTTGGCATCGTCCCTTATATAGGGGTGGGTGGCTATCATGTTTGCCCGACATCAAGAGTTTTCCTCAATCCAGCAAGAATGGAATTAGCCATAATCACAAACACGATTCGGTCATAAACGCTTATTTGTGCAGGTTTTGGAGGATAATAAGGGTCGGTGACCAATTTGGATTGGTCAAAGCATTCCCCGATGCCTAACCATTTATCGATACCCATTTTCTTTCGTTCTTTTTCTTCATCCGACCAAACGTCATTCTTTTCAATTTGATGTTTGAACATTGCCTTGAAATAATCATACAATCGATGTAGGTCATCTTTGGTGAAAGGCTTTATTTCAGGTTCGCATAATGCGGAGTAAAGTGAGGCCGTAACAGCTATTACTCCTGGAAGATTGTGGGTCATCTCTGATTCGTATTTGACCAGTTTTGATTTGTCCATGATGTTTGATTTATTTTTGCAAAAATACAAAAATTCCGTGGCAAAATGTATAATTATCGAAAGATTTTGTATTTTTGCCACACAAAAAGAAGTTAAAAAAGGGTCAAAATGAACACAATCACGCAAGAGAAAATGGCTGAATATCTTGGTGTTGGGCGTTCGGCTTACGCCAACTATGAGGCAGGCGAGCGCGAAACGCCTTTGGAAGTGCTGCAAAAGGCGGCGGATTTGTTCGGCTGCGAATTGGCGCTTCTCTTCGAGGAAGACGAAACGGCAGTCCGCAATATGCTGGTCTGCGCTTTCCGCGCTGATGACCTTGGCGTTGACGATATGCGAGAAGTGGCCTCGTTCAAGAGCGTCGTGATGAATTATCTTAAGATGGAAAGGCTGTCGGGAAAATGAAAAAGCTGAACCTTGAAACGGCAGAAATCCTTGCAGGAAAGATGCGGAGCGAGTTGCTGCGTGTTTCCGCAACGGAGCCGCTCAATATGAAAACTGCACTTCGCCAGTTGAATGTGATGACACTCTATCGTCCCTTGTCGGACAAACTGTTTGGATTGTCTTTGTTGACCCCAGACAAGAAGCATCGTTTCATGTTGGTGAACAGCAATTCGAGGCGGGGACGGCAACATTTCACCATTGCGCATGAGTTGTATCATTTGTACTACGACGAGAATCCCCAGCCGCATTTCTGCGACAACTCCATCTATACCGATGCTGCTGAGAGGTCGGCCAACCTGTTCGCTTCCGCTTTGCTGATGCCTAAGGAGGGCTTGCTGAAAAACATTCCATCCGATGAGATTGTCAGCAAGAGTGTCAGTATTGACACGTTGCTTCGGATGGAGCATCTTTATGGGGTCTCGCATCATACTTTGGTGGTGAGGCTGAAGGAACTGCACATTATCAGTCCTTTGTCCACTGACGCGCTGTTGGCGATTTCGATTACGCAGGAGGCGGCTTTGCGCGGATATGATGTCGAACTCTATTCAAAAGGAAACGAGGGATTGGTCATCGGTGATTTTGGCTCCAAGGCTCGTAAGTTATTCGACGAGGAAAGGATTTCTGAAGGGCATTATCTCGAACTGCTCAACCTAATCGGCTATGGAGAAGGTCAAAATCATACTGGATGCTGATGTGCTGATTCATTTCGCCAAGGCGGGACGACTTAACATGTTGCCGGTGATATTGCAGGAATATGAACATGTCGTTTTGAGTACGGTATATGATGAGATCGGGTCCATTCAAAATCAGTTGGACAACCAAATCTTTTTTCTGAAGAACATTTCAAAGGAGGAATTCAATCCGACAGGGGAGATGATGGTCGAATATGCCAGGCTTTTGCAGACTTTCGGCAAAGGGGAAAGTGCTTGCATGGCTTATTGCCGATACACCCATAATGTCATCGGTAGCAGTAATCTGAAAGACATTAAAGAGTATTGTAAAAAACAGCAAATCACTTATCTGACTACGATTGATTTCCTGTATTATGCCATGAAGCGAGGAAAGATGTCGGTTGAAGAATGTGAGCAATTTGTCAAGGATGTGGTGGCAAAAGGAAGCAAGCTGCCAACGGTGGATTTTGAGAAATATTTGCCTAATGCCTTGATTTAATGCTTTATTTCTTTCCCCGCGTCTCAATCCACACCCAAAGCCGCCACATTAAATAGCCCCAAGCGAAGAAGAGGACGTAAAAGACCCAATGTGGGACAGAAGTTTCGTAAGCATCCTCGTTTACGATTTCATCATATTGATCGGCTGGAATATCAGCGTAATAATAAGCGCCAGCACCGAAATCATAGCCCTTAACCAGGCCAAGTTGGTTGATAATAATGTAAACGGCTAAAATCAAAGTGATTACCACCAAGAGGATGGTAATCACTTTGAAAACTATGTGTTTTTTGTCCATTATTTGAACATATCAAGCTCAGGAATTTTAAAGAGGACACCTGAGAGTAGAATCCATACAGCAAACAGCGTAAGGAGGATGTTAAAGATCTGGCCGATGATGTAGAGCCAAAGTACTTTACCGCCTTGCATCTGCTTGAAGAGGCTCTTGAAGTTGGTGTCCAAGCCAATGCTGGTGAAAGCCAGCACGAAAGCCCAGTTCTTGTATTGGTCAAGAACTTCCTTGTTGATAGTGTTCACCTCTTCGGCACTAGTCAAAGGCATAAGGATGAATGAGGCAACCAATGAAGCTACAAAGAAACCGATGATGAACTTCGGGAAGCGAGTCCAGATTTCGCTTGCTCCAACTTTCTGGTTGGGATCTTTATCGACCTTAGTGGCGAAGAAAATGGCCACGAAGAAAGCAATGAAACCAATAAGGATGTTCTGAATCATTTTTACCAAAGAAGCCACTTGCTCGGCTTCAGGTCCAAGGGCATTGCCTGCCAGTACCACGGCGCCTGTAGAGTCGACGGTACCACCAATAAGGGCACCTCCCATCATTTGATTCATTCCAGCCCAACGGATAATCATAGGTTCAAATACCATCATAAGGATGGTGAAGATGATGGAGATGCTGATAGCCAACGAAACATCTTCCTTCTTGGCCTTGGCCGCCGCACCTGTGGCAATGGCGGCACTGGTGCCGCACACTGAGGTAGCGGTAGCCAAAGTGATGACCAATGGCTTGTTGCCAATCTTCAGCACCTTGGTGCCCAACCACCACATGAAGATGATGACAATGGGCGTCACAATCCATGCGATGCCGAGACCATAGAGACCAAACTTGGTGATGTTGCTGAACAGCACCGAGAAGCCCATGATGACCAGACCCGTCTTGATGTAGAACTCCGTGCGGATGGCAGGTTTCAGCCAGTCGGGCGTGCCGATGGTGTTGGAGATGAGCAAGCCGATGAGCAAGGCCCAGAAAGCCCATTCAAGATAACGGTTGAGCATAAACTCTGCACTAACCAAGCGCACGATGAAAGAGATGATGAACAGCGCAATGAAGGCAATGATGAATTTGCTCACTTTTTCTCCTTGGAGCTTGACACCTATGGCAAACAAGATGCCGAGAACAAGGAAGGTGAGCAAGATTTTGCCCCAAAACTCACCATTGAGTTGTTTGCCGAGAGGGACTACTGCTTTTGCAATCTTTCCTTCACCTTCAAAAGCATAGGAATTGGCAATATTGACGTATTTGTCTTTTTTAAGGACTTTTTCCTTGCCATTATCAGTAATGGTTTCCTTGTCAGTTTTTTTTACGAAGATTTTGTCTTTGTATACAAAATAATTGTCTTTCGTGTACGACTTCTCAAGTTTTCTTCCTGTCTTTTCATTAACGGTTTTTTGATATTTTTCTTCACCGTCTTTGGTTACTTTGTCGTATTTCATCTGGTAGGCAACTATGGTTCGTGTTTGAACTTCGTTAGGAGCCAGTTTACGACTCAAAGGGTAGTAATTTATGGTATTATCGTTTTTGTTTTTGACTTCAGCCAATTTGACGTTTTTATAAACGTCTGTGGAATCCAAGTTTTCTCCGCAGCTCCATTTCTTGAAATTGGCAGCTTCAAACTTGAACCCACCTGTAAGGATGGAAATGCAGCCTATTGCGATGACTATGAAGCCAATCCACACGGCCAGCCAGTCTTCCTTTTTCCAGAGGTTAGAGATGTTGTTATTGTTTGACATGATATATTTCTGTTTTTGACTTCGAGACTTCGGGACGTGAGACTTCGAGACCCTAAGTCCCGTAGTCTCGCAGTCCCGCAGCTATTTTAGAATTTGTAGCTCAAAATGCCGACTACGCGGTGAGACATATAGTCTTGGTAATGGTTGTCAACTTTTTTGGCGCCATCAATTAAAGAATAGTCAAGCTTGAAATTCACGCTTTTGATGGGCCAATAGTTGATGCCGACAGTGTAATAACTCGTTGGAGCCGAGGCATCTGGAAGCATATAAATTACATGATCAGCAGTATGGGCTCCAAAAACACCAGTTTGCTGCTCGAAATGCTCATATCTTAGCACAGGCATCAGTTTCTGTTCTTTGCCTTCCTTTCCAAATTTGAAATTGTATCCAGCCACAGCATAGTATCCTTTACTGTTGAATTGGTTAGGTGCTCCTTCGCCTTCAAATCCTTGGTAACCAGTATTGCCGCTCAGGTATTCACCACGAATCACAAGCTTGCCGTCGTTGTATTGCACACCAGCAGACCAGCGATTGCGAACGCCGTTGTAATCTTCGTTTTTGAGATACTTTCCATAGTAGTATGAACTACTCAAGGTCAGGGCTTTCATGCCGGGATGCACTTCGAGGCGACCCACAATGTCCTTGCGGTTGTTGTTGTCGAGTTGGTTGGCACCGTTGCCGTTGAACACGCCGACGGCGTAGTCAACGATGCTGTATTGGTAACCATTGGCATTCTCAACAGGGAAGAGGCTACCGGTAGCCATCAGACCGAGGTCACGACCGAGGGCACCTACACCGCATACGTCTTTATAACCGACAAGTTGTTGGACAGCCTCGCCATAGTCGAAGATTTCGAGGTTGACGGGGTTGATGGGGCTTTCCAAGGTGAACGGGGTCTTGAATTGACCGACTTGGATGGCGAACTCTCTACAGGGTTTGTACTTCACGTATGCGTCAACCAGCATAGGGCTGCGGGTGAAGTCGCCTTGGATTTTATAGCTCACGGTCTTCGAAAGGTTGCCGTCGACCGACAGACGAACGCGGCGCATTCTCAAGGTGTTGTCGAGAAGGTCACCCTTGTCGCTCAGGTTGGCTTGGTACATGCCTTGAACGAAGCCGGAGATTTTGGGCATGGTTAATCCATCTTTTGGTTTTTCAGTTTTTTCTTGCTCGGTTTTCTCTTCCTTGGCTTCCTTTGAGTTTTGGCCAGGTTTTGCGATTTTGATTTGTGCATTCGAGCACAACGGAATGGCTAACAATAGCATTCCAACAATAATGCGAAATTTGCGTTTCATAATAGATTAAAATTAAACGTTTTCAATTTTATTTTGCGCGGCAAAAATAGTAAAAATATATATAGTAAATATATTTACTAATTATTTTGGGAAGAAAAAAAGCCATTTTGAATGGCTTTAATATGATTATGATTTCATTTTCAATAAGTTGAAATAAATACAATCAGTTCAAATGCGGGAAAACCGATTTGGCATGATGAAGCATTTCCTCAAAGGTGATTTTGAACCACTCGGTGTAATGCTCTGGATGGAGTTGAATATTGTCTTTCAAGTCA
This sequence comes from uncultured Bacteroidia bacterium, assembly GCA_902801625.1. Classification (GTDB taxonomy): domain Bacteria; phylum Bacteroidota; class Bacteroidia; order Bacteroidales; family F082; genus Limimorpha. Next base: position 9,201 of record CADCJI010000048.1, on the reverse strand, counting down.
GCTACAGTCATGTATTTCCACGACTCAACTTCTTCATGGTTGATGATTGGAGTGTCGTCGCTTTGACCGATGAACACATGGTCAAACTCATGTTCGGTGAGACCTTCTCCGACGGGAGCCTTATAAATAAAGGTGTAGACTTCGTGCATAGGGCAGACCATGCCCATCTCTTCCATCAGACGGCGTGAAGTGGCTTCTTCCAAAGTCTCACCGGCACGGGGATGGCTGCAGCAGGTGTTGGTCCACAGACCAGGGGAGTGGTATTTGGAGAGGGCACGTCGCTGTAACAATAATTCTCCTTTCGAATTGAATATAAAAATAGAGAAAGCCCTATGAAGATGTGGCTCAATATGAGCCGCTTGTTTCTCCATTGTCCCAATTTCATGGTCATTCTCGTCAACTAAAACTACGTATTCCATTTTGTGTTTTTATATAACTACGAATTGAACGAATTTTACAAATGAATTTAGCAACTAGAGTTGCAAATTTGTACGAATTTTGGCTTTCGCCATGATGTTTGGATAGCGTTTGAAGAAAAGGCTTTCTTCGTTGAAATTCAACAAGATTCCTAACTTGAAACCTGTTGCTCGAAGGTAGTTGATGATTTGGGCTTCATGTTCTGGCAAAATTGTAGAAACGGATTTTAACTCAACAATGATTTTATCATAACACACAAAATCTGCCACAAAATAATGCTCCATAGGAACATCTTTATATAGTATTTGGATTTTGGATTGTGAGGTAAAAGGAATATTCCGTTTGCGCATTTCAATTTCCAAAGCCTCCTGATACACAGATTCTAAAAAACCTTGCCCCAAAGTGTTATGGACTTCCATAGCGGCACCAATTATTTCGTATGCCTCATGTGGAAAAATCATCTTATCTTTCTCGTTCTCCATCAATTATAGTTAAGTTGATTCGTATCCATTCAGGACGCTTGCGTCATAAAATTCTCAAACCTAATTCGTTCTATTCGTGTAATTCGTAGTTTCTTTTATACATTGAATCGAATATTCAAAATATCACCGTCTTGCACAACATAAGTCTTGCCCTCCACGCGGAACTTGCCAGCTTCCTTCACTGCGGCCTCCGAGCCGTACTTTAGGAAGTCTTCCGTGCTCATCACCTCGGCGCGGATAAAGCCGCGTTGCAGGTCGCTGTGGATGGCTCCTGCGGCGATGGGGGCGGTGTCGCCCACATGGATGGTCCAGGCTCTGGTCTCATCAGGGCCAGTGGTGAAGAAGGAATGTAAATTCAAAGTGTGATAAGCTGTACGGACAAGTTTGTTCACACCAGGTTCGGTCAAACCTGCATCTTCCATAAACAAGGCCCTGTCATCAGCGTCAAGTTCAGCGATTTCGGCTTCCAACTTACCAGCAATGATCAGCATCTCTTGACCTTCTTTCAAAGCGGCCTTCACTGCATCGGAGTATTTGTTGCCAGTGGTTGCCGAAGCGTCGTCCACATTGCAGACGTAGATGATGGGCTTGGCTGTCAGTAGTTGGATGTCCTGAACAAACTTCTTGTCTTCTTCAGCCACCTTGGCGTCGCGGGCATTGCCGAAGTTCTCCAAGGTCTCCTTGTAGACGCTGAGCACATCAAAGGCCTTTTTGTTGTCCTTTTCGCCGTTTTTCAGCAGCTTTTGCACGCGTTCCAGTTTGCGGGTGACAAGGTCCAAGTCGCGCACCTGCAGCTCGAGGTCAACGAGTTCCATGTCGCGAACCGGGTCGATGCTGCCTTCGCTGTGGGGGATGTTGGGGTCGTCGAAGCAGCGCAACACATGGATGAGGGCATCCATGGTCTGCACCTCAGCGAGGAGCTTGTTGCCCACGCCTTGGCCACCTTTGCTCAAGCCGGGCAGGTCGACGATTTCGACTGTCGCGGGCACAATGCGCTTCGAGTGGGAGATGTTGTCGATGAGCTTGAGGCGCTCGTCCACCACCTCGCACATGCCAATGTTCGACTTTGAGGCAAAGCCAATCTCTGCCTTGGTGTTTGAAATACAGTTGAATATGGTGGTCTTTCCAGTGCTTGAAAGACCTATGATTCCACAATTGAGTGCCATAATTATGATGTTTAAATTTGTTGCAAAAATAAGAAATTAATAGTTGTTACCCGCATTCCAGTCAATTTGCTTGTATTCGTTTTCAACAGTATCAACGGTTTCTTCGGCTTGCTGGCGTGAGTTTCGCTGGTGTTTGCGGACCAGCTTCATGCCAAAAATCCAAAGCAGAACGTCACCGGCAAGGAAGGCTTGATAAACGATTCCTGACACCACATAAGCAAAGTCACTGCCCATACTGGAAAGCCTCTCGACAAACATGAGCAGCCAATCGTATAGACCGTGGGCAATGATGGCAAACAACAGACCTAAGAAAATGTATTTTTTCCGTTTTTCGGTAGTGAACTTGGCCAACGACAAGAAATAACCCATCAGCACACCAAAGAGGAAGTGTCCGGGAACTGCAAACAAGGCACGCGAAACACCCGCACCGAAACCGTACATAAACACATATTCGATATTCTCGACACAGGCGAAGCCTAAACCAATGAAAGTGGCATACACAATACCGTCAAAGTACTCGTCGAAGTTTTTATCGCGCCATATGAATATCTTGAAAATCAAGAATTTGCATAACTCTTCGGGGATGGCTGCGGTGAGAAACGAGTCGTAAAACACCGTATCGGGCAGTATGGGAAAGAGTCCAATACTATATTCGATGGTTGTTACCAAACCGATGTCCATCACAACAGCAAGCCAGCCTCCGAAGAAAGCCTTGAGCAGGGATTTGATGGGCTCTTTTTGGTATTTGTCTTGAAAGTAGATAAAAATGAGCAGTCCCGCCACGGGCAGAATGGCAATGCTTAACAGAATAAGGTAGCTGAGTAATGTCATTATAGTTTTGATATTTTCTGCAAAAATAAGGTTTTATCATAAAAAAAGCCTATTTTTGCGCAAAATTTGTTGATATGCAGGAAATGATCCTCATTCTTGACTTTGGTTCGCAAGTGACCCAACTTATCGGTCGCCGCCTTCGCGAACTGAATGTCTATTGCGAAATCCATCCCTTTAACAAGATTCCCTCTATTGGCACAAATGTGAAAGGTGTTATCCTCAGCGGTAGCCCGTTCTCGGTACGCGACGAGAAAGCTCCTTTTGCCAACCTGGAAGGTATCAAAGGCAAGTTGCCACTGTTGGGCATTTGCTATGGCGCACAGTTCATCTCCCAGCATTTCGGTGGTGAGGTCAACGGTAGTATCGCTCGCGAATATGGCCGCGCTATGTTGACGGTGGTCGACGAGGCATCGCCTTTGTTCAAAGGTGTTAGTAAAACCAGTCAAGTATGGATGAGCCATGGTGATACCATCGCCAAGTTGCCTGATGGCGCTCGTATCATTGCCTCGACTGACGATGTGGAGAATGCTGCCTATAAGATTGAAGGTGAGGAGACCTACGCGGTGCAGTTCCACCCCGAGGTGTTCCACACCAAGGAAGGCCCGCAGATGTTGGCTAACTTTGCTCTCGGCATTTGTGGCTGCAAAGGCGACTGGACACCGGATTCTTTCATCGACAATACGGTGGCAAGTCTGAAACAGCAATTGGGCGACGACAAAGTTATCCTCGGCCTTTCGGGCGGTGTGGATAGCACCGTAGCCGCCGTGCTACTCTACAAGGCGATAGGGAAGAATCTGACTTGCATCTTTGTGGATAACGGACTTTTGCGCAAAAACGAGTTTGAGGAGGTCCTTGACTCTTACAAGGAGATGGGACTGAATGTCATTGGTGTCCACTCTGGCCATCTGTTCCTTGAGAAACTGAAAGGTGTCACTGACCCTGAAGCTAAACGCAAGGCCATAGGCTCCACTTTCATCGATGTTTTTGATGCCGAGGCGCAAAAGATTGAAGGTGCCCGTTGGTTAGCTCAAGGTACCATCTATCCCGATGTCATCGAGAGTGTGAGCGTCAATGGTCCGAGCTGTAAGATCAAGTCGCACCACAATGTGGGCGGTTTGCCTGAGAAGATGAACCTAAAGATAGTGGAACCGCTGCGTTCCTTGTTCAAGGATGAGGTGCGTCGCGTGGGTCGTGCCTTAGGTATCAAGCGCGAGCTGATAGGTCGCCATCCTTTCCCGGGACCGAGCTTGGGTATCCGCATTTTGGGTGAGGTGACCGAAGAGAAGCTCCGCATTTTGCGTGACGCCGACGACATCTTCATCAAAGGCTTGCGTAATTGGCCCTGTGAACTACCGAGTGCTTCTTATCCCAATGAGATGGCTGACAACCTCTACGACAGCATCTGGCAGGCAGGAACGATTCTGTTGCCTGTGAAGTCGGTTGGGGTGATGGGTGACGAACGCAGCTATGAATACACGATTGCTTTACGTGCGGTAATCTCAACTGATGGCATGACTGCCGACTGGGTGCATTTGCCGTACGAGTTTTTGGCCAAAGTCTCAAACGATATTATTAATAAGGTGAAAGGGGTCAACCGCGTGTGCTACGACATTTCGTCGAAACCGCCAGCGACCATCGAATGGGAATAACACTGTAAATGAGTAAGATGATGAAAAAAAGACTGGTTTTCTTTCTCTTTTTCCTGTTTGGAATCATGCTGTCGGGTAATCTGATGGCTCAAGAGGTCATCGTAGTGCGTTCCTCCCAAAAAACGCAGATAGGTGGCAAGACATACTATATGCATCATGTCAAACAAGGGCAGACGCTTTATAGCATATCCAAGGCATACAATGTCACTGTCGAAGAGATTGAAAAGTTGAACCCAGAGGTGAAGAATGGACTGAAAGCTGGGCTTGTGTTGGGCATACCTGTCCGGCCCGTTCAAGTTCAAAAAGAGGAAGAGCCTCAACCTGAGATAGTTGTCGTCGAACCTGAACCAGAGCCTGAACCCGAAGAAGAACCGGAACCTGTCGTTGAGGAACCAGAGCCCGAGCCCGAACCCGAAGAAGTGCCGGAACCTGTCGTTGAGGAACCAGAGCTGGAGCCAGAACCTGAAGAAGAACCGGAACCTGTCGTTGAGGAACCAGAGCCGGAGCCCGAACCTGAAGAAGAACCGGAACCTGTCGTTGAGGAACCAGAGCCGGAGCCAGAACCTGAAGAGGAACCGGAACCTGTCGTTGAAGAACCAGAGCTGGAGCCCGAACCTGAAGAAGAACCTGAAACTGTCGTTGAAGGACCAGAGCCTGTCGTTGAGCTACCACAAATAGTTGAAGTACCTGCAGCTCAAGAGCAACATCCCGAAAGAAATGCCTTTTTCGAAGGCTCAACCCGAATCGTGCAGCGTGGCGAGGACCTTTATGACATTGCAAAGGAATTTGGCATTGATTTGGCTGATTTCAAGGCTGTTAACCCTGGATTGACTGATGAGCCCAAAGAAGGTACGCGCATCGTGATTCCCAATATTGTCAATGAAAACGACTACATTGTTCATACTTGCGAAAGGAATGAGCGCGTCTCATCGCTGTTGAAGCGTTGGAAAGTGGACGAGAACAACTTCAGGAAAAAGAATATTTCCGTTGGCTCTCATGTGTTTACAAACCAAGTGGTGCTGATTCCCATCCAGCCGATTACTGATTTCTATTGGATTGGGCAAGACGGGACGGAAATCGTTGAAGCCCCTGAGGTCCCTGAGGCCCCAGTTGAGCCACAACAACCCATGCAAGAGGATGCCCAGTTGGATTTCGACTTTGAGACAGGCGACATCCCTGATTGCGTCGCCAATCCCGCGAATGCCTCAAAACGCTATCATGTGGCGTTGTTGGTGCCTTTGTATTTGTATGATATCGACAATATCTCGGTTTCGAAGGAAAAGTCCTCTAAGTCAAAGAAGTCGCGTTCCTTGTCGTTCCTGCAATTCTATGAAGGTTTCATGATGGCCGCCGAGACCATGGAAAAGCAAGGGATGAAGCTGGATTTGACGGTCATTGATGTGACCGAAAATGTGGCTTCGGCCGAAAGGGCACTGTCGCAAATCGAGAATAAGGATCTGGATTTAATCGTTGGGCCTTTCTTTGGTAAATCGTTTGATGTCATCGAGGAATACGCCAAGGCCAATGGCATCGCTGTGGTCAATCCCTTGTCGACCCGTAAGTCGGTAATTGAGGATAGCCCCAATGTGGTGAAAGCGAAAGCGGGTGATGTTGGAATGATTTTGACTATTTCCAATTTGGTGAAAAACCACTATTCCAATGCTAATGTGTTCATTGTTAGCCGCGAAAAGGACACTGATTCAGTGTTTTTGAACCAATTGGAACATCATTTGAACTATGCTGTCAACGAGGAGGTTACGGTGTCGGGTGACGAGTTCCTTCAGTTTGCCCGCAACGAGAGTGAGCGTTTGGAAATGGGTAGCCACTTGGTGCCGACCATCGATGTGGAAGGACAGGTCTTTTCTACAGGTGATTTCCAAGAAGGGTTAACCGATAAAGTGGTGCTTTCCAATTCGGTAAAGCGCTATCCATACAGCGAAATTGCCAAGGTAAAGTCGCAGCTATCGGGTGTGCGCGACAATGTCATTATTGCCTACGGCGACGACAATGTGTTTGCCACCCAGATGCTCAACTCGCTGACTAAGTCGGCCGATCGTTTCCCCATTACTTTGGTATGTGCTCCTGATTGGCAGAAGCATGAAAAGCTATTGGTGGACAACTTGCTGAAAATGCACGCCATTTTTGTCAGTGACTTCTTCGTCGACTACAACAATGATGATGCCAAGCGCTTTGTGCTTCGCTTTAGGCAAAAATATGTTACTGAGCCGCAGCAATACGCCTTTGAAGGCTACGATGTGGGCTGCTATTTCCTCAATGCCTTGATGCAGTATGGCAGCGACGACTTGATTAACTGCCTGCATTGCTATCAAGCCTCAATGTTGCATACCAGCTACCGTTTTTATTACAAGAACTATCTGAATGCGGGAGGAAACGAAGGCAAAGAAAACCTGTATTGGAGCATCTATCAGTATGACAAAGAAAACATCGAACTTGTTCCTGTCGATCCGTTCAAGAAAACACAAGCTGATGAATAAACTTTGTTGCTTGTTTCTTGTGTCAGCGTTGCTAGTGTTAACCGCCTGCAACGATGGCGTGAAGAAAGACTATTGGGAAAACGGCAAGTTGAAGTCGGAACAACATTATGAAGGTGATCGGCTGAATGGTGAAAGCATTTGGTATACAAAACAGGGCAAGGTGATGGCGCGAGCCTTTTACAGGAACGACACGCTTGAGGGCCGTTATCAGCGTTTCCATCAGAATGGTGAGTTGGATGTGGAGTGTTGGTACAAGAACGGACTGCGTGATAGCATCTATAGAAGCTACAGCGTTAAAGGTATTATGGTCTCAGAAGACTACTATTCAGAAGACAAACTCAATGGTGAGTCGAAAAAATGGTACGACAACGGTCAGATTTTTCAGGAAGGCCAATATAAGGATGGCATGATGGACGGCTCTTGGTTTATCTTTTATCCTAGCGGTGCCTTGGCGAGCAAGGCGGATTATAAGATGGGTACGGGCAAGCAAATCTGTTATGAGGAGTCGGGCTACAAATGCCTAGAGGTGCCTTATGTCAACAATCTGAAACACGGTAAGGAAATCTATTACAACCCCGATGGTAGGATAACGAAAATCGTTGAATATGAAGAGGGTAAGGTGGTATTTGAAGACAATGATCCACAAAATGCGAACTAGTGAGAGAGGAAAATGAAAATATTTTGTGGAATTTGGAAATTGTTCAAATAAAAACCTTATCTTTGCACCGATTTACTAGTAGTAAGCAAACTTTCTAACACTTAAATAAACCTTAATTAAAGTCAAAAAATGAAAGTCAATGAAATTATGACCGCTCTGGAAGCCAAGCATCCGGGCGAAAATGAGTACTTACAGGCCGTTCGCGAAGTCCTGGAAACCATCGAAGAAGAATACAACAAGCACCCCGAGTTCGAGGCTGCTAAGATTGTCGAGCGCATTGTTGAGCCCGATCGTATCTTCAAGTTCCGCGTTGTGTGGGTTGACGATAAAGGTCAGACCCAGGTCAACCTCGGTTACCGTGTGCAGTACAATGCTGCCCTCGGTGCCTACAAAGGTGGTCTCCGCTTCCACCCCAAAGTAAACGAGTCAATGCTGAAGTTCTTGGGCTTCGAACAGATCTTCAAGAACAGCTTGACCAACCTGCCTCTCGGCGGTGGTAAGGGTGGTGCCGACTTCGATCCTACAGGAAAGAGCGACGCTGAAATCATGCGTTTCTGCCAAGCTTTCGTCTACGAACTGTGGCGCAATATTGGTCCTGACCAAGACAGCCCTGCTGGTGACGTTGGTGTTGGTGGCCGTGAGATTGGCTACATGTACGGTATGTACAAGAAGCTGGCCCGTGAGCACTCGACTGGTGCTTTGACTGGCAAGAGCTACGGCTGGGGTGGTTCCCTCATGCGTCCCGAGGCCACTGGTTTCGGCGCTGTCTACTATGTGAAACACATGGTGGAAGAAAAGGGTGACACTCTCGAAGGCAAACGCGTGGCCCTCTCTGGCTTCGGTAACGTGGCTTGGGGTGCTGCCCAGAAGGCTTGCGAATTCGGTGCCAAGGTGGTCGCTATCAGCGGTCCCGACGGTGTCTGCGAACTGCCCGAAGGTATCAACGCTGAGATGATTAACTACATGCTTGACATGCGTGCCTCGAACCGTAACAAGGTTCAAGACATGGCCGACAAGTTCCCGGGTAAGGCTATCTTTACTCCTGGTAAGAAGGCTTGGAGCGTGAAGTGCGACATCGCTATGCCTTGCGCTTTCCAAAACGAGCTTGCTGAAGAGGATGCCAAGATGCTGCTCGCCAATGGCGTGAAGTATGTGGCTGAAGTCTCCAACATGGGTTGCCAACCTGCCGCTATTGCCGCTTTCCAAGCTGCCAAGATCCCGTTCGGTCCTGGTAAGGCTGTCAACGCCGGTGGTGTTGCCACCTCTGGCCTTGAAATCTGCCAGAACGCTGGTCACATCAACTGGACCGCTAAGGAAGTTGATGAGAAGCTGAAGAAGATCATGAGCGACATCTATGACCAATGCGTGAAATACGGTAAGCAAGCCGATGGCACCATCAACTATGTGAAGGGTGCTAACATCGCTGGCTTCATGCGTGTTGCCCACGCCATGATGGCTCAAGGTATCATCTAATTCCAGAGCTAAAAGGTTTTTGCAAGGCGG
>CADCJI010000047.1 GCA_902801625.1 uncultured Bacteroidia bacterium | reverse complement strand
ATTTTTCCAAACATTCCCTGTTTTTGCCCTTACAAACTGCGATAAAGAAAGTATAAAGTAGATGAATATAGCATCCCAAAATGGCTGTGTTCCGCTCCATACACCATTGTCCCCAATTGCCATCCAAAACCAATAATTCAGGAAAAAATTCCTTTAAACGAAATAATTACGACTGTTAAGCGTTAAAGATACCGTAAACTAAATCTTATATAACATGAAAAAATCAGTTTTTATCCTCGCGTTATTGAGCGTCATCACTTTGATGTCCGCCTGTAAAAAAGAACCTTCCATCACGCAAGGCGTGTATGGCACTGTAATAGAACGTTACGGCGATTGGATGCCTGGCGCAAACGCCGACCATGGCGAGAGACCCGTCGCTTGCGATGTGTACGTTTACGAGTACACCATGCTCTCTGACTTCGGCGGCGGTATTTCCGTTAATTATCCTATTGACGCAATGCCAAAACCGTTTGTGGCCAAGACCACATCAAACGCCAAAGGCTTCTACGAAATCAATCTTGCTCCTGGCACTTACTCGATATTTTTATTGTATAACGGGAAACTGACGGATGGAGGTGGACTCGATGGCTATGGTGGCATCAATCCTATTACTATCAACTCGGACGAAAAGATTGAAAGGCAACTTGTTTTGGACCACGCCGTGTATTGAAACCATCAATTGAAAAACAACGAAGCCACGCTATTTTGGCGTGGCTTCGTTGTTTATTGTGTCGTCTTCATCCGCACTGTCTCACAAACCAAGAGAACACTCTCAAACTATCACCATCCGTCTTGAACATGTACTCGGGGTGCCATTGCACGGCACAGACGAAACGCTTGCCCACCATTTTTACGGCTTCGATGAGACCGTCGGGGGATTCGGCCATGGGTATCAAATCCTTGCCGAGGTCTTTGATGGCTTGGTGGTGCAGTGTGTTCACTTCGAGTGTGTCTTTGCCCAATAGCATACGCAGCTCGCCGGTCAACGAGACTTTGTGTGTTGGAACGCCGTAAGGCTTGCCCTGCCTGTGGACGATATCCGAAGGATGCTGCGAAGGGAGGTCGTGCCAAAGCGTACCTCCCAAATAAGCATTGATGAATTGTAGTCCACGGCAGATGCCAAGAATGGGTTTGTCGGCTTGCAGCGCTTTCGCCAGCAAAAGTGTTTCCAACTTGTCGCGTTCCGGGCTGGGAACGACGGTTCCAGTGATATCCTTCATCCCATAAAGCTCTGGAGCGACATCCTGGCCGCCCGTAAACAGAAAGCCATCGCAGGTCTCCACAATGCGGTCAGCGTCTTCATCTGACATCTCAATGGGCAGAATGACAGGAATGCCCCCAGCGGCCTTGATACCATCCAGATAATCCGGCAACATCCAAACGCTCTTGCGCTCCGCATCCCAAAGCGGCGTGACGCCTATAATCGGTGACTTGCTCATGGTTTAATTTATCAAGGTTGCAAAAATCTTTCCATTTGATTTGAAACCGTGCAAAGGTACAAATTCCACGCATTCTAAAAAAGCCCATCCCTAAAAACTCGGCTCTTCCCGTTTGCACCATTCGCTTTTTTCCTATTTTTGTCCCCATAATTCATAATTTATGGACTTTATTAAAGAAATAACACTATGAAAAAATGCTTCCTTTTTCTCACCATGATGGCCTTTGCCTTAGGCCTTTCAGCCCAAAGCGACGTGACCCTCGAACAAATTCGTGACCATTGGCAATCGAAGAGCATCAACGTGGAAGACGCCTCGCCTGCAAATATCCTGGAGCTGGTAAGCGCCTTTCAGCAGGTTTGGCCCACCTATTCGGGTAGGGAGTTGATCAAGTTCGCAGTGTCGGATGAGGAATACGACAACAACGATAAGGTGGTCGACCTGAAAAACGGCTATGTCAAATACTCGGAAGACGACCCCGATGCCGAGTCGGACGAAATCCTGGATGCATGCGTTTGGAACCGGAAAAACGGCCACAAGCTCTTTGCCGTGACCATTTCCCGAATGACCCCATCAGAGCTGGTGGTGCTTTGCTTCTATGATTACGACCTAAAAACGAATACCCTCACCCCTGAAAAGAGCCTTAACGACCTGTTCACTCCTTCATTTCCTAGTTATCGCTACAGGGTCTTGCTGCCCCAAGTCGGCAAAAACCTTGTCATCAACGAGTATTTCGGAGCCATCACCATCGAACACACATACGCTTGGGACGGGATGAAACCTTCAAATCCGCGAATCACCATCGACCGCTTGGACAACTGCCAAGCACAATTCAATGCGGACTATTTCGGTGACGAACGCCATCCGTTCACCCAATATGCCATGACGGACATCGATCATGATGGCATGCCCGAGTTGGTTTTGCAATCAGACAACGAGGAATTTCGTGCGGTCTATGCCATTGCCTTGACTATCGATTTGCTCGCTGGAGAGAACGGTATGCGTTTTTTGTCGTTCTACAAGAATGCTGTAGGCCATACCGGTAGTTGTGGTGCCTTATGTATGTCAGGAGTATATGTCATTTTGAGCGAAAGCAGCCAAAAAACATACCTTATGGCAGTATCGGAATGGGATGAGCAGGAAGAGGGCTATGTTGAAAGCAGCTACACCTTGAACGGAAAGGAAATATCGAGAAAAGAAGGGATAAAGTTGGAAAACTCATTGGGAGAGCCCTACGAGCCCAACCTGAAATGGACGAAACTGGCTGTGGAATGAAGCTGAATGCAGAAAAATTGTACTTTTGCAGCCTAAAACCATTCAAAATGAAAAAACACCTCCTCATCACTATAGCTGCGGCCCTCATCTTTGCCGCATGCACCGAAAAGCCTAAGGTTGACCCCAACAGCAAACCAGAGCCCAAGAAGACCGTCGCCGTGCCGAGCTTCAATGCCGACTCGGCCTATCAGTTTGTGGCCCAGCAAACCAACTTCGGCCCTCGTGTGCCTGAGACCCAATCCCATGCCGCCTGCGCCGAATGGCTCACTGCCAAGTTGGGCGAATATGCCGACACGGTCGTCGTGCAGGACTTCCGCACGAAACTCTTCAACGGACAAGGCATCGACGGACAAAATATCGTGGGTGTGTTCCACCCCGAAGCCAAGAAACGCATCGTGCTCTGCGCCCACTGGGACTCGCGCCCCTATGCCGACCACGACCCCGATGAGGCTAACACTCGCACGCCTATCGACGGTGCCAACGATGGTGCCAGTGGCGTAGGCATACTGCTCGAATGCGCCCGTCTCTTCAAGGCTCAGCCCTTGCCTGAGAAACTCGGCATCGACATCGTCTTGTTCGACCTTGAGGACTACGGCCCGCATACGGAAGAGGCTGAGAAATATTACGACGACGAGGCCAACTATTGGGCTTTGGGCTCGCAGTATTGGGCTAAACACCCGCATGTCTATGGCTACAAGGCCTATTACGGCATCCTTTTGGACATGGTGGGCGGCAGCGAACCCAATTTCCAGAAGGAGTATTTCTCGCAAGGCTATGCCGCTTGGGTGAGCAACAAGGTTTGGCGCAAGGCCTACGATTTAGGCTATAGGCCGTTCTTCACCAACGAGTTGGGCACCGCCATCAGCGACGACCACATCCCCATGAACGAAGTGGCCGGCATTCCCACCATCGACATCATCGACCTGAAACCCGAAAGCAGCAACGGGTGTTTCCCGGAAGTGTGGCACACCTTGAGCGACAACCTCGAGAACATCGACAAGACCACCCTTGGGATGGTTGGCGATGTGTTGCTTCACGTGATTTATGAAGAATAAAGGGGATTAAAGGCCCTTGATAAACTCGTTCAACTCACGCTTCGAGGATTCGTAGGAGAAGGCCTCGTTGAGGAGATAATACTTGTTTTTATCCACGCAATAGGTATAGGCAAATTTGGCAAACGACAGCTTGTTGCTCTCGAACGAGAACAGCCTGCAGATGCCAAGAATCTGGTTGGCTGTCATCGGGTTGGACGAAACCACCTGCTCGGCAACGGTCATCTTCGAACTGTCGAACGATTCGTCGGAAATCAGTTGGCAGGCCTCCTCATAATCCCGAGGGCTCATGGCGTATGGCGTTGGGGGCGCAGGCGGCATAGGCGGCACAACCGAAGGCTCGTTTGGAGTCGTAATCAGATCCATGGTCAGCTCGGGACGAACATGGGCATCAGTGGTTTCCAAGCCAAACCATTTGCCGGAATGGACAATGGCCAATGTTTGCGATTGACGAAGGTCAACGAACTGGCCCACACAGTTTTGCAACGTGTTGTCGAGCTCGATACGGACATAATAACTGTCTTCCTCGAGGTTGCGGACGCAGATGGAGCGGACGGATTGCTCGTTTTGCAGCACATCGTCGACATAGAGCCAGAAACGATAGCTTAGGTTACGAGGTGAGGTTACCGTCAACGAGGTGTTTCCGTGGGGGTTGCCTCCGTGTTTGGGTCTTAATGAAATCCTGGACTGAGCCGTTAGGCCGAGCGTCAAGGCCATCAAAATGATGAGTAGGGACAACTTTTTCATAGGTGTTCTTTTGTGTTGATGGGACAAAATTACGCATTTTATGGAAAACCGCAAAAGTTTTCCTAAATTTGCGGCATGAGAACAAGGCATTTCGTCATAGGATTATCTGTTTTGCTGGCTTTGGCGGCCTGCAATCGACCTGATACCGACCTTGTAGAGACGCAGCGCGCCACGTCACAAATAGAGCAGGTCCCTGAGCCTGCGGTCCCTGAGGCCCATCGAAGGGTCGGAGGGCCGTCCCCCGAATTGTCCGCCATCGACAGTCTGATGTGGCACCAGCCCGACAGCGCCTTGGCATGCCTGATACCTATTTCGACACCTGTTGTAGAGACGCAATGATTGCGTCTCCCGATGATGCAACCGATTTTCAAAAAATACGCATGCAATGCGTCTCTACAGCGGAATTCAACCGCCATTACGCCCACCTCCTGTTGTCCGAATTGCTTTACAAAAACGATTACGCCCAGACCAACCGTTCCGCCTTGTTGCAGGCGGTAACCTATTTCGACAGCCTAACTTTCACCCTGAACGACACACCTTCACCCAAACACCTCATAGCGGGCACGGACCCGCTATCCTTGACACGAAACGATAACATCGTATTCCTTACCGCCCGCTCCAGCTCTGGTGGATTTGCAATCCGCCAGCCTTGAATATCAGCATTTGCAATGCGAGAAAAAGGCTTGTTCAATAGGATGAGAACCATTATCTTTGCCACCGAAACATGAAAAAGCATGAGAGCCAGTGTTAACATAGGGGATTGCAAATCCCCAAGTTCAGCCCCAGCGGATTGCAAATCCGCTGGAACGGGGGTTTTCGACAATGGCCATTGCCTATGCAAACTATCATTTGGCGTTATGCTTTTTTGCTCGGGAAGCGAAAAAACCATAGACAACCCCATAGACAATGAGGGATGATGCGGTTTCTTAATAGTTGAAATACAAGCATTTAGATAATTCATTCATTGCTAATTGATAGACAAGGCGGTCGAAGGGCTTGACAACGCTTCCCAAGAAGCCTACTTTTGCATCATCTTTTAAAACTGCAAATCGATGAAAGATGTAGTTTTGCAACAAACATGAACACTAACCATAAAAATACAAACACTATGAAAAAGGCAATAACAATTTTCGCATTAATCATCCTGTATATTTGCGGCAAAGCCCAACAGGGTAAGGCCCAAGACAACGGCATTATCTACACATATCCTGATACGTCAATATACCACACAAATGTCGAATGGAACACTGATTATCATCGTTTTTTTTGGGACCTCACCAAAGATGGTGAGCCTGACATCACATTCTATTTTGCATGGAACAGAAATACTGACAGGGTTGATATTGACGCGGCTCCGATGTACGAAACCTATGCAATGGGTTTCCCAGATAAGTTATGGATGATATATGACCTTGACATACCTCTTAACAGTGAAGAAGCGTGCTGGATTGTCAATATTTTAGGGCCAAATTATGGTGATCAGCCAGGGAACGACACCTCTCTTTACAAGACCGTTGCCTTCAGAAGAGAATTGGACAACTCCTATTATTATGGATGGTTTTTACTGAAAGCCGATTGGATTGGTTCCGGCATGACATTCCACATACTTGAATCCGCTTTTTGCACCATTCCAAACTATCCTCTGATGTGGGGCCAAACAGACCTCACGGGCATAGAGGAAAACGGAGATTCTTCTGCTTTCGCCATTGTCCATCCCAATCCCACCACAGGTATAGTAACCATCACTGGAGAGAACCTACGACAGGCCGAGGTAATCAATACACTCGGACAACTGGTGCTCAGCATTCAAGGCAAAGGCAACGAACTCCATATCGACATGACTGCGCTGCCCGCAGGGATATACTTCGTCACTATCACCGACGAGGAAGGACGGAAGTGCGTGCGTAAGGTGGTAAAGGAGTAAAACTACTCCACCACCAGCTTACGCGTCACCAAGCTGCCACCCAGCATCTGCACGGTGTAAACCCCAGCGGGCCAACGGCTCACATCAATGGTGCGCTGTCCTTCTACGGTGAAAGTGGCCACAATTTGTCCCTGCATGTTAAGCACCATCACACTGACGGCACCCTTGTCGTAGTCGGTGCGAAGGGTGAACTGGCCTTTCGCTGGATTGGGATAGAGCTCAGCGGTGAAAGCCGGCTCAGCATGGGCTTCGTGGACATTCACCAACAAATCCTCGTCATTGCTATAGGTCACAACCTTGCCCGAGACACGCAAAACCGGGTTGTCGGGCGCGGCACACTCGGTGCAAGTCACGCCATCGATGCAGTCAGGATGGTTGGGATGGCAGAGGTCAAGGTAGGTCGGGTCAAACTGATAGAACAGCTCGGCTTGTCCGGCACCAAGGTATTCCGAAAGGTCGAAATCCCAAACCATGCCGATGCTGCCAGGACACCAACCGCTGCGGGGATAGGTCCAAGTGCCGTTTTGCGGCTGACAGCCCGCCGGATTGGGCGTGCAGTTGCGCCACAAGTGCTGGTCATATTTGCTCTGTCCGTTCACGAAGATGTGGTGTGTGGCCTCATAAAACTCGGCGGCGTTGCCCGTGTTGTAGCTGTTGTTGGTGCCGCTGCTCCAGTTGTGGCCAGTCGTCGTGATTTTCAGTTTGGCAGACTGCGCCTGTTCGCTGAAGGAATAATCCACAACGGGTACAGGCTGCTGGTTGGCATAGTCACCGAAGGCGTATGTGCCAAACCAAATCTCATCGACATCGACATATAGGTAGTCTGGCGTGCCTTTGGTGAAACTGAAAATCAGGTTGGGGTTATATCCGCTACCAGCCCAGCTTTCCATGTAGAACTCAAGCTCGACCAAGCCCTGCAACAAAGAGGTGTAGTCGCTCACATCAAGGTCGTCTTCGCACTGCACACCGAATGGCGTGATATAGCGGAACAACTCCACCCATTCGCCACGGTAGTTGCGCACCTTTACGCCACCCACGCGGTCGTAGCTATCGCAGTTGCCATTCACGCAGTTGTGGTCGTAATGCGCCATGATCTCCTTGAACGCACCCACATGCGAAGGCAGTATATATTCACCTTTGGCACTGTGTACGGTCGGCGTGCAAACGAGGTCGCCGTTCATCGTCACCACATCCAATTGGCTGTCAATCTGGTCGGTGATCTCAAAACTATTGCTGAAGGTCGTCGTCTTGTCGCCCGATTGCGTCACGCTGACGGACATGTTGTATGAGCCAAAACCTGTAGGTGTCCAGAAACCATAATAATAGCCGTTTTCAGGGTCATCGGGATAGTCGGTCTGTAAGGCAATATAGTCGCCATTAATGGAAGCATGTACATTGGTGAACTTGATGACTTCGGGATGCTCGATATAAGCCGAGACGACAATCATCACGGGATGGAGGTCGTCCATATAGACTTTGGTACCATCGTAGGGACGACGGATTTTCACCTCAGGCTCGTAAGCGTAAGGGTCAACCACCTCAAAGCTCTTCACCACATCGGGAGCGGGCAGCCAGTTGGCATCGCCAGCTTGCGTGGCCTTGAACTTGACGACACCCGTTTCACCCGTCAAGGTGAGTACATTGCCGCTGATGGTGGCAGGGCCTTCCATCATCTCGAAGCTGACGGGCAGTCCCGATGAAGCTGTGGCCACAAGGGTAATCGGGTCATTGAAAATCAACTGGTTAGAAATGTCGGCCATCTCAATGAGTTGGGCATTGCCGTCGGGCTGCTGACGCACGAGGAGGTTGTCGAAACCGCCCGTGCCACCTTGCGAGTGGAAGAAGATGCCGTCCCACACTTGGTAGTCGTTCGAGTCGCCACTGCCTGGGGTGAGGTTCATGCAGACATTGGTGCAGCCAGCCATCTGAATCCATTCGCCCACGCAGCCAGGCTTGACGAACACCGTCACCGCGCCTGCGCCGTTGAAGGCCGTGAAGTCGAACGACATCTTGTAGCGCGTCCAGCCGCCCTCTTCATAGTCGAAGGGGATGCTGGTGCCATCGGGCAGACAAACCTTGGCATGGCCGCTGTCGCCTTGGCTCTTGATGAAGAGATAGACGCCGCCATCAGGGTCGGTCATGCCAGGCAGGATGTGACCATCGCCGTCGCCATCGAAGCCCACGCCGAAGAACGAGCCCCACCACGTGCGGTTCATGTCGATTTCAAGGTCCATGATGCCACCGCCTTGGAAGCTGAAGTTGAAATTATCGGAGGCCTTGCGGGTGGCTGTGCGGCCTACGCCCGAGCCACCATAAGGATACCAAATGGCGAGGCTCTCGTCGGGAGCCATGTCGGAACCGCAAACATAGCTGACATCGAAGTCCTGAGATGAGGTGGCTGTCTGATAATGCGTTACCCAGCCGTCTTGGCCGTTGAGGTTTTGCGAGCCTTCAGTGAGGCTGTTGAAGTTGTAGAGGTATTCCACTTGGGCATTTGAAATGAAAGCCAAGAGGAGAAGCATGATAAGTAAAGCTGTTCTTTTCATATTGATTGGAATTATTTGAGGACAAAAATAGAAATAATTGCAAAATAATTTGCAGGAAAAGGAAAAAACACTACTTTTGCCGTACCAAACAAATTGTTTCAACATGAAAAACATACGTTTCATCCTAATTATATCATTATTCATTGCCATTTTTGACTCATGTAGCACCGATGTTGACTTATACGCTGAATACAAAGACGTTCCCATCGTTTACGCCATGCTCAACCCGAAATCTGATACGAATTACGTCAAGATTACCCGTGCTTTTTGCGGCACCAACGACAACTTCATTAATGCCAACGACGTGGCGCTGATTGCTGACTCGAGCAACTATCCTGGCAAGTTGGATGTCCGCATCATCGAACTGAAAAAGGCCCACGGAGACCTATATGAAGCTACTGGACGCGTTATCGTGCTTGACACCATAACCCTTCATGACAAAGAGGAGGGTACCTTCTATTCCCCCGACCAAACCTTCTATTACACCACCGAACCTTTCAACACAGGCATGGATGGGGGCAAGTATAAATATCGTCTCATCGTGGTCAAGCCCAACGGGGACTCGCTTACTGCCCAAACCAACATGGTTGGCAATGGTGAATTCGCCATTATGACGAGTGGCGTGAGCTTCCAGATGGCCGAGACAGAACAAGTGAGGAAAATCATGTTTAGGGCCGACGACTTCGCTTCCCTTTACGAAGTTTCGATGCAGTTCAACTACCGCGAGCAAAAGCCAGGCCAAGGAATGAAGAAAAAAAGCGTCAGCCGCACTTTCGGAACAAGAACCATCAAGGAATTCACCAAGTTAGAAGGATCAGAGAACTCCTATTATTTGGAGTATTCCGCAAATTGGTTATTCAACGCCCTCTCCAACGCCATCGGAGGAGACACCATAACGAACCCCAACCATCCCAACGTGGTTCGCTACATCGACGATTTCGTCATCTCCATCAGTGCCGCAGGTGACGAACTGACCTATTACTATATCGCCAACCTCGCTCAAGCCAGCAGTCCGATGACACTTTTTACAAACTACACCAACATCGAAGGCGGCTATGGCCTGTTTTCATCCCGCACCCAAATTGAAAGGACGGTCTCACTCTCTGCCAACACCATAAGAGAGTTGTTTGGCATGACATCATGGGGCTTCAAGGAGCAATAATTACCAAAACATACGAAGCTTTACGAAAAATTGCTACCTTTGCAGTTTCTAAACAATCGACCTAAAGATGAAAAAACTCTTTTTATTCTTTTTACTCACTGGCTTAGCCTTTTTCAATGCCTGTACCACAGACGTGGACCTCTATTCTGAATACAAAGACATCCCTGTGATTTATGGCCTGCTCGATGCCACAGTTGACACCAACTACGTGAGGGTCAACAGGGCTTTCTTGGGCAATAATGAACAGCACATCAACGCCAATGAGGTGGCCCTCATTGCAGACTCGTGCAATTACCCAGGCAAATTAAAAGCCTATATAGTTGAATACAAGAACGTTTACGGCAACGAGTACCAACCTACGGGTGACACACTGACGCTTGACACGACGACCCTGCACAACAAGGAGGAAGGCCTTTTCTACTCGCCCAACCAAAAAGTGTACTTTACCACCGATAAGGAAAAGTTCGCCAACAACAACGGCCACTCCAAATACAAATACAAACTCGTTGTCTTCAAGGGCAACGACACCATCTCTGCCGAAACGGGCATCGTTGGCGGTGAGGGCTTCAAAATTGCGACCTACTCGCTCCACTTCACCTCCGATCCTTCAGATAAAGTCGGCAAAATCAAATTCACTGCCGCCGACAACGCTGTGTTTTACGACGTGAAGTTCGTCTTCAACTACCACGAATCCATCAACGGAGGCCCGATGGTCGACAAACAAGTGTCGTATTCATGTGGTGCCAGGGGCGTTGATGGCTTGAACTCAGAAAACGGGCTGTATTTCTTCACTTACAGCAACAACATCCTGTTCAACCTTTTGGAAACTGCCATCGGTGGCGATACGGTTTACGACGTCAACCACCCCAATGTGGTGCGTTCGTTCGACAAGTATCCCATCGAAATCAGATTGGCAGCTGGTGGCGATGAACTTTACAACTACATTCAGGTGAACGCGCAGTCAGGCTTCTCGCAAGCCGTGCCCGACTACACCAATGTCAAAGGAGGCTACGGCGTGTTCTCCTCCAGAATCAACCTGATCCAAAGCGCCCAAATCTCGCAAGGCACACAAATCGACCTTTACGGCAAGCCTTGGGGATTCGTCCAGCAATAGTTTTATTCGCAAATACAAAATTTATGATTCGTTCCATGACAGGTTACGGCATTGCCGAACAAACCTATAACGCGAAGAAAGTATCAGTAGAAGTTAAAACCCTCAACAGCAAGCAGTTGGACCTTCAGGTGAAGCTGCCCAACGAATTGCGCTTTGCAGAATTGGATTTCCGCAACAGAATCGGGGCTAAGCTGCAACGCGGCAAGGTGGATGTGGTCATCACCATCACCGACACCGACCTGAGCCAGACTTACCATATCGACCAAGACATTGTGAAGGCCTACAAGGAACAGATTGAGGCCATCTCCGTTGCCTTGAACGTGGCTCCTGCCGATGACTTGGCTTCCATCCTCTTCCGCATGCCGGGCATCTTCAATATCCCTGTGGAAAATTACGACGAAGCCTTTGTCGCCAAAGTGGCTGAGACCCTCGACCGAGCCTTGGACATCGTCGACGGCTTCCGCATCCAAGAAGGCAACACTTTGAAGAAGGATTTGCTGCACCGCGTGGAATTGATTCTTGACCTGCTTGGACAAGTGGAACCCTATGAAAAGAGCCGCCACGAGGTCATCAAACAGCGCATCACCAAGAACCTCAGCGAGTTGACCACATCCGGCCAATACGATGAAAACCGCTTCGAGCAGGAACTGATCTATTATCTTGAAAAGCTCGACATCACTGAGGAAAAAGTGCGCCTGCGCCAACATTGCAACTACTTCAACGAAAGCTGCGACGACGACCAGGCGGGCAAGAAACTCGGTTTCATCGCCCAGGAGATGGGCCGCGAAATCAACACCTTAGGCTCGAAGGCCAACGAGGTGAACATCCAAAAGATTGTCGTCAAGATGAAGGATGAGTTGGAGAAGATAAAAGAGCAAGTTTGTAATATTTTGTAATAGCCTTTGGCTTTTGGCCTCTGGCTTCTGGCAGCAAAAAAAGAAGAAAAAACCACGACCTGCGGTTAATGCTGCCAAGAGCCAGTAGCCAGTAGCCAGCTGCAATAAAAACAACTATGAAAGGAAAACTTCTAATCTTCAGTGCCCCATCGGGTTCGGGCAAAACGACCTTGTTGAATCACGTTATGGCCAACATCCCTGAGATGGCGTTCTCGGTTTCGGCCACCACTCGCCCACCCCGTGGCGAAGAAGTGAACGGTCGCGAGTATTATTTCCTCACCATGGAAGACTTCAAGCAGCGTGTCGAGAACGGCGAATTCCTTGAGTGGGAAGAGGTCTATCCCGGCCGTTGCTACGGCACTTTGCTCTCCGTTGTTGCCCAGATGCAGGAAGAGGGTAAGCACGTGGCCTTCGATGTGGACGTCTGCGGTGGCGTGAACATCAAGAACCACTACGGCGACCAAGCCTTGTCGGTCTTCATCCAAGCCCCGTCGATTGAGGCACTGCGCGAGCGACTCATCAACCGTCAGACCGACTCGATGGAAGAGATTGAAAAGCGACTTGCCAAGGCGGCTTGGGAGATGGAGTTTGCCCAAGGCAAGTTCGACCGCACTGTCATCAACGACGACCTCGAAACCGCCAAACGCGAGATCCTTGAAGTGGTCACTACGTTCTTGAATAGTTCCAACGATTCATACACTGGGTAAGGGATACCTTTCGCCTCTTGACGTCATGGCGGAGGAACATCCGCCATCTCCCAAGCGCGAAGATGACACCCAACCGCATAGGAGATTGCGGGTCAAGCCCGCAATGACGGTTAAGGCTAGAAAATGGTATTCCTATAAGGTTTACTACCAATGAAAAAAGTAGGCATTTACTCCGGCTCATTCAACCCCATCCATCACGGCCATGTGATGCTGGCCAACTATTTGGTCGAGTTCTCCGACTTGGACGAGTTATGGTTTGTGGTCACACCACAGAATCCCTTGAAGAAAAAAGAGGATTTGCTTGACGACGACGAGCGCCTCAAGATGGTTCAGCTTGCCATCGGCGATGACCCACGCATCCATGTCAGCGACATCGAGATGCACCTGCCCACGCCTTCTTACACCATTAATACCCTAACCGCCCTCTCGGAGCAGCATCCCGACAGCGAGTTTGTCTTCGTCTGCGGCATGGACAGCCTGCAAAACTTCAAGAACTGGCGAGAGTACCAAAAGATTCTTGACAACTATGAGCTTTTGGTCTTTCCCCGCGAAGGCTACGATGGCGGCGAACTTATCAATTATCCTTCTGTGACGGTGCTGAAGACCCCAATCATTGAAATCTCGTCCACCTTCATTAGGCAATGCATCAAGGAAGGCCGCGATGTCAGGCATTTCATGCCAGAGAAGGCGTTTGAGTATATGAAAGAGCATCGGCTTTACGAGTAAAAAAGACCTCCTATAGATTCCCTTCGGGAATGGAGCAACGTCAATAAGTGATAAGCGGCGGCTTGTGGAGCTTACGAATTGTAAACGTCACGAGCCGACGCGTGTAGATAAAAGAATTAGTTCCATTCCCCGAAGGGGAATCTATAATAATCGGAAACTATTGCTTGATCTTGAGCTGTTTCTTCGGCTTGCCTTTCGTGTTCTGCTTGCCCTTGTTATTCTGCTTGCCGTGTTTGATCTACTTGTTACCACTTTTCTGATTGTTGCTGGTCTTCAGTTTGCCTGTGGTTTCAACCTTTTCGAAGGTCCACTGCTCTTGGAATCCTTTGTGTGTGCTCCATAGTTCGATCACGCCGCCGTTCTTGGCGTCGCCTTCGTAAAGGTCGAGGCAGAAGGCCGTGTTGCCGGCTGTCATCAGCACGTAGGAGCCGTTGCTTTGCTTTTCGGGTATCCAGAGCTGGTTGTCACCGCCGTGGTAGCCGTAGAGGATGACCTCGGCGTTGTTGCTGTAGTTGAGATTCTTCACGTCAAGGGCGTAGTTGTTGTCGACCATACTGCGGATGGCAATCTTCCCGTTCTCGTGGGTCACTCTCCATTTCTGCGAGTTGTCGTTTCTCCACTTCCACAAGTGCACGGTGTTGTCGTTTTTCGCCTTCCCATCCTTCAACGTCAGCACATATTCTGGGTCGTGAGCGAAGCGGATGACATACACGCCTTCTTCAATAGTCTGGTCGCTGCTTGGTTTGATGGTAGTTTTCTTCGTAGTGGGTTTCTTGCCAGCGGTGGAGTTCTTGGTGGAAGTGCCTATGTTGGGTTTGCAGATGCTCTCAAGGTTGAGCTTGCTGATCGGCTTGTTGGTATAGTGGTTGGTGATGTGGTCCATAGGGATGCCCGGGCTGCAGCACGGTGGCTTTCTTGGTCTTTTTGTTGGTGACCGTGACCTTGCCCGCAAACAGCCACACCTTCGACTCCTTGCCCGTCTCCTCACAAGCGAAGATAGTGCCGTTTTGACCAGAAGAGCATTGCCCCATCTCAATCTCAAGGGCTTGCCCTTTGGCCATCTTTTTAACATTTGACCACATGGTGCCTAGCAGTATCTCAATTTTAGAGATGTTTTCTTCTTCGGTCTGGATAATCAATTTAGTCTCAGGCCCCATGACGTACGTGCTCATGTCTTCCAAGCCCAAGATGGCCCCGGATTCCTCCTCGGTCTTGATGCGGTCACATTCGTAAATAACGGTATTAAAATCAACAAACTCGTAGGAATCGTCTTCTGCACAGTTAGGGCGAATCTTTACCTCACCATAAAAGTCGTTGAATCGGATATGGCTGTCGGTCTTTTGGTTATTTAGCCTTTTCATACACTCGCAATCAGGGTCATCTTTATAATCATATGGTTCGTACTTAGGTTCAGGCTTGGGATCAGGCTTAGGGGTCGTATTCCCAACCTTGAATCTTCCAACGACATTCATTTCGAGTGCGTATGCTCTTGGTTGTGGATCAGGAGTACGGTAAATCAACATCACAAGGACTTCTGTT
>CADCJI010000046.1 GCA_902801625.1 uncultured Bacteroidia bacterium | reverse complement strand
AGGGGCATTTACCGTCCGACTTGCATGTATTAGGCCTGCCGCTAGCGTTCATCCTGAGCCAGGATCAAACTCTTCGTTGTAATATTGTACTTCTTGTTTTTGTTCTGAATCTCGGGTTCCGCCTTCGTTCTCTTGTGTTCCTTTTCCCGTGTCCGCCTCCCGTCTCCACGACGGTTGCGGACCGTTTTCTTGTGCTGGCCTCAAGCTTTCAAAGAACTGTGCCAAACGTCTTCCATAATCTTGCTTTCCCCTCTCTCGTTTAGCGGGTGCAAAAGTACAGCTTTTTTCATTACGCGCAACACTTTTTTTCGATTTTTTGAAACTTTTTTATATTATATTGATTATCAGATATTTAAAAACAACAATTTTTTCAAAAAATCATGAGATTCAGGGCACAAAACCTACTTTTTCAACCCAAAGATGCATATTTTGGCCAAGGTTCTCTGGAAAATTTACATGTTTTTGAGGTAAAAGGGTGACTTTTTACATTGCCTACCAAAATTGTTTTCAAGACTGTTTTTGAGGTACACCTTATTTATATATATAAAGGAACCAAGAGTTTTTTGCCGAAAGCGAGCTTGATTCAGCACAAAAAAACACTATTTTTGCCGAAAAAAAGACATTGATGAGGTTTTACCCCAGAATCATACTGTTTTGTGCGGCCATATTTGCCGCCTTTTTGGCCAAGGCACAGGTATATACCAATGACTTCGAGAACCGTCAGGAGTGGAATGCGCCTTGGTTCAACCTTCATATCGTGGCCGACAGCAGCGCAACGGAAGAGAATTACATCTCTATCTGCGACTCTTTGCACGAATATGGTTTGGGCTTCGGCATTAACGCAGGCAAGGAATTTCCCAACCAGAATGTCAACTGCAAATACGACTTCATGTTTAAGGCCGATGCCAACACCCAAGCCGACATCGTGGTGAGCATCGACGACACCATCCGCAACCGTTATTGGGCCGCCTATCCCCTTGCAGATTATGTGAACGACACAACTGATTGGTCGCAAATGCAGCTTGACCTCAACTTCCCTGCCTGTTATACGCAAGGCAGTGAGATTAAGGTCTATGTTTGGAATAAAGCGAAAGAAAGGCTGTATTTTGATGACGCACAATTGAAAGTCAAAGCCGATGCTTTACCAAGCTATCAGCCTGAAATAGAACGAGAGCCTGCTTCATTAACCAAAAATGATACACTATATTTTGAATTGCAATACGATTACTGGTATGATTTAAAGCCTGTCGTTGAATATATCAATGCTGATGGCGACACCATCAATGACCCATCCATTGCGGAAATCGACATCCAGCGGGAAATTATCTGGGATAAATCCTATAAACTGAAAGACCGATGGGATTACCAACCCCGTTTCGGTCGAAAAATCACGACAAAAACACGATTCAAGGAAGATGTCAAATTGCTCCGATTGGCTTTTGTTCTTTCTCTGCCTGAGAAAGGTGATATTACTGCTTACCGCCGTAACCAGCATATCGACAGTCTTAACCTACAGCCTACCTATTATCTTGATCGTGAAGGATTTTCAATAAAATACGGCAACACCGGATTCAGCACCTACCACAACACGGAGATTTCCTCGCTACAATTGGACGTAGAGAACCGTACTGCTTGTTTCAACATCGATTACTGGCGCGACCATCCTTTGTTGCATTACCCAATGCGTAGCGACACAAGCGACTATTTCGAGGACATTTCCTACCGTAACGTCAAAGCCGGTGAGGTGCTGACAGGAGAATTCAATATCTTTTCAAAGGCCCCCGACGACCTTCCTCGCCTCATGCCCGTTTGGGATGGCTACCAAAGCGCTTTCATTTTCACCGAGCATGCCGACTGGACGGATATCAGAACGCATCGTGCCGTACTTTTTGGAAATGAAAACATTACCAAACCCGAAGATGCCGTCGGTGGTTTCTGTTACTTCAACATCCCCGTCACGAAGAGTGTGTTCTATTGGAATCCCAACAATGTGACCAACGAAAAGACCAGCAATGGACTTTTCAAAGGTTTGGTGGCTTCCATTAAGACGGACAAAGAGTTTTATAAACTGCTGAAAACCATCAAGAAAGAAGGTTTTGAAATCTGTTTACATTCGCCCGAAGTCTACACCACCATCCCTAGCGAGTTCCCCAAGGCCATG
This sequence comes from uncultured Bacteroidia bacterium, assembly GCA_902801625.1. Classification (GTDB taxonomy): domain Bacteria; phylum Bacteroidota; class Bacteroidia; order Bacteroidales; family F082; genus Limimorpha. The sequence continues at coordinate 14,171 of CADCJI010000046.1, read as the reverse complement.
CGTTTCATGAGAAGGCAATTCGACACCAAGAGTTGGATTGACCATGGCTATAACAACGGCCCCGACAAGAACCGCGAGGACTTGGTTTGCGACGGCCTGCTGCCCGATTCGCCACAATATGCCGCCGAGCTTTGGAAAAAGAACGGCGTGCGATATCTTTGGAACGCCTATTACGAGGAAAACCGGATGGAAAGCCACAACTTCGACGGTCATTTCGTGCAACCTTTCGACGGCTTCGGCGATGCCCTGCCCAACCGCCAAATCACCACATTGCCCAATGGCGACAAAGACTTCCTGCTTTGGTCGACACCCTCGACCTTAGAGGTAAACGAAGACCACGAATGGTATTACTACTTCGACAGCATCCGCCTGCAACGTCTTGTGGACCAACACAATGTGTTTATCACCCATGTCTATCCAGCCTGGAGTAATCCTGATCGCGCCTTCTGGCAGTACAATGAAAACGGCACCGCCGTAGCCATGCCTGGCTTCAACTTCGCGTTGAGCCAACTTGCCCATTTCCGCGATGAGAAGAAAATCCTACCCACTACCATTGAACAATACCTCAGCTATTACGAGAAGCTCAGCAGCATAGAGTACCTGATTATCGACAACAAGACCATACAATTGACCAACACCAATGAAGCCATCAAAGGTCTGACCTTGCTATGCACCAAACCCATCGTGGTGGAAGGCAAAGCCATCGATTTCCGCAAGGTGGACGAAGGCTATTTGGTGTGGTTCGATTTGGGTAAAAATGAAACCGTAACCATAAGATACAAAGAATGAAAAGACTATCCATATTCGTCAGCGGCAACGGCACCAACCTGCAGCGCATTGCCGAGTACTTTGCCGACAACAAAGATGTTGAAATCGTCAATGTGGTTTGTAACAATCCCAAGGCCTATTCCATTGAACGAGCCAAGAAATTGGGCATTCCCCTGCGTATGATCAATAGAGAAGAATTCAAAAGCGAAGCCTTCATTAAGGAGCTGCAAGACCTTCATGTCGACCTTATCGTGTTGGCTGGTTTCCTTTGGAAGATTCCGGAGAACTTGGTCAAGGCTTTCCCGAAGAAAATTGTCAACATCCACCCTGCCCTTTTGCCCAAATATGGCGGCAAAGGCTTCTATGGCGAGCATGTGCATGAAGCCGTAGTGGCGGCCAAGGAAGCCCAATCTGGCATCACTGTCCACTATGTCAACGAGATTTACGACAGCGGTGAGATTATCCTGCAAGCCCGCGTCAGCTTGGATGAAAAAGAAACGCCTGACTCCCTGGCGGCTAAAATCCACCATCTGGAGCAGGCGTATTTCCCCGTGGCGATTGAGCAGGTACTAAAGGCTATTCAGTAGGCAGTGCCTTAAATCCATTGCCCATGATCTCGGAACTTTCAATCACATTGACGAATGCATTCGGATCGAGGAAACGAAGGTTGGCTTTCAATTTCACCAAGTCTGAACGGTTCAAGGTGACATAAATCATCTTGCGTTCAGCACCTTGATAGAGGCCGCTACCCGCGAAAACGGTACCGCTGCGGTCCAAATTATTGATGATGAAGTTGCGCACCTCTTCAATCTTATCCGTAACGATAAAAGCTGTCTTGTAGCTCTTTACGCCTTCCACCACCAAGTCGATAATCTTGCTCTCGATGAAGATAAGGATGATGGAATAAATGGGCAAACGGAAATCTTCAAAGGCAAGCAGCGTGGTCAGCGAGATGATGCTGTCGACAATAAGCACCAGTGTTCCAAGGCTGATTTTTGTGTATTTGTGAATAATCATGGAAATGATATCAGAACCGCCCGAAGTGGCACCCGAACGGAAGATGACACCGATAGCCACACCATAGATAAGGCCCGAAACCACAGTATTCAAGAACATGTCGGGCATGAACCAACTCTGTGAGCCGTCCTTAGCGATGTAATAGAGTGCTGACTGGGTATCGGCCGCCACTGCACCACCATGAATCACAGGTGCATAGCCCCAGAAAGTCTCAAGGACATAAGTAAACACGGGGATCAAGATCACCGAGATAATGGTCTTAATGCCGAATTTAGGTCCCAAGATAATCGTGCCGATAATCAGCAAAGGTATGTCCATGCAAATGCCAGACACGGAAATCTTCCACCCCCATAAAGCGTTGAACACGTTGGCAAGACCGTAAACGCCTCCAGGAGCCAAGTGATAGGGATTCACGAACATCACATCGCCGACAGCGAAAAGAGCCGATCCTAAAATCAAATAGAAATAGGCCAGAATTTCTTGTTTCAGTTTTCCACTTTTCATATCTTAAGCAATTAAAATTCAGTTGTTTATATTAAAATAAATGCTTTTTGAACCAGCAAAGGTACAAAATTTCCAAAATCTTTCTACCTTTGCAGTCCAAAATAGGACCCGTAGTTTAATGGATAAAATAAAGGATTCCGGTTCCTTAGCTCAGGGTTCGATTCCCTGCGGGTTCACTGATTGGATTTTACATAAGAGGTCTTCACATAGCCCATTGGCGTGGAGGTCTCTGTTTTTATCATACCCTCCTCAAACCACCCCCAAGGCTCACCGTCAACCACAATACGGGTACCCTGCAACGAGCACTTGCCTTGCATTGTATCGCCGTCCATGACCAATGTCAACACGGAATCATTGCTGATCAAGACGACATTGTCCTTTTCCATCGAGCCAAATTGTCGCACCATCTCAGGCGTTGCCCAATCGGCATCGAAATCGACATTCACCTTGTCTACCGTCCAGTGCCCGAAGAAAGGATCATCCTTGGGCGCGCAGGAAGCAAGTACCAGCGACACTAATCCTATCACTAAGGACTTCCTCATTTCTTTTCAGATATGATGACATCGATGGCACCTACGCCGAATTTGGCAATGCTGGCCATACGGTTCTCGGTGTTCTTGTAGTTCTTCAATTCCTCGATGATGGCATTTTTCAGCACGCCATTACCCACACCGTGAATAAAAGTAACCTTGGTGTATTCGGCGGCAATCGCGCTGTCGAGCATTTTCTTGAAGTAGTCAGTCTGTATCTTGAACATATCGTGGCTCGACATACCCAAAATGTTGTCGACCAACTCACCAATGTGCAAATCAACGATGGCTTCGCCTGGAGCGACCTTGTGTTTGTCGATGGGTGCTTCTTGCTTCACCAGATTCTTCGCGGGAGCTTGAGCGCCAACACCTTCCTTCAAAATCTTAGTAAAATCGCTGTCACCGTGCTTGAGAGCAATGAGCTCGGAGAGGCAAATCATCACCGATTTCTCGCCTAAGATGCCCGAAGGAAGATAGCTGCCTTCCTTGTAGAACCGTCCAGGACGCAGCGAGAATGGCGCATTCAGCGGAAGCAGCACACAATCAGAAGTTTCAGCCGTCAAAATGGCTTGTACCACACCGTTGAGCCAATATTCGAGGTCGTCGCGCGAGATGGTCTCAATGACAATTTTCTCGTATTTGTCCACCTGGCCGAAGTCCACATTGGCGAACTTGTCCTCCTCCTTGATGGTGAAGGTGTAGAGCATCTCGTAAGGCGTGTGGTTGACAAGTACTACATCGAGCGGTCCCGTGAGGAGCCATTGCTGCTCATGTGGCACGAAAGCCAAATACACACCTTCCTTTTCAGCCTCTTTTGCAAAGCGACGCAGACCACCCTTTCTTGCTTCTTCGGCCTGCTGTTGCTTCAGAAGTTCCTGTCCCTGAACCTCTTTCTGCACTTTTTCAACCGTCTGTTGTTGTTTGCTTGGGGCAGGCATGGAACGATAATCGAGTACCAAATCCGTAATTAAAGTAGGAATTTCGAAGCCATCTTCCACCTCGACCATCACCATACGGGAGTCTATGATTTTCGTGACTTTGCCTCCACCGACGGTGCTAAGGAAGTTCACTTTATCGCCAATTTTGAATTCTGCCATTGTATTTCGGTTTTGAGGTGCAAAAATACACAATTTTGGCAGATTTTTTGTAATTTCGCATCCGAAATCGAAGATTCAACGACACGAAGTGAGTTAAAATCATTGGAGATGAAAACCAAAATAGTGGTATTTTTGTTTGCCCTGCTAGCTGCAGCCTGCTCGAAGCGCAACGAAAAGGCCGAAATCGACATTAACATCGGCTATGAAATCAATAACATGCCGTTGGTCACTGACACTTTATGTTATAACAACGAAGCGGGCAATACCTTCCTCGTTACTGAGGTCCAATGGTTCCTCTCCAACTTGGAACTACAAAACGAGGCAAGCAATTGGACTCCGCTCCTTCAACGCAATCTCCTCGACACAGCAGGCATCAACCGTGTTTTTTATATGGACACCAACATCCCGGAATCGCAAACATTGCATACCCAGTCCCTGCCTATTGGCCACTACACCGCGCTCCGTTTCACCTTTGGCCTTGATGAAACCGATAACCAAACAGGCCTTTTCAATGACCCACCAGAGTCGGAGATGTTTTGGCCTGATATGCTAGGCGGAGGCTACCATTATATGAAGTTAAATGGGAAATATTTGAACGACGAAGGACGACTTGCGCCATTAGCCATCCACCTCGGCATTGGGCAGAACGAAGACTGCACTGAATTCTACCAAAACTACTTCATCGTGGAGTTGCCCATAGATTTCACCGTCAAAGCCAACGCCGAAAACCAACTTGACTTGACCATGGTTATCGACAACTGGTTCCGCAATCCACATACCATCGACTTCAACGAATTCGGGAGCCACATCATGCAGAACCAAACCGCGCAACGATTGCTCAACGGAAACGGAAAGGATGTGTTTAGAATCGGGAAACCTACTGAAAATGAAAACAATATAGACATGAGAAAAGATAATAAACTTGCAGAAAAATTCAAAATTGTGATGCAGAAGGCCACGCCCAAGCCACATTTTTGGAACTGGGAAAAAGTGAAAGAAAGAATTGTGGATTCGAAATTCAAAGATTCAAGATTTAAGATTTAAGATTCGGGATAAAGATGGCGAGAAGGATGAAAAAAATATGCAAATTGGCAATGGGGCTTCTATTGATTATGTCGGCCTGTAAGCCCGAGCAAAACCATTATGCCCCAACGCCATACGAGCTTGACCAACCTTCATATTTCCCTACGAAAAACAACATCCCTGCCGACAATTCTATGACCGAGGAAGGCGTGGCGTTGGGCAGAAAGCTGTTTTATGACCCGCGTCTTTCGGGTCGCGACGGAACGAATGGCATCCGCAGCTGTTCCTCCTGCCACCATCAAGAACACAACTTTGAATACGGCGCTCCGACCAACACCCATCATGCCATGCTGCCCTTGATTAACTTAGCTTGGAACCGCTCAGGATTGGGCTGGAATGGAGGCGTAGCCACTTTAGAGGATATGGTTTTGGCGGCAGTCACCAGTCCCGTGGAAATCAATGCGGACACCAACCAGGTAGTAAAATACCTGCAAAAGACCGATGACTATCCCGATTTGTTCGAGAAAGCCTTTGGCAGCCGTGAGGTCACCTTTGTCCATGTCGAAAAAGCCATAGCCCAATTTGTGCGGAGTTTGGTCTCAGCCGACAGCAAATTTGACCGTTACCTGCGCGGCGAAGAAGAACTTACCGAAGATGAATTGGCTGGTTATGAATTGTTCTGCACCGAGGAAGGTGCCGACTGTTTCCACTGCCATGGTGGCGGTGGTCTGGCACTGATGACCACCAACTTGTTCTACAACAATGGCTTGGATGACGAGTTCAACGACTCTGAAGACCGCTCAGCCGTCACGGGAAGCCATTGGGACCGAGGTGCCTACAAAGCCCCTACCCTGCGCAACATCGCCGTTTCGGCACCTTATATGCATGACGGGCGTTTCACCACCTTGGATGAGGTCATCGACTTCTACAGCGAGGGCGTGAAAGACTCTGAGAACATCAACCCACTGATGCACCATGTAATGGACGGTGGCGTGCAGCTCACAGATTTGGAGAAAGCCCAGCTGAAGGCGTTTTTGAGCACCTTGACGGATGAAACTTTTTTGAATAACCCAGATTATTCCAAGCCATGACCTTTCTTTGGGGCAACAATAGGCGTTTCAACAGCTACAGCAACTACTTTACGAAGCAGTTTGGCGGTCGCGTGCAGAAAATCAGCATTGATGCGGGCTTCAGTTGCCCGAATCGCGACGGCAAAATCAGCACAGGTGGTTGCACTTTTTGCAGCAATGAGGCCTTCAACCCGTCGTATTGTCGGCCAGAAAAGAGCATTAAGCAACAGATTGAGGAAGGTATTGAGTTTCATAGAAAGCGTTACCGTCGGGCGAGCCAATATTTGGCTTATTTTCAGCCGTTTTCGAATACTTATAAGCCGTTGGCGGAGTTGAAAAGCATCTACGAACAGGCTTTTGAGGCCATAGATTCCCACTTCCCGCAATTCCCGCCTAGGAATGACATGACCTCAAAAGCCTTGGAAACACCAAAAATCATCGGCATCGTCATTGGAACGCGGCCTGATTTGGTTGACGAAGCCCTTTTGCAATACCTCAACGAGACACACAAAACGCATTATGTCATGTTGGAATACGGCGTGGAAAGTGTCTATGATGAGACTTTGAAGCGCGTCAACCGAGGGCACGACTTCGCCACGGCAGAACGCGCCATCCGCATGACAGCTGACTTCGGCATCCCCTGTGGAGCACATTTCATTTTCGGTCTGCCTGGAGAAACCAAAGCCATGATGCTCGATGCCGCTGACATCATTTCACAACTGCCTTTGACCACGGTCAAGTTCCACCAACTGCAAATCTTCAAAGGTACCACGATGGCTGAGGAATATCTTGAGCACCCCGAGCATTTCCATCTCTTCGACCTTGAGGAATACATTGATTTTGTCATCGACTTTGCCGAACGGCTAAACCCTGACATTGTCATTGAGCGTTTCGCTGGAGAGGTGCCACCACGCTATCTCATTTCTGAGCCTTGGATGAAGCTGCGCTATGATGAGGTGCTATCGCGCATAGAAAAAAGGATGGAAGAAAGGAACACTTGGCAAGGAAAAAGATTTCTTGCCACAACTGCATAGCTGACAAAAAAAGTTGTAATTTTGAGGCATTCAAAACCTCATTATCATGACAAAACATTCTATCTTTTCGAAAATGGGAAAGGCCTTTGCGGTCTTCGCTTCAGCTTTAGTTTTCAGCGCCTTCATGAGTGGCGGAGACAATAACGCACAGCGTTTCAAGGATGCTGCTATGAACCTCGACAAAACCCAGCACACCTTGCTTAATGAGTATGACTATTGGCCTGAATGTGGTATCCGCGTCACGGGAAGCCATTTGGCCTCGCTCATCTCCCTGAACGAGTTGCAACAAATGCTTCCCTGCCCGCTTTATGTTTCGGGGCCACATCATGACGGTCAATGGGACCTCAATAACGAGGCAACTTTCGGGCATTACAACCCAGAGGCCATTGAATACCTTGCTGGTCTCGCACAAAGAGTGGTATCCGACAAAAAGTTCGTAAAGATGAGCAAGCCTCTCATCGATAACTACTTATACCGTCAGATGCATATCATGATGGTGATCCACGACGCACTTTATGATGGTACCTATAGCCAAGAAGAACGCGAAAGGATTTTCAACACATCGGTCGAAACAAAGGGCTGGGAATTTGATGATTATGATGCCGGTTTTTATTTGAATCGCTTGAAGCTCGATGATGACAGCTATGTCTTTTCCAACATCAGTTATCGTTTCCTCCATTTTTGGGCGCGCCGCTGGGCTGATGGTACCATTGATCCTTTCTACCAAGGACTTAGCACTATTTTCAAGGCATACTACCCTGAATATGAGTATTCAGCAGAAAGGTATTTGATACCTGATGAGGAATGGTTCGAGGAAGGAGGATATGAAGAAGATGTCTATGTTGTCATCGATGGCTCTGAACTCCGTTTGAGGTTGGGACCTTCAACGAGCGCCGACACCTTCAAATGGGGCGATGGCAGCAACCGCCACCCGAAAGTGGGCGAAAGGTTCTTATACCTCGGCGAAGATGGCGACTTCTACCTGATCGACTTCCACGGCCATGCGCTCTGGGTATCGAAGAAGTTTACGCATTTGGAGTGATTTCGGTCGCACAAAGCCTTATGACGACGGTGTGCCTTTCAAGGTGCACCGTTGTTTTGTCAAAATATTGCTCAAGTGTTACTATTTAGCTATTTTTTGCGCCTAATAATTAAATTTGGACTATGAAAAGGCTTTTCTTTACCCTAATCGTGATTTTTCTCGGCCTCGCCAGTTTCGCCGCCCTGCCTGTCATCGACCCCGAACTTGAAGTGGAGATGCAACGCATCGACAATGTGGAGAAAACAAAGGTTGTCATCCTCCTTTCAGAGCAATCTGATGCGATAGCCTTGCTTCGTGAGGCTGAGTTTTTCTCCTCCAAACAAGAAAAGCGGCAATTTGTCATTGAGACCTTGAAACGACAGGCAGAAACCTCTCAATATGAGTTGATTGGACTTTTGAACGAGATGGAGCACAACGGTATGGTGGACGAGATTCAACAGTTTTGGCTTGTGAATTGCATCAGTTGCAAGGCCAATAAAGCGGCCATCAACTACTTGGCGCAACATCGCGACATCATGACGATTTACCACTGCCAAGAAACCCAATGGATTTTTGAAAACGAGGCCACACCTGCCCCGAGAGGTAATGGACGCGAAATCACGGAAAACCTGCTGCAAGTCAATGCGCCGCAGGTATGGGAACAAGGCTACTTGGGCGCAGGTGTTTTGATTGCTGTCATTGACACGGGCATCCGCCTCGACCACGCTGACTTGGCCGGTCGACTTTGGGACGGCGGCGTGGATTATCCTCATCACGGCTACGACTTCTACTACCACGACAACGATCCTTCCGATGATTGGGGACACGGCACACATGTAGCCGGAACCATTTGTGGCACAGGAGCTTCTGGTTCACAGACGGGCATCGCTCCAGAGGCCACTATCATGGCTTTGAAAACCTTCAACAGCGATGGCGTTGGCGAGGAAACCCATTGGGTGGCCGCCATGCAGTTCGCTTTGGAGCATGGTGCCGACTTGATGAACATGTCGTTGGGCCGACCCCAACCCAACGCTGCACAGAAACTGATGACGCGCCAGGCCTGCGACAACACTTTGGCAGCAGGTGTGGTGGTGGCAGCCTGTGCAGGCAACATCCGACAAATGCAGTTCATGGTGCCCGTACCGAACAACATCTATACTCCAGGCGACTGTCCGCCGCCGCATCTGCACGAAGACCAGTTAGTTAATGCAGGCGGAACAAGTTGCGTGATTTGTGTTGGTGCGGTGAATTACGACAACGTCATTGCATCGTTCTCGTCCGAAGGTCCTTCGCAATGGACTGACGTGACTGCATACAACGACTATCCCTATACGGCGGGCAGTACGACCGAGATTGGCCTCATTCGTCCCGACATTTGTGCTCCAGGTGTGCAAATCAAGTCATTGGATTTCAACACCACCGACGGCTACACCTTGATGGACGGCACTTCGATGGCCACACCCTTGGTTGCTGGCACCATCGCCTTGATGCTCTCCAAAAACCACGAACTCACGCCCGCGCAAATCGACGAGATTCTTGAGCGCACTGCTGTAAAACTCACTGAACACAAAAGCAACGACTTCGGCTCAGGCCTTTTAGATGCTTTGGCGGCTGTGAACGCCGTGGACTATGATGCCGTAAACGAGCAAAGCATTGAAACCACAATCTTCCCAAACCCATCAAATGAGAGTTTCACCATCCTTTGCAAGGGCTTGAAGCGGGTTTCGGTCTATTCCGTTGATGGACGATTGGTGAAGGCTTTTGAAGTCAATGAAACTGAGTGTCGCATTGAGGGTTTGGTGCGGGGTGTTTATTTGGTTAGGATGGAAACAGTGAAGGGAATCGTTATCAGGAAATTGGTGAATATGTGATAGTTTTTCGTAATTTTGCGGAAAATATCATCTAATGCTTTCATTATCCATCAACAAAACATTAGAAGATCAGATTTCAAATTTTTGGCAATTTATTTGGTTATTGCCAATAATTTGTATCTTTACATTCGAAAGCTATGGACAATAATATGGAACAAAAAATAGGAAACACTGGCGATATCATCATCTACCAGACCGAAGACGGTTTGACGAAGATCAATGTAAAATTGGACAATGATACTGTATGGCTCAACCAGCAACAGTTGGTCATGCTTTACCAATCCAGCAAATCTAATATCAGCGAACATATCAAGCATATTTTTGCAGAAGGAGAATTGGATGAAAAATCAGTTGTTCGGAAATTCCGAACAACTGCCGATGATGGCAAAAACTACGAGGTCACCTATTATAATCTCGACATGATTATTTCGCTTGAACATAAGCCCATGTACATGAGCGACTATATCCATCAGTTAGATTCGGTGCTCTCTTCAGGCAACCGTCCCTTGCTTGAAGGTGCGGGCTCTGTAAGCCATGCCCAAGCCTTGGAGAAGGCCACTGCTGAATACCGCAAATACCAAAGCAACACCCTCTCGCCTGTGGAAGAGGCCTATTTGGAGACCGTGAAGGAGACTGCCAAGCTGGTGAAGAAGAGCGCTAATAGCAAGAAGCAATGAACGAACTACACATAGATAAAACCCACTGGAAGAAATGTCACAACCAATAAGTTAATCACAAAAATTCAAACTCAATATTCCAAAACTATGAACACATTCAAACTCTACAATGCGATCATTTATCCCCCTCAATCCTCGCTCATCTAAAACTGTAATACAAGTTCCAAAATTACCATAAACATGAAAAGAGTTGTAATCAAACAAGGAGACATATTCTCCATAGAAACGGAAAAAGGGAAACGATATTTCCAATACATTTGCAAAGATGCGTATCAGTTGAATGGAAATGTTATTCGTGTGTTTAAGGACGATACCATGACTGATGTCGAATTCTATATCCATACGATCATCTCCATTGGAGTAAAGCAGTACGGATGGGTGAAAGTCGGCAATGGTCCTGTACCAGACATTTCTAATGTGGTTTTCTTTACGGATGTTGATATGGCTGCTAAGTTGTACGTGTTTAAAAACCAAGATGCAAACTGGAGAATATGGACGGTTAGCGGTAATGAAAAAATCGTGAAGGAATTGCCTGAATACAGATGTGAAGAAGGTTCAGTTTATCCTCCATGTCGTATAATGGATGTCATTTGTGGTAAAGATTTAGGATATAATAGAGACATGAAGGATATGCCTGATTTGTAAGACGCAAATCTGAATAACATTTATCCCCCTCAATCCTCGTTCATCTAAAACATACAGACAATTGCGACTTTGATTCAATAATGATAGTTTGTTTCGGCATAATATGATTCGTTATTGGATTTTGAATTCATAGGATTAATAAAAAACGGTACACCTCATCCGAGGCATACCGTTTATAATACAACAAGACTAAAGTCAATCAATCTAGATCTTCCTTCGCCTTCGCCCTGAAGTTCACCAAGTCTTCCTCGATGAAGTTCTTCACGTAGACGCTCTTGCCGATGACGTCTTCCTCGGCGGCGTGAACGTAGACGTTGGCCGACTGGGTGAAGAGATGCGGGGCGTGGGTGGCGTCGTCGAGGATGAGCAACGACATCATGATGTCGCCTGTCATGTCGTAGAGACGACGGGCCAAGAAGTCCTGAACCTCCTGGTTGTTGGCACCCTTCACGTAGTTGATGCTCTGCTCGTAGAGTTCCACGAGGGTGCGCACCGTGTTCTGCAAGGGCTTCAGGTCCTCGGAGACTTCGTTTTCGAGCATTTCCTTCATGATGGTGAGGTAGGTGCCATTGGTGATGTAACGGATGGCGGCCACCACTTGCAACTGCGTCGTGCCTTCGTAGATGGAGAAGATACGGGCGTCGCGGTAGAGGCGCTGGCACTTGTACTCCATGATGAAGCCCGAACCACCGTGGATGCTGATGGCATCGTAGGCGTTCTGGTTGGCGTACTCGGAGTTCATGCCCTTGGCCAAAGGCGTAAAGGCATCGGCGAGACGCGAGTACTTCTTGCACTCGGCGCGCTCCTCGGGCGTCAGCGGACGCTCGCGCTGGATGTCCTCAAGGCACTTGTAGATGTCCACATATCGGGCGGTCATGTAAAGCAGCGAACGGCCGGCGTCGATCTTGGCCTTCATGCGAGAGAGCATGTCATACACTGCCGGGAATTCGATAATCTTCTTATGGAACTGCTGACGCTCACTGGCATACTTCAGAGCCTCGTTGTAAGCCTCTTGTCCCAGACCGACGGACTGTGCGGCGATACCGAGACGGGCGCTGTTCATCAGAGCCATGACGTACTTGATAAGGCCGAGACGGGTCTCACCGCAGAGTTCGGCCTTGGCGTTCTTGTAGGTCAGCTCACAAGTCGGCGAACCATGGATACCGAGCTTATGCTCGATGTGGCGCACATTGACGCCGCCCTGACGCTTGTCGTAGATGAACATCGACAGGCCACGGCCGTCTTTGGTGCCTTCCTCGGAACGAGCCAGCACGAGGTGGATGTTGGAGTCGCCATTGGTGATGAAACGCTTCACGCCATTGAGCAGATAGCAGCCATCCTTTTCACTATAAGTAGCCTTCAGCATAACGCTTTGCAGGTCGGAACCGGCATCGGGCTCGGTGAGGTCCATCGACATGGTCTCGCCGGCGCAAACGCGCGGGATGTATTTCATGCGCTGCTCCTCGTTGCCGAATTCATACAAAGTGTCGATGCACGACTGCAGCGACCAGATGTTCTGGAAGCCGGCATCAGCGCTGGCCACCATCTCGCTCAGCATGGCATCGAGGTTCTCAACGGTCTTGGAGGCATAGATCATGCGGCCATTCTCCAAATGCGGACCTTCGAGGTCGACGCTCTCGGAGTTGGGTTCGATGATGTTGGCGGTGATGTCGCCCGTGATGTCGAGCACACGACGATAGTTCTCCATCGCGTCTTCGTAATCGACGGGAGCGTCTTCGTAGGTATCCTTATCAGCGAAATTGCGTTCTTTCAGCTCGACGATGCGCTTCATCAGCGGGTGGTCGAGGTAGAATTGCAGGTTCGGGTTATCATTATAATAGTTTGCCATTGTCTTACTTTTTCTTCGTTAATTCATTCTCTTTAAAAACGCCAACCATTTCGTTGGATTCAGCATCAATACAGCTTAATGTCCCATCGTCATATATGTCCATAATTTCCATTACACCATTATATGACTTTACCGTCACATGGTCTCCAACGTTAAATTTGTTCTTTTTTTGATTCTTTTTTCTTTCCTTTGAATCTTCCAAAAGATTCCTGATTTCTTTGACGTTCTCCGTCATTCCCCAAATCTTAAAAAAGAGAACACAGTTTAATCCTGCTAGTATGCTTATGATGATGGTTAAAACATTATCCATATTTTCCTTATTATTTACTGTTCTGCTTATAATATTTTATCAACTTCGGAACGACTTCTTCAACCGTTCCGACGATGACATAATCCGCAATCTTATTAATAGGTGCATCGGGGTCGCTGTTCACCGAGATGATGATCTTGGAGTCCTGCATACCGGCGATGTGCTGGATCTGTCCGCTGATACCGCAGGCGATATACACTTTCGGGTGCACGGTAACACCTGTTTGGCCGATTTGGCGGTCGGTGTCACAGAAGCCCGCATCGACGGCGGCACGCGAGGCACCGACTTCGCCGTGGAGCACCTTGGCGAGTTCAAACAGCATATCGAAGCCTTCCTTCGAGCCCATGCCATAGCCGCCGGCCACCACGATGGGTGAACCTTTCAGGTTGTGCTTGGCGGCCTCCACATGGTGGTCGAGGACCTTCACGACGTAAGCTTCAGGAGAGACATACTTGCTCACCTCGGGATAGACGACTTCGTTCTTGGCTTTGCCTTCGTAGATGGCTTTCTGCATCACGCCCGAGCGGACGGTAGCCATCTGCGGACGGTGGTCGGGGTTGACGATGGTCGCCACGATGTTGCCACCGAAAGCGGGACGGATCTGATAGAGCAGGTTGTCGTAGTGTTTCTTGGTCTTGACATCGTCGAAGTCACCAATTTCGAGTTGGGTGCAGTCGGCGGTGAGGCCGCTGGTCAGCGAGGAGCTGACGCGCGGACCGAGGTCACGACCAATGACGGTGGCGCCCATCAGGCAA
>CADCJI010000045.1 GCA_902801625.1 uncultured Bacteroidia bacterium | reverse complement strand
TTCGTCGGGAGTGGAGTGGAAGTAGTTCTTGTCCATCCAGTGTTCGTACCATTTGCCTTCAACTTCCTGAGGGCTGTATTTGCTGCTGATTTCCATAGTCGTAAAAATGAAGCGCAAAAGTAGTGTTTTTTCAGCTATGCTCGGACTTTTTTCTCCATTTTTGCGACGGCATTGATTATTTTCCTATTTTTGTCCGTTAATTGGAAAACGAGAAATCTATTCAATAATTCAATAATCATTTAAAATCTCAATTATGGGTACATTAGCAAATCTTTGGCAGAACCACAGGATGATGGTGGTCTTTGTCATGATCTTAATCATTGTCATCCCTTTCTTGATCTTTTACTTGAACAAGGCCAAGAAAGAACATCCTAAAGGCCTTATTGCCGCTGCCTTGAGTAATATGGGCGAGCGCTTCGGCTATTACATCATGAACGCCGTCTTGGTGCTGTTCATTTGCTCCAAATTTGGTCTTTCCGACACAACATCGGGCTTTATCTTTGCAGTGTTCTATTTCTTGATTTATGTCCTTGCCCTTCCTGGTGGTATCATCGCCGACCGTACACAGAATTACAAGAAGACAATCATTTCTGGTATCGTCGTGATGGCCATCGGTTATGGATTGCTGTCCATCCCGGTATTCAGCCAAGGTGGCAACGCCATGTCATGGCCCTTTGTCCTTGCAATGCTTGCCTTGCTGCTCATTGCCTGTGGTAACGGTCTCTTCAAGGGTAATCTGCAGGCCGTCGTAGGTCAGCTGTACGATGATTTCGAGGCTGAAGCTGCCAAGAAAGGTCCCGAGGCTCTTGCTGCGGCCAAGGAGAAGCGCGACAGCGGTTTCCAGATTTTCTATGTGTTCATCAACATCGGTGGCGTGATTGCCCCGTTTGTGGCACCTCTCATCCGCGAATGGTGGCTGAAGACCAAAGGTTTGATCTACAATGCCGACCTTCCGCGTTTGTGCCATAAGTTCATTATGGGTACAGCTGAAGGCAATGACATGGATAACCTCACGGCACTGACTCAAGGCTTTTCGGGAGCCACGGAGAACCTCTCTGGTTTTTGCCAAAACTACCTGCAGGTCTATAACACGGGTGTGCATTTGTCCTTCATCGTTTCGGTGCTGGCCATGTTGATCTCCCTGTCAATTTTCATCGCTGTCAAGCACAAGTTGCCGAATCCGGTGAAGAAGGTCAAGGCTGATACGCAAGAGTATACCGAAGCTGAGCGTCTTGCCGACGCCAAAGAAATCAAGCAGCGTATGGCTGCTCTGTATGCTGTGCTCGGTATCGCTGTGTTCTTCTGGTTCTCGTTCCACCAGAACGCCCAATCGCTTACTGTCTTTGCCCGCGACTTCGTGGATACCAGTGCTCTCGCGCCTGAGATTTTGCAATTCATCAATCCGTTCTTCGTGATTGTGCTGACGCCTATCATCATGTGGGTCTTTGCATCCCTCATTCGCAAAGGCAAGGAAGTGTCCACTCCTAAGAAAATTGCCTTGGGTATGTTTATCGCTGCATGCGCCTATCTCTTCTTGATCATCATCGCAGTGGCTCATAACTATCCGTCTGACAATGCTTTCAAGGCTCTGCCTGAAGCTGAAAAGATTGCTATGAAGACTGGACCGTGGGTGATGATTGTGACCTATTTCTTCCTTACCGTGGCTGAGCTGTTCATCTCACCTTTGGGATTGTCATTCGTTTCCAAGATTGCTCCGCGTCATATGGTGGGTTTGTGCCAAGGTTTGTGGCTGTCAGCCACTGCTATTGGCAACCTCTTGATCTTCCTCGGTGTTAAGATGTTGGAATCTTTCCCGCACCAGTGGATGACATGGGGAGTCTTCGCCTTGATTTGCCTCCTCTCTATGTCCATCATGCTCGGCATGGTGAAATGGCTTGAAAGAGTTGCTAAATAATTGAAATACATTTATCTATGACAAGGGCTTGCGCAAGCAAGCCTTTGTCGTTTAACTGAACAACTGATAACTAATAACTGACAACTATGTTCAAGGGTCATCCTAAAGGGCTTTACGCCCTCGCATTAGCCAACACGGGCGAGCGTTTCGGCTACTACACCATGTTGGCCATCTTTGTGCTGTTCCTGCAGGCCAAGTTCGGCTATAATGAAGCACAAGCTGGTAACATCTATGGCATCTTCCTCGGATGCGTCTATTTCATGCCGCTTATCGGTGGTATGCTGGCCGACCGCTTCGGCTACGGCAAAATGGTGAAAACCGGCATTGTGGTCATGTTCCTAGGCTATTTGCTTCTGGCGGTACCCATGGCAACCACCACGGCCAAAGTCACTATGTTCTCTGCTTTGGCACTCATCGCTATCGGCACAGGCCTGTTCAAAGGTAACCTGCAGGTGATGGTTGGCAACCTCTATGATGAGGCCAAATATAGTGCTTTCCGCGACAACGGCTTCAGCCTGTTCTATATGGCCATCAATATTGGCTCGATGTTCGCTCCCATGGCGGCCACCAAGGTGACGGACCTCTTTCTGGGCAAGGCGGGTTTCAGCTATGTGCCGCAGATTCCATCCTTGGCGCACCAATACCTCGACGGCACTATCACACCCGAAGCGCTTTCAAGCTTTGAGGCATTGGCAGTGCAACAGGGTGGAGATATCAACAATCTCGCTGGTTTTGCCAACAACTATATCGATGCCTTGTCGGGTGCCTACAACTACGGTTTTGGCGTGGCTTGCATTTCGTTGATCCTTTCGATGGCCATCTACCTGAGTTGCCGCAAGTGGTTCAAGCACGCTGATGTCAACACCAAGCAGGCCAAGGCGATGGAAAGCACTACCGTGAATGTGACAGAACTCTCGAAGGAGCAGACGCGCGAACGCATCACCGCTTTGGCGTTGGTCTTCGTGGTGGTCATCTTCTTCTGGATGTCGTTCCAACAAGCCGGCCTCTGCCTGACCTATTTCGCACGCGACTATACGCAAAGCTCTGCCACGGGTTTCACTCGCATTGGCTTCAATATTTGGTCTTTGACACTGATTGCCATCTCTGTGTACACCCTGTTTGGCATCTTCCAGTCGGAGACAAAACGCAACAAACTGATATGTGGCATCGTGACGGTGTTGCTTTGGGCAGGCGCCATAGCCTTGTATCTTGGCATGCCTGAACTCATCAACATCCTGCCGCAGCAGTTCCAGCAGTTCAACCCGTTCTTCGTGGTCGCTCTGACGCCCGTCTCGATGGCTGTCTTTGGCGCCTTGGCGAAGAAAGGCAAGGAACCTTCCTCGCCTCGTAAGATTGGCATGGGCATGATCGTGGCCGCCCTCGGCTTCCTCATCTTGGTAGTCTGTTCCTTCCCCTTGGCCAGTCCTGCTGAACTGAAGGCTCAAGGTGGAGTGAGTAGCACATTAGTCTCGCCCAACTGGTTGATCAGCACCTATTTCGTGCTGACCTTCGCTGAGTTGCTGCTGAGTCCCATCGGTATCTCCTTCGTTACGAAGGTGGCGCCGCCCAAGTACAAGGGCATGATGATGGGCCTGTGGTTCTGCGTGACCGCCATCGGCAACTACCTCACCAGCGTCATCGCGCGCATTTGGGGCACGGGTATGCCGCTCTGGATGGTTTGGGGTGTGCTCGTGGTGCTCTGTCTGCTCTCCGCCGTGTTCATCTTCTCGATTATGAAGCGGTTGGAAAAGGCTACATCGGGTTGCTGATAATCATAATAATAGGTTTGTAGAGACGCGCCATGGCGCGTCTCTACATTTTTTGTAATTTTGCCGCAAAAATAAACCCTATGTCAAGAAACGAGCAAGAGCTGAAAGGTGTCACGCTGTTGGGCAACCAAAACACGCAATACAACTACGACTATACTCCCGAGGTGCTGGAAACATTTGAAAACAAACATCCTGAGAACGAATACCTTGTGACTTTGGATTGCCCTGAGTTCACTTCGCTGTGCCCCAAGACGGGTCAGCCCGACTTCGGACACCTTATTATTAATTATATTCCCCGTACGCTGATGGTGGAGAGCAAGAGCCTAAAACTCTATCTCTTCAGTTTCCGCAACCACGGCGACTTCCATGAAGACTGTGTCAATATCATCATGAAGGACTTGGTAAAACTGATGGATCCCAAGTATCTGGAGGTCATAGGCTTGTTCAATCCGCGTGGAGGCATCTCTATCAAGCCTTTTGCCAACTATGGCGACGCTGAGCATCAGGACATGGTGCGCGCCCGTCTCCTTGCCAGTTTCCATAACTCCTAACTGAACAACTAAATAACTGAACAAGTGAAAACTAAAATGAAGGACGCAGTAATCATCATCTCCGGTGGCATGGACTCGACCACGATGCTCTATGAGTTCAAGGACGAAATCGCCTTGGCCATCACCTTTGACTATGGCTCGACCCAAAATGGCCGCGAGCGTGTATGTGCCGTGACGCATTGCCAGCGTTTGGGCATCAAGCATATCATTGTGCCTCTCGAATTCATGCACCGCTATTTCAAGAGTGCCCTGCTGATGACCGCTGACGACATTCCTGAAGGCAACTACGACGACGAGAACATGAAATCGACGGTGGTACCTTTCCGCAACGGCATCATGTTGGCCATTGCTGCGGGTATTGCTGAAAGCAATGGTCTGAAGCGCGTGATGATTGCCAACCATGCCGGCGATCACTCCATCTATCCCGACTGCCGCCCGGGCTTTGTCAATGCCATGTCGGAGGCCGTGTCAGCGGGAACCTATGAGAATATTAAGGTATTTGCACCTTATACTTACCTTAGCAAGAAGGAAATTGCAGAGCATGGCAAGGCTTTGGGATTGGATTACGCTGAGACCTATTCCTGCTACAAAGGCGGTGAGAAACATTGCGGCAAATGCGGCACCTGCCGCGAACGTCGCCAGGCTCTGAAAGATGCTGGCATCGAAGACCACACCGAATACGAATTGTAGAGACGCATTGAATGCGTCTTTGGGAACAAATTAATGTATTTGAGACGCATGCAATGCGTCTCTACAAAGGTTTTTTTAAATATTGAATTTTAAATTTTGAATCACAATGTATTACGTCAGAAAAACCCTAGAAATATCCGCATGTCACCAGCTCTATCTTGACTATGAGAGCAAATGCGAGAACCTGCATGGCCACAACTGGAAGATCAATGTGTATTGCCGTGCCGAAAAGCTTGACAGCAATGGCATGGTATGCGACTTCACCGAAATCAAGCGCCTGATTCATGGCAAGATTGACCATACTAACATCAACGAGGTCCTTGACTTCAATCCTACGGCCGAGAACTTGGCCAAGTGGATTGTCGACACTGTCCCGAACTGCTACCGTGCTGATGTGTGGGAGTCGCGCGACAACAAGGCCTCCTACATCAAGGACGACGCCCCACAAAATTTTGATTGATTTTAATAAGCTATCAGCCATCAGCAGTCAGCTATCAGCTTGGTTGGTTCTGAGCTGAGAACTGATTGCTGAAATCGAAGATTCAACGAAGTTAAAGCTGATGGCCAATCAATTAAACAATTAAACAATCAACGATTCAACATTGTACAAGATTAACGAAATATTCTACTCCCTTCAAGGCGAAGGCTACCACTCCGGAACGCCTGCGGTCTTTGTGCGCTTTAGTGGATGCAACTTGCGTTGCGATTTTTGTGACACAGAGCATCAGGACGGACAGTTGATGTCGGTGCAAGAGATTGTTGATGAAGTCAATAAGTATCCTGTCGCACCATTGCTTGTGCTGACAGGTGGAGAACCTTCTTTGTTTATTGATGAGGCATTTGTGGCTGAACTGAAGCAAAAAACGAACAAGACCATCGCCATTGAAACCAATGGTACGCGACCATTGCCGAACAACTTGGACTGGGTCACGCTTTCGCCAAAATCTGCCTTTGAAGGTGGCAATTTAGAGCCTTGTGTTTTGACACATTGTGATGAATTGAAGGTGGTTTATCTTGGTCAGGACTTGGCGCAATACAATGGCATTGAGGCTCGACGTCGTTTCTTGCAGCCTTGTTTTTGTGAAGACGAAGTACAGCGAAAGGCTAATATGAAAGCCTGCGTCGAAGCCGTGATGCAGAACCCCGGCTGGCGGCTTTCGCTGCAGATTCACAGGGTTTTGAATATTCCATAAATGTCAAATAATCGCTTTTTTTACTATCTATTTTGTATTATACAAAAAAAGTAGTATTTTTGCATCGATTATAGATAGTAAATAATAATGTTATGGAAAACCCGTTTGCCCTTGTTCCGTATGTTTCTAAAGAGTATTTCTGCGATCGTGAAGAGGAGACAAAAACTATCGTAGAATACCTCGTTAACGGCTCGAATATCACTCTGATTTCGCCTCGTAGATACGGAAAAACAGGTCTAATTTATCGCATTTTTGATGAAATTGAGCAGCAAAAAGTTAATGTCAATACATGTTATGTTGATATTTATGCGACAGAAACTCTGGAGGATTTCATCAAAGTGTTTTCGGAAGCCGTAATTGCCTCGTTAGAAAAGAAAAAAGCTGTCAAGTCGTTTTTCCAGTTCCTCGGAGGTCTTCGCCCTATGCTTAGTTACGACCCCTTGTCGGGGAATCCTGAGCTGACGCTAACCTTTCGTTCCGACTATGAAAAGAAGCAAACTTTGGCATCCATCCTGCAATTCATTGAAAAACAAGACAAAAAGGTTGTTGTTGCCATAGATGAATTTCAGCAAATAAGGTATTATGGTATCAATATGGAAGCTTTGCTGCGCTCTTATATCCAACCTTTGCAAAACGTGCAATTCATCTTTTGCGGAAGCAAGAAACATCTGATGACGGAGATGTTCACCGATGCGCGAAATCCATTTTACGAGAGTACCCGCTGTCTATACCTTGAAAAGATCGACAGGGATATATATGCTGAATTCATTGTTAGAATGTTTGAGAAAGGGAAAAAGGCCGTCACCCAAGAAGCTTTGGATTTCATCCTTGACTGGACAAAGTTACATACTTTCTACACGCAATCGCTTTGCAATCACCTTTTTATAAAAAACACGAAAACCATCGGGAAAGAGGAAGCGCTTCGCTCGGCAAGTCAAATCCTAAAAGAAAATGAACAGACTTTCATCCAATGGCGCAACCTACTGACTTCCAACCAATGGAATTATTTGAAGGCTGTGGCCAAGGAGCAATCAGTCGAGAAACCTTATTCAACCCGATTTATCCAGAAATACAATATTGGAACATCAGCTAATTCCCAACGGCTGTTGGAAGCACTCATCGACAAGGAACTGATACTTGTCAACTCAACGCTTGAAGGTGTTTCTTATAGCGTCTACAATGTCTTCCTTTCACGTTGGCTTGAGAGCCAATGACTTGAAATCAGCTTTTCTTTCTTTGGAAACTTCTCCTTGGCTCGCTGTAAACCAAAAACACGGCGGGCTTTTTGTTCAAATCACCTTTATAGTCTTTCCATTCACCGATGCTTTGGCTGATGATGAGCTCATCGTCGCAAGTAAGGTTGCAGGCCACACAGACGCGCGTGGCAGGGTGGAGGTTCTTGCACAAGTCCTGTAGCATGGCGTTGTTGCGGAAAGGTGTTTCGATGAAGAGCTCCGTCTCGTTGTTGGTCATCGAACGACGCTCCAAGTCCTTGATGGCATTCTGCCGCTCAGGGCTCTTGATAGGCAAGTAGCCATGGAAAGCAAAAGACTGTCCGTTGAAGCCAGAAGCCATTAAAGCAAGAATCATGGCATTGGGCCCGACCAATGGAACCACTTGTATGCCAGCGGAATGTGCCAAGTCTACGATCAGAGCGCCCGGGTCGGCGACGCAAGGTGTGCCGGCTTCCGACATCAGCCCCATGCCCTCGCCTTGCAGGCAGGCACCGAGGTGCTCCATCAGGTCAAGGTTGCGAGCGTTGTGCTTGTCGAGCTCGATGAATTCGATGTCATCAATGGCATTATCCATTCCAATGCGGCTTAGCACACGACGCGAAGTGCGGGTGTTCTCCACCACGAAATGTTTGAGTTTCCTAACGATTTCGAGCGTTCCGGCAGGGATGGCTTGTTCAGGCTTGGTTGCGCCAAGCAGGTTGGGCACGAGATAGAGTTTTCCGAAGTTGTTGGTCATGAAAAGTGGGGTTATGACAAGGCGATTTTCTTCTCGATGTCGGCAAACATCACCTTGAACTGCTTGTCGGTTTCAAGCTGGTTGGCAATGGTCTTGCAGGCATGGTGCACCGTGGCGTGGTCTTTCTTGCCGCACTGTTGGCCAATGGAGACCAGGCTGGCATTGGAGTATTTCTTCGACAGGTACATGGCAATCTGGCGGGCTTGCACCACTTGGCGCTTGCGAGTGTTGAGGGACATCTGCTCAGGCGTGATCTTGAAATACTCGCAGACAATATTAATAATGTATTCCACCGAGACCTCCTTGACGGTGTTGCGCACAAAGCGGTCGATGATTTGCTGCGCCATGTCGATGGTGACGGCTTTCTTATTGAGCAGCGACTGTGCCATGAGCGAGTTCATCACGCCTTCCAGCTCGCGGATGTTGTTGCGCACATTGCTGGCAATGTATTGCACCACCTCCTCAGGGAAGGTGATGCCGTTGTCGTGCAGCTTTTCACGAATGATGGAGGTACGCGTGGAAAGGTCGGGCGACTGAAGGTCGGCGGTCAGGCCCCACTTGAAACGCGACAGCAACCGGTCTTCCATGCCTTGCAGGTCACTCGGGAATTTGTCGCTGGTGATGACAATCTGCTTGTTGTTCTGTTGCAGGTGGTTGAAGATGTGGAAGAACACATCCTGGGTGCCAGCCTTGCCTGCGAGGAATTGGATGTCGTCGATGATGAGCACATCGATCATCTGGTAGAAGTTGATGAAGTCGGGACGGTTGTTGTTCTTGTTGGCCGTCACATACTGCGTGGAAAGCTGTTCGGCTTGCACATAAAGCACGGTCTTTTCGGGATGCAGACGTTTGGTTTCCAGTCCGATGGCGTGGCAAAGGTGGGTCTTGCCCAAGCCTGTACCGCTATAGATCACCAAGGGGTTGAAGGCGGTCTTGCCGGGCTCTTTGGCTACTCTCATTCCGGCCGTGCGGGCCAGACGGTTGCATTCGCCCTCGATGAAGTTTTCGAAGGTGTAGTTCTCGTTCAGCTGCGAGTCGATTTGCAGTTTCTTCAGTCCGGGGATGACAAACGGGTTAATGGGGCCCGATGAAAGCCGTTCCGGTGCAGGTTGACCAATGGGGTTCTTGGGGAAGTTGCGGTTGGCGCTGGGCAGGGTGATGGAGCCGAAGGTGTTGGTGCTGTCTACGGGTATCCTATATTCCAGTTTTCCTTTGGCGCCAACGAAGCGTTTGATGACCGTCTTGAGCAGGTCGATGTAATGCGCCTCAAGGTATTCGTAGAAGAACTGTGAGGGCACTTGCAAGGTCAGCACATTGTCGGTCAGAGAGAGCGGCACGATGGGTTCGAACCAGGTCTTATATCCCTGTACCGTGACGATGTCTTTAATCACAGACAGACAGCTATTCCATATTTCCACATGGTCCTTTGTCATCGTAAAATTTGCTCTATTTTATTGTCTTTCACACTACTTGAAAAGTAGAATGAGTGTCATGTTTCAGGCCGCGTTTTCGGCTTATTTTGACCTTGCAAAAGTATATGATTAATTGTTTATAAAAAAATCAAATTTCTATTGATTTTTAATTTTCTTTTTTCTAAAATACGAGATTTTAAATTTTTGAAAAAGCAAAAAGTATATAAATAATTGATTTACATGGTTTTAACATATGTTATTTTTACCCCAAATAAATTGCTGAATTTTTCGAAAATTCTTGAAGCGGAATTTTTTCTTGTTGAAAACTCCAAATAACAATCCAATTCGAAGCGGGAATTTTGCTGCTCCAAATTCTCCTCTTTCATGATGCGCATGACCTCATTCATCAAAGGATACTCGAACTCCAAACTGTAAATATCATTTATGGTTTTTTCCACAACTTGCGCGTTGTCAAGGGCGTCGCGGGCAGCGGTTTTATAGGCGTTGATGAGTCCAGAAGTGCCCAATTTGATGCCGCCGAAATAGCGGGTCACGACGACACACACATTAGTGACATCCTTCGAGAGGATCTGGTTGAGGATGGGTTTGCCGGCTGTGCCCGAAGGCTCTCCGTCGTCGCTTGAGCGGAAGGTCTTTTTGTCGGGGCCAATCATATAGGCGTAACAATGGTGCCGAGCATCGAAGTATTTCTTCTTGACGGACGCAACGGCTTCTTTGGCCTCATCTTCACTCATCACGATGAAGGTCTCGGCGATGAACTTGCTGCCTTTTTCCTTGTAAAGACCTTCGCCGCGCGTGGCTAACATATAATAGGTGTCGTCGTTCATGGCTTTAAGGTGATGAGGATGACGGCAATGATGGCGATGGCCAGGCCGAGATAGTTCTTCCAGGTGAGTTTTTCCTTGAAGAGCAGCCAACCCGTGAGGGCGGTGAGGCTGACCACACCGATATTGTAAACGGGGAAGAGCACCACATTGTCGAAACAGCGCATGGCATGATAGACGCTATAGGTCGAGAAGAAGTTGATGACGCCGAGGCCGATGCCGCCAAGGGCGCTTTTCCATTGCCACTTCGACTTGCCACGGATGAGGTCGTAGGCCACGAGAAGGATGCCAAATAGCAGGGCGATGAAATAGATGAAGGCAATCATGAAACTCATATTGTCGCCCTGGTTGCGCTGCTCGGTGAGCTTCATCAAAATGTCACCGGTGCCTGTCCCGAAAAAGATCAAAACGGGTAGTAACCAATTGGTTTTGTTTGGTTTATCGGTTTGTCCTTTTTCACCTACCACCAACACCAATGCCACCAAAGCCAGTACAATCCCCATAGTGGCAACGAGATTCAGTTTCTCGCTGAACAGCACCACGCCAGCCAAAGTGGGCAAAACCACCGATAGCTTGCTCGACAGCGAGGTGACCGTCACACCCGAGCGCTGTGTGGAGGCTGTCATCAGCACATAGGTGAAGATGAACCAGAAACCCGTGATGAGCGAGAGGCCGAACCAAGGCTCGCAGACCAGCTGAGCGGGTGTGTCGAACTGTTTGCACATGAGGAAGCCTGTGCAGGTGGCGAAGACATAGTTCCACATCAGCGCCTGGTGGTTATCCAGATTGAATCGCTCGAAGAGCCGCATGGCCACGAAGACGCCGGTGGAGAATAGTATTGCCAGAATGAGGTAAAGCATCGGAAATAATCTCTATTCCTGTTATTCTGAAAAGGCAATTTCCTGCTCGGACGGAATTCTGAAAGAGAAAGTCGTTTTGTCGTCTTTGTTGGTAATGGCTAAGTCGCCGTTGCAAATGACATCCATACCTATAACGACGTCATACTCATCGCTTTCAAATTCCATTGCCATGATGTTGGTGACAATGTCACCGGTCGGAAGGCCAAGGTGAATAAGGAAAGTGTCTTTAACATCAATTCCCTCGTTATATCCTGAAACACCTGATTTTCCTATCGAAGTAAGACCCAAAACCTTTACAACTCGTGCAGAAATGAGCGAAACAGATGCACCCGTATCCCAAAGAGAGCGCATGATTTTCACCCGCTTAACGCTATCACCACGGGTTAGGTTCGTTGCTGCATATACATAACATTCGGTGACAATACAGTCAACCTTTTCTTGAAATCGTCTTGTGATGGCCCCCATACCTTAGTCAATATATTTTTCAACACCGCCGATAATGACTTCGCTTTTTGGCACTTGAGTGTCGAGTTTGCGCCAAAGCACCTTCGCGATACTTGAGCGTCTGACACTCATGTCCTCAACGATTGCTCCACTTGGTATAAGGTTATCATTCTCAAGGATGACGGTTTGCAATTCCATAGTCTATATGTTTTTTATAATCCGTTGCAAAAATACATAATTTTTTTGATGCAGGTTGCTCTTTTTCACATAATTCCTAATTTTGCAATATGATTGGATTTAATCTGCAAAAAACAAAACGCCACTTCACGGAAGCATTGGCTGAAAAGTTCCCTCAGCGCGAGGCAGAGCAGCTGATGCGAATCCTATTGGAAGACCTCTTTGGCATCGATTGGAACCAGCAGCTGATGAATCCCGACTTGCGCATCGACGAGCATCAACATTATCAGTTGAGCGAAGCCGTCAAGCGCCTACTGGCAGGCGAACCAGTACAATATGTGACTGGAATAGCCCGTTTCAACGACCTATTATTAAAGGTGTCACCCGCCGTGCTCATTCCGCGTCCCGAGACGGAAGAACTGGTGCAGAAGATTTGTACCAGCAGCCTTCCATGTCATTCCTGCGAAAGCATGTGCGGGAGCAAGGAATCTATGGAAGGCGTCACAAAGAAGTTCCGCATTTGGGACATTGGCACAGGCTCAGGCTGCATCGCCATCGCCTTGGCCAAGCAATTCCCCCATGCCGAAGTCATCGCCTTCGATGTCTCGGAAGAAGCCCTGCAAATCGCCAAAGAGAATGCCAAAAGCAATGGCGCGAAAGTGACTTTTGTGCATGACAATGTCCTGAATCCCTCATCCTCCTATTTCAACCAGCCCGTCGATTTGGTGGTGAGCAACCCTCCCTATGTTTGCGACAGCGAACGCGCTTCAATGGAGGCCAATGTCCTCGACTGGGAGCCTGAAAAAGCCTTGTTTGTCCCCGATGATGACCCACTTCGGTTTTACCGCCATATTTTGGCTTTGGCCAAAAAACAGTTGAATCCCGATGGACAAGTCTGGTTCGAAATCAACGAACGGATGGGGGAGGAGATGCTTTCGCTTTGCCGTGAAATGGGGCTCTCAAATGCCGAGGTTTTGGTGGATTTTGCTGGGAAACCACGGTTTGTGAAGACATGGACTGGGGAATGATGCATGGATTTGCTGGATTTTGAGTATTTTTGTCGCATGAAATTGTTTAGTTACATATTTGGATTGTTGTTCCTATTTTCAGTGATATCTTGCGGAAGGATGACGCAACATGCCTCGGAAGTAGACTTGAGGATGGCCCAAGCCCATTATGATAGCGGTTTTGTCCGCCTTCAACAGGACAGCATGATGCGGGCTTTCCCGTATTTTATTCAAGTGGCTGAAAAGCTGGAGTATCTGCCTGAAGACATGACCAATGAAGAGAAGTTGCTTGCCTCGCGTGCCTATTACCAAATGGCATACGTGTTTCGGCGAAAGATGGCCAACAACGCTGAAATCGATGCTTTGCGATGGGCATTGGCTTATCAGCGTATGGTACAAGACACTACCTGGATGGTAAGGTCCAGTTTGGAATTGGCCAACGCCTTTTCGACGCTAAAGGAAAGTGACTCTGCACGCTACTATCACGATTTCGTGACGCCTTATCTGGACACGGTTGCCGGCGACTTGAACGACTATTTTGCTGCTCAGCTTGTGTTGTCGGACTTGTACTATGACCAACACCAGTTTGACTCCTGCTTCATGGTGCAGCGCAACACGATCGCTTTCAAGACGCGACGTGGGATGAGCGCAACAAATGACTCCGTCAGTCTCGGCATCGGTATGTATCACTCGCCGTATCGTCTTGAAGCGAAACCTTATCTGCTGAAAGTGTTGGATATGCAAACGGGTGATTTGGAACGGAGTGCCATCATGTCGTTGCTTGAGCAAATCTATGAAGAGGAGGGAAATGCAGATAGCGCTGCATTTTGTCATAGCTTCAATAAGACCTATGTTAAAGCCGAATCGGATAGGGTGAGCGACGGGATGCTGGCCGTAAAGCAATACGAGAACTACAAGGCCGAACGTGATGCACGGTTGATCGACTTGCGTGAACAGAAACAGGCATATAAGACAAACAGGTTAAGAGCTGTTAGCGTGGTTGCAGCCCTGCTTTTGTTAGCGGCTGCCGCCTTTGTCGTCTACCATCGCGTCTACCGCAAGAAGATGACCCAGGCGAGCGAAGCCATCCAACGCGACCTGCAAGCCGCGCACGGTGCCTTGGAGGCTCATGCCAACGAGGTTTTGCGGATGAAGGTGCAGGCCATCTACGACGACAAGCGCAACAACACCTTCAACCGCATCCTCGAAGTGTTCAACGAAGCCTATCCTGAAGCCTTGACGAAACTGAAGGCCGCCCATCCCGACCTGAACGACACCGAGCTCGACATTTGTGTGCTTTCCTATTTTCCCTTCCGCACGAAGGAAGTCGCCGACATCCTCGACCTGCGCGAAAACACCGTTTCGAAATACCGCACCGCCATCAAGCGAAAGACGCAAGCCGATTCGTTAGAGGTGCTATGGAGGCGGTTTGTCGGGTGACAAAATTCGTTTAATTCGTATAATTCGCCGTTGTTTTTGTCGGCGAATGAAACGAATTTTGCGAATTTATCAAGGATTTCCAACAACTTTTTAGTGGAAAAATTTTTCGTAATCTATTGACAATCAATATTGATTTCCTGAAAAATAGTGGATTGGCCTATGGAATCGGTTTTATTTGAGGTTTTTTGCTATACTTTTGCGAAAACCAAGAAAAAATCTAATCACTATGAAAAGAAATCTGCTACTTTTTGTCTTACTCGCGCTCGGACTGGCTTGCGGAGCACAAACCCCTTGGAACGGTACGGTCGCCGAAGCTTACGACGGCGGCGACGGCACGCCTGAAAACCCTTACCAGATTGCGACGGCGGAGCAACTGGCGTTGTTGGCCCAGCAAACCGATGATGGCACTGGAGGTGATGCCTGTTATGTGCTTACCAACGACATCTGTCTCAATGAAGGCGATACCCTCTATTGGACGCCTATTGGTCTGACGGGTACTTTTAGGGGTGTTTTTGACGGCGATAAACACTCCATCAGCGGTATGTACGAAAACGGGTTTAAATTGTCTGGTTTGTTTGGATATACGGAAAACGCCACGATAAAAAATGTCAGGCTTGAAAAAGCTACCGTCATGGAATATGAACAGGCTTTTGTTTATATTGCAATCGGTGGAATTCTCGTCGGCAAGGCGAAAAACACCCATATCTTGGATTGCTCGGTGGATTGTGTAAACTATGCCAGTGTTACCTGGAACGAATGCACTGGAGGTGTGGTCGGAAAGACGATTGTCAATAACGGAAATCTTGTTATAGACAATTGTGTCAATAATGGCTATATTAAGGGTTGGACTTTTTCAGGAGGTATGGTTGGCAATGGCGATTTTATCATCAAAAACTGCCACAACTTTGGCGAAATCGTTTCGGAAGGTACCGCAGGAGGTATGGCGGGACAAGGAGGGCTAAACTGTTTGATCACCTATTGTTTCAATCATGAGTCGGGCGTAATCACAGGCGGCATGAATACAGGAGGCATTATTGGCACAGCGATAAAAACCGTCATGTCATGTTGTGGTAATGCTGCGCTCATTACAGGATTCAATGATGACGAAATCATGGTTGGTGGCATCTCAGGAGCCGACGGCACCATTTATAACTGCTTCAACCGCGGTGATTTAACCGCTATTTTCACAGAAGATCCTCTTTTGATCCAAATGGGAGGCATAACAAGCACTCCACTTCACGATGAACAAATTCGAAACGTATATAACGCAGGCGCAATCATCAAACCATCGAATCCAGACATCCCGAATTCATGGTACGGGCATATTGTTCCAGCCATATTTAGCGACACGTTGATCAGCAATTGCTATTGGATCGGCAATGAATCGATTACACCTTATGTCTACAACATTGGGGTCAGCAACTGGACGCTCCTTCCTGGCTCGTCGGTTTTCGGTCCAGGTGCAACGCCAACTACATGGGTGCTCGACGAGGCGCAATATGGCACCACCGACTTGGTTGAGGCATTGAACGCCGGCGCCATGGGCCAATGCACATGGGTGGAAGATGTGGATGGCGAGAATGCCGGCTATCCCATCTTCGGCCTCTTGGATCCAAATCGCGTTGACGAAATCGCGGAAACCCCATTTCAGGTCTATCCCAACCCGACCAATGGCATCTTGTTTGTAGAGACGGTGCATGCACCGTCTCTACAGATGACAAATGAATACCACATCACCAACCTCCTTGGTCAAACCCTGCAAACCGGCAGCATCGGAGGTGAGATGCACCAGATTGACGTGTCGGGTTTGCCCAGTGGCATGTATCTTCTCACCATTGATGACGCGACGGTGAAATTCGTTGTGAAATAAACAATCAAAAAGACACGGTATGAAAAAGTATGGATTATACACCCTGCTTGCGCTCCTGCTGATGTCTGGGGCCAAGGCCTTCGCTCAGGTGTGGGAATTTGCCGACGAGTTCTCCTATTCCAGCGATGAGTGTATGACGAGCTTTGATGCGACTGAATTATCAGATGGGACAATTGCAGTAAGCTCAGTGCATTATTTCAAGAGCGGTGAGGGTGACTTTTATTCTTATCATTCAGCTGCCAGAAAGTTGTCTGCCGATGGCGAATTGTTGGCTGAAAAAAGCCATTTCAGAGAAAGTTATTTCTCCCCGAATATCCCTTATCTCATCGAGAATCCCAATGGCGGGCTTTACATGCTGGCGACTTACAGCCCCGACCACGACTATACCTATTTTAACTATTTCAAAAACTACGACAACCCACCCGACAAAGCCATTATCGGTCTGTACAAATTGGATGAAAACCTCGAAATTGAAGCGAGTTATGAGCATGATTTTGTAATAGATACCTTCGAAAAACATGATTCCCAATGGAATTACCTGCCAAATCATTACAGTGGTGAAATCTATGTGTTTTCAGCTTTTGAGGACGAAGGAAGCGTTGTTGGTGGCTATATCAAGACCATTAGTCATGGGAATGAAAACCAAGACTGGCACGATTCTATCTTTTTCTTCAGAATGAATTTTGAAGGCGAATTTGAAGACTTCACAGGTTATGAGATGACGACAAGAGGTGGTGCGGTTTCGTTTGTCTATCGTCGCAACCATATCGTAAAAGATGATTCTGGGTATCTTTTCTACATTCAGGGAAATAGTTGCTTGGCCGAATTTTCACCGAATGTCAACAGGCAAGGTTGTGTGTTTAGGTTGGACGAGAATCTCAATATTCAGGATGTGAGAGAATTTCGTCATGTTGACTATAGCCAAATGCCAGAAAACACTTTCTATAACATCACTGTTAAGCGTAGCAATCATAACACGACCTATCTTGCCACTTCGTCAAAGTCGAAGTCAGATCCAAGCAACGACGAGGATTGCCGTTTGTATGAGTATGACGACAGCGGCACATCGGTTTCGGTGACAAATCACATCATTAGGGGCACCGATCAATGGGACAAGCCTGCCATGTTGAAAGGCGTGGACCTGGCGAATGATAACACGGTGTATTTTGCCTACACTTTGAATGTGGGCTTTATGAATGACCTTGACTCGTGGATGATGATTGAGCGTTTGGACACCAATCTTGACACGATTTCCACCGTTTATTACGATTTGGGAGGATACGAGAATATTCACAGCGAAGCGTTTGGCATCACTGCGACTAATGATGGAGGTGTTTTATTGGTTTTTTCGTCAGTAAATCTCAACAATATCGACCAGCATTGGACAACGGTCACCAAATTCCCCGTCCAGGCTTTTGAAGGCATAGAGGAGGCGCACGACAACGGGCTGAAGGTTGCCATCGCTTATCCTAATCCGGGGAAGGATGTGCTGAACATCAGGACGAGATTGCAGGATGCTTGGGTGGAGGTGTATGATATGAATGGGAGGCTTGTGCATAGTCAGGATATTTCGGAGAATGTCACAGCCATCAATACGACGGATTGGAGTGAGGGCGTTTATGTTTGGAAGGTTTATGTTTCTGATGGCGGCCCTTCGACGGGCTCAGGGACCGCTAGCTCAACGACCCTCGCGGAGACGGGGAAGTGGGTGAAGGAATAGAGATTGCGCAAGGGATGAAGTGAAAGCATATTGGCTGGTCACGAAAGTGGCTGGCCTTTTTTGTTGGCATCGCCAAAAAAATGCTACCTTTGCAGCCGTGAAACGCTTTTTTCCCATAGGGCTTTTGCTTTTTGTCGTGTTGGTTGCCGCCTGCTCCAAACCCAAAACACCTCCACCGCCCGAGGAGGACATGCTCTATCGCGTGGAGTGCTTCTTCCCAAACCATCCCGACAGCGCTCTGCAAATCCTTGACACATTGAACCTTTCGACGCTATCAGAGAAGGAACGGGCGCATTATTGCTTGGTGCGGATGTGGGTGAAAGAATTGAAGAATCAATATGACTCGGAAGTTGATTCTTTGTTGCAAGTGGCTGAGGATTACTTTGTTGGAAGTCATGACAAGTATTATGAGACCATGACTTTGCTGTCGCTTGCCAGACTGAACCTATTTAAAGGTGAAACCCGACAAACCGTTCTCGACTATAGGCAAAAAGCCATGCAAAGCATAGAACTCTGCCAGCATGTTGATGAGCGTTTGTTGCGCTATTCGGAGCCTCCGATTGGTGAACAAGAGAAAATCGACAAGGTTAAATATGCCATCCATCAGAAACTAGGCATGTCATACGGGAGCACCGGATATCACAAGGAATCCATTGAGCATATGAAAGCGGCGCAAAAGTATTATGCTGAAACACAGAATCATAAGCAATATATGGTGTGCACGTTTCCTTTAGGCATGTCTTATCTTGCTTTGGAGGAATACGACAGCTGCCTTGTGTGTTTCCAAAACGGTTTGCACGATGCCCAAATCTATGGTAGCATCAACGACTGTGCCTTTTATTATAGTTGTCTTTCCATTTATTGTATGCAACGGGTTGAGAAACAAGCTTTTTCAAACGAAGAAGAACGCGAAGGCCTGTTGCGTCGAATGATAGCGGAAAGTCGCAAGGGATTGGCGCTTTTGGGCGATACCATCGAAAGCAATTATAAAAAGGGGTTGGTTGAAAACTTGGCCGAAGCCTATTACGAACTCCATCAATACGATTCGTGTATCTATTTTGGTACACAAGCCTATGAAATGCCCGACCTCCACGAACAAGGTGGTTTGCTGTACAAATGGCTGTTCTACTCCTACAGGGCATTGGGCGACAACGACAAAGCCAGTTTCTTTGCGGAAAAACTGATTGTGGCACAACAAGAAGAGAATGAAAATCAACAATCTGTCGCTGAGGTGAAAGGTGAGTACGAGAAGCAAATGGAAATCAACAAAGTGCAAGCCGAACAGCAAATAAGGCGGTATAGGCTTTACCTATGGATAGCTTTGCTGTTGGCTCTCCTGCTTGCGGTGATCGTCTTGGTGCTTCGCTATCGGAAAGCCAAGGAGTTGGAAGTCCTGAGGTCGCGCGAGGCTCAGCAAAAACTGCAATTGGAGTTGGATCATGCCGCACAGCATTCCATGCAATTGTTGCAGCAACGAGCATTGGCCATTTACCAATCTGACCAAGACGAAAAATTGAAGCGTATTCTCGACGCATTCGATTCCGCCTATCCGCAAGCCATGGATAACCTGAAAAAAGACCATCCCGACCTGAGCGAGACGGAACGACAACTTGCCCTGCTCAATCTCCTCCGTTTCCGCTCGAAGGAAGAGGCCGACTTGCTAGGTCTAAGCGAAAACACCGTCCGAAAATACCGTTCCAACCTCAGGAAAAAGCTGAATTCCGATGCGTTTTCCACCTTGGGTGGGTAGGGAAAATGTGTATTTTTGATTTTTTTATTTTATTGAATATCAATTTAGTGTAATTCCGATAAAAGTGTATTTTGTGTACTTCCAGGTCTCGTTAGGGATGATGGCTGGTTTTTCATTTAATTTTGCGTAAACCAATTTCAAAATGTTTTTGCAATGAAAAAAGTAAAGCTTTACACCCTGCTTGCGCTCCTGCTAATGGCGGGAGGGGTGACGGTGCAGGCGCAAGAGTATCCTCAAGACCTTGAAGTGATTTACAAATCCGACAGTGTGTATGTCGTTACCGTTAGAAGCATCGACGAAAACACCTTTCTTGCTTTCGGCGGAACTTATTCAGGGAGCCGCACCATCATGAAAATGACCTACGATGGTGAAATCCTTGATTCTATCGGAATGCCTGTCACCCGTATGGAATACTGGCGACATGGCAGTTTCATCAATGGCAAATTCCGTTATGTGTCGTTCGGACTGGAAGAGAATGACACATTGCCTTTGCTCTGCGTGGTGGATGTTGACCTCGAAGACCTCTCGCTGACTTACACGGGCTACGATTGGGAGGGCCTCGACTTCAACCATCCGCAAGTGGAAGCCTTCTACACCAACATGATTTACACCATTTTCAGGAACGATGGCAGTATGCTGTTGTCTTATCCTGTCGACAGCCTTTGGATGATCAACCAAAAGGAAGCCATGCATCTGATAAAGTTTGATGGCCAGGGTAATGTGGTGAAAGAAAAGGTTTTAAGTGATTTGCCGGTGTCTCTTACCAACCATTTCTTTTCCACTCCCGATTCCTTGGGATGCCGCATCATTTTGAGGAATCCCAACCACTATACCTTTGACTGTCATACCCTCGACGAAGATTTCAACACAGTTTCCATCGTTGAAGAAGCGGGAATCGTCTATTGCTCCTATCCCCATGTGCTTAATTGGCCTTATTATTGTATTGGGGAAACCCCGACCATCGTTAGACTCAATCCCTACAACGGACGAAGTTATTCTCTTAGCAGTGATTCCCCTTTTGAAGAAGAGAAAGCAAAAGGCTCAGAAAAAAGCGAAATGGATGTCCTCATGGGTGTGTACGACAAAGACTTCAACCAACTGGGCTGGACATGGGGTCTCACCAACCCAAGGGGCAACGATGAAGGTTTCGGTATGTGTTTTGGAGCTAACGGCGAGATATACATGCTCGGTTATATGGACATTAGGACTAATACCAAGCCCGAGAACATGTATGTGGGATTGGTCGACGAGGACTTAAACAAGTTGAGCGAAATCTATTATATTCCACAGGATTACTATATTGGCCCTTTGGATATTGCCGTCTGCCCCACGGGAGGCTGTATCGTGTGTTCCAATCGTTTGAAAATATCGACTGACCAAGCTGATTATTGTATCTTCAGAATCACGCCCGAAGACTTTGCAAACATAGAAGAAGCCCATTCGCATGGATTTGCGGTTGCCACGGCCTATCCTAACCCAGGCCGCAACACGCTCAACATCCGCACGGCTTTGCAGAATGCCCGCGTGGAGGTGTATGACACCAACGGCAGGCTTATACATAGACAAGCCCTCACGGAGCATGTGACGGCGATTGATGCTGGGGATTGGGCTGAGGGCGTTTATGTTTGGAAGGTTTATACTTCGGATGGCGGCCCTTTGACGGGCTCAGGGACCGCTAGCTCAACGACCCTCGCGGAAACGGGGAAGTGGGTGAAGGAATAGAGATTGCGCAAGGGATGAAGTGAAAGCATGTTGGCTGGTCACGAAAGTGGCTGGCCTTTTTTGTTGGCATCGCCAAAAAAATGCTACCTTTGCGGCCATGAAACGCTTGTTTCCCATAGGGCTTTTGCTTTTTGTCGTGGATATGCTTTATCGCGTGGAGTGCTTCTACCAAACCAACCTCGACAGCGCAAGGCAAATCCTTGACACATTGAACCTTTCAGCGCTATCTGAAAAGGAGCGGGCGCATTATTGCCTGCTGAGGGCCAAGGTGAACGACGGCCTCCGTAAATACAACGACTTCGATTCGCTGATGCAAGTGGCGGAAAAGCAATTTGTTGGTGGAAAAGACAAGTATTTCGAGTCCATGACTTATTGGATTTTGGCGCGTGTGGCTCAGGTGGAAAACTTGGGTGAGCAACATGTGCTCGACTACCGTTTGAAGGCTTTGCAAAGCATCGAGCAATGTGAGCATGTCGATGAGCGTCTTGTACGTTTTTCGCTCAAGTCCACCGATGAAAAGAACGAAATCGACCGACTGAAATATGCCATTCATCAGCGGCTTGGCATGTCGTACACCAACTCTGGATATCATCGCGAAGGTGTCGATCATCTGAAACTTGCGGATGGCTATTATGCTGAAAAACAGTATCATCGCAACCGACTCATCACGGCTTTTCCTTTGGGGATGGCGTATCTGCTTCTCGGTGAATACGACAGTTGCCTGATGTGTTACCGAGTCGGCCTGCAATGTGCTGAAATGATAGGCGACACGGTTGAGGCTTCTTATTTTCATAGTGCATTAGCCGATTACTATCTCTATTGTTTTGAGACACAGCATTTTGAAAAAGAAGATGATGGTAAGAATATGCTTCATCAGAGCATAGCGGAGAGCCAAAAGGGATTGGAAGACCTGCGTACTGTACGTTCTCCAATGGCGAACAGTTATCGGTATGATTTGACTGAAAACATTGGCCGTGCCTATTTCGATTTGCAGCAATACGACTCTTGCATTCATTATGGTTTGAGGGCAGAGGAAATGACCCAAAGGAGCGGCGACCTCACTTTCCTATACAAACGGCTTTACGGTTCCTACAAAGCTTTGGGCGATGAGGCCAATGCCGCCATCTATGCCGATAAGTTGTTGAGTGCCAGCCCCGACTATGGTGCGGAGCAAAAAGCTGTGGCGCAAGTGAAGGAAGAATACGACAAGCAGTTGGAAATCCAGCGTTTGGAAAGCGAGCAACAGTTGAAACGTTACCGCCTCTATTTGTGGATAGCCCTGTTGGTCATCGTGCTGATGGCGGTGCTATGGGCGGCGTTGCGCTACCGCAAAAACAAGGAATTGGAAATGCTGAAACTCCGCGAGGCGCAGCGCCAACTGCAAGCGGAGTTGGAGCAACTCACCGTCCAGCAGCGTGACATGCTGCAACAGCAGGTGAAGGTGTTGAGAAAATGAATTCGGCCTATCCCGACCTTAGCAAGACGGAGCGCAATCTTGTGGTTTTGTCGTTCCTCGGCTTCCGCATCAAAGAAGAGGCCGGCCTGCTTGGCTTGAGCGAAAACACGGTGGCGAAATACCGCTCCAACCTCAAAAACAAGGCTGATTTTGACCCGATTTCTGCGCTTGTCGAGTGAGAAAAATCTGTATTTTTTTTCATGTAACGCATTGATTATCAAAATGAATTAAAAACAATAATCTGTACTTGGCCTTTGAGGTAGAACTTTTCGTGTTTTTTTGTTATAATTTTGGGACATCAAAGTTATAACATTATGAAGAAGCTAAGACTTTACACCCTGCTTGCGCTCCTGCTGTTGGCGGGAGGGGTGATGCAAGCCCAAGATTACGAAAACTGGGATGAAATTGTCACCGAGCAGCCCGAGGGTTATGTGGTGGATGCCGAAGGCAATGTGGAGATTTCAACTCCCGAAGGTTTGGCTTGGCTTACGAGCGTGGTAAACGGATTGAATGGCTGCACTCCCGACAATTTTGATGGTCGCACCATAACGCTTATGTGTGATCTCAACATGTCACAGTACGGCCCCCGAAACCTTAAACCCATCAGCCGCCGCAACCGTCCCTTCATGGGTACTTTCGACGGGGCAGGGTATGGATTGGACGGATTGATTCTCAATTTCCCTACTATCAATGAAAGTAGCAATAGCGACATGGCCCTGTTCGGTTATCTGCTTCATGGTACGGTGAAGAACCTGACCATCAATTCGGGTTTTTACAAATATGTCCATGCAGAAGGCACATGGTACGATGCAGTTTTGGTTGCCGTGGCCGATTCGCTGTCGCTTGTAGACAACTGCATCTGCCAAATGCGGAATATCGGTGCAATGAACCCGGCAGGAGAGAACTATATGGGAGGCGTGGTAGGTTTGAACCGTAATTCAACCGTGCGAAACTGCGCCTATGTGATGGGCGAATATGACTTGGGATTTGCCAGAAACGGTGGCGGAATTGTATGCCGAAACCTATCGGAAGGGGGCTATGCGCCCGCATTGGTGGTGAACTGTTTCTTCTATGGAAAGATGATTGGCTCATACGGAGTAAGGAACGCGGGAGGCATTGTTTGCTTCAACGAGGGTGACATTAGTCCTGATAATAAGGGATATAGCGCAATTGTTTCGAATTGCTATTCCGAATTATTGGGACCTCTTTTTGGATTGCAAGACCAAGGTTGCATTGTGGCCTACAACAACAAAGGTGGTATTGTGGAGAATTGTTTCGCCGATTTGAGCACACAGAACTATGTAGGCTTGTTTGGAAGTGATTATGGTTTTATAAACAACTGCACCAGTTTCATTGCCGAAGGAGGCGATGGCGTGTTGGAGGAGCCAGTCGGTATAGGGCAAGGCGAAACCAGCATCATGCTTCAGGCATTGAACTATTGGGTGGAATCGCAAGAAGAGTTTGGTATATACAACACATGGTTGGCTGGAACCCAAATACCTGTTCCAGAATTTGGAGCGGTTTATGACGGTATTGAGGAGGCGCATGACAACGGCCTGAAAATGGCCGTCGCCTATCCTAATCCAGGCCGTAACACGCTCAACATCCGCACGGGATTGCAGGATGCGCGGGTGGAGGTGTATGATATGAGTGGGAGGATGGTTTATAGACAGGATATTACTGAGAATGTTACCGCCATTAATACGATGAATTGGAGTGAGGGGACTTATCTTTGGAAGGTGGTGGCTGATGGCAAGGAAGTGGAGAGTGGGAAGTGGATTAAGGAATGAAAATACCTTTGGAGGGATGAAAACAGATTGCATATTATCAAAAAAATAGGGACAAGCCGTTTTGCTGTTATTTTTCAAATCATTGAAAAACAATATTTTGAAAAGTTGGCGACAAAAAAAGTATGGACAAGGAAGGAGTTGACCCCGAAAAGCACTTGACAAGTAATCTATATCATTAACTTTGCGAAAATTTCAAAACCGAAACACAATGAAAGCAACGAAAATTTACACCCTGCTTGCGCTCCTGCTGATGGCAGGAGGGGTGACGATGCAAGCGCAGCAATGGGAGCTTGACTTTGGCGACCAGAACGACATCAACCAACATTCCCGCATCGATGCGGGCGTGATTGATGCGGATGGCAATGCCGTTTTGATAGGGCGATTCGGCCGTCGTCACGATTGGAATACATCGCTCTTCAAAGTGCATCCTGACGGCAACTACGAGCACCACATTTGTGAGGATTTGCCGAAAATGCTGCTGACGCATGATATAGTTCAGCTTGACAATGGCAATTACTTCACAGTGGCACAACTTCAACCAGACTCAACATTGATCAATTATGGAGGCAGTGAACTTTGGGCGATTGTTTTTGATGGCAATCTTGAAATAGTCGAGTCAAAGGTTTATACCCATAACTCTCCAGAGTTGAAAAGTTGGCCATCTCTTCTTCATGATAACGGCCAGGTGATTGCCTGCGGTTATTATTATGAAAGCTCAAATAGGGTATTCCCTTACATGTACAGGTTTGACCAAAACGCCGACACCTTGGCGTGCCGCTATGTGGTGCCTAAGTACTACAATGCCGATGACCCCGAGTTTCGGCTGCAAGGTTTTATGTGCCATAACATTTTCAAGAATCCTTCAGGAAACGGCTATATCTTTCTCTGCAATGGCCCTGGGGGTGGTATAGGCACGGCATTTTATGACGAAGACTTTCAGTATGTGAAGGCTTACCGTTATATATTGGGTTCTCCAGGCATGGAAGACATGGAGAGCTATGCTGTGGGTGTCGAAGGTTATTCCGACTATTTCCTTTCGGATGACAGACTGCTGTTCTTTGGTGCAAGATACCCTTGGAAGCAAGGCATTGACAACTATCTGTTGACGATTGGTGACCTTGATCTTAGTTGGACCGTAGGGCCAGGCCAACATGATTACAATTTGGACTGTGGTCGGGTTAATCATTATGAAGTTGGTTTCCTTCACGAGGGGAGAAGAAATGAAGAACCTTCTGGCCGTGGTAGATGTATGGCCACGGTGAACGACACGACCATGTACGGCTGTTACATGACTTGGTATGACCTTGGAGGCGACTTGCAAACAGGATTGTGCCTTTTTGACCGCGACATGGAAATCCTTGGCAGCCGCTTCTTTGACGAGGATCAGTACTATGACTATTTCCCTATGTTCGTTTTACCCTACAACGATGGTGGTTGTCTCTTGGCCATGAATGGAGGTGCAAATTGTATGAGTTCATATTCTGCAAGTAAGGTTCTGAAATTGACCCGCGAGGAGATGAACCCCATACCCGCTTCGGTCAAGGAGATGCCTGTGATGGAGATTCAAGGCAAAGCGTATCCTAATCCAGCAAAGGATGTTCTGAACATTGACCTTAGCGTAGTGGGAACCATTGATGGCTGCCGCATCAGCATTACGGATGGCCTTGGTCGCCCTTGCTTGGATAGGTTTGTCCGAGGAAAAGGGAATGTGCTTACTGTGGGCGTTTCGGGGCTTAAAGCGGGAGTGTATGTTTATCGGGTGTATGGTGAGGATGGAGAAATGTTAGGTGGAAAATGGATAAAGGAATAACAAATCAAAAATCAACAGAATATGAAAGACTTAAAGATTTACACCCTGCTTGCGCTCCTGCTGATGGCGGGAGGGGTGACGATGCAAGCGCAGCAATGGGAGCTTGATTTTGGCGACCAGAACGACATCAACCAACATTCTGTGAAGATTTGCCAAAAATGCTGCTGACGCATGATATGGTTCAGCTTAGCAATGGCAATTATTTCACAGTGGCACAGTTTCAGCCAGACACCACAATGATTAATTATGGAGGTAGCGAACTATGGGCGATTGTTTTTGATGGTAATCTTGAAATCGTAGATACAAAAATATATACCCAAAACTCTTTGGAGAGAATAAGCCGGCCGTGTCTACTATACGACAATGGACAGGTGATTGCCTGCGGTTATTATTATGAAAGCTCAAACAGGGCATTCCCATATATGTATAGGTTTGACGAAAATGCCGACACCTTGGCGTGCCGTTATGTGGTGCCTAAGTACTACAATGCTAATGACCCAGAGTTTCGGCTGCAAGGTTTTAAATGCCATAACATCCTCAAAAATCCATCGGGAAATGGTTATGTTTTTCTCTGCAACGGGCCTGGAGGAGGAATGGGTGCTGCGCTTTATGATGAGAACTTTCAATATGTGAAGGCATACCGCTATATATTGGGTTCTCCAGGCATGGAAGACATGGAGAGCTATGCTTTGGGTGACCGAGGTTATTCCGATTATTTCCTTTCGGATGACAGGTTGCTGTTTTTTGGAGCAAGAGACCCGTGGAAGCAGGGTGGCGACAAGTATCTGTTGACTCTTGGTGACCTTGATCTCAGTTGGACGGTTGGACCAGGCCAACATGGCTATAATGTGGATTGTGGCAGGGTTAATCATTATGAAGTGGGTTTCCTTCATGAAGAGGGAAGAAACGAAGAACCTTCTGGATATGGTTGCAAATGCATGGCCACGGTGAACGACACGACCATATATGGCTGTTACATGACAAGTATTGGCCGCAATTTGTCCTTCCTTATCCTGACGGAGATTGTTTGTTGGTCATGGACGGTGGAGAAGCTTTGTCGCCATACGCGGCCAGCAAAGTGTTGAGGCTGACGCGAGAGGAGATGAACCCCATACCTGCCTCGGTCAAGGAGATGCCTGTGACGGAGATTCAAGGCAAGGCGTATCCTAATCCGGCAAAGGATGTTCTGAACATTGACCTTAGCGGAGTGGAAAACATTGACGGTTGCCGCATCAGCATTACGGATGCCCTTGGCCGTCCATGCCTGGATAGGTTTATCCGTGGCGAGGGGAATGTGCTTACTGTGGGCGTTTCGGGGCTTAAGTCGGGGGTGTATGGTTATCGGGTGTATTGTGAGGATGGAGAATTGTTGAAGGGGAAGTGGATAAAAGAATGAAATGAACTAATTGCATAAAAAAGGCTTATATTTGAAGCCTAAAACAAGTAATGAAAACCTAAATAAATATATGAAAAATAATTACACACCACAAAGAAAAGTCCTTCTCTTTCTATTACTAACAGTAGCATGTTTTGGGAAGGCGCAACAATGGCACGAGCTCAACACAGGAGTTGTAGAAGACTTTTACGATGTCTGCTGCATCGATACCAACACGGTGTTCGTCTGCGGACAAAACGGCCTGATATTGAAAACCGAGGATGGAGGAAACAGTTGGCAGGAGAAATACAGAAATGAAGGATGGGAGATCTTTAGTGTCAGGTTTTCTGATGACAGAAATGGTTATGCGTTAGTTTGGGATGAAAATCGTTTTTTCACTATGCAAACAGAAGATTACGGAGAATCATGGTTCCCGACAACACGGGATTATTCATTAACTAGGAGTTTTGGAGGAAGCCGTTATGGAACATTAACATGGATGGGTTATGGGAAACCGATGGAATTGTATCTTACAAACAATGGTGTATTATACATCATAGACTTTGGCCATCTATATAAAAGTACAGATGGTGGTGAGACCTTCGAATTTGCCGATTTAGGATTAAGAGAAGGTGGTTGGGAAGCATATTTTGAGGATAATATAGGCTTAGTGATTGGTTGCGACAGATACCTTGAACATGTAATGAGGATCATGAAAACTGATGATTATGGTGAGCATTGGGAGAACATCGCCAACTATGAGTTTTCCTCTTATAAACTGGGCTCGGTATATTTTGAAGACGAAAGACGCATCAAGGTTTTTGGTGAGTTCTATAATGAGTATGGTCAGTGCTATGGCGTTATAGAAACAAATGACTGCTTTGAGCATATAACGACGTCAGATTATAATTCATACTACGTTCCTTATTTCGATATAGATTTCTCAAATGAGCGCGGCTGCTATATCAACAGTTGGGAATATGATAAGGATTCGTATATCGAAAGCGTAGCTTATATGACGGAAGATGCAGGAGCGTCATGGTTCAAAGTGTCGCATGGGATTGATAATTATGAATTCTTGTACTGCGTATCCGCAACAGGTTCTGATATTTTTGTTTCTTCGCAAAATGGCAGATTGTATAAATATGACAGCACACCCGTGCAAGGAGTCGAGGAAAACAGAATTGAGTTGAGCATATTTCCTAATCCTATTGGACAGATACTTGAAATTACCACTAAGAATGCTCAAAAATTAGAGATATTTGACAATTTTGGCAGGAAGATATTTGAAATAAAAGCAGAACAAGACCATTTCGTGTTAGATGCCACAAAGTTTGATATTGGTATTTATTACATTGTTGTAACAGACAAAGAGGGGATCTGCCATGTTAAGAAAGTGGTTAAAGTTAAATAAGATAATAGAGTTATTAAATATTGCCACATACAAACACAAGAGAAATATGAAAAAATATTTATTATTTACAATTACAATATTGTGTAATTTAATGGTTCAAGCCCAAAAAATTGAAGCCGTGGATGAAACGGAAGGGACTGCTTTTACATTGTGTCCAAATCCCGCCAGCGGGGTTGTGCGCATTGAGGGTGTTGAGGCTGATGAGGTTTGGTTTTATAATGCTTTGGGGCAGGTGGTGAAGACAGTGCGGGGGACGAATGAGATTGATTTGAGTGGTTGGGTGAATGGGGTTTATTTGCTGCGCATCACAGATGCGGAGGGAAAAGTATACACGAATAAAATCACGATACGATGAAAAACATAAAGTTTTACACCTTGCTTGCGTTCCTGCTGATGGCGGGAGGGGTGACGATGCAAGCGCAGGAAAACGACAGGACGCTTGAATACGGTTATTGGGCTGATGTCGTAACCGAACAGCCTGAAGGCTATGTGGTTGACGCCGAAGGCAATGTGGAAATCTAC
>CADCJI010000044.1 GCA_902801625.1 uncultured Bacteroidia bacterium | reverse complement strand
GGCACGGAGCAGTGGAAGCCCGACTTCGGCCCCAACGAATGGAACGAACACGTGGCCCACACGGGTGCTACCCAAGTGGGTGCCCGCGACTTCCTCGTGGCTATCAACTATAACCTCAACACCACTTCGACGCGCCGTGCCAACGCCATCGCTTTCGACGTGCGCGAAAAGGGTCGCCCGATGCGCGAAGGCGGCAAGGTGACTGGCAAGCCGATGAAGGATGAAAACGGCAAACCGATCATGATTCCTGGCACGCTGAAGGCCACTAAGGCCATCGGCTGGTTCATCGAGGACTACGGCATCGCCCAAGTGTCGATGAACATCACCAATATCAGTGTGTCGCCCGTCCATGTCTGCTTCGAGGAGGTCTGTGCCAAGGCCGCTGCCCGTGGCGTGCGTGTCACCGGCTGCGAAATCGTTGGCCTCGTGCCCAAGAAGGTGCTGATGGACGCTGGTAGGTTCTATCTCGCCAAGCAGCAACGCAGCCTCGGCGTGAGCGAAGAGGAAATCATGAAGATCGCCATTAAGTCGATGGGCCTCGACGACCTCAAGCCCTTCGACCCGAAGGAAAAGGTCATTGAATATCTTATCGAGGACCACAGCCAAAAGAAACTCGTTGACATGACCTGCACGGGCTTTGCTAACGAGACCGCTTCTGAAAGCCCCGCTCCTGGTGGTGGCTCCATCTCGGCCTATATGGGTGCCCTTGGTGCCTCATTGGCCACGATGGTCGCCAACCTGTCGTCGCACAAGCCAGGTTGGGATGAGCGTTGGGAAGAGTTCTCCAACTGGGCCGTCAAAGGTCAGGCCATCAAGGATGAGCTGCTTGAACTCGTTGATGAGGACACCAATGCCTTCAATAAGATCATGGATGCCTTCGGTTTGCCGAAGAAGACCGATGAAGAGAAAGCTGCCCGCAGTGCCGCCATCCAAGAGGCCACCAAGTATGCCACTCAGGTGCCTTTCCGCACGATGAAGGTCGCCTTCAAGGCTTTTGAGGTTGTCCGCGCCATGGCCGAGACCGGCAATCCAAACTCCGTCACCGACGCTGGCGTGGGTGCTTTGTGCGCTCGTTCGGCTGTGATGGGTG
Source organism: uncultured Bacteroidia bacterium (assembly GCA_902801625.1). Lineage (GTDB taxonomy): Bacteria > Bacteroidota > Bacteroidia > Bacteroidales > F082 > Limimorpha. The sequence goes on along the minus strand of CADCJI010000044.1, from coordinate 15,877 downwards.
CCCATTTGAATGTCAAAATCAACGCTTCTTCACTGAAAGACGAGGCTTTCAAGGCCGAAATTTTGAAGGAAGCTGCCGAGATTGAAGCTGCTGCACTTGTGCAAGAGGCTGAAATTCTGCAAATTGTGAACAAGGTTATCGCAGGAGAATAAAATTTCATAAAATTGGTTGCGGGTATTTGAAAAAGTTGTACTTTTGCAGCCAAATTTGAAAGGAAGTAAAGCTATGTCAAAGAAACAGAAAGATGCACGCGATGTCAAAGAAACAGAAAGATGCACGCGTGAAAGTCATCCTCGAATGCACTGAGCACAAGGCCAGCGGCATGCCCGGCACTTCGAGATACTACACCATGAAGAACAAGAAGAACACTCCCGACCGTCTGGAGTTGATGAAGTATAACCCGATTCTGAAAAAGATGACCCTCCACAAGGAGATTAAATAATTAAGAGTTATGGCAAAGAAAGCTGTTGCTACCCTTCGTAGCTTGGACAAGACCTATAGCAAGATCATCAGAATGAAGCGTTCTGAGAAGACCGGTGCCTACTATTTCGAGGAGATCGTCGTTCCTGCCGACAAGGTGCAGGAGTACCTTGCTAAGAGATAATTTGCGTTAACCGCAGAACAACAGAGCTTTTCCATAACCTTATGGGAGAGCTTTTTTGTGTTATAATTGGACGTAGGACTAAAGACGAAGGACGTAGGACAAAAAAAGTCTTCTGTCCTCTGTCCTTCATCCTCCGTCAAAAATCAATCATCATGGGCCTATTCTCATTTCTAACCCGTAAAAAAGAACAAAAGGAAGACCTCGACAAAGGGCTTGAAAAGACCAAGACCAGTGTCTTCTCCCGTATCTCCAAAGCCATCATGGGCAAGTCGACTGTCGACGACGAGGTGCTCGACAACTTGGAGGAGATCCTCATCACTTCAGATGTAGGTGTGGAAACCACCTTGAAGATTATCGACCGCATCCAAGCCCGTGTTGCGCGTGATAAATACGTGGGCACCAGCGAACTCAACTCAATCCTGAAAGAGGAGATTGTAGCGTTGCTTCAGGAGAACGAGTCGGGCGATGGCACTACATTCGACATTCCTGCTGGCAAGAAGCCGTATGTCATTATGGTTGTCGGCGTGAATGGAGTGGGCAAGACCACTACCATTGGCAAGCTGGCTTATAACTTCAAGAAAGCGGGCAAGAAAGTCGTGCTCGGAGCTTCCGACACCTTCCGTGCTGCTGCCGTCAGCCAGTTGCAGATTTGGGCCGAGAGAGTAGGTGTGCCTTGCGTCCAACAAGGTCAGGGTGCCGACCCCGCTTCCGTGGCTTTCGACACGGTGAAGTCGGCTGTTGCCCAAGATGCCGATGTCGTCATCATTGACACGGCTGGCCGTCTGCACAACAAGGTTAACCTCATGCGTGAGCTGACCAAGATCAAGACCGTTATGCAGAAGGTTGTTCCTGACGCTCCACATGAAATCTTGCTCGTATTGGATGCCTCCACGGGCCAGAACGCTATCGAGCAGGCCAAGCAGTTCACCGCTGCCACCGAAGTCAACGCCCTCGCGCTGACCAAGCTCGACGGTACTGCCAAAGGCGGTGTGGTCATCGGAATCTCTGACCAGTTCAAGATCCCGGTCAAATACATCGGTGTCGGCGAAGGCATCGATCACCTCCAGGTCTTCGACAGGAAGGCGTTTGTGGATTCGTTGTTCGAATAGTGTTGATCAAGTTATTTTATCAAGAATTTGAGAAATCGTAGATTCAACGTAGTTAATTTGAGATTTTTCCGTTTCGGGTCTTCGCTTATGAATTGTAGAGGAATTTGAGAGGAAATCGCGAGCGGTTTTCACCTCGCGAATTCAACGCACCGAAGGTGCAAGACTTCAGTAAAACAATTCTCTGTTTTCTCTAATTCTTGATAGAAAAAAAACGTGTAATGCGAAAACCTTCCTTGAATATTGTGACCCTCGGTTGCTCCAAGAACAAAGTCGACTCAGAGCATCTGGCCGCTTTGCTCGAGCACCGCTATGTGATCCGTCATGATGACGAACGCCGTTCCGATGTGGTCATCATCAATACCTGCGGTTTCATCGGTGATGCGCAGGAGGAATCCATCGATACCATTCTCGAATATGCTGAGCTGCGCAAACAGGGTAAGATCAAGAAACTTTATGTCACGGGATGCCTCTCCCAAAGGTTCAAGAGAGATTTGCAGGCAGAAATCCATGAGGTGGATGCTTTCTATGGAGTGGAGAGCGTCAACCTCATCGCCGCTGACCTGCTGAAAGAGGAGGTGCAGACTGAATATTGCAGTCGCCGAGTGCTTTCCACTCCGAAACATTACGCTTATCTGAAAATTTCCGAAGGTTGCAACCGCCGTTGCGCCTTCTGTGCCATTCCGCTCATTCGCGGTGGCCATGTCTCGGTGCCGATGGACAACCTCATCGAGGAAGCGAAAGGTCTGGCTAAGCAAGGTGTGAAGGAGCTCATCCTAATCGCTCAAGATCTGACCTATTACGGCCACGACATTGACGGCAAGTCACATATCGTGGAGCTGGTGAAGGCCCTCTGCGACATCGAAGGTTTTGAATGGATCCGTCTGCATTACGGCTATCCGCTCGGTTTCCCCGATGAACTTTTAGATTTGATGCGCGAGAACCCTAAAATTTGCCATTACATCGACCTTCCTTTGCAGCACATCAGCACCCATATTTTGCAGGCTATGCGCCGTGGCGTGGACCGAGAACAGACCATCGGTTTTGTGGAGAATGTGCGTAAGCACGTGCCCGACATCGCCTTCCGCACCACCTTCATCGTGGGCTTCCCTGGCGAGATCGAGGCCGACTTCGAGGAGCTCTGCCAATTCATCAAGGACATGCGTTTCGAAAGGGCAGGGGTGTTTGCCTTCTCGCCCGAGGAAGGTACGCCGGCCTATGAGATGACTGATGACGTCCCTGATGAGGTGAAACAAGAACGTGTCGACAAGCTCATGGATATCCAGCAGAACATCTCGTTGGAGATCAATGCCCAACGTGTGGGCAAGACCGAGAAAGTGCTTATTGACCGTCTTGAAGGTGACTATTACATTGGTCGTACACAATACGACTCCCCCGAAGTTGATGATGAAATCCTTATTTCAGCAGAGAGGGAACTGCAAATCGGCCATTTTTATCAAGTCAAAATCACCCAGGCGGATTATTTTGACTGCTACGGGGTGGTAATTTGCTAATTAAAGTTATACTAAACCGCTCTAGGCTATGAGTCCAGAGCGGTTTAGTTTTGAATGCTGTATCTTTGTGAATGAGTTCTAGAACCTCAATGTCAGATTGCCCATGACATGGAAACCTGCCATCGGGATGAAACCGATTTGGTAATAGCGGTTGTCGTTGGGGTGTCCATAGCTGTCGCAGATGGCCGAGTAGACCCAGCCGCTGGCGGCGTAGCGCTTGTTGAAGATGTTGTTGAAGTTCACCTTCACGATGGCTTCCTTGACGACTTTCTTGGGTTTCAGCGTGTAGCCGAGGCTGACGTTGGAGGTGCTGTAGGCCGGCAACGAACGGTCGAGGTTCTGGGTGTTGTCGAGGTACATGCGTGAGACGTAGTTTGTGTGCCAGGTGGCCTCGAAGCCTTTGTGGTGGAAGGTGACAAAACCGTTCAAGATGGCAGAAGGCGAGAAGGCCAGGGTCGAGTTGTCGTAATGGATGACATCGTAGCCGTCGCCGTCGTAGGCATTGCCGTTGGCATCGGTGTTGCCTTCCCAATCGTCCCAGTTCTCCACGACCTCGTCGAAGTCCTTGATCTTGTTTTGGCTTAAAGCGGCGTTGGCCTCGATGGTCAACCATTTGGTGGGGCTCACGCCTGCTTGCAATTCCATGCCCATGCGGTATGAGTCCTTGATGTTGGTGGTGAGGGCCTCGCCGATGTCGCTGACCTCGCCAGTCTGCACGAACTGGTTGGTATAGTCCATGTAATAGAGGTTGGCGCCTGCCTGCCAGATGCTTCCGTTGTAGTCGTAGCCCAACTCATAGTCGAGGAGTTGTTCGGGCTTGGGGAAGGGGTAGGAACCGTTGTCGGTGAAGTTGTTACGCTCGGGCTCGCGGTGGCTCATGGCCACGGAGGCGTAGGCGTGGTGGCTGTCCGTGTCGAAGGAGATGCCGCCCTTAGGGTTGAAGAAGGGGTATTTCTCGTGGATGTTGAGTTCCTGGTTGTAGTAGCCGCTCGCGTCGTCGTAGAACTTGTCGTTGATGCCGTTGGTCTTGTAGTCCACATAGCGGAACTGCATGTCGCCGAAGACGGTCCAGTGGTCGGCGAAGGTGTAGGCCGCCTTGACGAAGACGTTGCCGTCGAGCTTCTGTGCGTCGGAGTCGTAGTATTTGTAGTCGCCATCGGCGAGGTATTTGTCAGCCACGCCTTGGTTGGCGATATAATTCACATAACCGAAGTGGTTGCCTTGGAAATTCTGGGCGGAAATGCCGCTGATGATGTTCCAATATGCGTCCTTGTAACGGGTGAACCACACGAGGCCGTAGGTGTCCTGACGGAGTCCTTTCTTGCGGACGAAGTCGGTCTTTTTCACCTGGTTTCCATCACCATCGTAATAGGTCATTCCGAACTTCGAGAGCTTGTTTTTTGGGCGGAACTCCTCGTAATAGCCGTAGCCGTAGGTGTAGTGCAGCGTCATCGTGGTAGCCCAGTGCTCGTTGATCTCCCAGGCGGCGGAGAGGAGGTTATGGTCTTGCCAGAAGTTGTCGGTGGTGCGATCCCAGAAGGTGCCGTCGTTCATCAGGTAGCGTTGGGTCATGTAGTGGCCGTTTTCGTCCTTGACGAAGTTGCCGTCCTCGTCGGTGACGAGGTATTCGTAGAGCGAGTTGAACTGTCCCAAGCCCACCTTATACATATCGGCGTAGGTCTTGATGCCCGTAGGGATGCCGTAGGTGCCGTCCATGAGGCTCATGTCGTTGTTGCCTGCCGTCACGCCGTTCCAAGCCTGGCCGGTCATCTCGAAGTTACCGATGTTCTTGTAGCGGAGGATGAAGTTCTTGCCCATCCAGGTGAGGCCGCCGTAGTAACTGCCGCTGCGGCCCTTGGTGCCGTGGATGAAGCCGTCGGTGTGGGTCTCGTGATAGGCTCCGTCGACGATGAGGTGGTTCCACAGCAGGCCTGTAGAGGCCTTGGCACCGAAGTTGAGCGTGTTGAACGAGCCGTAGGAGCCCGTGATCTCGGCACTCGGAACGAAGGAAGGCTTGGCCGATGTCAGCGATATTGTGCCGCCAAAGGCGCCGTCGCCGTTGGTGGAGCTACCCACGCCGCGTTGGATCTGCACTGAGCTGAGCAGTGAGCCGTAGCTGTTCATGTTGGCCCAAAACACGCACTGGTCCTCGGGCGAGTTGAGCGACACGCCGTCGAGGGTGACATTGATGCGCGAGTCACCAGCGCCACGGATGCGCATGTAGGAGGTGCCCGAGCCTATGCCGTTCTCACCCCATGCGATGATGCCAGGTGTCTTGGCGAACAGGAAGGGGAGTTCTTGGCCTGTTTTCGAGAAATCGTTGAGTTCCACCTTCTCGATGTTGGTGACGGAGAAGGGGGCGTTCTTTTGGACACGCAAGCCGCCTACCACTACCTCGTTAAGTACTTCGTACTTTGTGGTGTCATACACCACTTCATTGTTTTGAGCATTCACATTTGCCGCGAATAACAATGCAGCGACAACAAAAGAAAATCTTTTCATCTCTTGAGTTTTTAGTTTAATAAAATGTGAAGGGGAATGCTTGAATCTATCCAATCCCTACGCCGGCATTACCCGGATCAAGTTAGAGGGTATGTTCTCAGCCTTTTCACCCTGCCGAAGCAGGGAAGGCACCCCTTTGTAATTCGGCGGCAAAAATACAGCTTTTTTCGGAACGTTGATAAAAAAGTGTTATTTTTGCTGACAAAACAAAGGCACACGAGATGCAGATTAATAGGTTTGGATATTATTGGCTAGATACATGGGTGATGGCTAATGTCATACAATTGGCTACGCAAGACTTTTGCGACAACTACAACAAGTCAATCAAAACCCGATTAGATAGCACAAATACCCGCAAACAGCCGCCACCAAGGCATTAACTATCTTTGCTTTCAAGAAACTCCTTTTGCTCTCGGCAAGCAACGGCAACGAGGCATGGCCGTCCTGCGAGATGCTGCTGGCCAGCAGCACCGAGAAAGGCACTGTGCCCGTGGCAAACAAAGTGACAAACAGCAAATGCGGCCCTGATTCGGGGATGATGCCCACCAAGACGGCCAACAGGATCATCCATGGGATGTTGTTGCTGATAAGGGTTTCAATGTCAAAGTAATGCAGCCCGACTTGGATGACAAACAAGGCACCGAAGGTCCAGAGGAAGATGCTCAGGAAGTGCTTGCGGATGATGTGTTCCCACAGGTGCTCCTTGACGACGTGCTCGGGTGCCGTGGCAATGAACCACACCACGAAGAGGCTGACAACGGCAAAGATGAGGTTCATCCAATACTCATCGAAGATGTTCAGCTGGGTGTGGACGGCTTCCTCGTGCTCATGTTCGTGCTCCAACATGCCGAAGGCGAGGGCAGCGATGAACAGGATGACGCCAAGCAGCAGGGCGATACGCTCCGCGCTGGCATGGCGCATGTTGCGGAAGGATGCTTTCTCGGGTTGGTGTGTCTCGTCATGGTGGTCTTCCTCATGGATCTGGTAGCCGCCATCGCAGCCTTCATTTTGGGCTTTGTTGTTTGGCTTGGAGAATCTGTCCACCAACCAACCCACGAGGATGGCGATGGCGAACAAGACACCCATAAGTAGCAGGGCTTCTTTGGGAATCATGGCGAGCATGATGAAGGCTTCGTCGCCCGACGAGGCAATCATCATGGCGATCAAGGCACCGAAGCTCAACAGCTTGTGCGAGTACATCGACACGGCGGCGAAACCACCCATGCAGCCTGGGATGATGCCCAAACTCGCACCCAAAACCACTTGTCCAAAGCGCTTATGACGCAGCCGCGTGAACCATTTCCCGTGCGAATGGATGTTGACAAACTCGATCATCAGCATCATGATAATCACCAGGCCAGTGATTAAGACGCTGTTTCTCAGTACATCCAATGACAAATGCAAAAAGTCGTGCATGATTTGAAAAATGAGCTGCAAAAATAAGAAATTCCTATATTTGCAGCGAAAACTTAAATCGGCGTTTAACTACGTTGAATCGTAGATTTCGACAGGCTCAACGACCTTCGCTTTTTGATCCGCAAGGTCCCTGAGCTTGTCGAAGAGCCAGCTTATTATAGTGAAGTGTTGAATATGAAAAAAGAAGACTGTTTTTACCTCGGCAAGATTGCCAAAACACACGGACTGAAAGGGGAGGTGACTCTCAAAGTGGAGGCCGACGATCCGTCAGCCTACCTTGAGATGAAGCACTTTTTTCTTGAAATCAATAAGGTACTGACCCCTTTCTTCGTGGAGAAGATTACGATGAGCGGTGATAAATTCTTTATTGCTATTCAAGACATGAAGACTATTGAGGCAGCGCAACATCTGGTCGGAAAGTCAGTGTATTTACCTTTGGAAATGTTGCCCAAGCTCAGCGGCAAGCAGTTCTATTTCCATGAGATTGTAGGCTTTACGGTGGTCGACACGGAGAAAGGCGAACTTGGACCTGTCAGTCAGGTATTGGAATATCCAACCCAAGCCATCCTTCAGGTGATGAATGACAAGAAGGAAATCCTCATCCCTATCCTCGACCAAGTGATCCAAAAGGTCGACCGCGACAAGAAAATCCTCACGATTACTGCGCCGGAAGGCTTGATAGACATGTATTTGCAATGACCGACACGCGTCCTTTCCACTTCAAGCATTTCAGTCTATACCATCATCGCTCGACGATGAAGGTGGGCACCGATGCCATTTTGTTGGGGCGCTGGATAGAGGTCAAGCCGACGGACGTTGTGCTAGATATTGGCACAGGCTGCGGATTGCTGCCGCTCATGCTCTCGCAAAAAGGTGTGGCTCATGTGGATGCAGTGGATATTGACAAGGCTTCAATAGAGGAGGCAACGGTTAATTTCGAGGCTTCGCAATGGCACGAGCATCTGAAGGCCTTTTGCGTTGACATTGTTGATTTCCGAACGGATAAAAAATACGACCTCATTGTTTCCAATCCGCCGTATTTCAACCGTTTTTCGAAATGCGATTCGGAGCGCAAAAGTCGTGCACGGCATAACGACGCTGGGTTGTCGTATGCCACGATATGCCATGAGGTCGGTCGCTTGATGCAGCCTGATGGGCGTTTTGCCTTAGTGTTGCCCGCCGATGTGTCGATGGAATTTTTGGATACTGCAGAGCGTTATGGGCTTTATCTTCACAAGAGGATGACCATCGTTCCGATAGCGGGGAAGGAGCCCAACCGTGTTAATCTGGAATTGAGCTTTGAAAAAAGCGATAATATATTTGAGGAAACCTTCATCATCCGCGATGCAGACAAGCGTTTCACGGCGCAATACAACGAATTTCTGAAGGAATATTACCTTGGATTGTGACAATTGCTTCAACCTTCTATGTCATTCCTCGCAAAGGATGTGCGATTTGGAATCTATAGAAGGTTGAACAGTGTAATGTTTTTGAAAACATAGATTCCAATCCCTGCAAGCCTCTGCAAGGAATGACATGTTTCCAGAAACATTCCAAGACTATTGTCCCTTCTTCGACGCTTCCTTGTTCGCCTTGGCTCGATGCTCATTAAACATATACACCACTCTCAGCGTGATGCTGTTGTTGTACTGGCGCTGCAGGGGTTGCACCCTTGAGTCATCGGTTTTCAGGAGGGTTTCGTTGGTGTCTTTGTAGAACAGGCGTGTGCGAATGGGTACCAACGAGTATTGGTAGCGCAGCTCGGCATGGATGCCTTCCCAGATGCGGACTCGGGCATCGGCGCAAATGCAGAAGTCGTTGCCTCGATAGCTGTCGGAGTTGGCAATCACTTGTGGAACCAGCTCTTCGATGGCTGCGTCTTGCGGATAGCCTGCCGTGTACAGCATTTTGGTCAATTCCTTGATGTTGGTCGCCTGACTAATGTCGGGAAGGCCGTCGGCTTCGTTTCGCCAATGGATTTGTCCGTCTCCCAAACGGATGGCTGAGGATTGTCCGTTGATGTATTCTTGGAGTCCGACAATGCGCCCGTATGACACGCCGACGCCGAGACTATAGCGGTCCTTGTCGGTCACATAGATCATCACCGGGATTTCGGCATAGTTGAGGTTCAGCTTGTAACGTCCCGAATAAAGCCCAAGATGTTGGTTGATGGAGTCGCCTTTGTAGGCACCTTTTTGGTTGAAAAGCACTTCAAGGCCGACATCCAACCAGTTGGTGATGGGGATTAAGGCACCGGCACCGACATGGACGCCCGCCTTGCGGTAATGGTAGCATTCGTCGCCGTCCACTTGGCAGATGTTGCCGCCCAAGATCAGCTCGCCTTTGACGATTTGGGCATGGAGTAGGGCAGGAGCAGCCAAAGTGAAGGCCAACAGTAGGATAACTATTCTGAATCTCTTCATTATTGTTCGATTTCTAGGATTAACTGATTTGTGGCGTTTTTATTGCAAAACCGGCTGCAAAAATACAAAATCATCATTGATTCAAAGTTTGTCCTGATAGGCTATAGCGTTTCCCGTCCTTGATAATGACGATGCGTCCGTCTTCGATCACTTTTTGGACAGATGGGTCAGTGGGGTGACTGTCCTCGTTTTCATCGATGCAATGATTCATCTTTACGATGGCATCGGACCATATTACCTTGGATTCGTTACCGTTGAAGAATACGGAGCTTACTCCGAATTGGTATGTTCCTGGCCTTGCCTCGTTCCATGTGGTGTCGATGAACGAAGTCTTTGTAAACTCATCGGCAAGCATTACTTCGTTTCCAAGGTTGTCTTTACGATACAATCGGTAATACATGACTTTTGAGTAGACATCTCTTATCCCGAAAATCTTGACAGTATGACCATATTTGTTGCAAACAAAGACAGCGTTTTCCCCTTCATATTTTCCTGTTGAAATGATGCTGTGGGATGAGCCAAATCCTAGATTCGTGATGTTGAAGGTGTCTAACATGTTTTGATTAATGTTGTAATCATATATCGATGCGTCATGAGTACTTGCCAAGAGATGCCGATTGTGGTCTGTACCATTGGTCATGCCAGCACTGATGATTGCTGCTGGTAAATCTGGCCCTGCTTTGATGATATGGCCCGATCGGTCCAAAAGGTAGATTTTTCGTGTGTTGGAATATGCCGAATTGGCTACCCAAAAGTTGTCGGTTATTGAATCATACGCGATGGCATTAATAATGAATGGTAAAGTAGTGTAACTAATTAATTGTTGGTTTTTGAGGTCTAGAGTATATAGTGTTCTCTGATCCCGAGCACAAGCATAAAAGTACGTACCGTCATAAGTGGCGCAGATGATATAATTGCAACTTGTCACATTGAAGTTCTCGACGAACTCCCCTTCCATAGTATATTTGGTGAACTTCTGTCCTGCAGCATTCCAATTATGGAAGACATAGATGAACTCTTCATCGGAGATGACACCTTCTCCCTTTTCAATTACGAACTGTTTCATCAAAGGGAATGCAAGGCCTCCCTCTTCCTCATAAGAGAAATTGACGATCGGATTGCTTAGCATACCAGAGTCGGCATTAAGACTTGCAGTGATGCTTGTTGCTGGTCTTAGTACGAAGAGGGCTTCAATACCGTTGATATCATCCGTGACCTCCATTGAATAGATTGAGTCGAGCGAAACGATTTCTCTGTCTTTTCTCCAATAATAAAAGTCATAATCTCCTTCTGGAACTGCAGTCAAGTTGCATTGTTCATGGATGTGATATCCTCCAAGTCCATGGATGTGGCCTCCATTAGGCGGAATAACTGAAGCGGATACTTGAAACAGGTTAAGGTTGGGGGTGATGTCGAGTATGGCAAAATTCTTTTCGTTAAAGCTGTATCCAATCGGATTCAAGTTGCCCAAGGCGAAATAGCCATTGGCGCGACCCCATCCCCAGTTGAAATGGAGCAGGTCGTTGCCGTCGTAGCCGTCGCACACGAAGGCATGACTGCCTTGACTGCCTTTTCCTCCGTAATACACGGGTCGCTGTAGGTTGAGGCAAGACTTCAACATCAATATCCATTCTGCATCATTGTGATCACTATGTTTCTCGATATGGAGACTGCTTGAATATTTGAAATGCTTTATCAATGCATCAGGGACATCACCTGAGTCGGCCCCCGAACCGTTAGTGGTGTATTTCATGTTTACCGAAACTCCACAATGGAAAAGCAGTGTCGCTACAGCTTCAATTTCAGCGTCGCTGGAGTCATCAGTCAGCGAATCGGGCATGTGGTCCCAATCGTACACGGTGTTGCCGAAATCAGCAGAAAGTTGAACCCCTGCATTGTTATAAGAGTGCGAACCCCAGCCGGTTTCTGGATACCTCCAATAGTGCATAATCTGACCCATGGCCACAGCCACGCAGCCCACTTCGGCATGGCCACACGGGACTTTTGAAAAAGTGGGGCAGAGCTCGTTGTAATGGCATCCCTGCTCCCACATTTCGGTAAGCAGTGGTCCAACGGCTTTAGAATCCTTGCGTTCGTTAAGTCTGCCAACGGTTTTAACTAATTCCCATTGTTTCGCAGTGGTTTCATCTGCAACAATATGGTTTTTGATGCCGTATTGTATCCTTTCCACGAAGTCCTGCAAATAGGCTTCCATCTGCACTGGAACTTCGTTTAGGTCGAAACGACCTTCATGGGAATAGCCGATAATAGGCGTCTCGCAATCGTCGGCCGAAACGATGACGAAGCCGTCTTCAGTGTTAAAGACATAGAATGCGGCAGCGCTCTTGTCTGTTCGATAAGTGAAGACTAATTGCACATCGCTTGTTCCCATGAACTTGGCAGCGACGGATTGCGCCGTTTGCTGGTCGACGGGATTGGCTGTTGAGTATAGAAATAGCCCTATAACGGTTATGCAGAGTAAATAGATTCGTTTCATGGGAATCAAGGTTTTTGTTTGTTTCAATTCAATGTTTGTCCTGATACGCTATAGCGTTTCCCGTCCTTGATGATAATGATCTTCCCGTCTTCAATCACTTTCTGAACAGAAGGCTCAGGGCTTTCTTGGTTGCCGTTTTCATCAATGCCAAAGTCTGTCTTCATGATGGTGTCGGACCAGATGATTTCCGACTCGACACCGTTGGCGTACACTTCGCTGATGCCGAAACGATAGCTGCCAGCTTGAGCCTCATTCCAAGTGGAGTCGATATAGGAAGTGTTGGTGACTTCATCTGCCAGCATCACGCTATTCCCTTCGCTGTCGGCACGATAGATGCGATAGCCCATGATTTGTTCCAGACGGCTCTTGATTTCATAAATGCGAATGGAGAAGCCAATGGCAATAAACATGGCATCTTTGCCATCGTATTTCCCAATGTGGGCTCCAACTCCGTAGGTGTAATCCCAGCTTGGATCCATCAAAGGACGGTCCAAGATAATGTTGTTGGTGATGTCATAATCGTAAACTCCAGTTTCGCCTGACAGCAATAAGTGAGGAGTTCCGTCTTTTGCGGTGAAGTAGCCTGAGCCATAGATGTATTCTGGCGCTGCTGGACTGAACATGATTTTTTGTCCTTGACGGTCATAAAGGATTGCTTCTTTGTCATGGTCAATCCAAAAGCCGTCATATTCAGGGTCATAGGTCGTTGCCCCGAACCAAGTGCCCATATCTATGCTGTCGTTGACAGTTTTGTTGTAAAGGTCTATACTATATAAAATACTAAGTCCTGAATGTCCACTATTACTATAAAAGTACGTCCCATCGAAAGCAATGCCTAAAGCTTCTGGAACGCCTTCCACATTAAACTTTTCGAGCAACTCTCCATCCATGGTGTATTTTCCGTACGAGAAAGGAGGATTGTCCCAATATGCGTAGGTGACGAAGATGTACTCGCCATCTGTCGCCACGCCGCCACATTCCTCATTAATTTCAATTTCCTTGATGAGGCTCCACTCTGTATCAGCTTTGTTCCACGAAAGGCTTACACTAGTGCTATTCGGGTTGTTTGCCTCGGGTGAATAACTTGCCGTGATTTGACTAACTGGAAAACAGGAGAAGAGGGCCTCAATGTCGAGGATGTCTTCTTCCACACTAAGGGCTATGGACGGCATGTTGGATATGATTTTTCCGTTTCTCTTCCAGCAATAGAATTCATGGCCTTCTGCAGGTATTGCTGTCAGGGTGCATGAATCACCGATGTGATATTCTCCAGTTCCTTCTATGGTGCCGGCTGTAGGAGGATAAGCCGTAGCCTCAATAATCCATGGTTCATATTCCGGGTTGATGTCGAGGATGGCAAAGTTGCTTTCGTTAAAGCTATATCCGATAGGATTCAGATGCCCCAAGGCGAAAAAGCCGTTGGCGCGGCCCCATCCCCAGTTGAAGTGTAGCAAGTCGTTGCCGTCGTAGCCGTCGCACACGAAGGCATGGCTGCCTTGGCTGCCTTTTCCACCGTAAAACACGGGTCGTTGTAAGTCGAGACAGGCCTTCAGCATCGACATCCATTCATCATCGCTGAAATCACTGCGTTTTTCGAAATGGAGCTGTCTTGAATAATTGAAATAGCGTATCAATGCATCAGGCACATCTCCTGAATCAGCTCCAGAACCGTTGGTGGTGTATTTCATGTTTACCGAAACTCCACAATGGAACAGTAAGGTTGCCACCGCCTCAACTTCAATGTCGCTGGAGTTGTCGGTCAGCGAATCGGGCATGTGGTCCCAGTCGTAGACGGTGTTGCCGAAATCAGCGGAAAGCGTGAGACCCGCATTGTTATAAGAGTGCGAGCCCCAGCCGGTTTCCGGATAGTGCCAATAGTGCATAATCTGACCCATGGCCACGGCCACACAACCCACTTCGGCATGGCCACACGGGACTTTTGAAAAGGTGGGGCAGAGTTCATTGTAATGGCATCCTTGTTCCCACATTTCGGTTAGCAATGGCTCGACGGCTGAGGCAGTCTTGCTTTCGTTGAGCCACCCAGTGGTCTTCACCAGTTCCCATTGCTTTGCTGTGAGTTCACCCGCTTCAATATTGTTTTCGATGCCATATTGTATCCTTGCAACGAAGTCCTGCAAATAGGCTTCCATTTGCTCGGGGACACCGTTTGGATCAAATCGGCCTTCATGGGAATAGCCGATGATAGGCGTCTCGCAATCGTCGGCCGAAACAATGATGAAGCCGTCCTCGGTATTAAAAACATAAAATGCGGCAGCGTTCTTGTCTGTTCGATAAGTGGAGACTAGTTGCACATCACTTGTTCCCATGAACTTGACGGCGATTGACTGAGCCGTTTGCAGGTCGACGGTGCGGGCTGTAGTGCTTAAAATCAGCCCGAAAAGGGCAATGTAGAGTAAGGAAATGCGTTTCATATACTTTTGTATTTTTTATTATCGTTTTCAATTCAAATGCTGGCCCGACACATTGTATCGTTTTCCATCTTTGATGATGACGATGTGCCCGTCTTCAACCACTTTCTGAACAGAAGGTTCTTGGCTTTCCTGGTTGCTGTTCTCATTCATGCCAAAGTCTGTCTTCACGATGGGGTCGGACCAAATGATTTCCGACTCGACACCATTGAAATAAACCTCGCTGATGCCGAAACGATACTCTCCTGCAATGGCATTGTCCCAAGAATGGTCTATAAAAGATGTTTCGGTGACATGGTCGGCAAGCATCACGATGTTTCCTTCGCTATCACTACGATATAGACGATAGTGCATAATACGAGCGAGAGGACAATCAATTTCGAAAATATAGATTATAGAGCTATCTAAATAGAAATTGTGTGAGGCAACAAACAAGGCGTCTTTGTCATTATATTTTCCAATGCAAGCGCCTACTGCTTGATCTGTGTAATTCAATGAAGTCATGTAACGGTTGTTGAAACTTCCGTCGGAGAGATCGTAATTACCAACACGTCTGTCGTTAACTATCAACAAATGTAAGTTACCGTCTTCGGCGATGATGCTGCCAAATCCATAAATAAAATCTGTAGTTGACAATATGGGCACATTGCATATCATTTCGCCTTGGCGGTTAACAAACACTAGATTATTGCCAGGCATCTCCTTTAACCAGAAGCTGTCGTTTGTAGCATCATATGCACAATATTCAGGTCTAAAGTTCATGTTAATACTGTCCACTATGGTTTTGTGGGTAAAGTCGGTTAAATAAAGATACAAGGAGTAAATATGGTCATTCCCGAAATAAATCAAATTGCCGTCGTTTGTTATGTTGAGGGCATAGGCGTTTTCAAGTTCAAACGAATCCACCAAATCGCCATCCATAGTGTATTTCTTCAGCCCTACAATTGTTTTTCCCAATTCATCGTATCTGTTGTAATTGGTATAGATGTATTCGCCATCTGTGGTCACGCCACTCATTTCTCCGTCAATTTCCAATTGTTTCAAAAGGTTCCATTCATGAATGCTGTCATAGTTCCATGTCAGGTTGACATATGGACTGTTCACATCATTCGTGTCGGGTGAGTGAAATGCTTGTATTTCCTTAAGGGGATTGAGGGAGAAGTGTGCTTCGATGTCGTTGACATCGGCATTGACCATAAAAGAGTATGACATGTTGTAGGAAATGATATTTCCGCGTTTCTTCCAATAACTGAATGTACTGTTTGCATTGGGCACCGCAGTAAGCATGCATTGCTCGCCAATATGATATTCTCCGGTTCCTTCAATGGTCCCGGCTGTAGGAGGATAAGCCGTAGCCTCAATAATCCATGGCTCATATTCTGGATT
>CADCJI010000043.1 GCA_902801625.1 uncultured Bacteroidia bacterium | reverse complement strand
CATGCCGTGTTTCTCGGCGGCTTCCTTCACCTTGCAGGTGCAAGCGCCTTCGGGCAGTTCGAACAACAGCGTGTCGAAGAAGTATTTGTTGAGCTGCTTGACGCCGAGCTTGGCCAACTCAGAGGTCAGCTTGCCGGCGAGGCAGTTGATATGATGTGCAATTTCAATCAAGCCCTCTGGACCATGATACAAGGCATAGAAGCCTGACATGATGGCGAGCAAAGCTTGAGCCGTGCAGATGTTGGATGTAGCTTTTTCGCGCTTGATGTGTTGTTCACGGGTTTGCAGAGCCAGACGGAAAGCGGGATTGCCAAGGGCATCCA
The DNA here is from genome assembly GCA_902801625.1 of uncultured Bacteroidia bacterium. Classification (GTDB taxonomy): domain Bacteria; phylum Bacteroidota; class Bacteroidia; order Bacteroidales; family F082; genus Limimorpha. The sequence goes on along the minus strand of CADCJI010000043.1, from coordinate 16,957 downwards.
CGCTGATGCCGATGATACGGCCAGGCATCTCGCGCTTGTAAGCCTCGGTGGTGGCGAAGTAACCGGCATGAGGACCGCCGAATCCCATCGGCAGACCGAAACGCTGGTTAGAGCCTAAGACCACGTCGGCACCCCATTCGCCAGGAGGCGTGATGAGGGTGAGGCTCAAAAGGTCGGCGGCGACGGCCACTTGCATGCCTTTTTCTTTCCATGCGGCGACTTTGGCGCGGTTGTCAACGATTTCACCAAATTGGTTGGGGCACTGGATCAGCACGCCGAAGTATTCCTCGCTGCAATCGAACTTGTTGATGTCGTCGATCACGACCTCGATGCCTTGGAAGTGAGCGCGGGTCTTGATGACTTCGATGCTCTGAGGGAACACGTCGTTGGCGACGAAGAACTTCTTCACGCCGGCCTTCACTTGGGCGCGGCTGCGGGAGTGCCAGAACATCAGCATGGCTTCGGCGGCGGCGGTGCCTTCATCGAGCAAGCTGGCGTTGGCCAACGGCAGGGCGGTGAGGTCGCTGATGACGGTCTGGTAGTTTACCAAGGCTTCGAGACGGCCTTGCGAGATCTCAGCTTGGTAGGGAGTATAAGAGGTGTACCAACCTGGGTTCTCAAGGATGTTGCGCATGATGACGCCAGGGGTGATGGTGTTGTAGTATCCCAAGCCGATGTAGCTGCGGAACTGCTTGTTCTTGGCACCCAAAGCCTTGAGGTGGCTGATGACTTCGTATTCGCTAAGTTGTTCTTGCGATTTCACGCCGATGACCTTGAGCATCTTTTCAGCATCCGATGCGGTGGGGCCGTTGTGGCGTTTGATGAAGTTGTTTCTGATCATATTTGATTTGTTTAAGTTGTTGTAGTCTTTGTTATTTGTTTTCAGCTATCAGCGGTTAGCTTTTGCTTACTAAGCTGATAGCCAAACAATTATTTTATCTCATTCAGTTTGTTCTTCAGATCTTTGATAGTGTTGATGGATTCCAATTCGGAAACAGGAACCTTGTGCAGTTTGCTAGACCAAGCCTTGAAGGAAGCGAAGTTTTCCAAGATGGTATATCTCAGATACTCATACTCTTCACCTTCCACCTTGTTTTTGTTGTCCTTGTAAAGCATATCGTAGGGATCCATCATGATGGTCCGCTGATGGATCAATGCCCAGAATTCCTTTTTGAATTGGGCACTGGGGCCATCCGCCTCAGGTTGCGGGGTTTCCGCTACTGTGTCTTTGTCTTTCTTGGCATTAAGGTCGAGAATAGCAGCATTATCCTTATCGTTAGGCTTGACAGTGTCCTTCGCAGGAACTGGAGCGCTCTTTTCAACGGGCTGCACTTTGTCCTTTTCCTTCACTGTATCCTTCACCAAGGTTGTGGTCTCAGGCTTCTTGGTCGGTTTGTCGGTCTTAGGCTTGTTGAACACATTGACTGCCAGAATGACCACCACTGTGATGATAGCGATAATGGCCAATGCGAGAACGAATTTCCATAGATTTGATTTGAAGATGGCAATAAACGACTCTTTTTCATATTCTGCAATGAGCCGGCCATCATAAATCTGGTTGCAGGCATCGGGGTCAAAGCGGAAACCTTTGAACTTATAGCCTTTTGGTGGAATGATATACTCCTTCACATCGCGTCCGTCCTCGTACACGGAGTAGGGACAGCCATCCATTTTTTTCCCTTTCCCAGGGTCGATGCTGAAGCGTCTTTCGTTAAAATCCGCCATTTCTTACTCGTTTTCTTTGGGGTTAGTTCAACACTTTGTTCATTGAGATGAAGTCGGGGTAGGCGAGCTGTTGTCCATTGATGCTGATGTAGGGCTTCACCTTCAGGCCAACGTTGACGGGTTCACTGCTTGCACCTGCCAATTTGAAGGCCAAGTTGAGCAAGGCATCTGCCGATTCGCCACTGAACAACTGGAACAGGTCGGTGGTGATGGGAATGCTGACCACGCTGCTTGAGTTGGCACCCACATTGACACTCTTGTTTAATGTGGTGCTGATGACTTCCTTGCCATTAAGGCTGACAATGTAATCCATTTTGGACATTGAAGCAGGAATCGTATTGGGATTGTTGACACCTACGTTCACGTTGAATGATACGGGCAGTTTTTTGTTGGCAATGGCATTGGCTAACGAAAGCAGTTGGGCGGCGTTGAGGTCACTCTTCGACATGCCTTTGCTCAGGTTGACACCAAGCATCTGAATCTGGTCGACACTGTTGAAATTGAACTTGCAGTTGGCAAAGTTAGCCATCTGGGCAACTTGTGTGAGCACATCACACGAGGCCAATCCTATTGTGACGAACAGGATAATAAGGGTTTTCTTGAATGTTGACATATTCTTATTTATTTGATAATCAAATTAATAAAATGAAACAATGGAACAAGGGAGTGCCTTGTTGGTTGCTCGTTTACTAGTGTGCAATAATACGAAAAAAGTCGGACATAAAGCCCGACTTTTACAATTATTTTTCAGTGTCATTCCTCTCCACGACGCGAAGCGCGTTTGCGCTCCAGTTCATCAAGGATAATCTTGCGCAGACGCAAACTCTTGGGTGTGACCTCAAGATACTCGTCATCGCGGATGTACTCCATGTATTCCTCTAATGAGAAACGCACAGGCGGGATGAGGCGGATGGCTTCATCGCTGCCCGAGGCACGCACGTTGGTGAGGTGCTTGGTCTTGCAAACGTTGATGACGATGTCGTTGCTGCGCGTGTTCTCTCCGATGACCTCGCCGGCATAGACATCTTCATTCGGGTTAACGAAGAAGATGCCACGGTCTTGCAACTTCCAGATGGCGTAAGGGATAGCCTGTCCTGTTTCCATTGAAATCAAGGCTCCGACATTGCGTGAAGGCATCTCGCCCTTCCAAGGTTCATAGTCCTTGAAGCGATGGGAGACAATAGCTTCGCCTTCAGTAACAGTCAACAGTGTGTTTCTCAAGCCGATGAGACCACGCGAAGGGATGTCGAAATCGAGGCACATGCGGTCGCCCTTTGGCTCCATCTGGGTCATCTCACCCTTGCGGGCACTGACCTGCTCGATGACACGGCCAGAGAAGTCTTCTGGCACCAGGACGGTGAGGCATTCGATAGGCTCGCACTTCACGTCATCGATGTATTTCAAAATGACCTTAGGCTGACCAAGTTGGAACTCATAACCTTCGCGACGCATGGTCTCGACAAGGATGCTGAGGTGCAGGATGCCACGGCCGTAGACCATCAGAGAATCAGGCGAATCGGTGTCTTCCACCTTCAAGGCGAGGTTCTTCTCAGTCTCCTTGTAAAGACGTTCGCGCAGGTGACGCGAGGTGACATATTTACCTTCCTTGCCAAAGAAGGGTGAGTTGTTGATGGTGAACAGCATACTCATCGTAGGCTCATCCACATGGATGGGTGGCAGCGGCTCGGGGTTCTCGTAGTCGGCCACAGTGTCGCCAATCTCGAAGTCATCGATACCCATCAGCGCGATGATGTCGCCAGCCTCGACGGGTTTCTTGGTACGTTCCTTGCCCAGACCTTCAAAGGTATAGAGCTCCTTGATGGTAGAGCGAGTCACGGAACCGTCGCGTTTCACCAAAGAAACATTCTGTCCGGCTTGCAGAGTGCCGCGTTTCAGACGACCCACAGCGATACGTCCCACATAGGAGCTGTAATCCAACGATGTGATGAGCATTTGCGGTGTGCCTTCCTCAAACTTCGCGGGCGGGATGGTGTCGATGATGACATCCAAGAGGTAGGAGACGTTATCGGTGACATTTTCCCAATGGTCCGACATCCAGCCTTGCTTGGAGGAACCATAGACGGTGGGGAAGTCCAGCTGGTCTTCAGTCGCACCGAGATTAAACATCAGGTCGAAGACGGCTTCTTGCACCTCGTCGGGACGACAGTTAGGCTTGTCCACCTTGTTGATGACCACGATGGGCTTTAGGCCCAGCTCGATGGCCTTTTGCAGCACGAAACGGGTCTGCGGCATGGGACCTTCGAAAGCGTCAACCAAAAGCAAAACGCCGTCGGCCATGTTGAGCACGCGTTCCACCTCGCCACCGAAATCGGCGTGGCCAGGAGTGTCGATGATATTGATTTTGACGTCCTTATAACGAACGGACACATTCTTCGAAAGGATGGTGATGCCGCGTTCGCGTTCGAGGTCGTTGTTGTCGAGAATGAGTTGGCCAGGGGCTTCATCCGATTCCTTGAAGAGTTGGGATTGGTAAAGGATACGGTCCACGAGGGTGGTCTTGCCGTGGTCAACGTGAGCGATAATCGCTATATTTCTGATATTCTGCATTTTAGTAAAAATTGCTGCAATAATTGAAGGTGCAAAATTACAAAAAAGCAGAAAAAGTGAGTCTATTTCATCCAGAAAAACTCATCCTTAGCCACAATCGGCTTAAAATACTCATCAATAATCCCTTGCTCAACCAATTCTTTCGGCGTGCCTTGGCGCAAGGGCTGCTGAGGGGCCACTACCCACATCACGTCGGCATGACGAAGTAGCAAATCCAGGTCGTGGCTGCTGAAGAGGATGGTCTTGTGTTTCTCGCGCGAGAGCTTGTGCATGATGTTGACTAACTCGATTTTGCTCGGATAGTCGAGGAAGGCGGCAGGCTCGTCCATGAAAATGAGGGGAGTGTCCTGCACCAAGGCCTTGGCAATCATCACTTTCTGCTGTTCGCCGTCACTCAAGGAAACGAAGTTGCGATTGACCAAATGGCTGATGCCGACGGTTTCGAGGCTGTCGTAGATGATCTGCTCGTCTTCAGCCTTCAGTTTGGCCAAGAGGCCGAGGTGGGGATAGCGCCCTGCTGCCACGATGTCGAAGACCTTCAGGAAGAGGTCATCGGGTTTCTCGGTCAACACGAGGCTGAAGAGGGAGCTGCGCTCAGTGGGGGAGTAGTCGCGCAGGTCCTTGCCGAACAGCTTGACCTCGCCGCTAACGGGTTTGAGGCTGGCCGACAGCGTCTTGAATAGCGTCGTCTTGCCCGAGCCGTTGGGACCCGCCAAAGCTACGATGTCGCCTTCGTTGAGGCTTACGTCGATGGCGGGCATCAGGGCTTGGCCTTTGTAGCCTATGAGTAGGTTCGATGTTTTTAAGACCTCTTGCATTTTTGTGTTTTTGGGATTGCCTTACGGCAAGAAATCGTTCAAAAATCTAATAAAAATCTAACAAAATGATTTTGAGGGATTTTGAAAATGATTTTTCTAATATTTCTTGCGAAGCAATCCATAAAGAAACATTTAATGTGTTTGACTAAACCGTTGACGGTGAAAGATCACCCACAGCACGATAGGCGCGCCAATCAGTGCCGTGACCGAGTTGATGGGCAGGTTGCCTTCGAAGGAGGGCAGCCGCGCGATGAGGTTGCAGAACAGGGCGAGGTCCATGCCGAGGAAGGCTGTGGCTGGGATGAGCAGCTTGTGGTCGCTGCTGCGGAAGAGGAAGCGTGCGATGTGTGGCACGGCCAAGCCCAAGAAGGCAATGGGACCACAAAACGCCGTGATGAGGGCGGTGAGGAAGCCCGAGGCCAGGATGATGAGCATGCTGCTCCGGCGGATGTTGACGCCGAGGTTCTCAGCATAACGCTCGCCGAGCAGCAATAGGTTCAAGGTCTTGAAGAGCAGGAACGAGCCTATGGTGCCGACCGCCACCGCGATGGCGAAGAAAGGCAGCTGTGCCTTGCTCACGTTGGAGAAGCTACCCAGACCCCAGATGACGAAGGAGTGCAGGCCTTCCTTTTGGCTGAAGAACTTCAGGATGTCGGTGACCGAGCCGGCAATGTAGGCAATCATGATGCCCACTAGCACCAGGCTGACCATGCTGCGGAGCCTCGAGCTGAGGGCGAGGATGAGCAGCAGCACCGCGAAGGCGCCCAGGAAAGCCGCGATGGTGACGCCGAAGGTGGACCACAGCGACAGCGTGCTGACCGACAGGCCCGTGGCGGTGCCTAACAGGACGACGAAGGCTACACCGAGACTCGCGCCGCTGCTAATGCCCAGCAGCGAAGGGTCGGCTAGTGGGTTACGGAAGAGGGTCTGCATCAGGAGGCCCGATACCGATAAACCTATGCCCGCCAGCAGCGCCGTGATGGCTTGTGGCAGGCGGTAGTCGAGGATGATGGAGCGGTAGGTCGACGTGTCGCCATGCAACAGCGCGTCCCAGAATTCATTCCACGGAATCGACACCGAGCCATAGCGCAGGTTCAGGACGAACAGCACGATGCCCACGGCCAGGATCGCGATGGAGACCAGCGCGATGGGTGGCGATTTGCGGCGGATGGTATTTTCGGTGTCGGATGCCATTTCTGGGTGTTTTTGCGTTGCAAAGATAGGGTTTAATTTGATTGGGATAGGATATGGGAAACAAATAATCCGCAAATCTTGCGGTTAATTATCCGCAGATTTTGCGGATTATTGGCCGCAAAGGAAACGTGTTCCGATTATCTAAGTCGAAAATACCGATTAAACATGTCGAAAGCGCCGAACGATTTACAGCTAAAACGCCGAATGAAATGTGTAAAAAACGCCGAATAGATTTGTGTAAATTATTGACATATAATGTTTTGCTATGATTATTACAAGAGGCAATAGGTTGTAGTTAATTATCCGCAAATTCTGCATCATGTTAGCCGCAAGGAAGAAAAAACAGAAAAAGAAAACCATACATTAAGAATAATGTTTATTTTTGCGGTCTACATTGGAATAATATGCAAAACAAAGGACAGGTGATAATACATATCGAGGGCAAGTATGGCTCGGAACCGCTTACTCCCGAGAACTATGACATTGCACTTATGCGTGATGTTTTGGATTATGCCTTTGATTTGCTTGATTTGGAAAAGAAAAAAGACCGTCCTGTTGTAACATACCACATAACAAGTGGCTCCGTCAACAATGTGTTTACTGTTAGTCGGCAAAAGGCTGCTGAGTTTGCTTCCATAATAACACTCATGCTTTCGACAATGAATCCGTTGGATGTTTTGGAGCCCAAAACAGCTATTGCCATCGAAGGACTTCAAAAGTTTGCCGTTCAAAACAATTTCTCATTAGGCATCCATTCGTCAGAAGCGAGCGATAAAGTGCTGTATGTTACTCCAGAGACAAATTTGCATCGCACCGAAAGTCTATGGGTGGATGCCGAGGTATATTATTACGGTACGCTCACCGATGCTGGTGGTAAAGGCAAGTCAAACATTCATTTGGACACAAAAGACGGGTTGATAAAGATTGATGTAGACAAAGAATATCTGTTCAGTTATCAAGGCAATCCGCTGTATAGAAAATTCGGTGTGATAGCAACGGCAAAACAAAATATTATGACAGGTGCTATTGACAGTTCGTCATTGAAACTTAAAGAACTTGTCGAGTTTGAGCCTAAGTTCGACATGGATTATTTGAAGGAGAAGATTGCAGCATCCACGCCCGTGTGGTCAGGCATGAATGTGGATGAGTATTTGCACGAAATTAGGGGAGGTTTGGCATGACTGAGAATAAGGTTGTTTTTGTGATACAGGTTTTGTGATACGTCTTTTGGATGAGACCAATGACTTGCACGATAATGCTATAGGTTACTTCAAGTATTTTTTGGAGAATGATTACATTATACGTATGAGCACCATCGCAGTAGCTGAGTTTTGTGTAAGAGATAGCATTGATCATCTTCCGCTGCGCAATATTCTTTTATCCCCTTACAATGCCAATCATGCCGTAAAAACTGGTGAATGTGCTAGGATATTATTCGAAGCAAAAGCAAAAGGAGTGCTGGAGGTCGACGCCAGAATAGTTATCCAAAACGATGTCAAGTTGCTGGCTCAAGCACAATGTGATTTAGCGTCGTTTTATCTTACAGCAGATACTCAAAGCAGGCGAATGTATGAAGTCTTAAAAGAAGGTGCTCAACTTTCATTTGATTTTACCGACATCCATACTCCATATTCCGAAAAGTTTGGGTTATTGGAATTGTAACTTTTTGTGGTTTAATTATTCCATACCATAAGGTTCGATTAAAAGAATCGAGATTGACAAGACCGTAATCGGCGCAAAGGGATTTCAATTCCATTAGGTTCGATTTAAAGGCGCGAGCGCCTTCTAAGCCCATATCCTTGAAGATGTTTCAATTCCAAAAGGTTCGAATAAAAGCAGCGAGGAAAGCGCGCTGCGTTTGCTGGGCATGCGTCTTATTTCAATTCCATTAGGTTCGATAAATGCTCAAGGACGGTAAAGTTATAGAACGCCTCGATGATATTTCAATTCCAAAAGGTTCGATTAAAAACTCCAACGGCGACTTCGTCTTCATCGTGAAGCACGAGTTTCAATTCCAATATGGTTCGATTAAAAGAATCGTGCTGATAATTCATCACGTTGTTCTCGTACTTATTTCAATTACATAAGGTACGATTAAAGAAACAGTACGCGGATAATTATCAATGCCACCAACTAATTTCAATTCCAAAAGGTTCGATTAATAAGGTGTGAACGGCTTCATGCCCAACGGCTTCGAACGCTAATTTCAATACCATAAGGTTCGATTAAAGCACCGTTCTGGAACGTGCTGGTGCCAACTTTTACAAATTTCAAATCCTATAAGGTTCGATTAAAAGAAGCCACAGACTTTGATTGCGACTATTTCAAGCTGATGTTTCCATTCCAAAAGGTTCGATTAAAAACATGCCACCAGCAAAACCGCGAGCACGACCTATGATATTTCAATTCCATCAGGTTCGATTAAAGGCACATACGCGGTCAGTATTGACTTGCCCCAAGCCGTATTTCAATTCCATAGGGTTCGATTAATAGATGGGTGTGCAGCCCACACTGATTGGCGCAACGCCGTTTCAATTCCATAAGGTTCGATAAAAGGCACACTGGGGAACGGATTGCCCGTCTAATTGACACATTTCAATTCCATAAGGTTCGATTAAAAGTCATGTGTGCCGTGCGTAGTAGAAATTCAGTCCCTCATTTCAATTCCATGAAGGTTCAATTAAAGCTGTCATAGTTGTAGGCTTGGAACTCGGTGAACTTATTTCAATTCCAAAGGGTTCGATTATAACTCGGAAGATTTCCTCCGCAATCTTATCCTCCAGCATATTTCAATTCCATAAGGTTCGATTAAACATTCTCTTATAGTTGATTCTCATAGTCAAAAGCCATCATCATTTCAACCAGTTTTGCTTCCGCTTTTTGCAAGGCATCTGCCGATTCGTTTTCAGTGACAATATAACTTGAACAGGGTAGGGTTACAAACAAATCGGCGCCTGCGGTCTCGTCAACAATCGGCTTTGCCTTCGGTTTCTCTCCGTCGTCAACGAGTTTAGCACGAATGGCTGCGGCAAGCGTGTTGGCATTTTCGCTGATAGCCACGGCCAAGGTTTCCATCAAACTGAATGTACGCGCTTGATTCGATGTGATTCGCCAGTTAATCAAGGCTTTCGCCAATGCGGGGATGATTTTCTCACGTTCTTCTTTGGGCAAAACAAGACATTCGCCAAATACGTTTTTGCTCAACATCCACCCCTTGCCTTTCAATTCTTCAATCCTTTCTTTCGAGATTTCTGGCTCGTGCTGATTGGTTGAAACACAGAACAATGTGCGCAAATCAATGGCAATGTCATAAACATACAAGCCCGATGTGCGTGCATTTTCGGGAATCCAATTCCGGCGAGGCAAGGTTCTGTTGTTATCTTGAAGATAAGCCTCAATCTCTTCTTCTGTCAATAGTTTGTCGCCCATTCTCACATTAACAGGGTGCTGGTCAGGACGGTCGCTACGGTCAAAAGTGAGATTCTCCTTGTCGACGCCCGCAAGTAATGGGTGAATCGGACGCATAGCCGAAATGGAAAGCGGACTGCGGCGTTTCAAAATCTGGCCTTCACCAGCCGCACGCATCCAACCACCCAATAGTTGGTCAACATAGTTGGGGTCGCACGGCGACCACGGCTCCTTGTTTTCCAACTCTTTTTTCGCGTTGATGTTGTAATTGAAAGTCACAGGAGCCATCTGAACGCCTAACTCATCGGTCAAGGTTTCCAGAATGGATCTTTTTACTTGTTGACCGCTTGAATAAGCGACAACGCGGTTGAACTGAGGGTCAAAATAGGTCTTTTGCCCGTCTTGAACGCAGAAAACGGTGTGCTCTGCATGTTTCAGTGCTCTAAGATAAATGAATGAATTCATAATGGTATGTTTTATTGTTTGTTATTCGGATTGTTTAGTGCGGCTGCATGGAATCTGACAAGAGTCAGGAAATAAGGCACATTGTCAGTCGGCATGGAGTTGACCGTCATGGCAATGTCTTGGATGCTTTCGATTCCAGCAATGTCTGAAGCGATATTGCTCAATGCTTCCATGAAACTTCGTTTGTTGGTGGCTCCCAACACTTCGTCTATTTGTCTTGAGTTTGTCGTTCTTCCTTTTTTGCCACTTTCTGCATAGGATTTCAATGCCTTGGCGAATTCGAGGGACTTGTCCCACATTTCTTGATTGTTTAACATAGCTAATAACCAGATTTGATATGTATGAAAACTAATGATTTGTTTCTCGTCGTATTTGGGCAGTTTTACGCCCTTGTCTGCTGTCATATATTGTTTTAGACCTTTGGGTTGCATGGCCTCGATTCCGATGGCTCCTTTTTGGCAACATGCTCTCAATCCTTTTTCCGTTCCCCATAGTTCTTCGGCTTTTCTTCCTTCATCTTCACCAAATAACCTTTGATAAAGCTCAATGGGCCTTCTGATATGTTCCAAGTTAAAAGGGATAAAACCTAATGTGGTGTTGGTTTTGTCAAATCGATATACATACCCCATCATTTTAGGGAAAGAAAATTGTCTTGCAATGCCAATCAACAATTTCGTCCACGTTTGGGTGGCAATGCTCATCATCCCTTCCTTTGATGTCTCAAATGGATTGAATCCAGCCATAGGTTGCTCGGCATAGTAATTTCCTTTGTCATAACGGTGTGCAAGCCATTGACCATTCCATGTATTTACCTTATTGCCTGCCAGTTTATCTGTTTCGTCCAACGCTTTTCGATACAGTTTCCAGCCTTCAAAGACATCAAGTAGAATCTCAGGATTGGAAAACAAGATGGACAATCCACCTTGAAGACCAATACCTAAACTTGAACCAATCCATGAAAGGTAATAATCTTCTTTTGAGACTGATATATCCAAATTGGTCACCTGTCCCGATGTGGTGGCAAACTCTTTCTCTTCTGAAGCGGGGAATCCTGGTGCGATGCTCGAGTCGGGTGATTTGCTTACATCAACTTTGGCTATAAACTCTTGTAGTTTTTCCTTCCTCTCATTCGAAGTTAACGTTTCAACCTTTTGCCCTTTTTTCATTTGCACAAAAGGGGAGTTTGTAACCCATTGCAGATATTTGTTGCTATCGAAAAACAATGGATGGTACACGTCAACAAAAAACGATTTAGCATCGTAGTTTGTGCTATGCTTTTTGTTGTAAGCCTCCAAAAATATCTTTCCTATAGTTGCTGTAATCATTTTCTATCGTGTTGTTTTATAATACTGTGGCTTTGTATATTCGGCAATTAGCCCTTTTTCGGTATCGTAGGCTTGGTTGGGAATGATGAAGGGTCGCGAACCTTCATCGATTTGTTCTAAATTGTTAAATGCCATGCTTTTGTAACTCACGGGTATTTCTAACTCGGCTCTATTGAATGCGTTTCCGCTTAGGTAGGTCTCTATGTCGTTTTCCGTAATGCAAACTGCCGAGTTGATATCAAGCACTTCCAGCAATGCAGATTTTGGATAATGGCACAATTCCTTGATTTGCCATTTCCCGTCAACGAAAACGACACCCGAATAATCCAGATTCAAGAATTTGGCGTCAGGATAAACAGTGTCAATACGTTGCTGCACTGAGGATTCTTCAATCACATCATTGTTTGGCATGACATCAAAACTCTTTTTCAACACTTCCAAATCGTAAGGTAATGCCTCCTTGTCATTTTGTGGTGGCTGAATCACATAGATATGCTTGAATTTCCCAATGGTTTCGTCTGTTCGCTTACGATTGATGCGTCCAAACCGTTGAATGAGTGCGTCAATAGGAGCACATTCGGTAATCATCAAGTCGAAACTGATGTCTAGACTCACTTCAACCACTTGTGTCGAAACAACAATACAAGTTTCGGTCATGAGGTTGAAGTTGTCTTTTAGTTTTGTTTCCAACTGCGAGCGGTCGCCTCGTTTGAATCGACTGTGGATAAGCATTCGTGAAATGGTAGGGAAGGATTTGCAAATGTAATCGTACATCTGCTGTGCACGCTTCACTTGATTGCATACAATCAGCACTTTTTGCTTTTCATCAACGGATTTTTGAATGATGTCTATGCAATCGTTCCATTGCTCGACTTTATGAATAATGTGGCGATTGAAAGTCTTTAAGATTTCATAAGGCAACATCACCTCATAAACTTCACTCTTGCCGCCAAGCAGTTGTAGGATTTTGTCGTACAAAACCGTTGGCATGGTGGCGGTGCCTACATGAATTCTACAACCTATTGATTTCAGTATTTCGATAATCTTTAAAACAATTGCTTGGGTCTCGCTTGAATAGGTATGAATCTCGTCCAAAATAACATCACAACCTTTCAGGTCGAGTAACAAGGCTTCGTAACCTTTAATACCGAACACAATCGATGCCATTTGATGTGGTGTCATCACCTTGACCGAAGCCCCAATATGCCTTTGCATGATTCTTTCTTCCACTTTGCCGTCTTTGACTTTCAGATTCGAAGCAGCATGAAGCAAATACACTTGTGCATTAGTATCTTTCAAATCGTTTTTGATTCTGTCATACATGGCATTAATGGAAGCTTGGAACGGTAGCGTGTAAAACACTCGACCTTTGCATCGCCGCAACAGAAAATCAGTTTTTCCGGCTCCAGTAGGGGCAGTTACCAAAGTATGTTGCCTCTCGTCGTCGGTTGAGACTAACGAAAGGGGATATAGATGGTGCTGACGGTTGTAGAACGACAAATTGGGTTTGATAAACAGTTTGTCAGTTGCCGATTCCGCCTTCTCTTCCAATGCCGAAGCAAAATGATCAGCCGCCATTAGCAATCCTTTCCATTCCGACTGGTTCAGCGCTTTGCCGTAACAATAATCCACAACAAACTCGTAATTGCTTTGAGCTTCGTTGATGTCTATTGGATGTGTCGCAATTCCAAATTCATTTAATATGCCTAATGCGACAGGACACCATTCATCAAATTTCTCGGAATGCCGTGCGAAACAATCCATGTTTTCGTCCAAGTCAAGAATTCCTTTTTCCCTGACATCATGATAAATTGATTTGTGATGCGCGACAATCATGTCGATGATGGCAGGTCTTTCTTTTTCGGGAAACAAAGAAATGAAAAACAAGGAGGCGATTTCGTGACGGAATGTAAAATCGGGCTGTTGTATATAATTGTGTTTCAATGTTTTCTGAAACAATGGGCTGGCTTTGCCTATGTCGTGCAATACTGCGCCTTTGAAAGCCAAATCAGGGTCAAGTCCGACATGTTGGGCAATGACAACAGCGGCATCGGCAACATCTTTAAGGTGTTGTGTCAGCGGCATTCCACCAAAGTCTTCATGCTTTGCCAATATGAAATCGAACTTGTTCGGCATGTCTACAAGAGTTTGTTTCCGTTGTATTCAATCCAACCGTACATGGGCTTGTTGTTGTCGAAGCGGTTGTAACCCACCAAAAACGATTGGTCTGACTCACCAAAACGCAATTCAAATCCGTCTAATTCAGCGAATTGGTCTTCTTCAAGTTCAATGATTTCACTATCTGGCAACATCACATCCTCGTTTCGGCAAAGGCAAATGTGCTGCTTCGATGCTGTTTCCGCATCAGTTTGGTTATTGAATGCCAAATAAAGTACAGGGTCGATCATTACACCTCTTTTCAGGATTGATCGTTCACGAGTTGCTTCTTTTTTTGTGATTTTCCATCCTCTTGTTTGGGTCACTTCTTGCTGGGAATCTATAGCGGAATAACTCAATTTGTGCCTTATAATCTTTGTGATTCGACCGTTTAGACTTAATGTTTCGGGAAACAGTTTCTTTTCAATGCCTTCAATAATCGAAGGAGTTAGAAACTGTTGGCTGAATGTTTCGCCATCTCTTACGGCAGTCCATGGTTTAATGAAACCGAATTTGCCTGTGTATCTGACAATGTAATACATGATTTCTTCATTTAATAAATTGAACCGAAACCAATTCCTGTGCTGTTTCCCAATCCCACATTCCAGGCGAATTGTTTTAATTCGTTGCTGCTGTGAATAATCACCGGGCACATGTTTGCTTTATTGCTGATTCCTTCATACCATACGAGTTTCTTTTTCTTTTTTGAGTATGACAAGTCAAACTCAATGTGTAAAGTGCCGTCATCTTGAATTCCTGCTTTTTGCATCTTTGTCTTCAGAGTGTCTTCAAGCAGTTTTCCAGATAAAGGATTATCGAAGCCGTATTCGATCACCTTTTCTTCTATGTGGCGCTTAATCAATATTGGGCTTCCCAAAAAGAACAATTCCCTATTTGATAAGTCTGGAGTTTCCTCGATGGTTACCTCATCCACGAACATTCCACAAAACATTTCGGAATTTGCTCTAATGCTTGCAAGAATAAACTTTAGCTTTTGGGTATCGTGAAAGCTGATAAACCATTTTGAACCTTTGGGACATGTCAAACCGTCTTTTTCCACTTGTGTGTTTTGTAACCACGAAAATGAATACAGCGAAATTTCGCCATGCTCTTCATTGTTTTCACCTAACCATTTATGGAGAACTCCTGTGAGTTTTTGTTGGTAGTTGAAAGGGATTTGTGTTGTGTTTGGTGTAGTATGTAAGTGTAATCTCATATCCCTGATATTATGCTATATTATTGGATTGCAAAGTTAAACAAAAATCGCTATGAAAGCAGTCAAAAATGTTTGTCGCTTTGTATGAGTTGATTCACAATTCAAAAAGCAAAGATACAAGATAAACACATTCAGATTTTCCTCAATTCAGATTATTTTCTACTTTTGTCCCCACTAAACTCTTTAACACTGATTCTATGAACAAAACTATGCATCTCCAAGAAGAAGCCGCGCGTTGCTTGCTCTGCGCCGATGCGCCGTGCAGTAAGGCCTGCAAGAATGGCGACCCGGCACGCGCCATTCGCGCCATACGATTCGACAACGAAGCCGTCGCCGGACTGTGGCTCGACCCATGCAGCGATGCCGAACTGCAAGCCGCTGAAGCAGCCTGCATCCACTATGACCGCCCGATCCGCATCAGGGAACTGGCGGAAGCCGTCAAAGGCACGAAGCCACAAAAAGACTTGCCCAGCCTCGCCATTGACTTCTGCGGTATCCCTTGCGAGAATCCCTTCTTCCTCGCCTCGTCGTCCATCTGCACCAACTACGAGATGGTGGCGCGGGCTTTCGAAGCAGGATGGGCGGGCGTGTTCTACAAGACCATCTGCTTGGAGGACATCCGCGAGGTGTCGCCGCGCTTCGATGCCGTCAACGAGCCGGGTCGCTCCGATTTCTTCGGCTTCCGTAACATGGAGCAGCTGAGCGAGAACCCCGTCGAGGTGGACTTCGACATCCTGTGCAGACTGAAAAAGGACTATCCCTCGAAAGTCGTCGTGGCCTCCATCATGGGCAACGCCGAGACGGAGTGGATCACGCTGGCGAAAATGGCCGAAGAGGCCGGCGTCGACGCGGTGGAGCTGAATTTCTCCTGCCCACAGATGAAGTTGGCTGGCATGGGCAGCGACGTGGGACAGAACTCGGAGCTGGTGCTGTTCTACACGGCCTATGTGAAACATAACGTCAAGATTCCAGTCATCCCCAAGATGACGCCCAACATCACTCAAATCAACCAGCCTGCCATGGCCGCCCACTTCGCTAGCGCCGATGCGGTGTCGGCCATCAACACCATCAAGAGTGTGACCATGAACAGTCGTGGTGCAGTGGCCGATAAGAAGACCGTCTCCGGACTCTCAGGCCGTGCCGTGAAGCCCATCGCTTTGCGTCACATCCTCGAAATGGCGAAAAATCCCATTTTCACTGCCACCAACAATGGCAAACGCATCGAACTGAGTGGCATTGGCGGCATCGAGACCTGGTGCGACGCGCTTGAGTTCATCCAGCTGGGCTGCAGCAATGTGCAGGTGTGTACCGCCGTGATGCAGTACGGCTACCGCATCATCGACGACCTCGTGTTGGGACTGCAAAACTATATGGCGGAACGCGGCATCGAGCACCTGTCTGATCTGGTAGGCGAGGAGCTGCCTAATTTCGACACCCCCACCAACCTCGACCGCGACACCATCGTATATCCCACCTTCGACCGTGAGCAATGCATCGGCTGCGGCCGTTGCTACACCTCCTGCCAAGACGGTGGCCACCAAGCCATCACCTTTGATGCAGACCTGCGTCAGCCGCATCTCGACGGAAAGCGTTGCGTGGGCTGCCACCTCTGCCGACTCGTCTGTCCCACAGGCGCCATCGGCGTGGCGAAACGGATTGCAAAAAAGGATAGATGAATTGACGACTAAAAAGCTTGGCATGGTTCTGTTCATTTCGGTTAGAGAATGAGAGACAAATTCAATCCTAACAGATTCAAAAAAATCGAAAGGCTTCTGCTTTTCGGTCAGGGAAGGAAAAACCTTGACAAGACGCCCCGTTTCCCTCGTTTTCAACGATGGTAAGCCAACAATAGACCATATCGAGGACGCTTTTCTGCCCCGTTGGTGACGCGTTATTATATATAATAAGGTGTACAAATCTCCATGTTTTTCTTCTCGTGAAATATTTTTCTTCCTGACAATCAGTGTGATAAAGAAAAGATAAAAAATAAATGAAAAAAGTGCTTGCCAGTTCGTAAAAAGGTAGTACTTTTGCACCCGCTTTCGGAAGGGAAGCGGGGACGAAGAGAGGGGAGACGGAAG
>CADCJI010000042.1 GCA_902801625.1 uncultured Bacteroidia bacterium | reverse complement strand
AAACATCAGGGAAAAGGGCTTGCTGATCTACTCTGGCATTTCAATTAATGCCGATGTGTAACTTCTCCTATTTTTTCGCACTTCTATGTTGAACTTAGGTTTTTCAATCTTTTCTATCCCTGCTAAACAGCGCTCCAATCCACTACCGTTTAAGCAGTTTTGAATGTTCATATCGGAGTTGTTTTCGTCTGCGAAAAATACTGGTTTTTTGGTAGGCAGATAAATTATTTGTTTTTGTTGAATTAGTGTCAAAATGTGTAACTTTGCACACACGAACAATACATACAAACCATGCTACAAAAAGGAACAAAAGCCCCTTATTTTGAAGGGCAAGACGAGAACGGCAATCTCGTCAAATTGACGGATTTCGTCGGAAAGAAACTGGTGCTTTATTTCTATCCCAAGGACAGCACACCGGGCTGCACCGCAGAGGCCTGCGACCTGCGCGACAACTACGAGCGTTTTCTGTCGTTGGGATATAATGCGTTAGGCGTCAGTCGCGATAGTGCCAAGTCGCATCAGAACTTTATCGCCAAATATAACCTGCCTTTCCATCTCATCGCCGACACTGATTTGACCATCTTGAAAGCTTATGAAGCTTGGGGTGAAAAGAAGATGTACGGCAAGGTGACCGAAGGCACGTTGCGTACAACCTATGTCATTGATGAAGAGGGAGTTATTATCGATGCTATTGGCAAGGTGGATACCAAGAACCATACGGCACAGATTTTATAAGCCATTGCGATAATGGAAAAAATTCTTTATTTTTGCAGCCAGACAATTGAATAGCATTGAATGGATAACTACAGGTTATATAGTATAGGACATTCCAACCAATCCTTAGAGGAGTTTATTGGACTACTGAATGTACATAGCATCAATTGTGTGATTGATGTCAGAAGCATTCCTGCGAGTAAGTACTCTCCACAATTCAACCAAGATGGTTTGAAATGCTATTTGAAGGCTCACGGCATTCAGTATTTGCACTTTGGCGACGAGTTTGGCGCAAGACGAACGGATTGCTTGGATGAGGATGAACAAGTCGATTTTGAAAAAGCAGTTGAGACTCCCCTTTTCAAGAAAGGTGTTGAGCGTATTATGAAGGGCTTGGAAAAAGGCTTCCGAATTGCTTTCATGTGCACTGAGGCCGATCCTTTAGAATGCCATCGTTTTTCACTTGTTTCTCGCTTTTTTTACGACAATGGAGTCGATGTTCAGCATATTCTGAAAGACGCTTCATTGGCATCCCAAGCCAAGTTGGAAAAAGAGATGATTGCAACATACATCCATTCACGCAAATACCATCTTTCAGAAGTGGATTACTTGTTTGGATTGTATACTGAAGAAGAACAGCGAAGAGATGCCTATCGACTGAAAAACAAGGAAATAGGATACAAGCCCGAATTGCAGAACGAAGAAATTTATTAACGTATGATTACTCTTTTTACCATCGGCTTTACGAAAAAAAGTGCCGAACATTTCTTTAATTTGCTGCGCGACAACCATGTAAAGCAGTTAGTTGATGTACGGATCAGCAATAGCAGCCAATTGTCTGGTTTTGCCAAAGGAAAAGACTTGGAGTTTTTCGTCAACGAGATTTGCCATATTCCCTATCAGCATGTCGCCGATTTTGCACCGACAAAAGAGTTGCTTGACAGGTGGCACAAAGAGGAAGTAACTTGGGAAGAATATGTAGAAATCTATACGAACTTACTGAAATCCAGAGATATCATTCGTAAATACGGTGTAAAAGCTTTTGATGGCTCGTGCTTCCTATGTAGCGAAGACACACCCGAACAATGCCACCGCAGGCTATTGGCCGAATATTTGCAAGCGCACAGTAAAGAAAAGGTCACGATTGTTCACCTCATTTGACCATTATGGATAAGTATTTCATTTGTTTGGCTAATTCATACAAGCACGGTGGACGGTGCATTGCCGGCATTGAGGTCTCGCCAAGTCAAGATGGTCGTATGGATATTGTTCGCCATGATGACGGTCGCCCTTGTTGGATTCGCCCGGTTTCGATGGCAGAAAACGGAGAAATCCCAATGCAATTGGCGCAAGATGTCAAATTGCTTTCTTTGGTAAGACTAACTGATGTGGCACCTTGCCCTCATAAGGCTCACACTGAGGATGTGCATTGTTCGCGCATGGAATGCTGTCCCAATGACAATGAGTTCAAAGACGATTTCATGAGCCAACTCATTGACCCTGTTCACCAAGCGGTATTCTATTTTCGAGGGAAAGCCATCCCAGCAAAGATGATAGACCGGCTCAACTATTCGTTGATGCTCATACGCCCTGAAATAGCTAGTGCCTATATTGACGAAGAAAGGGAAAAGTCTAAATATCGGATGAAGTTTACTTATTATGGCTCCAACTATGACTTCCCTATTACGGATCCTTATTTTTTGGATGCTTTTAAGAAGAATCCGGAAAGATACACGGACTTAAAAGGAGTTTACCTTACACTCTCATTGGGGTTGGAATTCGAAGGTTTTCATTTCAAACTGGTTGCAGGGGTGTTCTTGCCTCCAAAAATAGAATTGGAAAAGAAAGAAATTTCTTCTCCTGACAAGGAGCTTTCATATATAGATCGGCAGAAACAACTTCATCCAAATGCCTATGCTAAATGGAGTCAAGAGGATGATAGTTTATTGATGGAGATGCATAGACAGGGTGCTTCGCTTAATGAAATCATGACTCGATTTCAGCGGAATGAAGGATCTATCCGTGCTCGGTTGAAAAAACTACTTGTCGAAGATTCATCAGGTAATTGGTTTGATTATTATGATCAAGAATTGGCCCGTTTGATTGACCTCAAGAAAGAGACAGAGAGCCAAATTGGCGCATTGCGGAAAGAACTGCTTCAACAAATGGAAATCCATGATGACGAGAAGATAAAAACGACAAGGTTCACCATTAGTTATTCTCCTCCAAAAACTGTTTTGAAATTTGATAGCGACCTTCTTCGAGAAAAAAACGAAGAACTATACAGAAGCTATTGCACCATTTTCGACAGTAAACTGTTCCATGAGGAGAATCAAGAATTGTATGAAAGCTATTGCAAACCAGTGCAAAAGGAGGCTTCAATAGTGGTCAGGCAAAACAAAACAGATGAGTCTTAGTACAAAAAAAGAATAAAACTAAAACAATGACATACTATATCCTCGATGCCTTCACCAATCAACCCTTCGGCGGCAATCCCGCGGGTGTGGTGTTACTTGAATCAAATTGTTTTCCCGAAGAGAAATTGATGCTGCAAATCGCTGCCGAGTTGCGCTATTCGGAGACAGCTTTCATCAGGCGACACTCCGATAAGGAGTTTACTATCCGGTATTTCACCCCAAAAGCAGAGGTTAAGCTATGTGGCCATGCCACCATAGCGTCGTTCTATTTGTTGCACCATGAAGGGTTGGCGTCGGGTCAATGCCTTTGCCACACGCTTGCAGGTGACTTGACTGTCCAAGCAGGAGAAAGGGTGATGATGCAGATGGCCATGCCGCGTATTGTGGCTACTGTCGAAGAAATGGAAGAAATCTATAAGGCATTGGGTGTCAATGATTACCATCCCGTTATGCCTATACAAATTGCCTACTCGGGCCTTCCCGATTTGATGATTCCCTTGCCAGATGTGGACACCTTGCAGGCCTTGAATCCCGACATGGAGGCCATCACTGCCATCACCAAGAAATATGATGCAGTCAGTTTCCATGTCTTTGCCTTCGCCGACGATGATTACACAGCCCATGTCCGTGACTTCGGGCCTTTGTACGGCGTGCCCGAGGAATCGGCCACTGGTACCGCCAATGCGGCATTGACCTTCTATCTGCAACAAAACGGCTGTCTTGGCGCAGAAGCGGAATGTGCCTTCATGCAAGGTGAGGCCATGGGTCGACCTTCGGTGGTGGCCACACAAATCCGAAAGGATGGCACCATCTATGTGGGCGGCACGGCTGCGATTGTCGCGAAAGGAGAATTGTGTGTTTAGCCTATGTCGGAGCTGAAAACCATATTATCCGGCAGAATCAGCGGAGGCGACGCCCGAGCCTTGGCTAGTGGCGACTTCAAGGAGGAACTGTTTCAGTTGCTCTTCGATGAAGACAAGCGTACTTCTGACAATGCCGCTTGGGTGTTGACACACCTACCCAAAACCGCAGATGCTTGGTTGACCGAGCACCAAAACAACCTCATTGATGAAGCCATGCGCACCACCAGCACCACGAAGCGCCGCCTTATCATGAACCTGTTGGAAAGAACTCCCTTTGAGGCGGACAGCCTCCGCACCGACTTCCTCGATTTTTGTTTCAACGCCATGCTCTCCGATGAACCCATCGGCGTGAAATCTTTGGCCATTAAGCTGACTTATGCGCAAAGCAAATTCTATCCCGAACTGCTCGAAGAGTTCAACACGGCACTCCAAATGATGGAGCCAGAGGTGCTGCCGGCCGCGTTGAAACATATCCGAGGCAAGATGCTGAAAAAATGATCCATTGTAGGGTTCCTGAGTCTCTCGAAGGATCGAAGGACCCTTTACCTAAAATGAACAAATAGTCAAACCATGAATAATCAATTCACTATCCGTCCTGCTAAGCCCGAAGAGGCAGGTTTGGTCCTTGAATTCATCAAGAAACTCGCCGTGTATGAGAAATGCGCCGATGAGGTCGTGGCCGATGAAGCCACCATCTATCATTCCCTTTTTGTGGAGCATGCTGCCGAGGTGGTCTTTGCCGAGGAAGATGGCGCGGTCATCGGATTCGCTTTGTTTTTCCACAACTTCTCCACTTTTGTCGGGCGCAAGGGCCTGTATCTCGAAGACCTGTTCATCCTTCCCGAGAAACGCGGTCGTGGCTATGGTAAGGCTTTGTTGAAATATTTGGCAAAGATTGCCGTGGAGCGCAACTGTGGCCGCATGGAATGGATCTGCCTCGATTGGAACAAACCAGCCCTGACGGTTTACCGCAGCATCGGTGCTATGCCCATGGATGAATGGACCGTCCAGCGCTTGGATGAAACGGCTTTGCGAAAATTCGCTTTGGAGGATTGAATATGGCTACATACCTTTATCCGACACCAGAAGGTTTCGATGACTTGCTGATGAGTACCGACGGCGAGGTGTTGATAGGCTTATGGTTTGCAGGTTCGCGTGACGAAAACAAACATCTATTGGGCGTTGTAGAGACGCGCCATGGCTCGTCTCTACCGCCCGTAATTCATGATACCTATCGTTGGTTGGACATCTATTTCACAGGTTGTCAGCCCGATTTCACACCAGCCTACCGCATGGAAGACCTGACACCATTCCGCAAGGCGGTGTTGGATATCGTGTGCGAGATACCATTTGAGCAAACCCTAACTTATGGCGAAATTGCAAAACGGTTGAAAATCAATTCTGCACAGGCGGTAGGTGGCGCTGTGGGTTGGAACCCCATTTGCCTCATCGTGCCATGCCATCGCGTGATGGGCGCTAATGGCAAACTCACGGGCTATGGCGGTGGTTTGCACAACAAAATCGCGTTGCTGAAACTGGAAGGATGGTGGAAATAGCGTGTTGTGTCTTATTCGAAACCAAAGAATTCTTTCAGCCCTTGCTTTTCTTTTAGTTCATCTGGTGTGAATCCATAATGCGCTGCCGCCGAAAGCGTTACCACGTTTTCAAGGAATTCGTCGTAGGACAATTCGAACCATTCTTCAGGGATGTCGGTGTGGATGGTGCCGCCGTCGTTGTGGCCGCCGCCCCACCACCATGATTCGTCGAGTGCCGCCTCGTAGGTACCATCGTCCATCTTGACGAAGGCATACCAGGTGGTCCATTCTCTCATTCCTTCCGGTGTTTTTTCACCTTCATAATGCGGAGCGGAATGGTCTTTGTCCGAGTAACCTGGCTGCCCTTTATTGGCATCATGTCTATACACCCAAAAACGCTCGTTGGTCTCATTAGGAATCCTTTCCAAAGTAAGGCCGTCACAATGATATATGGATCTCTTCCTGCCCTTTACCCTATTTTCAGCCGTCATCATCTTCGTGATGGCAGCGATAGGTCTCTTTGTGTCTTTGTCTTTCAACAGGCCTTTTTTTTCAAGGAGGTCCTTGATGGGTTCAAGTTCATTTTTCCAACTGTTGACGTAATACCTGCAAGTATTGTCTTCGTAAACGTAATAACTGCCCACAAATAGGTCGTTGTAGGTGATTTTGTAATGATCAACAAGCCAACCCATAGTTTTATACTGTTTAAATAATAATCCTATTTCCTTTTCGAATGTTGATGGTGTCTGGCATAATACACGAGGCAAAAATATGAAAAAGTTGTGTGATTTCCGAAATAATATTAGTTTTGCACCCAATACATTGAAGTTTAATCCAATAACACCTATCGCCATGAAAAAACTCCTTGCTCTCGCTGTTCTGCTGACGGCTTTGACTGGGGCATTTGCCCAACCTGCTCATTACATCACATTCAACGGAACAGACCAATACATGGTCATACCGCATCACGAAGACTTCAACATCGCTGCCGACCAAAGCTTCACCGTCACAGGTTGGGTGCGCAATGAGAC
This sequence comes from uncultured Bacteroidia bacterium, assembly GCA_902801625.1. GTDB lineage: Bacteria > Bacteroidota > Bacteroidia > Bacteroidales > F082 > Limimorpha. The sequence continues at coordinate 19,861 of CADCJI010000042.1, read as the reverse complement.
CTATACCAGTTTCCCACGCTATGTCTGCAAACGCGACATGTCTGTAACGGGGACTGGAAGCGAGCGCTCTGGCTATGAGTTTTTTGGTACAGGAAGTGCGGGACAATCCTTGGGCCTCAACACGCCTACTGCGACTTCGGGTCACGCCTTGTCGATCTATACGGGTGTCACGGTGCCGGCAGGGGAGTGGATGCACTTTGCACTTGTCGTGGACCGCACCAACAACGTAATTCGGATTTATCATAATGGACAGACCAACAGCAGTTGGGCTGCACCGGTGAACGACTGGGCCGTGACCAACACCCATGATGTGTTTGTCGGGGCGGGCAACAGCGGCGGGCAGCCTGCCAACTTCTGCAACGGCTCGTTTGGCAATGTGAGGTTCTACAATATAGCACTGGAACCCGACGAGATACAAAGGGATTTAGGCGCTGATGATTTATATGATATAAGTTTTTACATGGCAGATCACTTAAGAGCCGCTTATGAATTCTCTGCAACCTGGGTCAATGACAACATTTTGCCCGACCTTTCGGGGCATGGTCACGATGCACAACTGGTTAATTTTAATTTTGGCGGTTCTGGGATATGGAATGTTACTTTGACCCAAGACACGCGTAAGACGGGGCGTGGCAATGAAAATGATGTGCTACTCAAGGCAGCGGTGGCTGTGGACGGTGCTGACGGTGGTGCCGAGGTTGAACTGCAATCCATAACCTTGAATCTTGAGGGAACAACGGATTTGAATGATATTGAAGAAATCAAGGTCTATTCTACGGGTTCTGCCAATAGTTTCGATGAACGCCATCCTCAAAACGCTACTTTGCTTGGAAATGTTGTTCCAGCCTCGGGTGACATAACCTGCAACTTGGATGGCAACCTTGTCTATGGCACCAATTACCTTTGGGTCGTGGCGCATGTAGCAGACAATGCTACTGAGGGCAACATGATTGATGTTTCACTGAAGTCGATTACGACAACGGAAGAGACTTATGAATTGGCTAATCCTTCGCCAGCTGGTAGCCGTGAAATCATTCTTGCACATACCTTATTATTGCAGCCTGGCGACTATAATTCAACCAATTACCGTATCCCTGCCGTCATCACGGCGAAGGATGGAAGCATCGTGGCGGTCACCGACAAACGCAAATACAACGAAGGCGACCTGCCCGAGGACATCGACATCGTGTGCAACCGCAGCACCGATGGCGGTCACACCTGGAGTGAGCCTTACACCATCGCCTTAGGCACTGGCGTCAATCACGGCTTCGGTGACTGCGCCTTGGCATGGAGCAACGACGACAACGGCCTCATCGCAGGCTTCGTGGGCGGTCCCGGCTTGTGGTATTCCACCCCATCGAATCCGATCCGCACCTATATCTGTAAGAGTTATGACAACGGTCAGACTTGGACGGAGCCCGAAGACATCACCCACTTCATCTTTGGCGACAACTGTATCATCCCCGAACAGCGCACATGGCGCGCCTCGTTTTTCGGCTCGGGCAACGGCTTGCGCACCTCTACGGGCCGCATTATGTTTGTCGCCGCCATCCGAGAGACCACGGCGCAGGTGCTTTACAACCACGCCGTTTATTCCGATGATAACGGCCACACATGGCATGTGTCGGGTCGTGCCTCCACCTCGGGCGATGAGGCTAAGGTTACGGAGTTGGCCGATGGCCGCATCTTGATGAGCATCCGTCACGCGGGCAACCGTTGGTACAACATCTCCGAGGACGGCGGCGAGACATGGCAGCCCACCACTTCCACTTGGTACGATATCACCGCGCCTGCCTGCAATGGCGATATGATCCGTTACACCTCCGAAAATCAAGGCCACGACAAGAACCGCCTGCTCCATTCGGTGCCTTACGGCAACTCACGCACCGATGTGACGGTCTATGTAAGTTACGACGAGGGCGAGACTTGGCCGGTGAAGAAATGCATCGTGCCCTACAGCTCGGCCTATTCTTCGCTTTGTATTCTGCCCGATGGCACCATTGGACTCTATGTCGAGGAAACCTACGCTGGCGCTTCGGGCTATTCGACGGTGTTCTACAACTTCAGTCTCGAATGGCTCACCGACGGCAACGACACCTTTGACCCAACGGGAGTAGTTGAAAATCAAATACAAACGGAATCATTGAAGGTTTATCCTGTGCCTGCAACATCTTTTGTTACGATTGAGGCAGAAGGAATACAGTCAATTAACATTTATAATGCGTTGGGACAATTTGTTAAGACTGTTCTTGTAAACAGTGCTTCGCGAGTCAATGTGGATGTCTCTCAGATGCCAAGTGGATTGTATCTCATTGATGCTGTTGATGTTAATGGATTGATTAGAAAGGGGAGATTTGCGAAATAAGGTCATTAAATCTGGCAGAACATGTTGATTTCGTAGTTTTTGTGTATTTTTGCAGTTGTAAAACAGAAAGGATAGGTATTATGTGCACTTATAACATTTCAATCAGTGACGCGGTAATTGACGGTGTGAGACCAGCTTTTGCTGATGAGGATGCCCTGTCACGCTGGCTTCAGCAGCAAATGGAGCTGTTGTTGATTCAGTATGCAACGACTCTCAAGAGAAAAAATACGGATGGTAAAAGTTTATCCTCTCGTCTGCGTGGCATAGCGACTGCTCCAAAAGATTTTGATTACAAGGGAGAATTGGCAAACCGCTACGAGGTATGAAACATTATTTGGTGGACACCAACGTTATAATCGATCTTTTGCTTAACCGCGAAGGAGCCGATGCCGCTGCGGCATTGCTTGATGGTGCCGAAAGAGGAGAATTCAAGTTGAGTCTGTGCGCTTTGTCATACACCAACATCTATTATTCATTGCGTAAGTATCTGTCTCATGAGGAACGCATCAACTGTTTGACTCAGATTGGCGAGGTATTGTTGTTGTCTCCAGTTGATGGTAATGTGATTACTGCAGCTTTGCACTCTGGATGGAGCGATTTTGAAGATGCCGTTCAATATTGTTCTGCTGTCTATGCAGGAATTTCAGATGGCATTGTCACTAGGAACGAAAAGGATTTTGTTTTGTCGAAGATTCCGATAATTCAACCTTCGGAATTCGTGAAATGAGTTAGAAATGAGATTTTATTGATTCATCGAGTTTTCAATACTCATTTTATAACGGAAATAGGTGCATTGAGACAATCCGTGAGGTAACTAATGTTCAAATTAGAATGTTTGATATGGATTAGGATGTTGAAAAATTCCCTACCTTTGCAGCTAAAATAATGAGTTTAAACATTTCAAAATTGAGAAACATCGGTATCGCTGCGCATATCGATGCTGGTAAGACTACGGTTTCGGAACGCATCCTGTTCTTCACGGGCGTCAACCGTAAGGTGGGTGAAACGCATGATGGACAAGCCACCATGGACTTTATGAAACAAGAGCAAGAGCGCGGCATCACCATCGCTTCGGCGGCCATCACTGCACATTGGAACGGCTATCAGATCAACCTTATCGATACTCCCGGTCACGTCGACTTCACCGTCGAGGTGGAACGCTCGCTGCGTGTCATCGATGGTATGGTGGCGGTGTTCTGTGCCGTAGGTGGCGTGGAACCACAGTCGGAGACGGTGTGGAATCAAGCCGACAAATACCGTGTGCCCCGCATCGCCTTCGTCAACAAGATGGACCGCACGGGTGCCGACTTCCAAGAGGTCGTCAACCAGATGCATAAATACTTGGGTGCCAACGCTGTGCCACTGCATCTCCCCATCGGGGCAGAGTCTGATTTTGAGGGTATGGTCGACCTGGTGCAGATGAACTCGGTGCGCTTCATCGAGAAGGAACGCATCGTGGGTCCCATCCCGGAAAACATGATGGAGCAAGCCCAGGAAGCCCGCCGCAACCTTATCGAGAAGGTGGCCGACCTCGACGACGAGATCGCCGAGCTCTACCTCGAAGACAAGGAAATCCCGACCGACAAACTGATGGCCGCCATCCGTCAGGCCACCATCAAACTGATGATGGTGCCGGTGCTTTGCGGTGCTGCCTATAAGAATAAAGGTATCCAGCTCCTTTTGGATGCCATCGTTGATTACCTGCCTTCGCCCAACGACTTGGGTGCCGTCATCGCGCACGACCCCGCCAACGAGGAGAAGACCTACCGTCGCAACCCCTCCGAAAACGAGCCTTTCTCGGCCTTGGCCTTCAAGCTCATCAACGACCCGTATGTGGGCCAGCAGACCTTCATCCGCATCTTCAGCGGCAAGCTGACCAACGGCATGAGCGTCTACAACACCAACAAACTGAAGAGTGAGCGCGTGGGCCGCATCTTCCGCATCAAGGCGAAAGAACGCGAGGAAATCAACGAGGCCAGCGCAGGCGAAATCGTGGCTCTCGTGGGCATGAAATACACCAAGACGGGCGACACACTCTGCGATGAGGAACAGCCTATCTTGTTGGAATCCATTAATATACCGCCTGCGGTTATCGAGATGAAGGTCAACCTTGATGACAAGAAGAACCGCAGCAAGTTGAGCGAGGCCTTGGCCAAGCTCTGCAACGAGGACCCGTCGTTCCACGCCCATTTCGACGAGGAGACGGAAGAGACTATCATCGCGGGCATGGGTGAGTTGCACCTGGAAATCATCGTCGACCGCCTGAAGGAAGAGTTCAAGGTGCCAGTCACGGTGGGCGCGCCTTCGGTGTCGTTCCGCGAGACCATCACCGCACCGTTCGAGTGCAACTACCGCTATGTGAAGCAGACCGGCGGCAAGGGTCAGTTTGCCCACACCGTCATCCGCTTCGAGCCTAACCCGGGCGGCGGCTTCGAGTTTGTCGACATCACCAAGGGCGGCGTCATTCCGAAGGAATACATCCCCTCGGTGCAGAAGGGTCTGGCCGCGGCCATGAACAAAGGTCCTTTCGCGGGTTATCCCGTGGTGGATGTGAAGTGTGTCCTCGTGGACGGCAGCTCACACCCCGTCGACTCCAGCGACATGGCCTTCCAGCTCTGCGCCCAGATGTGTTTCAAGCAGGCCTTCATGAAAGCCAGCCCCGTGCTGCTTGAGCCTGTGATGAAAGTGGAGATCAACACACCCGACGACTACATCGGCAATGTGACGGGCGACGTCAACAAGCGCCGTGGCCGCATCGAGGCCATGCGTCGTTTCCGTAAGGGCTCGCAGAAGCTGGATGCCTTCGTCCCGCTGATGGAGATGTTCGGCTATGCCACCGCCTTGCGCAATCTCACCTCGGGCCGCGCCAACTACTCGATGGAGTTCCACCAGTACATGCCGACGCCGAAGGACAAGCAGGAGGAGATTGTCAAGATGCGGAACGAGAAAGAGTAGTTTTTATCAAGAATTTGAGAATGTTTTGGACGTTGCCTTTCGGCAGCGTCTTTTTTTTGATTTCACTTTTAGTGTTACACTTTTTGTGTAACACCTTTTGTGTAATTTGAAAATAATATATATCTTTGCAGCGTCAATATAAAAAATGCTGCTATGGATAATCCTTTTGTCATCAAAGCCTACGAGTCGAAAGACTTGTTTTGCGACCGTGAGGAAGAGTTGCAACTGATGTTGCGCAACTGTCTAAACCAGACCAATATGACTTTGATTTCGCGCCGAAGATTAGGGAAAACAGGGCTGATTTTTAGGTTGTTTGATGAAATAAAAGCGTCTTATCCTAACATTCAGACCGTGTATGTGGACATTTTTGCTTCGGACAATATTGACGGGTTCATCAAATTGTTTGCAGAGGCGGCATTAAGTGCTATTCCGGAAAAGTCAACATTTGGCAAGCGGTTGGTGAACTATATCAAGTCGTTTAGGCCACAGGTTACCTACGATACCTTGACGGGTCAGCCCCAGTTGCAAATCGCTTACCAGACGGTGCAAGAAAAGGAGTACACCTTGCGCGGATTATTCGAATTCCTTGATGGACAGAATTCGCCTATTGTCATTGCCATCGATGAGTTTCAGCAGATTAGGGAATATCCCGAGCAAAATATGGAAGCCTTGTTACGCACATATATCCAGCAATGCAAGAATCTTACTTTTATCTTTTGTGGCAGCAAAAAGCATATCATGACGGACATTTTTGCCAATGAACGGAAACCTTTCTATTCGAGTACGACTTTTGTTTCTTTGGGAAAAATCTCGGAAGAGCGTTACGCTGCTTTTATCCGCCAGTTGTTTGGCAGAGGCAAGCGAAGCATCACCGACGAAGCCCTTCAATTCGTTCTTGATTGGACACAACGGGTGACTTACTATACCCAACAGTTGTGCCATGCTATTTATGCCAACGGAAAGAAAACCATTGACTTGGCCGAAGTGAAAAGCACTTGCAATCAGTTGCTGAAACAAAGCGAGACCGTTTATTTGCAGTACCGCCAAATGTTGACCGATAAGCAATGGAACTATCTCATTGCCGTAGCCAAAGAGGGGAGGGTTAGGCAGATTACTGCTGCCGATTTCTTGAAACGGTATCAGATTGGGGGTGCCTCGGCTTCTCGGAAGTTGGCCGAGTCGCTTAGCGAAAAAGGATTGCTCAATGTTGAGGTCAGTCTTGAGGGAATTGACTACTCTGTGGGCGATGTTTTCTTCTCTCATTGGCTCGAAAGGCTGTGATTTTTATCCTTTTTTCCAAAAAATCATAGGGACAAAATTTTGTCCATGCCAAAACTACATCGTTGATTTCCAATAAAATAAATTTGGACAATCCAAAAAAGCATGGACAAAACCGAGAGGCCCTCCAAAAACCTCTTGACAAGCGTTTTTTCTGTATATTTTTGCGATGTCGAAGCCCTGAAAGGGCGCCCGCACTTCAACGGGGATTTCAATCCCCAGCCAACCAGTAAAAACATGTGCCTATGAAAGCAACACTAAAATCACTCATCCTAACGACCCTCGCGCTCGGCGTGATGCTGTCCTCATGCGACACACCCGCCAAACGCCTGCAGCAGGCCCGTGCCTTATATGAAGAAGGTGCCGAACTTCGCCAGAAACGCCTCTCGGAGGAGGCCGCCGAGCGTTTCCTGCAAGCCCTCACGCTGATGCAAGGCTGCGAGCCAGCCAACGAAAATCTCCGCCTCGAAGGCCAACTCAAAGACAACCTCGGCGCAATGTACAACAAACACGGCCTCTTCGACGATGCCCTCAAGATGCACTGCGAAGCCATCGCGTGCTTCCGCCAAATCGACGACTCCACGGCAGTGATGACCACGATGCGCAACTGCGGCCGCGTGGCGAAGTCGCTGGAACAGTTTGCCCAAGCCAAGCGTTATTACGACACGGCTTTCAGCATCGCCACCTTATTAAACGATAAGGCCATGCAGAGCGACATCTACCTTGAGATGGGCCGCGACTACTACCTGCCCGTGGGCAATTATCCCGAAGCCATGACTTGCGTTCGCCGCGCCTTGGAGGGCGAGCTTGACGACAACAACACCGACATCGCCAACATGACGATGGGTGTATTATACTACTACACAGATAACTACGCCGAAGCTAAGCCTTACCTCGAAGCCGCCCTCCGCAGCGAGCGCGCCGGGCTGAAGATGTCGGTGTACCAAACGCTTTACGCCATCGCTTACAACGAAGGCCATCTCGAGCAGGCCATGGAATACCAAGACCTCTTCACGCAAAATATGATGCAGGCCGACAAGGAACACGCCTCCGACAACCTGCAACGCCTCAAGGCCGAGTACGAACTGAAGGCGCAGAAGAGCGAGATGGAGAGTCTGCTCCGCAACCGCAGCCTCAAACTTTGGCTCATCATTGCCGCTGCCGTGATTGCACTGTTGGTCATCGTGCTGATTGTGAAGAAGAAGGTGAGCGACCACAAGTTGGCCGTGGAGCAGTTCCGCAGCCAGGTGGAGCGCGACCAAAACCGCATCCACGAGTTGGTGAGCGACATGGAGAACCTCATCCGCACCAATGACGACCTGCGCCGCGACCGTCAGACGCTCTCGCAAAAAGACCTGCTGATGACGAGCAAAATCATGGGGCGCAACAAGGTCTACACCACGGCGCAGGGCCTTGGCGACCAGGTGACCGCCGACACGATGAACTTCGCCCTCAGCGATGACGACTGGGCCGACTTCATCAGCCTCACCGACTTGGTGTTCGACGGCTTCTCGCAGCGCCTCCTCGAACTCTATCCCAAACTCGGCAAGTGGGATGTGCGCATCTGTTGCCTCTCCAAGAACGGCTTCTCCAACCAGGTGATTTCCATCCTCTTGGACACGCAGACCGAGTCGTACTATCGCCGCAAGACCCGCATCAAGCAAATGAAGATGAACCTCGCCGAAGACACACGGACATTTGAGGAAATCGTCAACGCTGTGTAAATCTTTAAATCTAAAACCTTTAAATATTGAATTAAATAATTAACAATCAAATAATTAGACCTATGAAAAAGTTGTTTTTAATCATCACGGCCATAGTCGCCATCAATTTAAGTGTTATCGCACAAGCCAATTTTGACTTCTCGGAAACATGTGAGTCGGGGCAGACACTTTATTACAAAATTACTGATGCGGAAGCCCAGGAAGTAGCTCTGGTTCCTCCTACTAGTGGCGGCTGGGGCAGTTATCCTCGTCCTCAGGGGGATGTCATTTTTCCCGAAACGGTTGAACACGAAGGCACTACTTACGACATTGTGGCCATTGGGGATAGTACTTTTTATAATTGCAGTGGCATTACGGGTAGTATAGTCCTGCCCGACAATATCCGTACCATCGGTAGGGTTGCATTCTATGGCTGCTCTGGCGTTACGGGTAGTCTGACGCTTCCCCAAAACCTTGAATCAATGGGATATGGCGCGTTTTGGTGGCTCGAGTATATGACGGGGCCCATTACGATTCCCCAAGGCGTTACAAGAATTGAAGAGAGAACTTTTGCCGCAAACAGACGCATCACGAGCTATGATATTCCAGCATCGGTGACTTACATCGGCTATGAAGGTTTGGGCTGCGGCAATAGATTGGAGTCCATTCACGTTGACGAAGCCAATCCCAATTACTATTCCGAGAACAACGCCTTGATTGAACGCGATACGAAAATCTTGATCCTTGGCACGAAAAACACGATCATTCCTGATGATGTGGTGGAAATTGGATGTCTTGCTTTCCATTTTGCGGCTTATGTGCAGGAGACCCAGCCTCTTGTCATTCCAAACTCGGTCAAAATAATCAATGACTATGCTTTTCATTTTGCCAATTTTAATTACATCTCGTTACCTGATTCTTTGACTTATATTGGCGATGACGCTCTTGTTGAAAACATTTTGGAACAGTCTGAAATTCCCCCAACGGTAACTCATATTGGTAAATGGGCTTTTGCCTATTGTGGAACACTTGATGGAGGTTTGGTCATACCCGAAGGTATAGACACTATTGGTGACAATACTTTTTATCGTTGTCAATTGACAAACGTTTCCATACCAGCCTCTGTCGTTAGTATAGGTGAAGAAGCTTTCTATAGATGCGCGGATCTGCAAAGCATTACTTGCAATGGCGTTGTTCCTCCTGAATTGGACGTTACAACCTTCCAATATACCAGCAAAGACATTCCAGTTTATATTCCTTATGGAAGCTATGATGATTATACCTCTGCTCCCTATTGGAACGAGTTCACCAATTTCATCGAAATGACGGATGGGCCTGCCATAAACACGGAATGGTACTACGAAATTCAAAACGAAAACGGAAGCATTACCTACCAACATCTGGAATGTGCTGCAGACACGACCATCAACCACAAGGAAGTGACTATCATTATCCGAACCAATACCTTGTATGATAAGGGCGAGCACACCGAAGTGACGAGAGAATATGTGTACGAAGTGAATGATGTGTTGTATTGGTGGAACAAGGATTTGGAGGAATTTACCGTGCTTTATGATTTCAACGCAGAGGAAGGCGATGAGTGGGAAGTCAGCGTGGGCGAGGAAAGCATCACCTTGCATGTGGACGCGGTGAGTGAATTCGTTTACTATGGAATACCTTATAAAGCACTGACAGTTAGCGATGAAGAAGGTGTTTTCAGTGGCACTGTTGTATGTGGCATTGGTCACATGACGAGTTTCTTCCCCGAAAGGCTGATGACACGAGGCGAAGAATTCAGCGTGGAGGGCATCCGTTGCTGTTGGAAGAATGAAGAACTGGTTTTCAAAATGGGCAACAGTGATTGTGATGCTATCTACAATGAATTGCATGGCATTGAGGAAGACGGCTCTTCAACGGGATCAGGAACCTTAACCGTTTATCCCAACCCGACTGATGGCGTCCTCGTTGTAGAGACGTGGCGCGCCGCGTCTCTACCAACCCAAACCTACCGCATCACCAACCTCATGGGCCAAACCGTCCAAACGGGCAGCCTCACCGCTGAAACCCAACAGATTGATGTATCGGCTTTGCCGCAGGGGATGTATTTCATTAGCCTTGGAGATATGACACAGAAATTTGTGGTGAATAAATAACAATCAAAAACATACGACAATGAAAAAACTAGTATTAACAACAATCCTTCTCGCCTTCGCCCTTGGCGGCATGGCGCAGCAAGGCAGTTTTGCTCCCCAAGGCGCGGAATGGTATTTCAATCTCAGTTCCTTTATGGGCAGCCCTTACTCTTATTATCGGATGGCTGTGGAAGGCGATACCATCATTCAAGGGCACACCTGTAGTGCTATCACACGGCAATTTCTTGGCGGCAACGGCGAAAAACAATATGTCTACGAAGAAAATCGCAAGGTGTATTGGTACAACCAGACTTTAGGCAGATTCACCACGCTTTATGACTTCGATGCAGAGGCAGGTGATAGTTGGGTTTGCGAGATTGATTCATGTGCTTTTACAGTCTATGTGTCTCATATTGATCCAGTCACTTGGGAAGGACACACTTATCGAATGCAGCATGTCTCTGCTGTTGGCGGCGGAGGGTCTGGCAAGCCTTTTTGGGGTTACATCATTGATGGGATTGGGTACGAAATGGGTTTGTTTCCAGATCCTTATGCGTGTTCCAATAGTGTATATGACGGCCAATATCCAGATTATTTGCGCTGTTATCTCGTTGATGGTGAGATACTATATCACCAAGGAGATTATGATTGCGATGAATATGGCTATTGTTGGGATGGTACTGTGGCCGAAGCTTACGCTGGCGGTGATGGCACACCTGAAAAGCCGTATCAGATTGCAACATCACAGCAATTGGCATTGTTGGCGCAACAAACCAATGAGGGCACGGGCGGTGACGCTTGTTATGTCCTTACGGCAAACATCAGTCTTGCAAGTTGTACGAACGAAGCTCCAATAGAATGGATTTCCATCGGCAAGCCTGTCATCACTACTGACCATGGCACGATGGACACGGTTTTCCGTTATTTCACTGGCCGCTTTAATGGACAAGGTTTTACTATTTTCGGATTGCATCAAGTGATTGAAAACGGTTGGTTTGAACCCGTGGGCGGATTGTTTGGCTGTACGGATAAGGCCAAAATCAGTAATGTGCGCTTGTCGGGATGCAGTATCAGTGGCAAAGGACATTATGTAGGAGGCTTGGTGGGTTATGCCGGTTTGAGCGACATTTCCAACTGTAGCATTACCCAATCTTCCATTTCGACGGAGGAATGGGGAGCTATTGGTGGCTTGGTGGGTTGTGCGGATCTGCCGTTTGGTGTACATGTCTATGTGGATGATATTGAGCCATATAATATTAAGAACTGCTTTGTCGATGTAGCCACATGGATTGAAGGTTCAGATTGTGCTGGAGGCATTGTGGGTCAAGTCAATAAAATGGATGGTCGCATGCCTTGTGTGATGACCAATTGCAAAGTTAAGAATGATGGCTATATGGCTGTGTTTTCTGTGACAAGTGGTGGTGATGCAGGTGGTATTGTCGGTTGGTTCCGCAACGGAACGATTACAGGGTGCTTGAATCAGTTTGAGGTGACTGGTGGAGAAAACAGTGTAGGCGGCATCGCAGGTGAGGCCAACAATGCCACGATTGAAAACTGCACGAACGAAGGTGAAGTGCAGGGATCGCACAATTGTGGTGGCATCGTTGGGCGTTCGGATCCCGAAGATGGCCCAGTGTTGTTTGTTTACGACTGCACCAACGAGGGCAAAGTGACCTGCGTGGAAGCAGAGGCTTACCAGATGGTTGGCGGCATTGTGGGATCGCGTGCCACAAGAGTGATTCGTTGTGTCAACAAAGGCGATGTCAATGGATACACCAGATATGGCACGATGCTGGGTGGCATTGTGGGTGGCAATGGCGGAACAATCGCCAACTGCTACAATCTCGGAAATATTACCGCTTCCTATGAGAATGCCGGTGAGCACCTCTCGTATGTGTTTGTGGGAGGCATTGCGGGTGGCCCTGATTCACGCGTCTTCAATGTTTATAATGCTGGTAGTGTCTTCAATCCGGAATTGACGGTTCCCGCTGAGGCCCTGATTGGCTTTGGGCAAGTTGTGGGCTATGAACTCCATCCAGACAATTATTTGAACAGCTATTGGTTTGAACCAGATCTCCCAGCCAATGGCCATCCCGATTATCCTGAATTGCCAGGGTCGTCTGCCTTTACGCGTCATAATGATTCCATTTTCCTTTTGGAACCACAATACGGCACTACTGACTTGTTGGATGCTTTGAACTTTGGCACCACAGTTGTGCTTGATTCTATACCAGATTATCCTTACCTAACCGTTTGGCTGTCAGATTTGGACAACACTAATCTTGGTTTCCCATTGTTAGGGCCTAAGAGCGTGGGTGATGAGATGCTTGAAGCCTATTGTGATGCACCTTATAATTTTTATGGTTGGCCAAGTATCGAACAAGGAACCTGTAGGACATGGATGTTGTGGCACCATCCATTGGGTAGCAAATGGCTTCATTATGATGAGCAACCTTATGCAGGCTCCGTTTTTTGTGATTTTTGGGGCATAAGGATTCCGGCTGAGGAAATCCAATCAGGAGATGTGTTGACGCATGTTGCTTTCTATAAGGCAGGATGCCAAAACCAGACGGCACATTACGTTTTTGCATTCTGTATTGGTGATGAGATTGGAGCCAGCAATTTGCAGTTTCTTCCAGGGAACTCGGTTCAAATCGAACCTGGTCCAGACGAATGGGTGATGGTGAAGCTCCGTAATCCTATCAACTGTGAAGAGGGGAAGAGCCTATGGATTGTACTTACTGCCCCGAATGTCGAAGGTAACAATGCCCCTTATTGTCAGACATCTGGCAATCAGGATGGACGTTGGGCAAGTCTCGGCGGCGGCACTTGGTACGATTATTCTTCCGTACAAGGTGGTGGCGGTGATTGGATGATACGAGGTTACATTAACCATCGCTACGATGACCCATATAATGAGGATTTCGACCATTACAACCTTTACCGAGGACGGTCTTTAGAGGAATTGGAGAAAATTGCCGAGTTGGATAGGGATGCGGAGGAGTATTACGACACGTTGCAGCATCCTTTTGGCGATTATTACTATAGTCTTACGGCTTCCTACGCCGATGGCCGCGAGTCAGATCCCGAAGAGGCGTTTGGGTATTTCCATGTCGGGAATATGTCTTCGTTTGGCTCTGAGTGGTACTACGAAATCCAAAACGAGAACGGAAGCATTACCTACCAGCATCTGGAATATGCCTCAGACACGACTATCAATGACAAGGAAGTGAAAATCATCATCCGCACCAATACGCTTTACGACAAGGGCAGGGGCGAGGAAAAGACACGCGAATACATCTATGAGGATTTTGGTAAAGTGTATTGGTGGAACGAAACTCGGCAAGATTTCACTCTGCTATATGACCTTGGCGCACAAATCGGTGACGAGTGGGTGATTTGGGTGGGCACTGAAAGCATCACTATGCATGTCGACACTGTCGAACAATATGAATATGAAGGCACAACATACAGAATGTTGCACGTAAGCGATGCAAACAACCTGTTCAGTGGGGAGATTATGAGCGGCATCGGCCACCTTACCAGTTTCTTCCCCGAAAGGCTGATGACGCGCGGCAAGAATTTCCGCGTGGAAGGCATCCGCTGCTACTGGCGTGAGGGTAATCTGGTGTTCAAATACGGCGACAAGGATTGCGATGAGGTGTATCAGGAATACCACAATGGCATCGAGGAAGACGGTCCTTCGACGGGCTCAGGGACCTTCACCATCTATCCCAACCCGACTGATGGCGTCCTCACAATTCATCATTCATCATTCAGCATTCATCATTCCGAATTCAGAATTACCAACCTCATGGGTCAAACCGTCCAAACGGGCAGCCTCACTGCTGAAACCCAGCAGATTGATGTGTCAGGTTTGCCGAAGGGCATGTATTTCATCAGCGTGGGCGATGTGACACAGAAATTTGTGGTGAAATAAAAACGCGGTCCTGTAGGGCTGTCATACCGTGGCAGCCGCCTGTGCAGCCATGACAATAAGCGGCTGCTGTGGTACGACAGCACTACAGGCCGAAACGGAAAACAAAACAGATTGATAAACAAATAAAAACCAGATAAAATGAAAAAGTTATTCTTTACCATAGCGATCTTGGTTGGCTTCGCGATGCAAGCCTTGGCCTACGATTTTTCAAGTGTTTGCGAATCGGGGCAGACTCTGTATTATCGTATTCTCTCCAGCGGCAATACCGAAGTGGCAGTGTGTCGTCCTGACCCAGATTTTGGATGGAATGGCTATGCCATACCCGAGGGCAATCTTATCATTCCCGAGTTTGTCGAATACCAAGGCGTCACTTACATTGTGACAAGTATCGACGAAGAAGTGTTTTCCTACTGTCATGGAATAACCTCTGTTATCCTTCCAAATTCCCTTACTACAATAGGCAATCAGGCTTTCAGCAATATTATGGGTTTGACGGATTTCTTGCTCCCCAATTCAGTAACCAGCATGGGAAACTATGTTTTCGAGGGTACTGATAATATCATGAATGATGTATTTAATGACAAGATTTTTGCATACCATCCTAGATATGACCAATCGTCATTTGTGATTCCAGAAGGGATTGAAGAAATTGCAAGTGCTGCTTTTCGTCATTGTAACATGAGTGCGATTACTATTCCTACTTCGGTTGTAAGAATTGGGGAAGGCGCATTTTCAAGCTGTGATTTTTTGGAGTCTGTCGTCATTCCAGAGGGCGTGACAAGTATTGAAGATAATGCTTTTTCAGGCTCGAAAATCCACACTATTACGCTTCCCAATTCGGTGACAAGCATCAAACAAGAGGCCTTTAAAAGCTGCGTTTTTTTGGATACTATCGTGTTGCCTAATGCTTTGCAGAGCATTGGGGAAGGTGCTTTCCGCTCTTGTGGGAGGCTGCCTTCCATCGTCATTCCAAACTCGGTTACAACCATTGGGGAGTACGCCTTTGCAAATTGCAGATCATTGACATCCTTTGCATTGCCCAATTCGGTGACGAATATGGGGCCGTATGTGTTTGAGGACTGCGACGGGCTTACAGAGCCTGTGTACAACAGCCATTATTTTGCTTGTTTTCCGAAAGACTACGCTGCTTCCTACACCATTCCGGATGGAGTGGAAACCATTCTTGAGCGTGTGTTTTGGGAATGCACCAATCTCGATTCCATCATCCTCTCAAACTCAGTGAAAGCCATCGGGCAACAAGCTTTCCTTAAATGTGAAAACTTGACCTATGTTTCGCTCCCCGAATCATTGGAAAGTATCGGATACGGTGCTTTTGAAGAATGCCATCAATTGACCACGATAAAACTACCTAACTCAGTAACAGATATTGGAGATAATTGCTTTTGGGATTGCGATAACTTAAGTGAGCCTCTGTTTAATGACCGCTTTTTTGCCCGTTTCCCGAAAAATTATGCGACAACTTATTCCATTCCGGATGGAATTGAGGAAGTCATAGGTGGCTCTTTTGTCGGTTGTGACAGCTTGGTGTCGGTCAGTTTTCCAAATACAGTGGCAAAAATTAGGGGATATGCTATTTCAAATTGTCCCAATCTTATGGAAATCAATATAAACTCTGTCATTCCTCCTGTCATCGATTTGAACCCCTTGTATCCTTGGGAAGTTAGACCGGCGGATGCTTATATTTATGTTCCTGTAGGCACGCTTGAGACTTATTTGAATGACCAAAATTGGTCTGGTTATTGGTGGTGCTTGGCAGAAATCGGTAATATTCTTTCTGGCAGAGAAATGTATTACGAAATCATCAATGATGACGGGAGCATTACTTATCAGCATTTGGAATATGCCTCGGATACCACCGTCAACCATAAGGATGTGAAAATCATCATCCGCACGAACACGCTCTATGACAAGGGCAGGCAGGCCGAAGTGACCCACGAATATGTCTATGAAGAAAACGGCAAGGTATATTGGTGGAACAAGGACTTGGAAGAGTTCACCGTGCTTTACGACTTCGGCGCTGAAATCGGCGAAGAATGGGAAATCAAAGTGGGGAATCAAAGCCTTGTCATGCATGTAGAAGGTGTAGAATACTGCGTTTATGAAGGTACAAGCTATAAAAAAATGATGGTAAACGATCAAAATAACCTCTTCAGTGGCACTATTATGTGCAGCATCGGCCATTTGACGAGTTTTTTCCCAGAACGTCTAATGACACGGGACAAGAATTATCAAGTTGAAGGCTTGCGTTGTTATTGGAGAAATGGATTCTTGACATACAAATATGGCGACAAGGACTGCGACGAGGTATATCAGGAATACCACAACGGCATCGAGGAAGACGGTCCTTCGACGAGCTCAGGGACCTTTACCATTTATCCTAACCCGACAAACAGCGTCCTCACCATTCAGCATTCAGCATTGACTACGTCGAATGCTTCGCATTTCAACATTCCGAATTCATCATTAAGAATTACCAACCTCATGGGTCAAACCGTCCTCATGGGCAGCCTCACCGCTGAAACCCAACAGATCGATGTGTCAGGTTTGCCGCTGGGGATGTATTTCATCAGCGTCGGTGATATGACACAGAAATTTGTGGTGAAATAAAAACGCGGTCCTGTAGGGCTGTCACACCGTGGCAGCCGCCTGTGCAGCCATGACAATCAACGGCTGCCGTGGTACGACAGCCCTACAGACAGAATAATTAAATGAATAACAAACAATCATCAAAAATTACAACATATGAAAAAGACCGTTTTAACCCTGGTGCTAGCCCTTGCCTTCATTCCAGTTTTTTCGCAAGCCACTTTGAAGTATACCTTCACCAACAATAGTGGCGGCCTTCATAGCGTTTTCCAGAATTCAATTCATGAATATGTCTACGAGATCCTTCCTGAAGTTTCATATGTCATTTGTGAATTGAATGAGGATGAAGCCATCACAGGCTTCTCAGTGTATGATGCCGATTTCCAACTGACTAAAGAAATACCGTTCACCGTAGAGGGGAAATGGGGCATCAGATACAGCTCTTTTGGTGTGGTCATCGCAGGAAAACACCTTTTCAACAATGATGACAAGATTGAGATTTGCCTTACGCCTTGGAAGCAAGGTGGCAAAATGTACACAATGATCCTCAACGAAGACGGTGAGGTGCTGTTTATGCAGGAGGGGTCGCTGATTTCCTATTTGTACAAGGCTGGAGACGAGCTGAGATTCGAGATTTCGAATAGTTACGACAATTACAACATCGAGGTTTATGCCACCCAAGGCAACTTCTCAGCTAATGAAATGGTGGTCAGCACCCAAAGCCCCTATCCCAATCCGGCCAGTATGACGGTTTCCATCCCTTATACCCTTGATGGGAAGTCGGCGGAAATGCACATCTATGACTCTCGAGGCGTTTTGATGGATACCAAGGCCCTCGATCCCGATGCCGAATGGGTTGACATCAATGTGAGCAATTACCGCCCGGGTATCTACATTTATGAGTACAATGGGGTGAGCAACAAGTTTGTGGTACGATAATTGTAGCTTTTTTAATTGTCATGCAATAATCATAGCATTATGAAAAGAATAGCATTGATTGTGAGTCTGTTATGCTGCGTGTTGTCGGCATCGGCTCAAAACGCAAAGGGATGGTCGTTGATTCCCTACGCAAAAGTGGCTGGCTCCATCGATTTCCTGTATGGGCCTTATGAGAGCAAGTTTCACGGTGACTTGGGTGTGGATGTCAAATATGATTTCAACGAGCATTGGTCTTTGTTGGGCGGCATTGACTACCAATATAGGAGAACCAATTCAGACAAACCCGAGAATTGGGAAGACGGTGTGCCTGGCACTGGATTCAACAATTATTTCCGTCTGCCTATCCGCGTGGAATTCAGTTACAAATGGTTTTATGTGAATGCCGGTCCCTATGTCGAACGTGCTGTCAATCCTTGGCTTGATGCGCGGACATACGAGCATTTCGGCTTCGGTGGCATGTCGGAAATCGGAGGTCGAATCAAATTGACGGAAAACAGTCGATTACGATTGGGACTGCAATTCATGATGGGCCATGATAGGATTGCCTATAAGGTGGGCCATGCAGAAGAGCATTGGACATGCCTGTCATTCATCGGATTACCTTTCTCGGTGGGTTATGAAATACATTTATAAAACCTTAAAGCCATGAAAAACACATTGAAAATTATGCTGTTGCTGCTTGCTTTGGCAACTTTGGGTTCCTGTGTGAAAGAACCCGTTAAACGACGCAACATTGCTCCTAAACAGAACGAGATTATCTATAATACTACCAACTATAAGATGAGCGTCAGCCCCATTGAGTCGTGTCAAGACGAATTCGATATCGTGACAGAGTCCGAAATGGATTTCTTCGGCCCTCTGATGCGTTTCCATTTTTATGGTATTCCTAGTGTTTTGTTAGGCCATACCATCGACTTAACTAAGAAGTCGGACATTCCGCTTTCCTTCGATTTTGGCAACCGCTTGGAATGGCATTCCTCACCTGATGAGATATCGGGAGCTATTGCCGAAACCAATATGGATCCTCAAACATCCTATCCCGACGAATCGCCTTTTGAGAGCGGTTGGATGGAGTTTGTGGAAAAAGAGGACGGCATCACCTTTATTCTTCGTGGAGTGTTGAAAAACGGGGATACCATCCGGATGGAATTGTTTGTTCCTTTGGAGCCCGAGCAATAATATATCCCATCTCGCGTTATTACTGCGAAATTGAAAACGAAATTTGATAAACTGTTTATTAACCTAAAAACTACCAACAATGAAGAAAGTAATCTTATCGTTAGTCATGCTTCTCATGGCAACGAGTATTTTCGCACAAGAAAAGGATGTTCCCAACCCTGCCAAGGTTCGTGTCCCCAGTGGCTACCAAGGCTTCATCGAACAAGGGAACACCTGGCATTTCGACAAGAATATGCCCAATAGCATCAGCCTGTCAACCACACACGGCTTTTATTTCAATGGACATATCTATGCCGGTATCGGCTTGGGTGTCGACTTCAACAACGACCGCGCCTTGGTGCCTTTCTACACCAATCTGCGCTATCAGTTCAACAACACCAGGGTGGTGAGCCCCATCATCAGCCTGCGTCTTGGCTCTTATGTCGGCGACGGTTTGGGTGCCTACGGCGACCTTGCCTTTGGCGTGCGTTTTGCCTCCAAGCGTGACTTCGCCGTCAGCGCTATGGTGGCCGGTACCTATTACGACAAGATCAATGAGAGTTATTATGATGGATATCATCATACCCAAGAAGCCCGACAAATTAGTCCTTCTGGCATCTCTTTGCGCATCGGCATCGAGTGGTAATAGCAACCTTTTAAACTAAAACAAAGCCCGAGAAGTGATTGATGTGACCCCCAGAAGTTGGACGGTTAAACATTAATTGTTTAGGTAAAGAGTTCGGTATTGTACCGGACTCTTTCCTTTTAGTCTCAACTTAATTCT
>CADCJI010000041.1 GCA_902801625.1 uncultured Bacteroidia bacterium | reverse complement strand
TGCCCATAAATGCAAAAAAGTGACATGAACCTTTCGAGGGCTCTCGACCGACCATACGAGACATAAAAAAAGAGGATGTGCCAATTTCGACACATCCTCTTGTTTGCGTTTAGGCATAGGGCTACCATGTCATGGTGGACCTACAACCATTATTGTTTCAAACCACGTGCCTTCAGATAAGGCTCATAATCGGGGTCTTGGCCACGGAACTTGCGGTATTGTACCATGCCTTCGTCGTTGCCGCATTCTTGCAGACAATTCTTGCGGAATGAGGCAGCAAGCTCAGGGTTGAAGAGGTCGCCTGAACTCTTGAAGTAGTTGAAGGCATCTTTATCCAATACTTCAGCCCAGGTATAGGCATAATAACCAGCACTATAACCGCCATTGAAGATGTGGCTGAAGTTGGTGCTGCGATAGCGTGGCAGAATCTCAGGCATCAGTCCAATGGCATCCATCTGTTGTTTTTCGAATGCGTCTACGTCAAGATTTTGGACCTCAGTCAGCTCATGGAACTTCATGTCAAGGATGGATGCGGCAATGAGTTCGGTGGTCATGAAGCCTTGGTTGAACAGGGCGCTATTCTCAATCTTAGCAATGAGGCTGTCGGGCATGACTTCTCCGGTCTTGTAATGCTTGGCGTACATGCGGATGACCTCTGGTTCGGCGACCCAGTTCTCCATGATTTGCGAAGGCATTTCCACATAATCGTGAGGCACATTGCCACAGGTGCGGGTGTAGAGGCCGTCGGAGAAGAATGCGTGCAAGGAGTGACCAAACTCATGCCACATGGTCTCGGTTTCGTCCCAAGTGAGCAGGGCAGGTGTGTCGCCCGAAGCAGGAGTGAAGTTCATCACCAAAGAAACTACGGGATAAATCTTCTTACCGTTGATGTCGTGACCGCTTTCGCGGAAGCTGGTGCACCAAGCACCTCCGCTCTTCGATTCACGCGGGAAATAGTCCATGTAGAGGATGCCCAAAAAGTCACCATTGGCTTCCTTTACCTCGTAAGTTTCCACACCAGGATAATACACTGGCAGGTTAGTATTTTGGGTGAAAGTGATGCCGTACAACTTGTTAGCAGCAGTGAACATACCGTTGCGTACATTGTCCACGGTGAGGTAAGGTTTGATGTAGTTTTCGTCGAAGTCGTATTTGGCCTTGCGAAGTTTCTCAGCATAATACCACCAGTCCCAGCCTTCCAGCTTGATGTTAGCTCCTTCTTTGTCTGCTATGGATTGCATTTCGGCAAGTTCTTTCTTGGCAAGCTGCTGGGCGGGATTGAATATGTCAATGAGGAACTTGTCGACGGTCTTGGAGTCTTGCGCCATGTTGACGGCAAGGACGTAGTCGGCATAGTTGTCATAGCAAAACAATTTGGCTTTCTGGACACGCAGCTTGCACATTTCGTTGATAAGTTGCTTGTTGTCGTACTCATTGCCGTTGTCGCCACGGTTGTAGTAGGCTTTGTACATCTGTTCGCGCAGGTCGCGGTTATCGGCAAACTGCAAGAAGGGGATGAGGCTGGGTTTGCTGAGAGTGAACACCCATTTGCCTTCCATACCGTCGGTCTTGGCCTGCTCGGCAGCAGCATCGATGCTGGTCTGTGGCAGACCCGCAAGGTCGGCTTCATTCTCAATGACGAGTTTGTAGCCAGCGTTTTCCTTCAGGAGGTTGTTGCCGAATTGCAGGCTCAAGGTGGAGAGTTGTTCGTTGATTTGGCTCAACTCGGCTTGTTTGTCGGCGGGTAGGGCGGCACCATTGCGTACGAAATCTTGATGGTATTTCTCAACCACACGGATTTGTTGGTCGTCCAAGCCCATTTCATTGCGGTGCTGATACACATAGTCGATGCGCTCGAAGAGTTTCGGATTCATCATGATGGCATCGCTATGCTTCGAAAGCATAGGCAACACTTGTTCGGCGATGGCAATCATCTCATCGTTGGTGAGGCATTCGTTGAGGTTGAAGAAAACATTGCTCACACGGTTCAAGGTTTGGCCTGACTTGTCGAATGGCAAAATGGTGTTCTCGAAGGTCGGTGTTTCGACATTGTTGACAATGGCGTCAACTTCAGCTTGTTGTTCGGCGATACCCGCTTCAAAGGCAGGCATGTAGTGCTCGTTTTTGATTTGGTCGAACGGCGGCACTTGGAAAGGTGTCGTGTATTCGGTCAGGAAAGGATTTGGGCTTTCGACCTCGGTTTTTTGTTCTGGCTTCGAGGTGCATGAAGCCAATGTGATGACGCTTAATGCGATCATGTTGATGAGTTTTTTGGTCATTATATTGAAATTTAGTGTGTTTTCGAGGCTGCAAAGATAAAAAATGTTGTTTTTTTTCTTTGCGAAAACCTAAAAACATTATCTTTGTACTCGGTTTTTTATGCAAATTTTGAAAAATTATATATGAGTTACATTTCTTGGGATAAACGAAAACTGGTCAATCTGGAGTTTACGCTCAACCGTGAAGTGTTGCGTTCCAACGCTTTAGGTGCCTTCCTCGCCACCACGGTGATTGGCTGTAATACGCGAAAATACCATGGCCTCTTAGTGGTGCCTCAACCGCAATTGGACAATAACAACCATGTGCTGTTGTCGAGCCTAGATGAGACCATTATTGAAAACAAAGAGGAGTTCCACCTTGGCGTACACATGTACCCCGATGGCATCTTCGCTCCAAGAGGTCACAAATACCTCCGTGACTTCACTGCCGACCCCATGCCGAAGCTGACCTACCGCATTGGCAATGTGGTTTTGGATAAGGAGCTAATCTTCTCCGCAACAGAGGCCCGGCTTTTCGTGCGCTATACATTGCGCGAATCACTGGTGCCGATTACCCTACGCGTCTTGCCTTTCTTGGCTTTTCGCAATGTTCACATGTTGACCCATGAGAACCATGAGGCCAGCCGGAAGGTGGACTTGGTGAAGAATGGCGCTTCATGGCAGCTATATAAGGACTATTCTAAGCTCTATCTTCAGTTCTCCCGTGCCGCGGAATATACACATGTGCCGCATTGGTACTACAATATGTTCTATATCCGTGAGCAGGAGCGCGGCTATGATGCCGTTGAGGATCAGTTTGTGCCTGGCTTCTTTGAACTGCAGATGAAGCAAGGAGATACGGTGATTCTCTCTGTGAGTCTCAAAGAAGAAAGCCCTGCGTCCATCAAGCGTCAATGCGAGGCTGAGGTCAAGAGACTGTTGCCTCAGCATAGCTATGAGGAGTGCCTCGTGAAGGCCGCTGACCAGTTCATCATTCACGATGAGCAAGGCACTCGTCTTTGGGCGGGATTCCCGTGGTTTGGCTCATGTAGCCGCGATACCTTCCTCGCTTTGCCGGGCATTGCTTTGGCGCAAGGCGATGAGAAGACCTTTACTGCGGCTCTCGATTACCTTATTTCGAGGATGCAAGGCCCATTCTTCCCACATCGTTACTACCAAAAGAGTTTGTATTTCACGGCGGTCGACTCGCCGCTGTGGTTCTTTTATGTGCTGCAACTCTATGAGAAGATGCTCGGCAAGGACAAGAAGGACATTTGGAAGAAATACAAGAAGCCGATGACAACCATTTTGGAGAGTTTCATCGCAGGCACTGACTTCAATGTGCATACCTTGGACAATGGCTTGCTCTATGCCGGCAATCGCGACTTGGCTCTCACCTGGATGAATGTCTTCGCCCAAGGCAAACCTTGGACACCACGCACGGGTTTAGCCATCGAGGTCAATGCATTATGGTATAATGCACTGCGCTACGGAGTGGAACTGTTGAAAGCAGCTGAACCCAAGAGCACACTGCTCAAGAAATGGCAGGATTTGGCCGACAAGGTGAAAGTCTCGTTTGCTGACACCTTTATTAATAAAGCCACCAATGGTTTCTTCGACTTCGTGAACAGCAATGAGAAAAATGCTCAAGTGCGACCCAACATGATGTTGGCTGCTGCGCTACCGTTCACCCCAATGAGTGACGAACAGCAAAAACGAGCCTTTGACATTGCCCATTCCGAGTTGTTGACGACACGTGGCATCCGCTCGCTGTCGCCCAACGACGAGAACTATAAAGGTATCAGCATCGGCAGCCACAGCGAACGCGAACGCGCCTATCACAATGGCTCAACATTCCCGTGGCTGATCATGTTCTATGCCGACTTGTCTGTGAAGCTGTTTGGCAAGACCTCGTTGCCCTATCTGGAAGACCTTTATAACGGCTTCGAGGAAGCCATTAAGGAGAACGGCATTGGTACGGTGTCTGAGATTTATGACGGCAACCCACCATTTGAGGCAAGAGGTTGCATCTCGCAGTCGACGAGCGTGGGTGCTTTGCTCTACCTGCATTACTTGATTGAAGAACTAAATAAGAAAGGAGGCTCAAAATGAGAGTCCTGATGTTTGGGTGGGAGTTCCCGCCCCATATTACCGGTGGCCTCGGAACCGCATGCTTCGGCATGACCAAAGGCCTAGCCAAGAATGATGTAGATGTGCTTTTCGTGGTGCCGCGTGCCTATGGCGACGAGGATGAGACCAATGTCCGTCTGCTCAATGCTAGCGAAGTAACCATCGACATCGACCACGAAAAAGACCGCAGTTATTGGGAACGCGTGCAGTATATGGAGATTGGCTCCAACATCATTCCCTATGTAGGTCCGGAGGAGTTCCTGAAATATAAGGATGGCTATAGCACGGTAGACCATTTCAACCGCACGGGTTCGGTGTTTGCGCGTAACTACCAATTTTCGGGCAAATACGGCATGAACCTCATGGAAGAGGTGGCGCGCTATGCTTTGATTGGCTCGTCTTTAGCCACAAAATACGACTTCGATGTCATCCACGCCCACGACTGGCTGACCTATTCGGCAGGCATTGCGGCGAAGGAGACCACGGGCAAGCCCTTAGTGGTACACATGCACGCTACTGAGTTTGACCGCTCGGGCGAGAACATCAACACGGATGTATATGCCATCGAGCGCAGGGGCATGGAGGCCGCCGACCGCGTCATCACGGTGAGTAACCTGACGCGCAACATCGTCATCAACAAATACGGCATCGACCCTGCTAAGGTAGTGACAGTGCACAACGCCGTGGAGCCTAACGACAAGCCCAAGTCGGAATACGAACGCAGTGGCTTGGACGCCAAGGTGGTGACCTTCCTCGGAAGAATCACCTACCAGAAAGGTCCCGAGTACTTCATCGAGGCGGCCTATAAGATCCACCAAGTCGACCCGAGCATCCATTTCGTGATGGCGGGCACGGGCGACATGTTGGAGAAGATGATCCGCCGTGTGGCGCAACTCGGCATGGGCAGCCACTTCCACTTCACGGGCTTCCTGAAGGGTGAAGCCGTCGATCAGATGTTCGCCATGACTGATGTGTTCGTCATGCCGTCCATCTCCGAGCCGTTCGGCATCGTGCCGTTGGAGGCCATGCGCCTCAATGTGCCGGTGGTCATCAGCAAGCAGTCGGGTGTGTCCGAGGTCGTCAAGCACGCCTTGAAGGTCGACTTCTGGGACATCAACGGTCTGGCCGACGCCATCTATGGCCTCTGCCATTACAAGCCTTTGGCCGACTGCTTCAAGGATGAAGGCAAAGACGAGGTGGACAGCCTCAAGTGGGAAGCCGCTGCGAAAAAGATTAAGGCGGTGTATGAATCGGTGGTTTAATTAGCGAATAATAAAAAACATACAATATGAGCAAATCAATCTGTTTCTATTTCCAAGTGCATCAGCCTTACAGGCTTCGCACGTATCGTTTCTTCGAAATCGGTAAGAAACATTATTACTATGATGACTACAGCAACCGCATGATCATGCGGCGTGTGGCTGAGAAGTGCTATCTGCCCATGAACGAACTGCTGATGAAGCAAATCGAGAAGTTTGGCGACAAGGTCAAATTCGCGTTTTCGTTCTCGGGTGTGGTCATCGAGCAGATGGAGCAATTCGCACCTGAGGTGCTAGAGAGCTTCCAGAAACTGGTTGCCACGGGTAGGGTAGAGGTGCTTTCCGAGACCTATGCCCATTCTTTGGCTTCGCTTTCGAACCCCGATGAGTTCAAGCGTCAGGTGACGGCTCACAAGCACAAGATGAAGGAAGTGTTTGGCGTCACGCCGAAGACCTTCCGCAACACTGAGTTGATTTATAGCGATGAAATCGGTGCAGCGGTGGCCGATATGGGCTACAACCTCATGCTTACCGAAGGTGCCAAGCACATTTTGGGCTGGAAGAGCCCCAACTACATGTATGCCAATGCCATTAACCCGAAGTTGAAGGTGTTGCTGCGCAACTTCAAGTTCAGTGATGAGATAGCCTTCCGCTTCGTGCAGGACGGCTTCCGTGCCGAGGACTTTGTCAACTGGCTCAATGCCTTGCCGGAAGAAGAAGAGGTTGTCAACATCTTTATGGACTATGAGACCTTTGGCGAGCATCAATCAGCCGAGACGGGCATTTTCAACTTCATGGATGCTTTGCCTGGGGCCATCTTGAAAGGCAGCAAGTTCAAGTTCGCCACTCCTCAGGAGTTGGCCAAGGCTTTGCAGCCAGTGAGTGCCGTCAATGTGCCCAATGTGTTGTCGTGGAGCGACGAGGAGCGCGACCTCACGGCCTGGCTCGGCAACCCCTTGCAAGATGATGCCTTCCGCGCTTTGTATGATTTGAACACCAAGGTGCACCGTATCAAAGATGAGGAGCTGCAGCAGGATTGGACATTGCTTCAGACCTCCGACCATTTCTACTATATGTGCACGAAGTGGCTCTCCGACGGCGTGGTGCATAAGTATTTCAACCACTATGCTTCGCCGTATGATGCGTATGTCAATTACATGAACGTGCTGACCGACTTCACCGATAGGGTGATGAAACTGTCGAAACGGAAAGTGGCAAAAGTAGAGTAAAAGATTCCCCTGTGGGAATGGAGTAAATATGAAGACTATCCTGCGGCGGTGGCGACTGTTACATGTCAAATGCTGCTCTATACCGCCGCTGGACAACAAGAAAACAAAATCCATTCCTACATGGGATCGAAATTTTGAATTTTGAATTTTAAATTATAAATCTTGAATTTTAAATGAAAACCCCCGAATACCTTTTTGAAACCAGTTGGGAAGTGTGTAACATGGTGGGTGGCATCTATACGGTGCTCTCCACGAAGTCGAATGTGATGCGTCAACTACTTGACGACCATTATATTACCGTTGGTCCTGACGTGGTCAAGGAATCACATGAGACACTTTATTTTGTTGAAGACAACGAACTCTTTCCTGAGTGGCGCGAAAGGGCATTGGTCCAAGGCTTGAAATGCCGTATTGGACGATGGAAAATCGAAAGCAGCCCCATTGCTATCCTAGTGGACTACACACCACTATATCAGTCTAAGAATGAGATACTTGGGCACCTATGGGAACAGTATGAATTGGATAGTATCCGCGGTCAGTGGGACTATATAGAGCCCGTTTTGTTCGGCTATGCTGCTGGTCAGGTGATTGAGAGTTTCTGCAACTTCTATTTGCAACAAACCAGCAATATTGTGGCCCAGTTCCACGAGTGGATGACAGGTTCGGGTGTGTTGTATCTGAAGGAGCATTGTCCGCAGATTGCCACCGTGTTTACTACGCATGCCACTTATCTCGGCCGTGCCATCTCGGGCAACGGATTGCCGCTGTATGACAATCTGAAAACTTATCTGCCTTCTGTGATGGCTATGCAGTTCAATGTGGTTTCGCAGCAGTCGATGGAGCAGAAGGCGGCCAAAAATGCCGATGCTTTCACGACGGTGAGCGACATCACGGCACAGGAGTGCGAACAGTTCCTCTACCGCAAACCCGATGTAGTGACAAAGAACGGCATCGATCATACTTTCAGGAAAGACAATACTGAATTTGCCAAGAAACGTAAGGCGACACGAGAACAAATTTTGAAAATCGCTGGAACCTTGTGCGGCGAAACCCTTGACCCCAATTGCCTTATGGTTCTCAACAGTGGGCGATATGAGTTCAAGAACAAGGGCATCGACCTCTTCATTGAGGCCTTGCGCCGTTTGAACGAGGACAAGAACTTGCCGCGTACTGTGGTGGCCGTGATTGCAGTGCCGAGTAACATTGCTGGTCCTTCGAAGGACTTGCAGCATCGCCTCGATGGCACCAATGCCATTATGGGGCACACCGATTTTCCTGCTACGCACCATGTTTTTGACTATGAGAATGATGCAATTTTGAACACCTTGCGCAATTCAGGCTTGCAAAACGATGCCAACGACAAGGTAAAGGTGATGTTTGTGCCGGCATACCTCAACGGTAGCGATGGCATCTTCAATATGACCTATTCGGAGTTTCTCACTGCGTTCGATTTTTCAGTGTTCCCGTCCTATTACGAGCCTTGGGGGTATACGCCGCTTGAGAGCGTGGCACTTGGCATTCCGACCTTGACCTCCGATGTCTCTGGTTTCGGGAAGTTCGTGCAGCAGGAATGCAAGGACAATGATGCTGTGACCGTTGTGCCGCGTCAGCAAGGTGATAATAATAAGGTGATAGATGAAATTGTGTCCGCTTTGCGCCGTTTCTTGGGCTTGACAGATAAGGGCATGACCGAAATCTCAGAAGCTGCTTTGCAAGTGGCTGATAAACTGCTTTGGAAAGACCTGATTGTCAGTTATCAGAAAGCATGGGATGTAGCTCTCGAAAAATCGGGTGGCCGTCATTATATGATGGAGCCTGTGCCATACGCTGAATTGATGCATGAGGTGGTCTATCAAAAGAACGATGCTCCGAGTTGGAAGAAAGTATTGGTGAAGCCCGTCTATTCGCCTGAAATGCAGAAACTTGAAGAACTTTCACGCAACATTTGGTGGTGCTGGAATGTGGATGCTGTCGAGCTGTTTGAGAGCATCGACCCAGAGGCTTGGAAAACCACGGAGCAGAATCCTGTCGCATTGATGGGCAACCTTTCAGTGGAGCAAATCAAGGCTTTGGAAAACAACAAAGACTTTGTGGAGCGCCTGAACAAGGTTTATGACCAGTTCAAGCAATACATGGCACAGCCGACAAAGCAGAAGGACCTCATCGCCTATTTCAGCATGGAATATGGTCTGATGAAGAGCTTGAAGATTTATTCTGGAGGCCTCGGTATTTTGGCTGGCGACTATATGAAGCAGGCTTCCGACTCGAATGCCAACATGGTGGGAATCGGCCTGTTGTATCGTTATGGCTACTTCGCCCAGGAGATTTCCGTCTCTGGCGAACAACGCGCCGAATATATTCCTCAGAAATTCTCGCAGTTACCGCTTCAGCCTGTGTTCACTGAGAAAGGTGAATGGGTGAAGGTAAGTATCGCTTTCCCAGGTCGCTCGGTCTTTGCCAAGGCATGGCGTGTCAATGTGGGTAGGGTAGGACTGTACCTCTTGGATACTGACATTGAGGAGAACTCACCTGAGGACCGTGGTATCACCAGCCGACTCTATGGCGGTGACAGCGAGATGCGCATCAAACAGGAAATGTTCCTTGGCGTGGGAGGCATCCGTCTGCTTGAGGCAATTGGCTTGAAACCAACGGTTTACCACTGTAACGAAGGCCATGCTGCTTTCAGCGGTTTGGAGCGTTTGCGTGTGTATATCAACAAGCACAACCTCGACTTTGATGTCGCGCTCGAGTTGGTCAGGGCTTCCACCTTGTTCACAACTCACACGCCTGTTCCAGCAGGTCACGATGCTTTTGAGGAGCATCTCATCCGCACCTATATGCCGCACTATGCCAACCGCATGAATATCAGTTGGGAACGCTTTATGGGCTTGGGTCGATTCAATCCCAACAACCCGAATGAGAAGTTCTCGATGAGCGTGTTGGCCACCAACCTCAGCCAAGAGGTGAACGGCGTGAGTAAGATTCATGGTCGCGTATCAAGAGAAATGTTCCAGTCGTTGTGGCCTGGCTATTTCGCCGAGGAAAACCACATCGGTTATGTTACCAATGGCGTGCATCTGCCTACATGGAGCAACCGTCTGTGGCAGCGTCTCTACAAGGAGACATTTGGATCCGATTACATCGACAATCAGTCGGATATGAAGATGTGGAATCAAATCAATGACGTGCCTGATGAAAAGATCTGGGACATCCGCAAACAACTGAAGCACGAGTTGATAGCCTATCTCTCTGGAAAGATTAAGGAAGATATGCGTCAGCGTCAGGAAAGTCCGAAGCTGATTATGCAGACCGTCAATAACTTGAATGAGAATGCTTTGATTGTTGGTTTTGCCCGTCGTTTTGCCACTTACAAGCGTGCCCATTTGCTGTTCGGCAATTTGGAGCGTCTGTCGCAGTTGGTTAACGATCCGAAGCGCCCCGTCATTTTCCTCTTTGCCGGTAAGGCGCATCCCAACGACAAGGCGGGCCAAGACCTGATCAAGATGATTATAGACATCTCTCGCCGTCCTGAATTTATCGGTAAGATTTTGTTTATCAGCAATTACGATATGGAGCTTGGTGGCCGCCTGACCAGTGGCGTAGATGTGTGGCTTAATACCCCGACACGTCCGCTCGAAGCCTCTGGCACGAGTGGCGAGAAGGCTGTGATGAACGGTGTTCTTAACTTCTCCGTGTTGGACGGCTGGTGGGCTGAGGGCTATCGCCCCGATGCTGGTTGGGCTATTCAGGAGAAACGCACCTATCAGGATCAACGTTATCAGGATGAGATGGATGCTGAGACCATCTACAACACACTTGAAAATGAAATCGTTCCGCTTTACTATGCCCGTAATGTGCATGAAGTCCCCACAGGTTGGGTGGCGGCTATGAAGAAGTGCCTCAACGAGATTTCGCCGCGCTTCACCATGAAACGTATGATGGATGACTACTTTGAGCAGTACTACAACAAGCTCATTGAGCGGACCAACTGGATGCGAGCCAACCGTTACCAGAAGGCCTTTGAGATCAATGCATGGAAGACGCGTGTGCGCAACAACTGGGACAAGGTGGAGGTGAAGTCGCTGATTTTGCCCGATACCAATGTGCGTCCCTTGACCTTTGGCGAGCAGTTTGTTGCTGAAATCACGTTGCTCACACCCGACCTCGAGCCTGGTGACCTCGCCATCGAGTTGCTCTTTGGCAAGAAGAACAACGATATGGTGGACGAAATCACATCTGTCTACAAAATGAAGCTCGTCGACTCGGGTGACAAATGGGTGAAGTATTATATTAAAGTGCCGATTACCCGTGCTGGAGTATATAATTTCACCTTCCGAGTGTACCCCACCAACACCATGCTTCCGCATCGTCAGGACTTCCCCTTGGTTAAGTGGATTTGACCTCAAGATGGAAAAACGGGAAAGGCAAACGCTTTTCCCGTTTTTTTTTATAAAAAATGCATTTTTGACTAAGGGTAAAACGTCTCTCGCGCGTCTTATAGGTGTCGACAAAATGTTAAACGCGTTTACTATGCATTCTTTTTTTACCACAATGCCTAGCAAAAATGCTGTCACCATGCCTTTTGGCATTGGTGCGTTTCTCATTTACAAACAAAGAAACTTATTAATTCACCTATTTATTAACCAAATCAATTCATTATGAAAAAGAAAGTTTTTTCTTTGATGATGCTCTTTATGGCCTTATTCGGCTTTGCAAGAGCGAATGAACTGACTGTGTATGAAGGCACAACTACTAACAATTACGTGCCTGCGTACGTGTTCTATTTTGATGACTTTACGAAGTCACAGTATGTCATTCCCGCGGCAGACCTTGCTGCGATGGATGGCGGTGACATCCAGTCCATCACTTGGTACACTACGTCAAGTTACATTCCTTACACGTCAGTTTCGACCGTTGACGTTTACGTCACGGAAGTGGCATCTGCCTCTATCTCAGCATTTGTTGCGAAGGCAGACTGCCAGATCGTTTACAATGGTACGCTTGACTTCGTCACCGAAGGTGCAGGCGGCAAGTGTGTTGTTACCTTCAGCACACCTTACCATTATAACGGTGGCAACCTTCTTATTGGTTGCGAAAACATTACGGATGCTGGCTATAAGAACATTTATTTCTATGGCCAAACCGTAAGTGGTGCCTCTGTTGCTGGATACAATAGCAGCAGTTTGGACGGAGTTTCTCCTACCCAAAGAAACTTCATCCCCAAGACCACGTTCGCTTATACAGGCGGTAGCGTTGGTGGCGGTGACCAACTCCATGTTAAGTACATGGCTGGTGATGTTGAAGTCATTGATGAGCTTAACTTGGGCGTTCGCCCTGTTGGTGCATGGATGGCTCCCTTCGAGTTCAGCATGTACACCACGGGTGCTCCTTACGTTGTCAACGTCCTTGACTTCACGCCGGATGATGGCATGTTCAGTGTCAGTGGCGAAGATCTGCCTTTCCAGGTGATCCGCAACAATGACGTTGACCTGATGCTGACGACCAATGGTACTGAAGCTGGTTTGATTGAGCGTCAGTTTGTGGCCATCACCGAAGGTGACCGTGCTGCTCACATTTGGCCTGTGACGGTTGAGCTCTATGCTCCCGAGGTTCCCGATGTATGGGAGAAGGCCTGTGTTGAAGCCACCACGTTCCCCTTCGTGGAGGTTCCCGCTAATGCTCACAACACGGTTCTTCACAACGACTACACTCTTCCTTTCCCGGAAATTCCGGAAGGTGAAGATGCCGTCTACAAGCTTGTGTTTGACCAAGATCAGATTCTGAATGCTGAAGTCACGTTCGGTGAAAACGGCAAGGTGGCTCTCTATAGAGAAGGCTTCGAAGGTGAAGGCGGCCCCATGGCTGACAACAATTACACTGGTATTGTTGCTGGTGGCGGCGGCGCTGCCGGTGCTCCTTTTGAAGCACAGATTGGTGATGGTACCACCACTTCGACCTACTTCCCCTTCCACAGCTTGTGGAACTACTCGCTTGGTGAGAACCTCTTCCTCGCCTCCGAGCTGAATGAGGCTGGTGTCACCACCGCCCCGATGACCAGCTTGAGCTGGTATGTGAGTTCGACTACATGCACTACGCCTCAAAATGGCATCAACATCTGGATGGCTAATGTGAGCGATACCGAATTGACTTCCACTTCGCACATCACTTCTGACATGTCTCTTGTCTATACTGGTACTGATGTACTTCCTGTGGCTGGTCAATGGAACGAGTTCGTGTTCAACGCTGGTAGCTTCGCTTGGGACGGACACAGCAACGTGCTGATTGTTTGCCAAAGACTGAATGGTGCATGGCAAGGCAGCATCAGCTGGCAGACTCACAATCCGGGCTTCACTGCCATGGCTTACGACTATGACGACTATGAGGTCTACAATGCTGCCACTACTTCATACAGCATGTACACTTCTTCCACCAACCGTGCTAACATCATCATGAAGGGCGGCGGTCGCAATCGTGACGAGTTTACCTGCAACTTTGAAGGCGGCATGCTTGGCTGGACTACCATTGATGCTGATGGTGATGGTAACAATTGGTTCCACAGCAACAATAGTCTGACCGAAAGTGGCTATGACTATACTGGCTATGGCCACAATAGTTCTGACGGCTTTATGGTATCGGCTTCT
The DNA here is from genome assembly GCA_902801625.1 of uncultured Bacteroidia bacterium. Classification (GTDB taxonomy): domain Bacteria; phylum Bacteroidota; class Bacteroidia; order Bacteroidales; family F082; genus Limimorpha. Next base: position 3,225 of record CADCJI010000041.1, on the reverse strand, counting down.
TACACTGATGTGACGTATGATTCCTATGCAGCCGACAACTACTTGGTCTCTCCCCAAAAGTACACTTTGGAAGACAATGCTTCGCTGAATTTCTATTTTGACTATGCCAATGACGGTTATCCTGACTACTTTGAGGTTTGCGTTGCCACAGCCAATAATCCTAGCGCCAACGATTTCACCTCAGTGTGGAATGTCAACATGAGAGGCAATTCTGAAAAAGCTTCAGTTCGCCACAACGGCAACCGTTATATGAACTGGCGCAATGTCAACGTCAACTTGAGTGCTTACGCTGGTCAGCAAGTGTGGATTGCTTTCCACCATCAGGACTATGATGAGTATGAAGTTTGGATCGATGATGTTACTGTGAACACTGGTAACGGATCTACACCTCCCACTCCACCTACACCTCCTACACCTCCCACTCCAACTCCTACTTATGAAATGTCCTACGGTCCTGTCATCACAGATGCCGCCGTACCTGCTGGTACCTACTATCTGGTTGCATCCTCGACGACTCCCAATTTCGAGGTCACGATCAATGCCAATCCTATGCCTTGCCCGGCTGTTGAAGGCTTCGCTTTCAACCCGACTCCTGCCGACAATGAAGACGGAGTTGAGCCCGGTAGCGTGACTCTGCGTTGGAATATCCCGGACTATGCCACTGGTTGGAGACTGATCTTCGGTTCCACCTATCACCCGGAACCCGGTCATGTCCAGACTGTCATCTATCCTGAAGACGGTAGCTTCAGCACCACTATGGCCAACAGCTATACTGTGCGCAACCTGTGGAATAACACCAACTACTTCTGGAGAGTGGAATTCAACAACGAAGGTTCCTGCCCTGAAGGCGTGAGCAGCCCGGTCTGGGGCTTCACGACCCACCTCAATATCCCGCAGAACCTCACTGCTGTTGACTATACTGTGTTCAATGACGAAACCATCACTCTTAACTGGAATGCTGTTGTTGATCGTACCTATCGTCAATACTTCATCTACCGTGACGGTGTGAAGGTTGGTGATACTCAGGTGAACAACATTGGTAACACCACCTTCACTGATGGTCCTCTGGCTTACAACATGAATGGCTACACCTATTATGTGACTGCTATTTACGATGAAGGCGAGAGCGCTCCTTCAGATCCTGTCACCGTGAGAGTCTCTGGCTATGGCGACGTGAACGGTCATGTCTATGAGCAAGACGGTACTACTGGTATCGCTAATGCTACCGTTACGATGGTTGGTCTAGACGAGTTCGGTGTGAACCACACGTACAACTTCGCAACCAATGCCCAGGGTTACTATAGTGGTCACATCTATGCTGGTGCTGCCTACGACGGACAAGCCGCTAAGGCTGGTTATCAGACCGCTTCTGCACCTGTTCAGGGTGAACCTATCGTGGTTAACTACAATGAGACGGCTAGCCCGTACGACTACATCCTCGATGAGGACTTCAATCCTGTTTGCTCAGTGCTTGCCGAGTATTATCCGGATCCTGAAGATGTCAACAGCCCGTATGTGAAGGTTTCTTGGGGCTGTGGCTTGCCTGGTGAAGAAATCATCGAAGACTTCGAGACTGGCGACTTCAGCAAGTTCGATTGGCAGCTGGATAACAACTATCCTTGGAGCATTACCACCACCAATCCTTACGAAGGCACTTACTGCATGAAGAGCGGTGGCGCTGGCGTGGCAAACGTGGTGAGCAACATGTCTGTGGCTGTTGAGATTCCTGCTGACGGTGAGATGAGCTTCTTCGCCAAGATTTCCTGCGAAAGCAGCTGGGACTATGGCTACTTCTATATCGATGGTGCTCAAATGGGCAGCTTCACTGGTGCTAGCAACTGGGTTGAGAAGACCTATCCCATCACCGCTGGTGAACACACCTTCATGTGGCAATACACGAAGGATGGTAGCGTGAACAGCAACGACGACTGCTTCTATGTCGACTACATCAACTTCTACAAGCAACCCGAACCTCCTATCCCGGGCATGACCTATGACTTCGAGAATAGCACCATGCAAGGCTGGACTTCAGTCGACGCCGACGGTGATGGCAATGGTTGGTTGATTGCCAGTGAGGTTATGACTGGTCAACCTGGTCACAATGCCTCAAATGACTTCGTGATTAGCCAGAGCTACTACATGGGTCAGGTTCTCTATCCTGATAACTACCTCGTTTCGCCTCAAGTGCAACTGGGTGGTGTCTTGAGATTCTATGCCTGCGCCCAGGATGCCAGCTATGCTGCTGAGCACTTTGGCGTGGCTGTCTCCACGACTAACACCAACCCGAGCTCCTTCACTATGCTTCAAGAGTGGACGATGAGCGCCAAGAGCATGGGCGATGGCACGGGTAAACCTGTCAAGGGCAACCGTAGCGGTCGTGCTCAAGGTAACTGGTATGAATATACTGTTGACTTGAGCGCCTACAGTGGCATGGGTTATGTGGCTATTCGTCACTTCAACTGCAGCGACATGTTCTACCTCAACGTTGATGATATCACCATCGGCGAACCTGGTAAGGGTATTGCTGAAAACACCCGTAGCCTTGATCACTACAGAGTGTATCGCACCAACTGCTACAACGATGGTCCTTACACTGAAGAGAATACCGTCCTGTTGGCTTCTGTCTGGGTGCCTGACACCGTCTATATCGACGTTGAATGGGCTGACCTTGAGCCTGGTGTCTACAAGTGGGGTGTCGGTGCCGTGTATAGCGGTAACCGCGGTGAAGAAATCGCTGGCCCCATCAACTGGGCTGCTCCTGTCGTAGTTGACAACAATTGCCGTGTGTTTGAAGGTGCCAAAGCTCCTGAAAACAACTACAAGCCTGTTTCCAACACCGAAGCCATTGCTGGCTACAAGCCTACCAGAGGCAATGCCACGGTCATTTTGACTGCTGGTGATGTTTGGGGCGACGGTTCTGGCTATCAAATGTTGCTTGATGCCGATGCAACTGCCTACGGCACAATCATTCCTGAAACTGGTGCTTTGAGCACAAGCTGTTCTGGCAACGATGCTATCTATGCCCAGTTTGAGTATAAGATCCCGACCAACGCTGACGGCAACTGCTCGACCAGCAACATCGTGATCAACAACAGCGTGAGCATTGAGATTCCTGCCGGTACCTATGACTGGTGCATTACCAACCCGACTCCTGGCGACCGCATCTGGATTGCTGCTAGCACGGGTAACGTGGGTGGCCGTGAAGACAACTATGTCTTCGAGGAA
>CADCJI010000040.1 GCA_902801625.1 uncultured Bacteroidia bacterium | reverse complement strand
CATCAAGCCGCGAGGACCGAGGATACGGCCCAGAGCACCCACTTTAGGCATGATGTTAGGAGTGGTGATCACAACGTCAATATCGGTCCAACCGTCCTTGATCTTTTGGATGTATTCATCCAGACCAACGTAATCAGCACCAGCGTCTAAAGCTTCTTGAGCCTTGTCAGGGTTGCAGAGCACCAAGACGCGGACGACTTTACCAGTACCGTGAGGCAGCGTCACCGAGCCGCGGACCATTTGATTGGCCTTACGGGGGTCGACACCCAAACGGATGTTCAAGTCAACCGAAGCATCAAACTTGCTGTAAGTGATCTGTTTTACGATATTAACTGCTTCATTCAAGGAGTAACTCTTGCTTTTGTCGAACTTAGCTAAAGCTTCTTTCCTCTGTTTGGATACTTTTGACATTTAACTAACTTTTTTGTTGTTCTACAAATGCACGAAAGCTCTTAGTCTTTCTTTAAAGGTGATTCGCCGGTTATCTTCACGCCCATGCTGCGTGCCGTTCCAGCCACCATTGACATGGCGGACTCAACGGTAAAGCAGTTCATGTCCTTCATCTTGTTGGTGGCGATTTCACGCACTTGGTCCCAAGTCAACGAACCGACTTTCGTACGGTTAGGTTCCTTGGAGCCGCCTTTGATCTTCGCAGCCTCGATGATGGAGACAGCCACGGGAGAAGCCTTAACGATGAAATCGAAAGACTTATCTTTATACACAGTAATAATGACGGGCAAAACCTTGCCAGCCTGATCCTGCGTACGGGCATTGAACCAACGGGCGGGGCGGGATTCGCAGCTCCTCCTTTGATTTGCAATTTAATTAATCCGCTTACTTCTTTTGCCATTTCTTTAATCCTTAATTAAGTGTAATTAGGCAACAATTTAACTCGCAAAAACCAACTTAGCTTTCTAACTTCACTTGGAAGAAACTCAGTTCCAAAGGCGTCTTGCGACCGAAAATCTTTACGGCGACCTTCAGCTTCTTCTTTTCCTCGTTCACCTCTTCGATGACACCTTGGAAAGTGCTGAACGGTCCGTCGTTGACAATAACCGATTGACCCACCATGAACATGACATCGCTGCCAGCGCCCATGCCTTGGAGTTCGTCGACCTTGCCCAAGATTCGCTTCACCTCTTGAGGGCGCAGCGGGTCGGGCTCACCTTTCGTGCCTAGGAAGCCTAGCACGTTCGGAACATTTTTGATGACATGAACGACCTCACCTACCAATACTGCCTCCACAAGCACATAGCCCGGCAGGTAGTTGCGCTCTTTGCACACCTTTTTGCCGTTCTTCACCTCGAAGTACTTCTCAGTCGGAATCAAGACTGTCGGGATAAGGTCTTGCAGGTTCAGTCTCTTAATCTCGGACTCAAGGTATTCCTTAACCTTCTTTTCCTTACCAGAGATGGCCTTGACCACATACCACTTCAGCTCGTTCGTGTCGCTCATCTTCCAATCAAATTAAAAAGTTTGCCGATAAATGCTCATCAAGATTCAATCTATCTATCAGAACAGTCCGTAAAACGCTTCTAACAGATTTTTGAATGAAATGTCCATCAAGAACACCACAAGTGCGATGATCAGGGAAGCAATGGACACAACCAACACGCTACTTCTCAGCTCTTGCCAAGTCGGCCAAGTGACCTTCTCTTTGAGCTCAGTGTAGCACTTTCATCTTCTATTGAACCTTAATAAAAAGCACGGGCGGAAAGGCTCGAACTCTCGACACTCGGTTTTGGAGACCGATGCTCTACCAACTGAGCTACGCCCGTAGGATAAGGGTGGGTGTTGCCCCACCCTTACGTTTTGATGTTGAATTAATCGTCGATGATCTCAATCACCTGACCGGAACCAACGGTACGACCACCTTCACGGATAGCGAAGCGGAGACCCTTGTCCATGGCGATGTCGGCAATCAACTTAACGTCGATGGTGACATGGTCGCCAGGCATGACCATTTCCATGCCTTCAGGAAGAGTGATTTCACCAGTAACGTCGGTAGTTCTGAAGTAGAACTGAGGACGATACTTATTACGGAACGGGGTGTGACGGCCACCTTCTTCCTTGCTCAGGACATAGACCTGACCTTTGAAGTGGTGGTAAGGCTTCACCGAACCGGGCTTGGCAATAACCATACCACGGCGGATTTCGTCCTTGTCGATACCACGGAGCAACAGACCTGCGTTATCGCCAGCTTCACCTTCGTCCAAAATCTTGCGGAACATTTCCACACCGGTAACGACTGACTTCAGCTTCTCAGCACCCATACCGAGGATATCGACGGGATCACCAACATGGATGACACCAGTCTCGATACGACCGGTAGCAACGGTACCACGGCCAGTGATGGAGAACACGTCCTCGATAGGCATCAGGAACGGTTTATCAATGGCACGCTGAGGCTCAGGAATCCAAGTGTCGCAAGCGTCCATCAGTTGGTCGATGGCGGGAGTCCACTTCGGGTCGTCGTTCAAGGCACCCAGAGCAGAGCCACGGATGATAGGCGTATTGTCGGCATCGAATTCGTACTTGCCAAGGAGGTCGCGGACTTCCATCTCAACCAACTCCAGCAACTCTTCATCGTCAACAAGGTCGCACTTGTTCAGGAACACCACGAGGCGCGGCACACCAACCTGACGAGCGAGCAGGATGTGCTCACGGGTTTGAGGCATGGGACCGTCGGTGGCGGCGACAACGATGATAGCACCGTCCATCTGAGCAGCACCAGTAACCATGTTCTTCACATAGTCAGCGTGGCCAGGGCAGTCGACGTGTGCATAGTGACGCTTCTCAGTCTGATACTCGACGTGAGCGGTATTGATGGTGATACCTCTCTCCTTCTCTTCCGGAGCGGAGTCGATGGAGTCGAAGCTCTTGACTTCTGACAGACCCTTCTTAGCAAGGTGAAGGGTGATAGCAGCGGTCAAAGTGGTCTTACCGTGGTCAACGTGGCCAATCGTACCAATGTTGACGTGCGGTTTAGTTCTTTCGAATTTTTCTTTTGCCATTTTGTTTTCTATTTAAGGTTATGAACTCTTATCCACAAAAAATCGAGCCGATGGGGAGAATTGAACTCCCGACCCCTTCCTTACCAAGGAAGTGCTCTACCGCTGAGCTACATCGGCTTGTTGGTTCATCTGAGCGGAAGACGGGGCTCGAACCCGCCACCTAAAGCTTGGAAGGCTTTCGCTCTGCCAAATGAGCTACTTCCGCTTGTCCGCTTGACTGTGGGGGAGGGTGGACTCGAACCACCGAACGGATTCCCGGACAGATTTACAGTCTGTTGCAATTGCCACTATGCGACTCCCCCGTCTTAACTGAGCCGGTAGACGGACTCGAACCGCCGACAGGCTGATTACAAATCAGCTACTCTACCAACTGAGTTATACCGGCATGATGTGAAAGAACGATTTGCTTCTTTTAGCCGCCTTTTCTCCTCTGAAAAGGTGTGCAAAAATAGACCTTTTTCTTGAATTGACAATGCGTTTTCTGCTTTTTTTCGAAAAAAAATCGATTATTTTTTGTATTTTGCTAAAAATCAATTTATTAAACAATGCTCATTTTTGGCCTAAAAGAAGCCGACCCGTAGTTTTCGGGTCGGCTCCATGGGCTAAATGTTGGTCTTTGGGCGTTTTTGGCAGGAATTATTTTCCGGTTTTACCCTTGTATTTCTCCAATTGTTTCTTGAGTGCGTCGATGGAGGTGTCGATAGATTCCTCAAATGTCTTGCTCTGCTTGCTGGCATACAGGTCATCGCCACGCAATACCAGTCGGACATCAGCGATCTTGTTTTCGGGAGTGTCGGTGTTGTCGAGCTTCAGCGAAACCTCGGCATTGATCACCTCGCTGTACTTGGCGCAAAGCTTTTCCACTTTCTGCGTAATGAAGTCTTCAAGTTTTTGGTCAGCCTTGAAGTGAACTGAATTGATCATAACTTTCATAATAAACTCCTTTCTTTTAATCATCCTTTCGGATGGGCTTGTTTATGAATTTTCTTGAGTTGTTCTATTGTATTGTGGGCATAGATTTGGGTAGTGGCCAAATTCTCATGCCCGAGAAGTTTCTGTATGGCTACCAGGCTTGCGCCTTCGTCCAACAGGTGGGTGGCAAAGGTGTGACGCAACACGTGCGGACTTTTTTGCTTCAACGTCGTCACCCCTTCAAGCATGTGGTGCACCTTATTATATACATACGACGGCGACATCTCCTCCCCTTTATCATTCAAAAGGAGGCGGTCGGCCTTGGTCGTGAAAGTGGCATCGCGCAAAGCTTGGTATTGGACTATCAACTGTATCATCTCACTTGATAACGGAACCAGCCGGTCTTTATTGCGCTTACCGTGTATTTTCAGTTGCATGCCCATCTTGTCGACATCGCCGTCCTCCAGTCCGCGCAACTCTGCCTGTCGCATGCCCGTCTGATACAGCAATTCGAAAAGCAGGTGGTCGCGTTGAGTCGAAAAATCGGCATCCTCACCAAACGACACCTTATTAATATCTGTCTCGGTGACGAACTTGACGAGGGTCTTGGGCTGTTTCAACGCCTTGATGCCTGTCATGGGCGATTTCTCTATCAGGTTCTCGCGAAGGCAATATTTATAAAAGGTACGAAGTGTAGAGGTCTTGCGGTTGATGCTCCGATTGACCAGTCCTTCCTCTTTCAAATGGACGATGTACGACTTCACCATTGTCGTTTTCACCTGAGTCAAGTCATCGATGCCATACTCATCTTTTAGAAAATGAGCAAATTGATCCATGTCGCTCTGGTAGGCTTCGACAGTGAGCGGAGAGAATCGTTTTTCCGCTTCGATGTAGGATATGAACTGATCAATGAGCATAACAAAAAACTTCGCTGTAAAATTAGTAATAAATTACCAATTCACAGCGAAGTTTGCCTAAAAAAATTATTTTCCTAAGCGGGCGAATTACATATTCTGTTCAGCCTCACGGAGTTTCTGCACATAGATAGCCTTCATCAGCTGTGCACGCTTGATGACTGAGGGCTTGGTGAATTGTTGGCGAGCGCGCAATTCTTTCACGTTTTCATACTTTCTCTTGTAGCGCTTCAAAGCTCTGTCGATGCTTTCGCCTTCTTTTACAGGAACAATAATCATTTTAAAACACTTCCTTCTTTTAAATGGTTAGTACTAATGGTTTAATTTTGAGGCTGCAAAAGTACAACTTTTTCTTTTACTGCAACAAAAAAGTGCAGAAAAAAGCAAAAGTTTCGAAACTGCAACGAAACATTTGTCAAAAACCATCTTTTTTCTAATTTTGCAGTTTCAATCAACTAAACGTTTAGAATATATGCAATTACTTACTATCGGATGGCCTGAGATTCTCCTCATCGCATTGATTGTTCTGTTGCTCTTCGGCGCAAAGAAAATCCCTGAGCTGATGAAGAGTTTGGGCAAAGGAGCAAAAAGTTTCAAAGACGGCATGAACGGCGTAGAAGAACCTGAGATCAAGGAAGACAAGGAAAAGAAGGAATGAGCGAGCGGGAGGTCAGCAGTTTCTGGGATCACTTGGATGTGCTTCGGAAAGTGCTGTTCCGCTGCCTGATTGCCTGGTTTGTCGGGGCGGTGGCTGCGTTCTGCTTCAAGAACCAACTTTTCGGCTTGCTGTTTGCCCCCTCGCGCGACGACTTCATCTCGTACCAAGGCTTGGCATGGCTTTGTGAGCGCACAGGTTGGCAGTCGCTCTGCCCAGGCAGTTTTCAGGCTTCGTTCATCAATACGGAGTTGGCGGCACAGTTCATGACCCACATCAAGGTGGCCCTAGGGGCGGGACTCGTGGTGGTTTCGCCTTACCTCATCGTGCAACTTTACGGTTTCATCGCGCCTGCGCTCTATGAAAAGGAGAAACGCCATGCCGCACCTATTATAATATGGGGCACGCTGCTCTTCATCTTGGGTGTGCTGATGAACTATTTCATCATCTTCCCTTTCGCCTTCCGTTTCCTCAACGATTACCAAGTGTACGAAGAGGTGAAAAACCAAATCTCGCTCTCATCCTACATTTCCAACCTGCTCATGCTCAGCCTGCTGATGGGTATTCTCTTCGAGATCCCCATCGTCAACTACCTCTTGGCCAAGGCCGGACTACTCCAAGCGGCGACCTTGAAGAAATATCGTCGGCACGCCATCGTGGCCATTGCCATCGTGGCTGCTGTCATCACTCCCACCGGCGATGCGGTGACGCTGACGCTGGTCACATTGCCAATCTATTTGCTTTATGAAGCTAGTATTCACATTGTCAGTAGAACCTCAAAGCGACAAGCCGGCGTTTCGACAAGCTCAACGACCTAAGGTCCCTGAGCCCGTCGAAGGGCCGACCAAACCATAAAAGAATCAATAATAATCAATAATCAACTCTAAACAATATGTTACGAAAAATCAGAATCTGCTTACAAGTGGTCATGATGACCTTAGTAACACTGCTCCTGCTCGGCATCGGGTTCCGTGTGCATCTTTGGGCCGGCTGGGTCGCCAAAATCCAATTCCTGCCCGCCGTCCTGGCCTTGAACTTCGGCGTTCTTGCCCTACTCATCGTCTGCGCACTCCTTTTCGGGCGACTCTATTGCAGCGTGGTCTGCCCTTTGGGCATTATGCAAGACCTCTTCTCTTGGCTCGGCGGCAAGTTCAAGAGAAACCGCTTCAGCTACGCCAAAGAAGTCAAATGGCTGCGCTATGGTTTCCTGGTCGTCTTCATCATCCTGCTGATCATCGGCTTCGCGCCCGTCACGACCTTGTTTGCACCCTACAGCGCTTATGGCCGCATTGTCAACAGCCTGTTTAAGCCGCTCTACGACCTGCTGAACAACTGGCTCGCCGGCCTCGATGCCGCCAACGACCGTTACAACTTCTCTGAAGTCCAAATCTGGACTCGTAGCGTGACGACTTTCGTTGTGGCCATTGCCACTTTGGTAATCTTAGCTTTCTTGGCCATTTGGAAGGGCCGTCTCTACTGTAACACCATCTGCCCCGTTGGCACTACCCTCAGCTTCTTCTCGCGTTTCTCGCTGTTCCGCGTCCGCTTCGACAAGAACAAGTGCAAAAACTGCGGCATGTGTGAGAAGAACTGCAAGGCACAAGCCATCGATTTCAAAAATGGTACGGTGGATTATTCCCGTTGCGTAGTCTGCGGCGACTGCCTCGACAAATGCAAGTTTGACGCATTACACTATACTGCCAAAAAACCGGCAACCGCACCCAAGCCCGTTGACACGGAGCGCCGCGCCTTCCTCGTTGGCGCAGCAGTAGCCGGCACTACAGCAGCATTGGCACAAACAGAGATGAAGGTGGATGGCGGCTTGGCAGTCATCGAGGACAAGGTGGCTCCCAAACGGAATACGCTCATCACGCCTCCCGGCTCGGTATCAGCGCGTCACATGCAACGCCATTGCACAGCTTGTCAACTCTGTGTTTCAAGTTGCCCGAACAATGTGCTCCGTCCTTCCACCGATTTACAGCACTTCATGCAACCCACGATGTCGTTTGAGCGCGGCTATTGCCGTCCCGAGTGCACCCGCTGCAGCGAGGTCTGCCCCGCTGGTGCCATCAAACCTATCACACGGGAAGAGAAGACCGGCATCCATGTGGGTCATGCTGTGTGGATTAAAGATAATTGTGTTGTATTGACCGATGGTGTCAGCTGCGGCAACTGCGCACGCCACTGCCCCACAGGTGCCATCCAGATGGTAGAATATGAAGGACCGAACGGCAAGGTGCAAGTGCCTGCCGTGGATGAGAACAAATGCATCGGCTGCGGTGCCTGCGAGCACCTCTGCCCTGCCCGACCGTTTAGCGCAATTTATGTGGAGGGGAATGAGATGCATCATGTCAATTGATAATTGATAGTTGATAATTGTTAATTATTTCAAGTTGTCATTACAATCTATCAACTCTAAACTCTAAACACTAAACTCTAAACTAAACAAAATGGATAGAAGAGAATTCCTAAAACATATGGGCGGTGCGGCAGTGGCCAGTTCGGTGATACTCTCCGCCTGCAAAAACAACGACGAATCACCCATTATCCCAAAAAACGTCATTGACGGCCAAGGCGAGATGACCTATCGTACCAATCCCAACACGGGTGACAAGGTGTCGCTATTGGGCTACGGTATGATGCGTCTGCCCATCGAAAACGGTGCAGACATGCGAAAAGACCCCAATGCCCGTGTCGACCAAGAAATGGTCAACGAGGAGGTGGACTACGCTTTGGCTCACGGTGTCAACTACTTCGACACGGCACCCGTTTACACAAGAGGCTATTCAGAGACCTCCACGGGCATCGCCTTATCGCGACATCCGCGTAACAGCTATTACATTGCCACCAAACTCTCCAATTTCAGCCAATCGACATGGGACGCAGAGGCTTCGAAAGCCATGTTCGAGAACTCACTCAAGCAACTACAGACCGACTACATCGACTATCTGCTCATGCACAGCATCGGTGGTTCAAACAAAGAAATGACCAGCATGGAGATGTTCAACGCCCGCTTCATGGACAATGGTATCCTCGACTGGCTCGTGGAACAGAAAAAGGCTGGCCGCATCCGCAACCTCGGCTTTTCGTTCCACGGTGACCCGAAGCTGTTCGACACCATGATGCAATGGCACGATGAAGGCCGCTATCATTGGGACTTCGTACAAATCCAGCTGAACTATGTGGACTGGAGCTTCGGTGAGATAGAAGGCGAAGGCGTCAATTCATCATACCTTTATGAGGAACTGCACCGTCGTGGTATCCCCGTAGTGATTATGGAACCGTTGCTCGGAGGAGGCCTTGCCAAGCAGCCCGACCACATCGTGAAGCAAATGAAAGAACGTGAGCCAGAGACGCCTGTCGCCCGCTGGGCCTTCCGCTTTGCCGGCACGCCTGAAGGCATCCTCACCGTGCTGAGCGGCATGACTTACATGGAACACCTGGTGCAAAACGTGGAAACCTATTCACCCTTGCGGCCCATCACACCCGAAGAAGACGAGTTCTTGATGCAGGTAGCAGAACTGTTCATCAAACTGAAAACCGTGCCGTGCACCGCCTGTAACTACTGCATGCCATGCCCTTACGGATTGAACATTCCGGCTGTGTTTGGCTACTACAACGAGAGCATCATCCATGGCAATATGCCCACCGGCAATCGCGAGGCAAAAGCCTATTGGGAAGCAAGGAAACGTTTCCTTATCGGCTACGACCGCAACATTCCTGGATTGCGGCAAGCCAGCCATTGCATCGGCTGCAACCAATGCACTGAGCACTGCCCACAAGAAATCGACATCCCCGCGGAAATGCACCGCATCGATGAATTTGTGGAGCAACTTAAACAGATGTGACAACCTAAGGACAGCGGCAAGGCTGAGCACTCGGTATAGGCTCAATCTCGCCCAAGAAATGCGGTTGTTTGTTGACCAACAAATCAAGGACCACCTTCACCTTGGCCAAGGCCTCGCGGAGGTGGTTCTTCAGGTATATCTTTCTGCCCGCAGTGTAGTCCTGTGCACAAAAAGCGATGGCATCAAGGTCAAAATGCTCGGCAATGTAAATGGCACGCTCGTTGTGCCATTGCTGCGAGACCACCGTTACTGAATCCTGGGCAAAGACCTTCTTGGCCCGCACCATGGAATCAAATGTTCGGAATCCGGCACAGTCAAGATAGATTACCGAATCAGGCACACCTCTTTCAACGAGTGACTGACGCATCGACTCGGGCTCGTTGTAGTGGCTGATATGATTGTCACCACTAAGCAGCAAATACGACACCTTGTGAGCAAAATAAAGCTCCGCTGCCGCATCCATACGATATTGGTAATATCTGTTCGGGCGGCCATTCACAAGGGGAATGGTCCCTAAAACCAACCCAACCTTACGGTATGGCACCTCGCTTACCTCAGCATACACCCTGCCCTTGGCTTGATGTTTCACAACATCATTGCAGATACCTATCGTGCCTCCGCCGATAGCCAATACCAAAAGAAGGGCTACGAAAATGATTCTGCCCCAACGACGCTTTGCTTTCATTTTTGAGTGTTTATTTCGCAGGCTCCCACTTGCAGCGGACAGGCGACACAATGGCGCCTTCCTTCTTCAAGGCATCGAAAGCCTTGTCGACCACTTTACGGTCAAGGCCGGTCATTTCGGCCACTTTACCAGCATTCACGGGAGCGCCAGCCTCACGCATGGCTTGCAGCACTTGTTCTTTTGCTTCCATTTTTCGAATATTTAAGGTTAAGAATAGACGGCAAAGATAGCATTTTTATTGTTGCCGCAACCCTCTCGTTACAACGTTTTCGCAAAACCCCTATCTTTGCACCAAGATTCTATTCCTATGAAAAGCGAGAATAGAGAACGGGAAATATACAAAACCACCCTTGTCGGCGGAGCCGTGAACGTGATGCTACTGCTGTTCAAGTTCATCGCGGGCATATTAGGGCACAGCTCTGCCATGATTGCCGACGCCATCCACTCGCTTTCCGATTTCGTGACAGACATCATCGTGCTGGTCTTTGTCAAAATCAGCAACAAGCCGCAGGACAAGTCGCACGACTATGGGCACGGCAAATACGAAACTCTGGCGCTCACCATCATCGGCATTGCCTTGATGGCAGTCGCCATCAGCATCATTGTGAAAGGTGCCATTAAGATTGCCGCCTGGGCCAACGGCGAGGTGCTCGAAGCACCTGGAATGCTGGCTTTCTGGGCTGCCATCGTGTCGATTGTCCTGAAAGAAGCCGTTTACCGCTATTCCATCGTCAAAGCGAAAAAGCTGAACTCAAAGGCTTTGGAGGCAAATGCGTGGCATCATCGCAGCGACGCGCTGTCGTCAATAGGTACAGCCGTGGGCATCGGCGGTGCCATCTTCCTTGGTGAGCGATGGACCATCCTCGACCCCGTTGCCTCGGTGGCGGTGGGCGCTTTCATCGTCAAGGTGGCCTTCGACCTGCTCAAGAACGGCATCGGTGACCTAATGGAGCAGTCACTGCCCGATGAAGTGGAAAATGAAATCCTAAAACTGGTCGCTGAAGTGCCCGGTGTCGCAGAGCCCCACGACCTACGCACACGACGCATCGGCAACCACTATGCCATCGAACTCCACATCCTGATGGACGGCGACATCAGCCTCAAGGAAGCCCACGACAAAGCCTCAGAAGTGGAAGACCTGCTCCGTCAACATTACGGCGAAGAGACCCATGTGGCCGTCCATGTGGAGCCCAAAGAGAAGCCTTCAAATAAGGCCACATTGAAAAGCATTTTGGCCCTGCTTTTCCTTGCCCTTTCCTTTGGCGCACAAGCCCAAACGGTTGACAGCCTTTCACTTGGCCCCATCTTTGTCAACGAAGGCGAGACCACCATCTACCACATCAGCCGTGACCCGAAAGCAAGACAAGGCACCATCTCAGATGCCCTGCAAAATGTGCCGGGCGTTAAGGTCGACACCGAAGGCAACATCACCTTACGCGGAGTGGATGAAGTATTGGTCTTCATCAACGGGCGGCCTTCGCATTTCGACGAAGAAAGCCTGAAAAACTACCTCCAACAGGTGAAAGCCGTCTCCATCGAGCGCATCGAAGTGATGACCAATCCCTCGGCACAATACACTTCAACTTCCGACACAGGCGTCATCAACATCATCACAGATACTGGCGACAGTTCTGAGCAGCACCTCAGCATCGGCCTGCAATCCAACACCCGCCCCAATGTTTCGCCCTGGCTGTCCTACATCTGGAGCAACAAAAAATGGTCGTTCAACGCCAATCTGAAAGGCGGCTATTCAGGTGTCAAAGAGCATTCTCATGGCTACAGCTACTCCTTTGTCGACCATTTAGAGAGCGGCTTGCCTGGCGGCCTCGACACGACCAGCATCGCGCGCTATTCCAGAAACGACACCTCTTTCAATTATGAGGTCGAGGCATTTCTCAAAGCTGAATACCGCCCTAATCGGCAAAACGATTTCACAGTGTACTTCGGTATCACCCCAAGCATGAGCCAGTCCTCTTCATTCTCCAACACCTATCGCAAAGAATACATCAACGACATTGGAGAATACGACTATGCCATCCACAACGAAAACCGCCAAAACTACTCCGTTGGTGCCACAGGTATCGGCTGGCAGCATCGTTTCGACCAACCTGGACAATCCTTAGGCGTCTTCCTGAATTCCGAATACGATTTCGGCAAAGGCATCGCAAAAGAGCAACGTACCTTCAAGAACCAGCCCCACCTCAACCGCGATATCATCAGCACCAATGACTTCACAGACATAGGCTACGATGCCAAAGTGGAATACACTCACCCCTATCGTTTTCCAAAAACTGAAGGAAAGGCCCCACATTTCGGAGAAATCTACCTGAGCCTCACTGACTACATGAAGCCCGACAACAACATCGGCATATACGACACCTTGGGAGCAAACGGCTACGTCACCGACTGGAACCGTTCCGAAAACCGTCGTTTCAGCACCAACAAAGCGGCTGCCACGTTAATGGTATTGCATCATATCGGGAGTTCCATCACCATCAAGCCTGGCATCAGTTGGGAAAACGCTTGGATCAAGTCACACTACCTTGACACCCCTGTATACGATACCCTTTTGCGTCATGCCTATTGGAGACCTTCATTGCACATCAGCTACCGAACACCGTCAATGCACAACTTCAGCTTCAGCTACACCCGCAAGACTTATTATCCTTGGGTACGCTATTTCACCAGAAAGAAAATGTATGACGAAGAATCGTTCTCGGTGGGCAATCCCTCACTGAAGCCCACACTGATAGATGTTTTCGAACTGTCGTGGGCCAAATATGCCGACCAACTGGGTTCGATAAGTGTGAAAGGCTATTTCAACAACTCCATCAACGCCATCAACATGGTGAGCGACGTGGCCTATGACTCGCTTTGGGATCGCGTGGTACCCTTCAGCATGCCCGTCAACCTTAACAAATACTACGAAACAGGCGGAGAATTCAACATCACCTATCGGCCTAATGCCACCTTCAACGTCAGATTGGAAGCCAACATCTATGATTCGCACATCGAGACCTACTACAACAAAACCTTGGACAGTCTGATTCTCAGCAATATGTGGGCCTACAACTTGCGCCTCAGCACATGGGTCAAGCTGTGGGACAAACTTGAACTTCATGCCACAGCCTATTACAATTCACCCACGCAAACGCTCTTTGCCACCAAACAAACCGCCTACGGCATCGACTTTGGCCTTCGCGCCGACTTCTTCGGAAATCGGCTCTCCTTCCTCCTTAACGCTTTCGACATCTTCAACTGGAACAAAGAAGACAACTATACCTACAATCCCTATTACATTTCCTACAAATCGAACAAGGCCAACAGCCGATATGTCAGCATTGAGTTAATATACAAAATATGGTAAACAGTTTTACAATAACAGATGATTTTTCAAGTTATACACAACATAATAAAGACAAATTTCAACAACCCAAAATAATCAACAACTAAAACCAATTCAAAATGAAAAAAGCATTAGCTATCGTGGCGCTCATCGCCGCAATGTTCGTTGCCGGAAAAGTGCAGGCACAATCAATGATCTATGCAGGTTACGCTCCCGAATCCTTCGTTTCAGGGAATAATAGCAGCAACTATCAAGGTTTCTTCGCCGGATTCACCAAGAATTTTGGCCTCTCAAAAGGCATTGGTGTTGCCGCTGGCGCCGAATTCCGTATGAACACCAAGAGTGGAGACGCCTTCTTCGGATTTGGAACGGGTAAAAGCACCCAAGCCCTTATCGATGTCCCGATTCTGTTCAACTATAGTATCGGTATCAACCGCGACCTTGCAATCACACCTTTCGTTGGTTCCATGGTGAGCTTAGCTCTTGTAGGCAATACCAAAACAACAATTGGCAACAATACTACTACATCCAATTGGTATGGCGACAACAGCAGATTGAACCGTTTCAACCTCTACGCTGTGTTTGGCGCCGATGTAAAGTTCAGCCAATTCAACCTGTTTGGCGGCTATCGTCTCGGCCTGCTTGACCTCAATTCAAGCGACAACATTACCTTAAAGGCCAATGGTTTCTTCGTTGGCCTTGGCTATACCTTATAATTTGAGGTTTTCAGACAAAACGAAAAGCGAGCGACAAACATCGCTCGCTTTTTTGTTATCCTTCTATCAAGATGCTTTATTGCCTAGACATGGAATTGTCGTTCTTGTCGGGCAATGTCATCACAGGACGATTCTATGGGTAAGCATGATGTAACCGACACGGCGCTTCATACCTCCCTGACCTGAATATTCCTCATTGAAGAAGTTGTGGAGAGGCATGGAGAATTGTGCCATCGTCTTATGATGTCCGTTGACATTCCAGCTCAGAGCGAAATCAAGGCCAAGGCCACTGAGGAGCCGGTCTTTGTTAATGTCATCAACCGAGCCGCCGCATCCTACTACCATATCGTAGAACACACCACCCTCGATAGTGCCTTTCTTACCTCCGAGGCAGAGACCGCCACGAGGCTGAAAATAGAAACCACGCAGGTTCTTTTCCGGATCCTTGAACCAAACCTCTTGGCTCTTGAAGAATGTACCACCATAGAGTCCTACCACAGTGGGCATCCACGAAGCATCAAGGCCGATGGCAAAGTCACCGACATACTTAAACGGATTTCTGAAAGCACTACGATAAGGGCCACAGATGTCATGTTCACCAAAGCCTTCCTTTTGTATGCCAACAGGAAAGACAAGGTCTGAATTGGGCAGGATGGCCGACAGTGCATTCGATTCCTTCGTACCGCTACCCGTAGTCAAAAACACAGTGGTGGCCTGTGCAGCATCGTAGATCAGTGTAGTGAAATAGTTGGTCGACCAAACACGGGTATTAAAAGTCCAGCTTTGGCCAAAAGCGTTGAAAACAGTGCCAAAGGTCAACATGGCCGCCAACGCAACAGTTAATAATACTTTTTTCATCGTTTAAAAATAGTTGATTTAAGTTTTAATTGAGTAGTTATGATTTGAAATAAGATTATCGAATACTTATTCCCCAAGCAGATGCTTAAACAAGAAGTTGTCAATCTTGTTGAAGAGGTGCATACGGCACTCGCCACTACCATATTCGTAGCCACCGTAGATGCCGTGGTTCTTGTTGGGATAGATCATCAAGTCGAACTGTTTGCCGTTCGAAATCATTGCCTTGATGAGTTCCATCGCGTTCTGATAGTGGACATTGTCATCGCCGCTACCGTGGCAAAGCAGATAGTTGCCCTTGATTAAAGCCGTGTTATGCACGGGTGAGTTGAGGTCGTAGCCGTCGGGGTTCTCCTGAGGCGTGCGCATGAAACGCTCGGTGTAGACGTTGTCGTAATAGCGCCAGTTGGTCACAGGAGCCACCGACACAGCCGTGCTGATGACATCGGCGCCCTTGGTGATGCCATTGGCGGCCATGAAACCACCATAGCTCCAGCCATAGATGCCGATTCTGCTTCCATCCACGTAAGGCTGCTTGGCCATGTACTTGGCGAGGGTAATCATGTCTTCAGTCTCGTACTTGCCCAGTTGCAGGTAGGTCATCTTCTTGAAGACCTCACCCTGAGCACCGCTACCACGGTTGTTGATGGACACGCTGATGATGCCATGCTGTGCCAGCAATTGCATCCACCAATAGTCACTGTTGGCCCAAGAGTTGCTGACCGTCTGATGACCAGGACCACCGTACACATAAATCAACACAGGGTATTTCTTGTTGGGGTCAAAGTCGGGAGGCAGGATTTGCCAAGCATCCACATCGACTTGGGTGCCATCAGGCAAAGTGAAAGCAGGGTCACTGATCTTCATGAGTTTCTTCTCGCCGAGGTTGAAGGTCTTCAGCTTTTCGGCAAACTCATGGTTGTCCTCAAGCACACGCACCAGTTTACCCTTATTGGTGTAAAGTTCGAATTGGCGCGGCTGGCTGATGGTGCTGTTTATATTAATAAGGTAGCTGAAGTCGTTGCTGAAAGTGGCTTGGTTGGTGCCATCGCGACCAATCACCTCACGCATCTTGCCTTTCAGGTTGACTGCATAGATTTGACGGTCGACAGGGGTATTCTTGGCGGCTTGGAAATACACTTCCTTGCCATCGAATCCGTAGACCTTTGTCACATCCCAAGGACCGTTGGTGAGTTGCTTCGCCTGCGTGCCATCGAGGTTGCAAAGGTAGATGTGGTTGTAGCCACTTCTCTCCGAGGTCATGAGGAAACGCTTGCCGTCCTCGAGGAAATGCCAATCATCGGTGATGTCGATGTAGTAGTCGTTGGTCTCATCGTAGAACACACGGCTCTTGCCCGTGGTAGCATCGGCGGCCAAGATTTCAAGATGGTTCTGATGACGGTTGAGGCGTTGGATGGCCAGCACATTGGCATCCTTGGTCCAAGCAATGCGAGGCAAATAAATGTCGGTTTCCTTACCCGTATCCATCTTCACCGTCTTGCCACTTTCGAGGTCGTAGACATAAATCTCGACGATGGAATTGTCCTCGCCTGCCTTGGGATACTTGAAGCTGTACCAGTCGGGATAAAGGCCTTCGAACTCCTCCATCTGAAACTCGCGCACGTTCGACTCATCAAACTTCATGAAGGCAATCTTCTTGCTGTCAGGCGACCAGTAGAAGCCCTGCGAAAAGCTGAATTCTTCCTCGTAGACCCAGTCGGGAGCACCGTTTATGATATGGTTGTAAAGGCCATCATTGGTGAACTGCTTTTCCTCCCCTGTCTTCAAATCCTTGATGAACAAGTTATTGTCCCGCATAAAGGCCACTTTGGTAGCATCAGGCGAGAAAGTAGCGAGACGCTGCTTGCCATTCTTCGAAAGGGGCTGCAAAGTCTTGGTGGCGAAGTCATATACATAATAATTGGCGTGGAAAGAGTGACGGTAGATGCTTTCCATATCGGTGAGGCAAAGCATCTTATCCTCATTCTCGCTCAACTCATAGTTCTGCAATCCAATAGGCAACGAGTCGGGATGCATAGTAAGGTCGGTGATGCCAAATAAGGTCTTTTCAAGCTTTCCTGTCTTGTAGTTGTAAATGTTGAGTTGGCCTTTCTCGAAGGAGCCGTAGGTCTTTCCGTCCTTCATCGAGTTCATGCCTCTTACGCTCTTGGCATAGAACGTGGGGCGCATGTAAAGGTCTTCCAAATCGAAATTCTTCTTCTCTTGGGCCGTAGCCGAAAGCGTTCCAAAAACAAGGAACAAGCTGACTAATAGGTATTTAAACTTCATAACAAATAGATTTGATTGCACAAAGGTAGAATTTTTTTGAAAAAAAGCAGAAAAAATCTTGTGGGTTTCAGAAAAAGCCGTATTTTTGCACCCGCATTTGGGACGGTAGCTCAGTTGGTTTAGAGCGCATGCTTGACAGGCATGAGGTCACAAGTTCGATCCTTGTTCGCCCCACAGTAGAGACGCATTGAATGCGTCTCTTTTCTAAACCCCAAACGGTTATCGGGACGTTAGCCCAGTTGGTTTAGAGCGCTGCCTTCACACGGCAGAGGTCACTGGTTCGAGTCCAGTACGTCCCACCAAAAACAACAAAACCCGCTGGTTTCAGCGGGTTTTGCGTTTTATATAGCGCTTCTATAGCGTGTCATTTCACACCGAGTTTCTTGGCGATGTTCTTAGGAAGTGCGTCCTTGTGCAGGACGATGTTCATGGTCTTGTATTTGGCGAAAGTCTCAGAGACATACCAGATGCCGTGGTATTTGCCACTGTCGCCCCACGAGTTCTTGCCCATGAAGTATTCCTTGCCGTTTTTGTCTTTGGCCTTGCCGAAGATGAGCAGACCGTGGTCGTCGCCAGTCTCCCAGTTATCAAAGGCTTCCTGACGCATCTCTTGTGTGACTTCAATCTCTGGCATTGGCTTAGAGGTCAGCTCGTTGCGACGATTTGCCGCCGACAAGCCCAACCAATGTGCCATGTCGGAGCCTGAGAGTTCGACCGCTTTCTCGGCATCGGGGCAGACGGCAATGCCATCGCGGGTGAAGCCTTGCTCGCTGACATCGGCACTCCATTGGAAGGTGTAGCCTTTGTCGATGGCATATTGCATGACCTCCATCAGTTCATCGATAGGCAGGTTATAATAAGGGCAACCACGCCAGTTGTCTTCGATCTCAAGTGCAAAAGGCTCATAGAAAGGATGATGCGTGAAAGAGGTGAGAGTGATGTAGTTGTCGGCTTCGAGGCCCAACGACTTGGCATATTCCTGTGGCGTCATGCCATTCACCTTTTCAGGATATTTGCCAAGATAAGCATCGTAAATACCTTGCAGGCCTTCTTTCCACACGGGGCTGAGTTTGCTGATGTCACTTTTGGCAAGGGCTTTCACATAGCCTGTGGCCACGAGGTCGAGTTCGATGTGATTGGGCAAGGTCCCGCCATAACGGTTGCCAGGCATGTCTTCCTGACGGACGAAGCCATAGTGTTCCAAGCAGTAAAGCACATCGCCGCACTTGCCACCTGGTGCCCAGCTAGCGTTGCCGTGCAGACGGACATATTTTTCGGCACGATCCATCATGGAATGGCTGACAACATACATCTCGGAGAGGTCTACGTCAACGCCCTTGATGCGGAGTGCTTCGGCTTCCATCAGGGCAATGCCGGAATGGGCCCAGCAAGTGGAAGAGCGATGTTGGTCGCGAACGGCCGTGATTGGAATTTCCTTGATTGTAGTAAACTGGAATCCTTCTTCTTTCTTTTCATCTTGTGCCTTAATGGGCATGAAGCCCATCATCAAGGCTAAGGCAAGTAACAATTGCTTTTTCATTAGTATTTGGAATTTAATTTTAATGATATGCTATCAAAGGACAAACCTAGATTTGCAGCGCGATAGTCTGCCGTGAGGTTTGCAAGCGCAAAAATAGGAAAACTACAGTTACCACGGTAAAACTTAATCATTTTATTTTTGCCCGTCTCAAATAATTTCCTATCTTTGCCGTTCAAAACAATAACGAGTATTATTTTTCAAAACAGATATGATGCAACACAATATCGTACCCCAAGATTTAGCAAAGAAAATCTTTGCAGAAAGTGGTCTGCCGAGCATCGGAAGAGCTGGCATCCGTGAAATCAACAAGTTGGCCTTTGACCTTGAAGCCGCCTGTGGCAAAAAGTTCATCCACATGGAGTTAGGCAACCCTGGACTGCCTGCCGCCCGTGCTGGCGTGGAAGCCCAAATCAAAGCCTTACAAAATGGTGTGGCGGCCAACTACCCACCCATCGATGGTGCACCTATATTAAAAAAAGAGGCCTCGCGTTTCATCAAGAACTTCCTTGACCTCGATGTCGACCCCGCCAACTGCGTGCCTACCGTCGGATCCATGCAGGGTGCTTTCGCCTCGTTCATGATTGCCGGACATTCTGACGCAAAGAAAAACACCATCCTCTTCATCGACCCGGGCTTCCCCGTCCACAAGTTCCAAAACAAGGTGCTTGGCATCCCGATGGAGCATTTCGACATCTACGAATACCGTGGCGAGAAGCTGCGCGCCAAATTGGAAGAAGTGCTGAGCAAGGGCAACATCCACAGCCTGCTCTACTCCAACCCCAACAACCCGACATGGGTGTGCCTCACCGACGAGGAATTACGCATCATAGGCGAACTGACCAACAAGTACAATGTCATCGTCATGGAAGACCTTGCCTATTTCGGCATGGACTTCCGCAAGGACTACAGCCATCCGGGCGAAGCCCCCTACCAACCCACCGTGGGCAAATACACCGACTACTACATCCTGATGATTTCCAGCTCGAAAGCCTTCAGCTACGCCGGCGAGCGTTGCGCCATCCTTGGCATCAGCAACAAGTTGGCCCAGCACCACTTCCCCGACCTGAAAGCCTTCTGCGGACAGGAAGTCTTCTTGCGCGCCATCCTCTTCGGTGCCTTGCACCCGCTCAGTTCAGGCACTTCACACTCGGCTCAACACGCTTTGGCCGCTGTGCTGAAAGCTGTGAACGATGGTACGTACAACTATCGTGAGGATGTGTTGGAATATGGTCGCAAGGCCGAGCTGATGAAGAAAGCCTTCCTCGACAACGGTTTCTACATCACCTACGACGAGGACTGCGGTGAGCCCATCGCCGACGGCTTCTACTTCACCTATTGCTATCCCGGCTTCACAGGTGCCGACCTCGTTGAAGAGATGATGTATTACGGCGTCTCGGGCATTTCGCTCGACACCTGCGGCAGCACCAAGCAAGGTGTCCGCGCCTGCACTTCGCTCATCCAAAGGGAAGAAATTCCGATTCTGGCAGAAAGACTGAAGGCATTTGCTATGGACCATCCTGTGAAGTGATCATTGTCGACGACTACCTGACTCACAAATAGCAATAATAATGTCAACAGAAAATCAACGGGTTTTTTATCTTGATCTATTACGTGTTGTTGCTATATTTGGAGTAATATTGGTACATGTTTTCTGTAAAGAATACTACTCTGCAAGCATTACCTCTTTCAATTGGTATGTTGCTGTTGTGGGGGATAGCCTTCTACATAGAAATGTGCCTTTCTTCATTATGATTAGCGGAGTACTTTTTCTAAGACCTGAAAAGGAAATCACGCTAAAAAAAATCTTGTTGAAAAACATACCTCGTTTACTATTGGCCTATGTCTTTTGGACAATAGCATACGGTATTGTAGATACAAGTTATAGATTATACAAAGGAGAGGCTTTTTCCATTTACCTTCTGCTTTCACCACATTTCCACTTATGGTTCTTGCCTTTACTGATGGGAGTTTATCTCCTTATTCCACTATTACGGAAAATATCCAATGAGGAACGCTTGTTAAAGTACGCCCTATGCCTGTGGGTAATTTATGCTACTGGAAGTTTCATAAGTTCAGATTTTATCCTATTCAATCAGTTTCATTTTGTATTCAACAAGAATATCGTTATCGGATTTGCTGGATACTTTCTTTTAGGTTACTATCTTTCCTATAAGGATTTTTCAAAGAAGCAACACCTTGTTATCTATATAGCAGGCATATTGTCATTATTAATCACTATCACAGGCAACCTATATCTTTCTATATCAACTGGCCAAACGTCAGGCCGTTTCTTATATGAGATGACCCCTTTTAATATTATTACCGCTTCAGCAGTATTCGTATTAGTAAAACAAATCTCTCCAAAAGTACATACAAGAACCAGAAGATTTGTCGAATACGTCAGAAATGATTTGTTTGGCATCTATCTGACCCATGCACTTTGGCTGTTTATATTAAATCAATCTAAGTTCAGGGACTTAGGCAACCACTTACTCACGCTTCCAATTATCGCCATATCTGTCTTCTTTTTGAGCCTTTACACCACAAAACTGATAAAAATGATACCTGGCCTGAAAAAAGTAGTTGAATGATTGCGTCTCATTTTTTACCGCAGCAGACAAAAACCATCGGTTTTGTTTATAATCAATCTAAATTAGCATTCAGCCCCGAAATTAAACGAAAAGTCGTGCACCATTTGCCCAAAATTCCCTAATTTCGTGGCTCATTATTAAACGACACAACAAATCCTAAATCTTAATCAATATGGCAAAATTCAGAGGAGCCATCGTCGTTGACATCGAGCGTTGCAAAGGCTGCGGCGTATGTATCACAGCCTGCCCATGCAAGGTCATCGAACTGGCAAAAGAAGTAAACGGAAAAGGTTACAATTACGCCTTCATGGCGAACCCCGAAGCCTGTATAGGCTGCGCGAGCTGCGGCATCACCTGCCCCGACGGCGTCATCAAGGTCTACAAGAAAGCCCTGTAATCCAACCAATTGTCTAACAAATCAAAAAATCTTACATAATGGGAGAATTAAAACTGATGAAGGGTAACGAGGCATTGGCCGAAGCCGCCATCCGTTGCGGCGCCGATGCTTATTTCGGATATCCTATCACCCCCCAGTCGGAAGTGATCGAGTATCTGTCGGAACAGAACCCTTACGAACGCACCGGTATGGTCGTTCTTCAAGCTGAAAGTGAATTGGCAGCCATCAACATGGTGTACGCCGCTGGTGCTGCTGGCAAGCGCGTCATGACCTCCTCGTCAAGCCCAGGCGTGTGCCTGAAGCAAGAAGGTTTGGCTTACATCGCTGGCGCCGAAGTGCCCTGCGTCTTCGCCGACGTGGTGCGCGGCGGCCCGGGTCTCGGTACCATCCAGCCCTCACAAGCTGACTATTTCCAAAACACCAAGGGTGGCGGCAACGGCGACTATCGTAACATCGTCCTCGCCCCTGCTTCCGTCCAGGAAATGGCTGACTTCGTGCCGCTGGGCTTCGAACTGGCCTTCAAGTACAGAATGGCAGTGTGCATCCTCTCCGACGGTGCCATCGGCCAGATGATGGAAAAGGTCGTCCTGCCCGAGCAGAAAGCCCGCCTCACCGAAGAGGAAATCAAAGCCAAGTATCCTTGGGCACTGACAGGCCGCAAGCGTGGCACGCAACACCGCGTCATCACCTCCTTGGACCTCGACTCCGCCCGCATGGAAGAGCACAACCGTCACCTCCAACGCAAGTACGATGAAGTGACCAAGAACGAAGTCCGTTACGAAATGATCGACTGCGACGATGCCGAATACGTGTTCGTTGCCTATGGTTCCAGCGCCCGTATCGCCCAGAAGTCGGTGCAACTCGGTCGCGCCGCTGGCCTGAAGGTCGGTTTGCTCCGTCCTATCACCCTGTGGCCCTACCCCACCCAAGCCATCCGCAACCTCATCGACAAGGGTGTCAAGGGATTCCTCTCAGTCGAATTGAGCTGTGGTCAGATGATCGAAGACGTGCTGCTGGCCTGCAATGGCCGCGCCAAGGCCGAACACTTTGGCCGCGTCGGTGGCATCATCCACACCCCGGAAGAAGTTCTCGAAGCTATGAAGAAACAAATTATAGGAGAATAAGACAATGGCAGAAATCACATTACAAGATATCATCCAGCCTGAAAACTTGGTATACGAAAAATCAAAGCTGCTGACTGAAAAACCTTTCCACTACTGCCCCGGCTGCGGTCACGGCACTGTGCACCGCATCATCGCCGAAGTGCTCGAAGAGCTCGGCGTTGACGACCGTACCATCGGTGTCTCCCCCGTGGGTTGCGCCGTTATGGCTTACGACTACTTCGACGTTGACTTCGTCGAGGCTGCCCACGGCCGCGCTCCGGCGTGCGCCACGGGTATCAAGCGCGTGTGGCCCGACAAGGTCGTGTTCTCCTATCAAGGCGACGGCGACCTCGCTGCCATCGGCACCTGCGAGACCATCCACACCTGCAACCGTGGTGAGAACATCACCATGATCTTTGTCAACAACGGTATCTACGGCATGACCGGTGGCCAAATGGCTCCCACCACCCTCGTGGGCATGAAGACCGCCACCACGCCTTACGGCCGTATGCCTCAGTGGCCCGACGGAACACCTAACAACGGTTTCCCGCTCCAGATCACCCAACTGTTGGCCCAGCTGCCCGGCACCCGCTATGTCACCCGTCAGGCTGTGTTCAGCGCCGCCGCCGTGCGTAACTGCAAGAAGGCCATCAAGAAGGCTTTCCAGAACCAGATTGAGAACAAGAACGGTGTCAACTTCGTTGAAATCGTTTCGAACTGCAACTCCAACTGGAAGATGAGCGCCGTCGACGCCAACAAGTGGTTGCAAGACAACATGCTGCCCGTCTATCCTTTGGGCGACCTCAAGGACAATTTCGAGCTGATTAAGAAATAACTAAAAACGACAAAGCAATGACAGAAGAAATTATTATAGCCGGTTTCAGCCGGTTTCGGCGGACAAGGTGTCTTGTCAATGGGTAAGATCCTTGCTTACAGTGGTATCATGCAGGACAAGGAAGTCAGCTGGATGCCTTCATACGGCCCCGAGATGCGTGGCGGTACGGCCAATGTGACCGTCATCGTCAGCGACGAGCGCGTGTGCTCCCCCATCCTCAACGCTTTCGACACTGCCGTCATTCTGAATCAGCAGTCGCTCGACAAGTTTGAGGACAAGGTGAAGCCCGGTGGTTACCTCATCTACGACCCCAACGGCATCACCCACAAGCCCACCCGTAAGGACATCCACATCTACAGCATCGAAGGCGCACAACTCGCCTCCGACATGGGCAACAGCAAGGTGTTCAACATGATCATCTTGGGTGCTTTCCTGAAGGTGCGTCCCATCATCGACAACAAGAACGTCGAAGAGGGATTGCGTCACAGCTTGCCTGAACGCGCCCACAAGCTCATCCCGCTGAACATGCAGGCCGTCCAGGTCGGTATGGACAACATCAAGGCTGAGAACTAAGCATCGGTTTTTCCGAGCAAAGCAAAAAGCCGCTCCGAGTGGGGCGGCTTTTGCTATACATCAATCACCTCTATAAAGGGGTAGAGGCATGTAAAAAGAAAGGCCGCCTCACGGCAGCCTTTCTCCATCTGTATAGAAAAAAACATTTACTCTTTCGTCTCTTCGACGGGAGCTTCGGCAGGAGCCTCAGCCTTGGGAGCAGCCTTCTTGCTGCTACGGCGGGTGCTCTTAGCCTTGGCGGCAGTCTTCTGACCCTCGCGGGTGTAGACCTCATTGTAGTCAACGAGCTCCATCATAGCCATCTCAGCGGCATCACCTTTACGGTTTTCAGGCATGCGGATGATGCGGGTGTAGCCACCAGGACGGGTAGCCACTTTCGGGCCAACCTCACGGAACAGCTCGGTAACGGCATACTTGTTTTGCAGGAGTGCAAAAACGACGCGGCGGTTGCTCGAACCTGTTTCAGTCGTGGTGTTGTTCTCAGGCTTAGCCTTGGTGATCAACGGCTCGATGTACATACGCAGAGCCTTGGCCTTGGCCGTCGTGGTAATGATGCGTTTGTGAAGAATCAGCGAAGAAGCCATGTTCGAGAGCATAGCCTTGCGGTGTGCGCTCTTTCTTCCCAAGTGATTGAATTTCTTATTGTGTCTCATCTTTCTTATTCCTTATCTAATTTATATTTGCTGACATTCATACCGAACTCGAGGCCCTTGCTTCTGACCAATTCGTCAAGTTCGGTGAGTGACTTCTTACCGAAGTTACGGAACTTGAGCAGGTCTTGCTTATTGAAGGCGACCAGTTCACCAAGCGTTTCAACCTCAGCAGCTTTCAAGCAGTTCAAGGCACGCACCGACAGGTCGAGGTCGACGAGCTTGGTCTTGAGGAGCTGACGGATATGCAACGAACCTTCATCAAAGTCTTCGGTCACGGTCTTTTCGTCGGGAACGAGGTTGATGTTCTCGTCGGAGAAGAGCATGAAGTGGTAGATGAGGATCTTTGCGGCTTCTTTCAAAGCATCTTTAGGATTAATCGAACCATCGGTATCGATTTCGATGACAAGTTTCTCATAGTCGGTCTTCTGTTCGACACGCCAGTTTTCCACCTTGTAGCTCACATTGCGAATGGGCGTGTAGATGGAGTCGATGGCGATGGTGTCGACAGGGGCGCCGGCCACCTTGTTCTCGTCGGCAGGCACATAGCCCCTACCCTTTCCGATGTTGAGCTCGATGTTGAGCTTCACAGAAGGTTCGAGGTTGCAGATGACGAGTTCGGGATTCAGCACTTGGAAGGAGTTGAGGTACTTGTTGATGTCACCAGCCACAAATTGCTCTTGGCCTGTGATGGTGAAACTGACCTTCTCGTGCGTCTCCGTGGGGACAACTTGTTTGAGGCGGACTTGTTTAAAATTCAAGACCATGTCGGCGACATCCTCAATCACGCCGTCGATAGAGGCGAATTCATGGGTGACGCCGTCGATATGGATAGAAACCTGGTTCTAGAGGTCGAAACTCGAAAACGCCTTTGGTGTCGGAGCCTTCAACCATGATAACCTCATCGGGTTTTTGAAACGCTAATATTGCCATGTTTAATGATTTTACCAGGTTAACAAACAACAATTACTTAGAATACAATTCGACGATGAGCTGTTCGTTGATGTTTTCCGGAATATCTTCACGAGCCGGATAGTTCATGAACTTGCCGCACATCTTTTCCGAATCCCATTCCAGCCAGGCGAAGTTGCTGCCCTGACGGCCTTCCAAGGAATTGGTGACGACTTCCAAGCTCTTTGACTTTTCACGAACGCCGACAACATCACCGACCTTCACGAAATAGGAAGGGATGCTGAGGACACTGCCGTTGACGACGATATGACGATGGTTCACGAGCTGACGAGCGGCGGCGCGGCTGGGAGCGATGCCCAGACGGTAGACCACATTGTCAAGACGTGATTCCAAAAGTTGCATCAGGATAAGACCCGTGACACCTTCCTTACGGCGGGCGTGCTCGAAGGTCTTGCGGAATTGTCTCTCGAGAACTCCGTAGGTATATTTAGCCTTTTGCTTCTCCTTCAGCTGGGTGCCATATTCCGAAACTTTCTTTCTTCTGCTGTTGGCGCCATGCATTCCAGGAGGATAATTTCTCTTTTCGAAGTACTTGTCGGAACCGAAGATGGGTTCACCGAACTTACGAGCAATCTTCGTTTTTGGACCTGTATATCTTGCCATAATTCTACGTTTTTAATTGTTCAACTTACACTCTTCTACGTTTTGGAGGACGGCAGCCATTGTGAGGCAACGGGGTGACGTCGATGATTTCGGTCACTTCAACGCCCATCGAATGGATGGCACGGTTCAGCAGCCATCTGAGCAGCGTATGGTGTGTTCTTCTTTGAGCCTTTAAAGCCCATCTTACCTGCTGATGCCCAAGAAATGACTTGTCCTTCATTGTTAGTCAGAGAAACGATGACATTGTTGAAGGAAGCCTTCACGAAAGCCATGCCCGTTGCTTCAATCTTCACAACACGTTTCTTTGTAACTTTGTTGTTTTTTGCCATTTTTTAATTGTGTGGTTTTAATAATTAGATATGATCCAACTACCTATTACTTGGTAGCTTTCTTCTTGTTAGCGACAGTCTTTTTACGGCCCTTACGGGTACGTGCGTTGTTCTTCGTGCTTTGTCCGCGGACGGGCAAACCGGCACGATGACGGATACCTCTGTAGCAACCGATATCCATCAAACGCTTAATGTTCATCTGAACTTCACCGCGAAGTTCACCTTCGGTCTTGTACTGTTCGGCGATAATGTCACGAACGGTCTTCTGCTCATCGTCGGTCCAGTCCTGAACTTTCTTTGCGGGCTCAACGCCAGCCTTCTTCAGGATCTCCTTTGAGAGTGATCTTCCAATACCGTAAATGTAGGTTAATGAGATCTCACCGGCCTTGTTGCTCGGGATATCTACACCAGCGATTCTTGCCATATTATCTTAATTACTTTAGTTTGAAATTTTCGACCAAGATTAACCCTGACGCTGATTCTCTTTAGGGTTCTTCTTATTAATCACATACACTCTGCCCTTGCGCTTCACGATGATGCAGTCGGCAGATCTTTTCTTCACAGATGCTTGAACTTTCATTTCAATATACTTTTGTAGTTAACTCTTGTATCTGAAGGTGATACGGCCCTTTGTCAAATCATAGGGAGACATCTCCAGCTTGACTTTGTCGCCAGGCAGAATCTTGATATAGTGCATGCGCATCTTGCCGGAAATGGTGGCGATAATCACCAAGCCGTTCTCCAACTCGACGCGAAACATGGCATTACCCAATGCTTCCACTACGGTGCCTTCCTGTTCTATCGACATTTGTTTTACCATACCTTATTCTTTCAAATACTTATTACTTAGTTATTTACTTCAATCCCTGCCCCATCTGGACAGTTTTTCGGGCTGCAAAAGTAAGAATTCTTTTCCAATTGGCGGTGATTTTTGTCAAATTTTTCATTCTCACCGATTTGCCTTCTTACTTTACCTTCGTTTCGGGGAACCTTCGGAAGGTTCCGAAGGTTTCCCGAAAGTTGGGTCAGCCTTGCTCAAATGGGCAAAGGACATTTAAACTTACATTCTGCCGACGCGACCCTTGATACGACCGGTCTTGGTCAGACCATCGTAGTGGTGCATCAAGAGGTGGCTTTCGATCTGTTGCAAGGTGTCGAGCACAACGCCCACAAGAATCAGCAGCGAGGTGCCGCCATAGAAGTGGGAGAAACCTGTGGTGACATTCATGAGCGAAGCCACGATGGCGGGCATGATAGCCACGATGCCGAGGAAAATGGATCCGGGCAGGGTGATTCTCGACATGATGGTGTCGAGGTATTCAGCCGTCTTCTTGCCAGGCTTCACACCGGGGATGAAACCGCCGTTCTTCTTGATGTCTTCCGCCATTTGGTTGGTGTTCATCGTCACAGCCGTATAGAAATAGGTGAAGGCGATGATCATGAGGAA
Source organism: uncultured Bacteroidia bacterium (assembly GCA_902801625.1). Classification (GTDB taxonomy): domain Bacteria; phylum Bacteroidota; class Bacteroidia; order Bacteroidales; family F082; genus Limimorpha. Next base: position 2,687 of record CADCJI010000040.1, on the reverse strand, counting down.
GAACACGAGGTTGTACCAGAAACCATTGATGTTAGTGAAAGCAGCAGCAAATCCTGTCAGGGTCTCCGACTGTCTGAAACCGGCGATGGTCACAGGCAGGAACATGATGGCCTGAGCGAAGATGATAGGCATAACGCCAGCGGCATTCACCTTCAGCGGGATGTATTGGCGGACACCACCGTACTGGCGGTTGCCAACAACACGCTTGGCATACTGTACCGGAATCTTACGCGTACCTTGGACGAGGGCGATAGTGCCCACCATCACGAAGAACAGCACAATCAACTCGATGACGAGGATCAGAAGACCCGTACCGCCTTGGTTGAAACGAGCTGCGCATTCAGCGGTGAATGCACCGGGCAGACGGGCAATGATACCGATCATAATGATGAGGGAGATACCATTGCCAATACCTCTATCCGTGATCTTTTCACCCAGCCACATGATGAACAGGGTGCCTGCAGCGAGCAGGATGACCGACGAGAAATAGAAGAACCATCCTGGAGCATCACCATTGAAAGGAGTGACAGCGGTGACAGCACCGGCCATTCTGAACTGTTCGATGATGTTACGGATATAACCGGGAGCCTGAACGGCCACAATGACCACAGTCAGCCAACGCATGATTTGGTTCAGCTTCTTACGACCGCTCTCACCTTCCTTTTGCAGGCGTTGGAAGTAAGGCACTGCCATGCCGAGCAATTGGATGATAATGGATGCGGTGATGTAGGGCATGATACCAAGAGCGAAGATGGAGGCGTTGCCGAAAGCACCACCCGAGAACATGTTCAACAGTCCGAGGAGGCCGCCTTCGCTACTCTTCTGAATAATCGACAGTTGGTTGGGGTCAACACCAGGGATGACGACAAACGATCCGAAGCGATAGACCAAGATGATGAGGACGGTAAACAGGATGCGTTTACGCAGTTCCTCAATCTTGAAGATATTCCTTATGGTTTCAATCAATCTGTTCATTTCGTTTCGTATTTGTCGCAGGTTCCACCGGCGGCTTCGATCATCTCCTTAGCCTTGGCGGAAAAAGCGTGAGCCCTAACTTCAACTTTTGCAGTCAATTCGCCACGACCGAGGATCTTGACCAGTTCCTTCTTGTGGGTGACACCGTTTTCAACAAGCACTGGTATACTCAATACGATTCATGTTCTTGAAACCGAACTTAGGAACCAAACGCTGGAGAGGCATCTGACCGCCTTGGAAGCCGATCTTACGCTTTGCGCCTGAGCGTGCTTGAGCACCCTTGTGACCGCGCGTTGACGTGCCGCCTCTTCCTGAACCTTGGCCACGGCCTAATCTTTTCTTTTCCTTTGTAGAACCTTTTGCTGGTTTGAGATTACTTAAATCCATGATAAATGTAGATTAGATAAGTTCAACAATTAGATTTCTTCGATCTTGAGAAGGTGGGCGATTTTGTTCACCATACCAGCCATGACGGGGTCGTCCATGTCGACCTCGACGGACTGATGCATCTTTCTCAGTTTGAGTGACCTCAAAGTGTCCTTTTGATCTTGTGGTCTTCCGATACCACTTCTGACTTGGGTGATTCTTACTTTCTTCATAGTTCAAAAGTTTTATCCGTTAAACACAGTATCCAAATCCACACCTCTCAATTGTGCGACGGTGTAGGCATCGCGCATTTTGGTCAGAGCGTCGAAAGTGGCCTTCACCACCGAGTGGGGGTTGGAGGAGCCCTTCGACTTGGCCATCACGTTCTTCACGCCAACGCTCTCGAGGACGGCACGCATGGCACCACCGGCGATGACACCGGTACCAGGAGTAGCAGGTTGGATGTAGACGTAAGCGCCGCTGTACTTGCCGTATTGCTCGTGGGGCAGCGTGCCGTTCAGAACGGGAACCTTCACCAGGTTCTTCTTGGCGTCATCAACGCCCTTCTGGATGGCAGCGGTGGCTTCCTTGGCCTTGCCAAGTCCGTAACCGACGACGCCGTTCTCATTGCCGACGACAACCAGTGCTGCGAAAGTGAAAGTACGACCACCTTTGGTCACCTTGGTGACGCGGTTGATGCTAACGAGACGTTCCTTGAACTCGATTTCGCTAGACTTTACTCTTTTTACATTAACTTCTGCCATGACAATTAGAATTTTAATCCTCCATTACGAGCTGCGTCGGCCAGCGACTTCACTCTACCGTGATACAAATAACCATTACGATCGAACACGACTGTCTCGATGCCGACGGCCTTGGCCTTCTCGGCGATCAAAGCGCCAACCTTGGCGGCTTGCTCGGTCTTCGTGATCTTTTCATTTTCGATGCCGTTCTCGCGGGAACTGGCGGCAGCCAGAGTCTTGCCGACTTCGTCGTCAATCAGCTGCACATAGATTTGCTTGTTGCTTCTGAAGACAGACATGCGCGGACGCTGGGCAGTACCAGAAATCTTCTTTCTGATGCTCTTCTTGATGAACTGTCTTCTTTCTTCTTTAGTTTTTGCCATTTTGTTACTTTTCTTACTGAGGTATTAATCTTTACTTACCAGCAGCCTTACCTGCCTTACGTCTCAGGACTTCGCCTTCGAACTTGATACCCTTACCCTTATAAGGTTCAGGCTTACGCATCGAGCGGATCTTTGCGGCCACCTGACCAAGAAGTTGTTTGTCGTGTGAACGCATCTTCAAGATGGGGTTCTTACCTCTCTCGTTGATGGTTTCAATCTT
>CADCJI010000039.1 GCA_902801625.1 uncultured Bacteroidia bacterium | reverse complement strand
CACGCTCACGGGGAACGCGGCCTGCGGATACGGGTTGATGCCGAGCTTGTAGAGTTCGGCCAACGAATTTCTTCTGATTTGTTCCTGTTCGCTTAACATAATCTGATGCGTTATTTTGGCTGCAAAGGTACGAAAACGCTTTCATTTTATCGCCATTAAGATGGTTTATTGAGATAAAATGTTTATTTTTGCACTCATAAACAGATTCCATTATGAGCACAACCACGCAAATTATCACAAAAATGATTGCCGAGTACTTCAAGACACAACCCATCTTGAAGGCATGGCTTTTTGGTTCGTTTGCCCGAGGTGAGGAAACGCCAGATAGCGACATTGACCTACTTGTCGTCTATGATGAAAACGCAAGAGTTAGCCTCTTGAAACACGCAGCAATGATTGTCGACTTGGAAACCATTTTGAATCGTCCTGTTGATATTGTTGAGGACGGCACCTTGCTGCCTTTTGCCGTTGAAAGCGCCAATCGTGACAAAAAATTGATTTATGAGAGAGCCAATTAGAGACAAGGAACGGTTGGAGCACATGCTTGAATCCATCGACCGAATTCAAAAGAATGTGGCGAATTTGGATTGGGAACACATTCGTGAGAATGAGATTTTCTACTATGGTCTTGTAAAAAGCATTGAAATCATAGGAGAAGCCGCATATCATCTGACCAAGGAATTCCGTGAGGCCAATGCTGAGATACCATGGAATTTGATCATCAGAATGCGCCACGTATTGGTGCATGATTATTATCAGATTGATGAAAAGGAAGTTCAGTATGTCATTGAAGACAATCTGTTGCCTCTTCGCAATCAAATTGTTTCTTGTATTTCCAATACCGACTGGGAAACATGGGAGAAACAAGAAATTGCGCCTACAGAATCTGCCGTTCACAAGAGCATGGTGCAATTGGCTCGCCGAATGTTGAGCAAAGGATATAGTGCAAAAGAGATTTCTGAAATCACAGGATTAAGCCTTGAGGAAATCTCTATGCTTTGATTGCGTTGACATTATTGCAAATCCTCCCGAACTGGGCATATAAGGATTTGTAATCCGATAATACATTGTATTTCTTATTTATACATTCACTTCACCACCTCCACAATCTTCTCCCTCAACGCCAACTGGATCTTGGCAATCGTTTTGCAGGTGAAGTTGTGGGATAAACATATTTATTCGTTTTTCGGGTACAATGCCCTAAACATCCGCAAAGTTTCCTTGTTGGGTTTCTTGAACTCGCAAGGTTCGAATTGGCATCTTGAATAAAAGGGTACAGCTGAGTATCCTTCTTCAATGTAGGCTTCCACGGTTAGAAACATACAACCAGCGGTATTCTGCCGTTGGGCCATGTCAGCAATCGCATTCACAATGGCTTTGCCAATGCCTTTCGTGCGATGCTTTTCCTCAACTGCCAAATAGGCAATTTCCAAAGCTGGATAATGATGTTTACTCAAAAAGGTATCGACATAGTTTTTCGACAAATCAGGCTTGTTGGCAGTATTGATTCCATCGGCCATCTCTTCAAGCGAATCGGAATCCAATTCCAAGGAATCAAAACTTAGCGCAAACATGGCCACCAACTCAGAACCAAGATGAACCGAATAGGAATTGCAATAATGGTTGCGGATGCTGTCATTTAAGCCTGAATGGATAAAATCATCCATGGCCTGTATGCCGCAATGGAAATTGACCAATGAAGTAGCGTCTTCAATTTGTCGGATGACCAAATTTTTCACACCCATTCCACTTCGTATTTAGGAGCGGTTTCTTCAGAAACGGTCTCTTTCTCTTTGTGCCACATGGCCAGCACTTCGCTCCAGATTTTTCTGGCGAATTCCCCTGTGATTATTTCCCTTTTTGAATCAATGCCTAACATGTTCGTGTGTTTTTATGCCGCAAAAATAGTCACTTTTTGGTTTTGTCGCAACTATGGATGAAAAACATTCACTTCACCACCTCCACAATCTTTTCCCCCAACGCCAACTGAATCAGGGCAATTGTTATGAAGGTGAAATTGCGGCTTGCATGATAGATTTTCTATGTAAAGTTACGTTTTTATGCTGAAATACTGCCAAAAACTGCAAATTAATTGTAATTTTGCCATCAATTAAACTTCATTATGGGTTCCATTTTCGTCATACAAGGTATTCTGATATACATTTATGGCTTTGACCACAATCCGCCTCACATTCATGTGCGAAGCGGTACCGACAACTTTTCCATCACCATCAAAAACCGCATCATTGAAGGTGTGGCACGTTCAAAGACCGTTTCCATCATCAATCAATTCATGGATGAGCACGAAGATGAACTGATGGAGTTGTGGGAAAAAGCCCAAAAAGGTGAAACAATCAAAAAAATAAGATAAATTATGTTGCTGACAATCACAGATGTAGAATATTTGGGCGAATACTCGTTACTCTGCTCGTTCAACAATGGCCAGCGTCGTAAGGTTGACTTGACACCGCTGCTTGCCTATCCAGCTTTCGCTGAGTTGCGTGATAAGAGCAATTTCATCCAATTTGGCCTTGACCAAACCATCTTCTGGGCCAATGGTGCCGACATTGCCCCCGAATATCTCTATGAACACGGCGTGGAGGCCTGATATGCAATTCAAAGACGTCATCGGCCAATCCGCCGTCAAACAAAGGCTTATCCAGAGTGTGAGGGAAAACCATGTCTCTCACGCCCAACTCTTTTTGGGCCCTGCCGGAAGCGGCAAACTTCCTTTGGCCTTGGCCTACGCGCAATATATCCTCTGCCCAAACCGTACCGAGACCGACAGCTGCGGTGTTTGCCCCACATGCCAGAAGATGCAGAAACTGGTCCATCCTGACCTACATTTTGTAGTGCCTACGGCCACCACAAAAAAGATCAAGAGCAATCCTGAATCGGACCTCTTTATGGAGGAATGGCGAGAGTATGTTATTCAAAATCAGGGTTATGTCGACACTTCAAGCTGGTATTCCTTCCTTGATGTGGAGAATAAGCAAGGCTATATGTCGGTGCGCGATGCGGCCTCGCTGCTGCGTAAGTTGAGCATGAAGTCTTACGAGGGCGAATACAAGATTGCCATCATCTGGATGGCAGAGAAGATGCGCGTTGACACAGCCAACAAACTGCTCAAACTCCTTGAGGAACCACCTGAGAAGACGGTTTTTCTGCTTATCGCAGAAGACGGTGAGGAACTTCTAGCCACCATCAAGTCGCGCACTGCTTTGGTGAAGATTCCAGCCATCGAAACTAACGCTTTGGAAAAAGCCCTTGTGGAGCGTCTGTCGAGCCAGCCCAACCAAGCCCACGATGCGGCCATGATTTCGGAAGGCAACTGGATTACAGCCTGTCATTCTGTGCAGGATTCGGAAGAGCACAAGTTCTTCTTCACCACTTTCCAGCAGTGGATGCGGCTTTGCTTCCGTGCCGCTTATTCCGAGCTGATTGACTTTTCGAATAACATCAAGACGATTGGTCGAGAAAAGCAAAAAGAGCTCTTGGAATACGGTCTGCGTATCGTCCGCAATTCATTGTTGTTTAATAACAACCTAGCGGTTATCGTCATGCTGCCCAATGACGAAAAAGTCTTCAACTCGAAGTTCGCACCGTTCGTCAATCCTGCCAATCTGGCACAAATTGCCGAACTCTTTGAAGAGGCCATGCGCCAAATCGAACGCAACGGCTATGCACCGTTGATATTTACTGATGTGAGTTTCAAGATGGTGGGTCTGCTGAAAAAGAAATAGGTTTACAGGCACTTGAAGTCATGTCATCACTACGTTGAATGGTGCGGTGGCGTTGGATCTATGGCTTCAAGGGTCGTCCAATAAGGTTTGTGTTTCTTAAATCGCCTTCTGTTTTTCGAGTTTTGTGGATAAAACACAAATAATTGCATATTAATTTGCACGAATAGGAAAAAACACTATTTTTGCGGCATATAAAAATCGGTTCAACATGAAAAATTCACGTTTTATTCTTGTTTTAGCTTGTTTTATCCTTGTATTAAACGCTTGCAGCACTGACGTGGAACTTTACGTCGACTTGAAAGACACCACTATTGTATATGGTGTAATGGATGTGGCAAACGACACTAATGTCATAAAGATTATAAGGGCTTTTTCGGGAAGCAATGAAGACTCGTTTGATGTTCATCAGATTGCCTTGATTGCCGATTCGTCAAATTATCCTGGCAAGTTGGATGCTCGTTTTATTGAATATAAAAAAGCCTCGGGTGAAAACTATTCTGCTACAGGACGCGAAATCATACTGGACACGATGACTATCCATAATAAGAAAGAGGGGCTGTTTTACGCACCCGACCAAAAAGTGTATTACACAACAGAGCATTTCAAAGTCAATAATGCATATGTTAAATACAAATACAACTTATTGATTTCCAAGAAAAACGACACTGTCTCCTCTAGCATAAATCTCATAGGTGGTACGAACTTCCAAATTAATACCCCGATGGTGTTTTTCAGGGCCGAAAATGGAGGATTGCGAAAACTGTATTTTACTCCTGATGACAATGAAGCTTTATACAAAGTCACAATGCAATTCAACTACAAGGAATTAAGGCCTGGCCAGGACACGGCTTACAAAAATGTCAACTGGTCAATGGGGCCTAGTAGCACTTATGATTTGGAGGTTGAAGACGGAAAACTGTATTTCCCTTACCATGAATTAGCTTTATTCAATGTATTGTCGAAAGCCATTGGAAACGACAACTTTAATGTCGAACGCTTCTATGACAGTTTCGTTATATCCATATTTGCTTATGGCAAAGATTTGGATGATTATTTGCAGTTAAGTTCGGCCACTTCTGGCATAGAGTATGACAATACGAATATTCATGGTGGTTTAGGAATACTTTCATCTTGTCATGAAATCAGACAAAATGTTGATATGTCCAGTCGCACAAAAACCGATTTGCTTTCTAAGCCTTGGGGATTTAAGTACATTGGCTACAACTGAAGACATGGGTTTTTACTCAAAAACTTCTATCGTTCCCATCTCAAACTGGATGGGGTTGCCAGCTTCGTAATAGCGTACGTCACGAAGCACCTTGTCGAAAACGTAGTTCTGGATGAGCACGAAGTCTTTGCCATCGTTGACGAGTGCATACATACGGTCGCGGTCCACATCGCCAATCTCGCCACTCATGTCGGTCACTCCGTTCAATACGAGTTTTTTATAAGTTCTCATGTCTTGTTTGTTGCCGTCTTTGTCCGTCACGACAATGTAATGCACGAATGGTGAGCTGGTGATGGAGTCGATGCGCTCCTGTGGCAGGGTGTTGGTGAACAAGGCCTCAAATCGCAGGTCGCTGAACGACGACATGAGATTGATGACTTTCAAGGTGTCGTAAGGCAAGTCTTGGTTGTCGATTAGGCGCGTGAGTTTGTACTGGTGCTTTCCGATGTTGTCGATGCGGAAACTGCCTTCTGGGTCTTCGTTGAAGTCCATCTCAATGGACTGAATGTCAGCCATGTTCTCACGGAAGATGGTGTGGTCACGCCAGTCATCAGGATTAGCGGTGAAGCGCGTGGTGATAAAGCCGCGGAAACTGGGGATATAAACGATATAGGCCTTGTCGGCACCTTCCTTCAGCATAAAGGTACCACTGCTATCCATAGTGGCATCACCCACATAGAACACCTTGGTGCGCTTTTCATGATAGAACAATTTGATTTTATCGAACAAGTTGATGCGTGGCACCATCTGATAGACTTCCACCTTGGTACTTTGTGAAGCCAATTGCTTGACGATGTTGTCATGACTGGCCACTGAAACGGGCATCTTAACCCGAATCTTGTATAAAGTCGTCAGCAGGTGTTGCACTTGCTTTGGATGCGCCGTGTAGGTTCCGTTGAGTGTCCAGCCGTGTTCCTGCCGTTCAAGCAGTGACTCCTTTTCCATACGGTTAGCCAAGTAAATCTTGGTGACAGAGGCAGTATCCCATACTTGGAAGTCCGATGACTCGCCTTGTAGCGTGGAAAGGTAACGGTTGTTCCAAACCAGTAGTGCAGCGATAACGACCAGAATGGCGGCAATAATAATGGTAATGCGGTTATTTTTCTTCATGATGTTCTGTTTTACTGTATTTTCTCTTCCTGACGAAAGCCAAGACAAAGCCAAAGATAATGATAAGTGCAATCGGAATGACGGTGTTGATGACCTGCCATTTAACCCTTTCTTTGCTCACTTTTTTGGTATCCAATAGGCGGATGGTCAGTTTGCGTGAACGGATGTCTATCATGTTTTCTCCGTCGACCAAATAGCTGATGGCATTCTCAAGAAACTCTTTGTTGGTATAGGTGACGCCCGTGTATTTGTCATAACCCAAAGGCAGCGGGTTGCGGTCGATGTCAAACTGGTTGCGGATGATGTCGCCATCGGCTACTACAATCATGGCTGTGGGCTCGCTTTCTTCCAGGAAGTCGGTGGCTTGGTCGTCGACGATTTCTTGTGGGATGCGGTTGGCATACAGCGAGGTGAAACTGCCTTTCAAGAGGTAAGCCACATTCTTTCCGTCCTTCAAATTGAACAAGCGTTGGTCGGGAGCTTGACGCAACATGGCCAAGGAGATGAATACCGGCGTACCCGAAACTTTGGTGTAGCCTGTGGTTTTAAGCAAAGGAATCTGCTCAATGCCATCGGCCGAAGAGGTGGCATCTATTGAGCTGACGAAGTCGGCCTTGATGCCATTCATGTTACGCACCATAGGATGGTCGGAGGCGGCTTGCAACAAGGGGAAGTAGTACCAATTGAAGCGGGTGTACTGCGGTTGGTTGCCCACCATTCCTCCCGTGCGGACGGCAATTTGGGCGCAATTCAAACCCAGCAACAGGTCGCGGTTGAGGCGCACACCATATCTGAAGAGCATGTCGTCGAGGTTGAGGTCTTGCTCCATGCCGATGGTCGATTCTTGGTTTTGCAGGCTGTCCATGGTGGCATAGACGGGCTCCACTAACCAAAGCACCTTGCCACCATGCATGATGTACTGGTCGATGAGGAACTTGTCTTTTTCGTCGAAGGGCTCCGTGGGCTTGGCGATGACGATGGCATCGTATGTAGGATAGACTTTTACGTCTCTCGTAGTGTCCTGTGTGCGGTGCAACAAGGCGTCAATCTTGCCCTCAATGGCTTGCCGCTTCACATCATAGTTTTTCGCTAATGTTTGGGCAATGCTGCCAAGTTCTTCGTTGCTCAATTCGCCGTGTCCTTCGATAAAGGCGATTTTCGGTCTTTCCAAACGAGTCACCTTCCTGACGGCATCGATGAGGTAGAATTCGAGGTTTTCTATTGATGCATTTACGGCATATTCATCGGGCTGTCCGTTCTGCGTTTCATGCAATAGGTTGACGGCTATTTCGGTGTTATTGCGGTAACTTACCAAGGCACCAGGCCAAATGATCAGTTGCTTGGCCGACCCGTCGCTGCCCACGTCTTGCCATTTGGTATAGTCCAGTCCCGACTGATACAGTTGGGTGTACTTGTCTTTGATTTCAGCGTCGTTGTCGCCTTCTCCGGGATTGATGAACTCGTAGTCGATGAATTTTGAATAGGCTCGGAATTCATCCAGCATCTCCTTGGTCTCGCGACGCATTTTCTTGTACTCCGCAGGCAATTCATTTCCTTCGAGATACACTCTGAAGTACACATAGTCGTCGAGGTTTTTAAGGATTTCCTTTGTGGTGGGCGACAAAGTGTAGCGTTTTTCACTAGTTAGGTCGAAGCGGGTGAACACATAAGAGCCAATCACATTGAGGAGCACCACAATGGCTATTGTGACGAGGAAGGAGACGATTTGGTTTTTCTTCAAATTCTTGCGTTTGTTTTCCATCACTTCATCTCCTTACCATTTGCGGCTCGAAAGAACCAGTTTTGTCGCACTCAAGAAAATGGCGATCACACTGAAGAAATACAACACATCGCGCGTGTCGATGACGCCACGGCTCAACGACCCATAGTGGGCATTCATGCCTAACTGTTGGATAAACAGCCCGACATGGCCAAACAGCGAGAGCGAGTAGATGAACTCGAAGCCAATCAGCAGGAATCCGCAGAGGAAGACCGAGATGATGAAGGCCAGGATTTGGTTGTTGGTCAGCGAGCTACAGAAGATACCGATGCTGACGAAGCTGGCACTGAGTAAGAAAAGCCCGATATAGGAGCCCCAGATGCCACCACTGTCGAGGTTGCCTTTGGGCAGCCCGAGGCGGTAGACCGAGAAGTAATAAATAAAGGTCGGAATCAAGGCGAGCAATACCAATGCCACGCCAGCCAAAAACTTGGCCCAGATAATCTGCCAGTCCGACAGTGGCTTGGTGGCCAACATCTCGATGGTGCCCGTTCGGTTTTCTTCGGCGAAGCTGCGCATGGTGACGGCAGGCACGAGGAAGAGAAACACCCAAGGGGCGAGGATGAAGAGACTGTCGAGGTTGGCATAGCCGAAGTTCAGCAGGTTGAAGTCGCTTTGGAACACCCAAAGGAACAGGCCGGTGATGAGCAGAAACACTACTATCACCATGATGCCGATCAGCGAGCTGAGAAAATTGCTGATTTCTTTCTTAAACAGTGCGTACATTACAAGAATGTTGATTATTCAATGATCATGTCAAAAGGCAGGCGGGCTTGGATGCCGGTGTTCTTTTGCAGGTTGTCCAAACCTTGCAGGTAGTTGTAGTAGACACCCATTTTCTGCTTCATGGCGGCATCGAGTTTGTCGCTTTCGTTCATCGACTCCATCATGCGGGTGAAGAAGTCCTTCTGCTTGGGCCATTCCGTCACTTTGTAGTCGCTGCCCAGTTCGGCTTTCTGCACAGCGTAAGCGATGGCGTCTTCCATGTCGCCAAGTTGGTCGACGAGGCCAATTTTGATGGCATCGGCACCAGCCCACACACGGCCTTGACCGATGCTGTCGACATAGGTTTGGGTCAGGCCACGGCCTTCAGCCACACGACCTGTAAAGTCATTGTAAGTCTTCACAACCATCTCTTGAAGTTTGCCATATTGGAACTCGGTGAGGGGCTGCGAGAGGGTGCCAAAATCAGCATTTTCATTGGTCTTGGCCACATCGAAGGTCAAACCAACCTTGTCGTTGAGGAAGCCTTGCAGGTTAGGAACGGTGCCAAACACACCGATGGAACCAGTGAGGGTGGTGGGGTCGGCAAAAATGTAGTCGGCTTTGGCCGAAATCCAGTAACCACCTGAAGCAGCATAGTTACCCATGGAGACGATGACGGGTTTCACTTGCTTGGTCAGGTCGAGTTCGCGACCGATGATGGCAGAAGCCACGGCACTGCCGCCAGGCGAGTTGACGCGCAATACTACGGCTTTCACATTCTCGTCCTCACGAGCCTTGCGGATGGTTTTGGAGAGGTTCTCTGAATAGATGTTTTGCTCTTCGTTGCCCTTGCCATCGAAAATCTGGCCAGAGGCATAGATGATGGCTACCTCGTTCTTGCTGAGGTTCTTGTCTTTGTATGACTTGGCATAGTTGGCGTTGCCGATGGCATTGATGTCTTTGTTGCTGCCTGTCAGACCCTTCAACTCTTCAAGCACTTGGTCTTTGTAGTAAAGGTTGTCGACCAAACCATATTCCAGAGCCTTACGGGCATCGAAATAGGTGTCCAAGTTGTCGGCGATATGGTTGAGCTGTTCCACGCTGATGTTGCGGCTTTGGCTGATACCGAGGAGGATTTGCCCCCAAACGGTGCCCAACAGCTTGTCCATCTGCTCGCGGTTAGCTTCGCTCATTTTGTCTAAGAAGTAAGGCTCCACGGCACTCTTGAAGCGGTTGTTGGGACCACGCACAATCTGCATTTCGATGTCGAGTTTGTCAAACAAGTGCTTGTAGAAGGTGATTTGTGAGGCCATGCCATGCAGATCCAAGGCTCCTTCAGGGTTGATGAAGATTTTGTCGGCAACGGAGGCCAAGTAATAGGCACTTTGGCTATAGCTCTCGCCGTAAGTGACGAGGAACTTGCCCGACTCTTTGAACTCGATGAGCTTATCGCGGATCTCCTGCAAAGTGGCGGTGGAGGTGGGGATGCTGCTCTGTTCCATATAGATACCCTTGATATTCGGGTCGGTCTTGGCACGCTCGATGTTGCGAAGGATGTCGTTCAAGCCCGTGGCATCCAATGATTCCATGGTTTGGAAATTGATGGCACTGAAGGGATTGTCGGTGGTACGGTCGGGGATGTCGTAGTTGAGCTTCATGTAAAGCACTGAGTTGGGTTTGGGCTTGCTGATGGTTTCCGTCTCGGTGGAGAGACTCGAAATCATGGATGTGACCACGCCAACCTTAATGAAGAAGTTGACTACCAAAGCTATAAGCGTTCCTAAAAACGCGGCCAGTAATACTTTTGAGAATTTCATGACTATTTAGTTTTTATAATGATAATGCGTTTGATGAAATCGTAAGATTCGATGAAATCAACCTCATCCCGTATTTATTGCGGAAATTAGGGTGCAAAAGTAACATTTTATTCGTTTTGATTGGTGATAAAACGCTATATTTGCAAAAAATCTCAACGGTAATACTGAGTTTAATCAAGGTATGGAAACCTGTTATATTCTCTTTGGTTCAAACATGGCTCTTCGGCAAGGTTTAGGGATCAGCGACAAAAATGGCATCTTTGCCCAGGCTTGCCTATATATTAATAATAGGTGTGGCCGGATCGTGAAGGTTTCGTCGTCTTACGTGTCGGAACCATGGGGCTTCGAGACCAAGGAATGGTTCTTGAATCGGGTCATCGTCATTGAGACAGAAATGAATCCTGAGGACTTGTTGAAACAACTACTTGAGATTGAACGAGAGTTGGGGCGTGAGCGGCATCCCGAAATTGAGGGTTACACATCAAGAACAGCCGATTTGGACATCTTGTATTATGGCAATAAGATTATATTGACTGATGCGCTGACGGTACCGCATCCTCGGTTACATCGACGCCGTTTTGCACTGTTGCCTTTATGCGAGGTGGCACCCAATCTGGTGCATCCGGTTTTCGGGTTGACCCAATCCGAGCTTCTGGCTCGATGCCCCGATATGCTCACGGTAAGGAAAACAGATAATGATCAGACATACGAAAAATGCATTACAACTACATAGCCATAGAAGGAACAGTGGGGGCGGGCAAGACCACTCTGGCCACGCGCATCGCCAAGGACTTCAACGGGCAATTGATTTTGGAGGAGTTTGAGGGCGACAAGAATCCGTTTTTGCCCAAATTCTACAAGGAACCTGAAAAGTATTCCTTCCAATTGGAAATGACCTTCTTGGCCTTGCGTTTCCAACAGTTGAAGGATAAGTTGGGCGTGCTCGACTTGTTTCACGATTTCATCATTTCGGACTATTACGTGGCCAAGTCGCTGATTTTTTCGCGCAACAATCTGCAGGAGGACGAGTACCAGCTCTTTTCTCGATTCTTCAACATCATCTTCTCCGATATGCCCAAGCCTGAGCTGTTGGTTTACCTTTATTCCGACGTGGCGCGATTGCAGCGCAATATTCGCAAGCGTGGGCGCAGCTATGAGCAGGAAATCAGTGACGATTATTTGGAGAATATCCAGCAGGGCTATTTTGATTTCCTCCGTCAGCAACAAAACAACATGCGCATCCTGTTGATCGACACGAATCGTCTTGATTTCGTGGCCAACGAGGGCGACTATCAGCGCATCATCGATGTTATCGACCAACCTTACGAGATTGGACTGCACCGTGTGTCGTTGTAATGTTTTTCTGTTTTTATTGCACAAAAAAAGCCGCTCGTGAGAGCGGCTTTTCTATTACTGTTTAGTAAATGACGCATTAATGTTTTCTCGGAACTTTCACTTTGATAGTTCTCGGAACGATTTCCTGATAAGGCTCGTCCACTAAGACTTCAGCGCGACGGAGTTGCGGGAGAATGTCCTTTTCAAGTTGAGGATAGATGGAGCACATCTCCTTGACAGTTCTCTGCTTATTGCTGGAGTTGTTGATGTTGTTGACGATGGCATCCTTGTCCTTAAGGTCGGAGTTCTTGACCAACTCGATAAAGGTTGCCCAGTCTTCACCCTTGCCTTCACCAGTGATGGTGATTTCGGTCTTTGCCTTCTTGGCAAGCTTGTTCATTTGCTTTTCAGCAGCGTTGTCACGGTTGGTGGAAAGCTCATTGTTGTGGCCTTCTTCGCCTTCAGGTGATGCCCATGCTTCAACCTTGAAGTCAGTCACACCAGCTTTCAGCAGATCGTTGAAAGCAGCATCGGCTTCATTGTTGAGCTTCTTTCTGTCGTTGATGTTGTACTTGTCCTTGTTGTAGAAATAAGTGAGCTTCTTGACAGCCTTCATGCCTTTGATGGTGTCGTACACGGTCTGATCGATGTACTCGTCCTTTTCAGTGACACCGTCAGCCAGTTTCACAGTAGCACCTTGAGCATAGTAGGTGTTCTTCACGATTTCGTCTTGAGTAGGATAGATGGTACCATCGTAGACATAGAACATCGGGTCAGCCTTCAGCTCGCAGTTGGCCATTTCCTCTTGGTAAGGCATGCAATAGTGTTTGGTGAACTCGCCACCTTCTTTGTAGTTGACGCGGAAGTCGCCTTCGCCCTTCACCTTTTCACCAACGAAGGTGATAGGATCGATGTCGATTTGGCCACCATTGTAGGCAAGATAAGGCTTCAGGTTCATGACAGCCTTCTTTTCAAAGTATTCACCAGGAATGGTGACGATGACATCGAAGCAAACGTTGCCGTCTTCACCTTCAACCAACGGGTTAGGATTTACTCTGTAGGTGATTTTCTTTGACTCACGAGCCATCTTGTCAATGTCGCAAGGATCGTTGAATTTGACGCGCAGACCCAGGTTGAACTGGCTGTACATATCCTTGTCGTTGATGATGTGCTTGTCTTCATCGCTCTTAATCTTGGCCACTTGGTCCAGATTGTCGCTGCCGGTAAAGAGGTAGGTGTAATCCAAGAAGAGGTCGAACTTGGGAGCCAGGTTGAAGGTGATTTCCATACCAGCGGGAACTGTGTAGGAGAGTTCACGCTCGCCCTTTTGGGCTGCACGCACTTTCGACACTTCATCATTAGCATCGAGTTGGTTGACGGTACCAGCTTTGTAGTAGATGCCACCAATACCGATATGAGGCACCAAGTTGATGACTCTTCTCGGGTTATAGTTGAACATGTTGAAGAGGTTGAAGGTCAAGTTCAGGTTGCCTTCCAAGTAGTTGGTCTTGTCGAGGCCGAGGTTCCAATAAGCACGTCCTTCAGGGGCGCTGTTCAGAACAAGGGCTTGTTGGTGTTTGTGACCCGAAAGGAGACCATAACCACCCTTGAGGTTCAAACCAATGACCTTGCCGAATTGATAACCAATACCAAAATGAGCATCCCAAGTTGGCTCCATAGCCACCTTCTTGAAATGGTTGAAATCGTCCCAAATGCCGCCGTTGTAGTTAGCCAAGTCACCATGGTTGATGGAAAGACCTCCATCAGCTTGGATGTACCAATACTTTTCAACAGGCTTTGCATGTTTTTTGCCTTCTTGAGCCATCATGCTCAAAGGAAGAGCTGCGATGACGAAGAGCATCAGCAGTTTCGAAAAAGTCAGATTTTTCTTCATAACGTAATTGTGTTAGGTTTGTAATAATTTAATTAGTTGATACTATTTTCTTTTTATACTATTCCAATTAGCCAACAAAAGTATGAAATATTTCAATTGTGAACAAAAAAAGTTGAAAAAAAGTGCGTTTTTTGGCTGTTTTTGCCAAAATAAGCATCAGATATGCATTATTTTGGCCTTAAATACAGCTGTTCAAATAATTTCCACATGACAATTCCGGCACAAACAGAAACGTTGATGGAGTGTTTTGTGCCAGCTTGCGGCAATTCTATGGCACCGTCGCAATAGGGAAGGGCTTCCTCGCTAACACCTTCCACTTCGTTGCCTAAAATATATGCGGTATGAGACTTGAATCCGAAATCCTGCAATGGCACGCTGCCTACCACCTGCTCGACCGCGAAAATCTTGTAGCCTTCTGTCTTCAATGCCTGGCAGGCTGCTTCGGTGGTGTCGAAATAGCGCCATTTTACCGTCTCATCCGCTCCCAAGGCGGTCTTGTGGATCTCGCGGTGGGGCGGACAAGCAGTGATGCCGCACAAAAACAACTCTTTAATGCGAAAAGCATCGGCGGTACGGAAGAAAGCCCCCACGTTGCTCAACGAACGGATGTTGTCGAGTACTATTATAATAGGTAGCTTGTCCGCCTGCTCGAAGTCATCTTTGCTGATACGGTTCAGCTCGTCCATACTTAATTTACGCATGTTTTTTCTTTTGGCTGCAAAATAAGTGAAAAATGGTGTTGCCTTGAGCATTTGGGGATTTTTTTTGGATGAACAGGCAGATTGTTTCAAACAAAACGCTAATTTTGTACCCCTTAATTTGTGTTTTTATGGCAGACAAAGCGACCGAAACCCCGTTGATGAAGCAGTATTATTCGTTCAAGGCAAAATATCCTGATGCAATGCTGCTGTTCCGCGTGGGCGATTTTTATGAGACTTACGGAGAGGATGCGGTCAAATCATCGAAGATTTTGGGTATTGTTCTCACTAAGCGTTCCAACGGTGCCTCTGCCGACGTGGAGTTGGCGGGTTTCCCGCATCATGCCCTCGACACCTATCTGCCGAAACTGGTCCGTGCTGGTTTGAAAGTAGCGGTGTGTGAGCAGCTTGAAGACCCCAAACTGGCCAAGAAATTGGTGAAGCGTGGGGTGGTGGAGTTGGTTACGCCGGGAGTCACTTACAATGACAACGTGCTTGAACAGAAAGAGAACAATTTCTTGGCTTCCGTGCATCTCGAAAAGGAGGTCTCGGGTGTGTCGTTTTTGGATGTCTCGACGGGTGAGTTTTTCTTGACGCAAGGCAACAACGAATACATTGACAAGCTGTTGCAGAGTTTCAATCCTTCCGAAGTGTTGGTGCAACGCAACAAACGCAAGGACTTCATCGACTTGTTCAGTGCGAAGTATTACCTGACTGTTTTCGACGACTGGGTTTTCACTGACGACTATGCCAATGAGATACTCAACAAACATTTTCATACGGTCTCCTTGAAAGGTTTCGGCGTCGATGATTTCCCGAAGGGCATAGTGGCTGCTGGTGCAGCTATTCATTATTTGATTGAGACGCAACATGACAAACTCAACCATATCACTTCGCTGTCGCGCATCGACCAGGGACAATACGTTTGGTTGGACAAGTTCACCATTCGTAATTTGGAGCTGTTGCACACAGCCAATGTAAACGCAAAGACTTTGATTGATGTGATTGACAAGACGGTGTCGCCGATGGGTGGCCGACTGATGCGCCGTTGGCTGAGTCTTCCGTTGAAAAACAAGGAACAAATCGAGGCTCGATATGAGGTGGTTCGTTATTTTGTGGAACATCGCGAACAGATTCAGAAGTTCCAGGATGCCGTCAGGCAGGTAGGTGATTTGGAGCGACTTATCTCCAAAGTTTCATTGTCGAGAGTTAATCCGAGGGAATTGCTGCAAGTGGGACGTGCTCTCGACCAAATTGAGGTGCTGAAGACAGCGTGCGAGGAGAGCCAACACCCTGCTTTGCTGCGTTTCGCTGAGCAGTTCAACCCATGTACCTCCATTCGCGAACGTATCAAGAAAGAGTTGAATCCCGATGCACCGGCCTTGCTTTCTAAGGGAAACTACATTGCCGAAGGAGTCGACCCTGAGTTAGATGACCTGCGCAATCTATCACGTTCGGGCAAGGAATACCTCATGGGTATACAACGTCGCGAGATGGAAGCCACGGGTATTACCACGCTGAAAGTGGGCTATAATAATGTGTTCGGCTATTATCTCGAAGTCACCAATTCCCATAAAGACAAGGTGCCTGCTGAGTGGATTCGCAAACAAACCTTGACCAATGCCGAGCGTTATATTACCGAAGAACTGAAAGAATACGAGCAGAAAATTCTCGGTGCGGAGGAGAAAATTGCCATCATCGAGCAAAGGGTTTACAATGAGTTGGTCACTGCCGTGACCGAGTTTGTGGAACCGATTCAGGTAGATGCCTCTATTGTCGCCCGCATCGACTGCTTGGTCAGTTTTGCAGATATTTCGTTGAAAAACAATTATGTGCAGCCAGTCATTGACGATTCGTTTGTCTTGGACATTAAAGATGGTCGCCACCCCGTCATCGAGCAGATGATGCCGGTAGGGGAGAGCTATATCGCCAACGATGTCTACCTCGACCGCGACAAGCAGCAAATTATTATCATCACTGGTCCCAACATGTCGGGTAAGTCGGCTCTGCTGCGACAGACGGCTTTAATTGTACTTATGGCGCAGATGGGCTGTTTTGTTCCTGCGGCTTCGGCGCGTATCGGATTGGTAGACAAAATCTTCACTCGTGTAGGAGCATCCGACAACATCTCATCAGGCGAATCGACCTTCATGGTGGAAATGAATGAAACGGCAAGCATTTTAAATAATGTGTCGTCACGAAGCCTTGTGCTGCTCGATGAAATCGGGCGAGGCACCAGCACCTACGACGGCATCAGCATCGCTTGGGCCATCACCGAGTTTTTGCACGACCACCCCGTGAGTCGCGCCAAGGTGATGTTTGCCACGCACTACCACGAACTGAACGAGATGGAGGACTCCTTTGCCCGCATTAAGAACTACCATGTGTCGGTGAAGGAAGTCGGCAACAAGGTGGTGTTTTTGCGTAAGTTGAAGCGCGGCGGTAGTGCACACAGTTTCGGTATCCATGTAGCAGAGATGGCTGGTATGCCACGCAAGGTCATTGAGCGTGCCACGGCATTATTGACTGTTTTGGAGAAATCGCACACCAGTGAGGATGTGGAGAAAGCTGCGGCCAAGAAACAGGATGATGCCATGCAGTTGAGTTTCATTCAGTTGGATGACCCGCTGCTTTTGCAAATCAAAGAGGACATCCTGAATACCAACATTGATACGTTGACCCCTGTCGAAGCATTAATGAAGCTCAATGAAATTAAGAAGTTGCTGAATCGTTGATTGACTTTTTCCAAAACCACCAGACTCCGTATACCAGCAAAACGAGGCTAACGACAAGGATAATCAGATAAAAGGCGTTGGTTTGATTGCTTATATCTATGGCCGTGAGTGAATTGTTGGTTATATGGATGATGATGCCAGGGATGATGCTACCTGTGCGCCAATAGAGCCATCCGACAAGGATTCCAAACAACATAGCCGTGACAAAATTCGCCCCCAATCCGTGAAGCAGGGCGAAAAGTAGAGCGGAGATGAGGATAGCCAACCACGGACGGCATCGCGTTTTCAGCAGACCATCAAGTATAAGGCCGCGAAAACAAATTTCTTCCATTATGGGACCAAAAATGCAAGCATTGAGCGCTCCGGCAATTCCGGAAAAAAACTGTTGACGACGTTCTAATTCTTCGCCTTGATATAACAGGTCAACATCAAGCAAAGACAACGCTGAAAATAAAACAAACGCTTGAGATGTGGCAATCAAGACAGACATTCCGACCGCGGGCCAGACCATAGGCTTTTCAATACGCCCAAACGACAATTTGACATAATCCTTGCCGAAAAACAAGACGATGATGAGCAAATAACCCGTCACCAAGGTCCATTTCATGAACTCAATGTTCTTGAAGATATGCCCCAAAATGGTGCCAATAATTAGAGTTGCAAAATACAACGACCACCAAAGCAGAAACAGCTTTATCGTTTTACCTATTCCATCGTCCATATTTCTATTGTTTTAATTTGCAAAAATACCACTTTTCAATGATTTGGATTTGAAATGAAACTCCGTTTGTTATGCATCCTGATTGTCATTCTCCAAATCCTCCAACACCTCCTCCAACATGAGTTCGACATCGGGCGAGATGCACACGTTGGTGATATAATAATATATTCCCATAAAAAAGGCGATGAAAAAGCATACCATGAAACCCCCAAAGGCGGTAATTGGTACAACTTCATTTGAAATACAATTCAAGATAAGCACGTACGTCCCCCAGGCCAATATAAGGATAATAGTCAAAATCCACATAAACCTATTCCCTATTTTATAGATTTTCAAGGCCTTGCGGAGCCGACGTGCGTGTTCCGTCACGGGCATGGAGTTGGAATTGCCTTTGCGAACCACAAGATACATGTAAATGCTTATGACGAGGATTCCTAAACTCCAGAGTAAAAATATACCAAGCTCAAGTTTCCAATAAAAGTATGCTGCCAACAAGGTAAACATGATGATTCTGCCAATCAGTTTCCGCTGCAATTTGGAAATGTGTTTTTTTGTGGCTTCACTGACAAGCTTTTCGTCAACGATGCTTTCGTTCTCCAACTTTTCGTTCAAAGTGGCCAATTGTGCCCGCATTTCTTCCAATTCGTTGTTTTCCATTGCTTTGCGTTTCTATTCGTTTGACATTTTCTTCAGTTGTTCCTTGATTCTGACCAATTTGACGGAGACGTTCTTGGTGGAGATGCCGATGATTTGCCCGATTTCCTCGTAGCTCATATTTTCGAGCCAAAGCAAGATGATGGCCCTATCGACCAGCCCTAATTTGTTGATGCGGCTGTAGAGTTGCTGGATTTGTCGGGTGTCGTCGTCGGTGTCGGTGAAGAGGTTGATGTCCATCGAGAGCGGCACGGTCTCCACGCTGCGTTTCTTCTTGCGCTCGGCGGTGAGGCAGGTGTTGAGGCTGACGCGCCAAATCCAAGTCTTCACGTCGCATTGCCCCTTGAATGTGCCGAAGCCTCGCCACAGATTGATGAGCGTCTCTTGGAACAGGTCGTTCACCTCGTCCTGGTCCTTCGAGAAGAGGTAGCACACGGTGAAGATGGTGTTTTTATACCTTTTCACGAGGTCAGAAAATTCAGCTTCTTTCTCTTTCATCATTCAGAATCGTTTGTCCATTAGACGCAAAATCAGCGAAAAAACTACAAAGAAAGAAAATTTTTCTCAAAAATGTTTGCAGTATTGAAAAAAGTTGTACTTTTGCCGCGCAATTCGCAAGCGGAAATAGCTCAGTTGGTAGAGCACGACCTTGCCAAGGTCGGGGTCGCGAGTTCGAGTCTCGTTTTCCGCTCCGCTTTTGCGGATTTTTGTGTAAGTGCCTGAGTGGTGGAATTGGTAGACACGAGGGACTTAAAATCCCTTGGCCTTTAAAGCCGTGCCGGTTCGAGCCCGGCCTCGGGTACAGCGCAAACCCCAATTACTTGTTCAAGCAGTTGGGGTTTTGTTTTAGTCCATTGCGGCTAATTGCTTGTTGATGATGCTCACAACTCTTTTGACCAAAGCATTACCCGTTGAATGGATTTCTTCAGTAATAACCAACCACCAACCACGTCCTGTTTCTTCTTCAATATTTCCCTTTTCCTTTTCAAAAGTTGTTTTAAAAGCCTTGTAATAATGTTTTGCTTTTGATCTTGGCGCTTTGGCTTCTTTAAAGTAATCCTTATTTTCCTTTTCAAAGGCTATTCCATACGAAAAACTATTGTCCTCTAAATTGATTACAAAATATGATTTTAGTTCTTTATTGTTTTGAGTACGCCAATGTGGCCCATAGTGAAAAGAGAAACAAGTCCCTCCATTCCAAATATCATTTTCCAAATTGTATTTTTTCCCTATACGCTTTTGTATGGGCTTGATGTATTCTTCAGTTACGTTTTGGGCTTTAAGATCATCAAGCCTGTTTTTGAGAAGAGAACGTAAATCGTCCAAATCATTAATACAATTATCTACATAATCAATGTCGTCTTTTCTTTCTCCCAAAAGAGAATCTATAATGCTTTTGTTTATCATTTGCTCTTCTTTTCTGAGGTTAAACATTCCATCTAAATGATCAATGTATTGTTCAAGTGCAGATGCGAGGATGGGATTGTCTTCTTTACAAGTCGGTAATACCTCATTTCTCAACCAAGGCAAAATATCATCCTTATAATTCAGCGTAATATAGCGGCCCGGATTACTATCATCTTTATAATCCAAAAAGGCCTTTGCTTTGGAAAAACTCTTTTCATCAACGATTTTACTTCCATCTCTGGTCAAATAAACAACATATACATTTTTGTCTGTTTTCTTAAAACTATGTTCTTTTATGGCATCTATATATCTGTCTAATTGTTGTTCTTGGTCCGGAGCCCAATGAATCTTATTTTCAATAATTATTGCGTATTTTCCCTTTTCTTCAATCAAAGCATCAATATGTTCTTCTTGGCCGGAAATATGGGGCTTCTCAATTTGATGTTGATGCGAGAATTGTTTGCAATGGGTTGACAACACAAACATAAAAGACAATAGGAAAGGATATTCCTTGTTTTCCGATTGGTACTGAAGCAGTTTTATTAGTATCCTACTATGAGCGTTTTCGTTAGCATGTAATTCATCGATTACATTTAAATGAAAAGGCGTTTTATGTTTCTTCTTTTCAAGTAGAAACTGATTAATCAATGCAATAAGTTCATCGTTTTCCATAAAAAAGATTATTTCTTTTTTCTTTTGTTTTCCAACGCCTTTTTCTTCTCACTCTCCAATCTTCTCTCCACTTTCTTCACATCTTCCGCAGGTGGCAGGTTTTCAGGCACAATTCCTCTTTCAATCAACATTTGACGGACTGCGGCATTATTATCAACATGTTCCTTTGTAATGGAAGATTCGCCTTTCAAGTCTTTAGCTTGTACATTGACACTGGTCATTTCGGCAGCAAAATCCTTTGCCTTGATGCTGATTGTTGGAAGAAAGTCTGCCAAAGGACGAGTCTGTGGCATCCCAAGACGTTGTTTCATCATGTTGGTACTCAAGCGGAAAAGCGCTTGGTCGCCTTTTGAACGGATAACGGCAAAAGTTTGGTCGTTTATCCCTCGTTCATATAGGATGCCTGATAGTTTACGCTCGGTTTCTTGCAGTTTAGCACGCGCTTTTACGCGCTCCACTTCCAGCAATCGTTGCTCGATGAGTTCTGCACGGCGAAATAGGTTTGGGCGAAGGCAATTTGGGGTTTTCTTGGGTCTCCATTTTGAGCGACAAGATAGCATGCGTAACGGGTGAGCATGATGTCATCTACTTGGCGTTGAGCGCCTTTCCCTGCAATTATCATCTTATTGACGTCAATAAAATGATCGCTGATTTCTTGCCCGACAGTTTGGCAAGATTCTTTTGCTTTGGCAATTACTTTACTGAAGTTTTGCCAGAGGCTATAACCTAATAATTGCTGTAATTCTCTTGCACTCCAACATTCTGTGTCATCAATCAAGCAGACTACATCCTCATAACTCTGAAAAAGGGCTTGGATTTCTTCTTTTTTCATACCGTTTTCATTTTTGTTTAAGGAGCAAAAATACAACTTTTTCTCTTCATTTCCAATTAATCTCTACGTTTACCCATTCAAATTATTTGATTATGAAAACAGACAAAAAAGACTGAGGTGAATTGTTGCATCACCCCAGCCCTTTGCATATAAACGCGTCTTTCACTCCGCCCTAAACCTCACCAACCGCAGCGGTATGCCTTCGCAATTCTTCAGCACCTGAACGCCATAGTAATATCCGCCGTGGCACACGAAGCGCTTTTTTGTAATGGCGAGGTCGTAGTCTTCGCATTGGAAGGAGCCTGTCGAAATGCTTTGCCCTTTGCTGACAGAATAGACATGGAACGTGTTTTTTCCAGCTTCCTCTGCATCGTCAAAGAAAAGGATGTTGTCGCCGTTGCCTTTGATGGCCATAGTGAACCACCCCATATTGATAGGCTCTTTAATGTGTTGGATGCCGTTTTCATAAAAGGTAATAAAGTCGTTGTAATATCGAAGCACCCTCTCGTCTGTTTCCCCTGGTAAATCATCTTTCAAATCCTTGATTCGTGCGCTTTGCAAAGCAATTTGCTCTTTAACGGACAGAGTTTGCGGCTCCCAATCCAATAGTTTCTCAGAGATTTTGTTACCGTTGAAATCGTATGTTCTCACCAGCCCATCTATCGGGTTGGAAACGATGAGCTTGCCGTTGACTTTCACGATTTGCCACCGGCCTTTCATGTCGTTCCTTTTGCTTTCTGTGTAAATGAAGTAGCCTTTGTCTTTGAGGTCTGTGTTCATGTCTTCAAATACATCGCAAAGGGTTTTCTCCTTGCCTGTGTTTGTATCCAAAAGGGATACCAAGTGCCTGTATTTATTAGTCCACGACGTGCCTCCATAGATGGCAATGTGGTGGTCGTCCAATGCCAGCATTTCCAAAGCTTGGTATTTGATTTTCAGTTCTTTGACAATCAACCCGTTGTTGTCAAATAGATAAATGTCGCCCATGTTGTTGGCCCGAGTGAAATACAGGTCACCTAATTTCCCTTCAACGGGTTGGAGGTTGCGCGGCTTCTTGCCTTTGTCAGCGAAGTACAAGGTGATGTCTTTCAAAAACTTACCGTTTGCATCGAAGAGGGAATACCTATTTCGTGTGGCATGGCTGACCATGGCTTTGCCGTCATCGAAAAGGACGAGTTGCTTCCGCAATCCGTAGGGACGGCCATCTAATGTGTCATAATACGTGTCAAAGATTTTGTCCCAATTGTTCCCCTGACCGTAGGTTTCATCGGGAACGAGTTGAATCACTTGTGCATTAGCTTGAAAGCAAGTTGTGATGGCTAAAACAATGATGAAAAGCAAGTTTTTCATGGCTTTGGTATTTAAAGGTTAATATCCATTTCTTCTGTTTGTAAATGCATCTTGAACTCAGCAAATTCCTGTTCGGCAGAAGGCTTGTTGGCGTCGTAATCTTCGATGGTGTAAAAGTCGAAGATGTAATCAGTTGGTTTGGGCTTCGACAACAGATTGATTGCCATCACGATAAGCGCTATGGCACTGGCGGTTGCCAAAGAGGAGATAAAGACAATGCGGGTGACGTTCACTTCTGGTCTTGTCGCCCTTCCGAAACTGAACTCTGGCACTGAGACGTCATTCGGAACCAGGGTCTCCAACGAGTTCTTCATTTTTTCGGAGATAGATCGTTGTGCTTCGACTCTTTGCCTGCACGATGGACAATTTTCGAGGTGCATTTCCACCTTCTTTCTATCGCTTTCTGGCAATTCATTGTCAATATAGCTTTGTATCGTTTTGTCGTT
Source organism: uncultured Bacteroidia bacterium (assembly GCA_902801625.1). Lineage (GTDB taxonomy): Bacteria > Bacteroidota > Bacteroidia > Bacteroidales > F082 > Limimorpha. The sequence continues at coordinate 7,654 of CADCJI010000039.1, read as the reverse complement.
CAAATGTTTCATAGCACGTGTTTCTTGATTTTATCCATGATTCTCGACAGGGTTTTCCCTATGGAAGATAGATTGCGCCCCGTCATTTCCGCAATTTCTTTGTAGGAATAACCTTCGCTGTAAAGCACGACAAGCGTTTGCTCCTTCTCGTTGAGATGCGCTATCGCGTTGAGGATGTCGGGGGCTTCGTCTTGGGGGCTTTCATTTGTTTCGGGCATTGGGTTTTCCATCGTGACAGTCCTTGCCGTTTTCCGTTTGTAGTCAATTCCTTTGTTGATGGTACTCCTGACAAGCCAGTTTTTCGTGTCGCGAATGACTTTTTCATTGTTCATCGCAAAATAATACGCTGTGAACACATCTTGTACGACATCTTTTGCACCCTCTGAGTCTTGCAGCATCTTGGTTGCAATCCTGAATAGTTTCGGGTAGTAGCTTCGATATGTCTTTTCAAATTCAGGGTCCATCTTTGGAGCTTTTACATTTACAAGACGTTTGAAAGAGCCGTTTTGTGACAAGGATCGGTACATTTTTTTGAATCCAATAACTTTGGTGAATCCAAACCTTGTAGACGGCAAGACACAAAACGGGGACGTAAATCCTTTACTTGAATTTACGCCCCCGTAACCTAGTTGCGTTAGGACACCGCTAAGTGTTTACTTCACTACCTTAAATACGATAGGAAGCGCACTGTTGCCGTTCTCGAAGTGATAAGTGTTGTCCTCGCTATTAACTATGGTGCTAAGCGTCATCACGTATGTCTTTTTGGGCGAGAATACCTTGAAGAAATCCTTGTCGTTTTCGGAAATCTCATTTGAGTCAGCCACGGTGCGGGTGACTAATGCATCGTTCTTTGAAAGAGCCTCTTCCAAGGTTTGGTCTGGCAGTAGCTCATAGACATTCACTTCATATTCCACCTCATCCCCCTTGGCCACATCCTTGACAGGAATCCAGGTAACAGGGAACGTTTTGGCCTTTTGTATCTCGGGTACAGAAGTTGGAAGTCTGTAGTTCATCGGGTCATAGATGTCATCGCTTGTGCGATCCACAGGGGTTTTCCATTGTGGTGTTGTGAAGTCTGGTGCCTCTGGGTCATCACCCCATTGGAACATCACCCCATTAGAGTACGACAACTCATCTTCCACGAATTTTTTCATGGTAGTGTCATGAATGTGCTCTGCCAACATTTCATTAACGTAAAAGATGGTATCGGCAATCGAATATTCCCAATAACCAACCGTATAGGAGCTTGATAGTTGCAGATAGTAGAGGTTGCCTTGCTCCAACTCTGTACCCCATCCAGTAAGGGTGCGACTTATCAATTCATGACTATCCATCTTGTTGTAACTCTCAGGCACCTCTTTTATTTCTTCTCTGAATAGCGGTTCGTATGTAGTTATACTATCAATGTCAGCACCTTCTACGTTCGCGTATAACTCTATAGCGTAAGAGACATTTTTCAGCGATTCATGTCGTGTAGGCATAAAACTAACCTCTAAATCATCAGTCATAGGGACAGTGTAGTAGCCGTCACTCTCCACATAATAACGCTTGGGAGTAGGCACATATTTTCGTTCGTCGGGATAGGCTTCCGTGAGACTAGTCACAGATGCTGCATCTTGGATAAAACCTGCGAGGTACTGCAATTTCATTTCATCAGTAATGGCATCCAATTCCGAAACTTCTTCGACACCGCCTTCCCACTGAGTCAGACCATCCACGCCTTCGCTTTCATCTCCTTCCTCGCTTTCATCCTCCACGCTATAGCCATAACGTCTCGAAGATTTGTTTTTGGCATTGTTGATTTCTACCCCAACGGGAACGGGAGGAATAATGTTTGGTTCGTCTCTTCCTGATAGGAAGCCAGAAAGATTGTCTTCGTAGCTATAGCCCCAAAAGAAAGGCATAGGTTGGCTTTTCCCTTCATTGGCGATGATGAAGTTTTCCGTTGTATTGGCGAATTTGATTTGTTCGGCCTCCACCTGCGCCACATAGAGTCTTCCTCTTTCCATCAGAACCTTGATGTCACGCAAGGTGTCAAACACTGCATGGTTGGTATTGCGCACCTCTGTGGAAAGGACGGTAGGATTGTACTTGATGGCATCATGATAGTTCTGGCCATTCAGCACCTTCACCACCTTCAACTTATATTTGAAGCGAGTATTTCTGCCAGAACAGTTGGAGATGACGGGAGTCCAAAAGAAATTGATTTTCCTGGAAGGGGTCAACACCATATTGCCATTCAAGTTCATTTGAGCTCCAGCCATAGGTGACACCAGTTCGGGCGCTGAGCCTGAATAGCATATCTCGAACGTGGGACAAGGTCCGATGGTAATCGGAACACGGTTTGGGTTGTCCTTATCGATCCAGCGGTAGAAGTCCAAGCACATCGTATAAGTGCCTTCAGGTAACTGCTGTACGTTCATGAGGTCACTGTAGTCATAATTGGTTTCCGTACGAATCAAAACTTGGGTGTTCAACTCGTCATCTCTCATTATGTTGACTCCTTCAGAAAGGTGAATAGGTTGCATAGGAACCGTACCAGGCCGGGTGCGTACATAGAGCGGACTGGTATTCACTGTCATTTCCATGTCGAAGAAGATGTCCAAACCTTCGGCCCCTGCACCAGTCACGATAAACTGTGTGTTGAAGTACCGGAATGGACCTTCCAAATAGCTGATGGCTGTTGATGGCAGGGCGGGGACCTTCTGGGTTAACAGTACCTGAACGGTCTGCGCCGATACGGTCGTTACTCCTGTAACAAAAGTAATAGCCAAAACTAGAATTCGAATAATGCGTTTCATATTAAGACTTGTTTTTTTATGATTCTGTGGTTATTTATGCTTTTTTGACTTGATTAGACGTGAAGCGAAGCTATAGCTGTATTCCACCATGAGACGTATATCGGTGTTGACAGCTACGTGCTGGCCAATGATGATATTGTCACTATAGTTACTGACCGAGAAGAACACGGATGCATTGTGACGATCCTTGTAGTTGAGCGTGGCGCCCAGACGGGCAGCCACTGAGAGGTCGTTGGTCATTTCGGTGCCTACTTCTGCGCCTATACGGCGGGCGAGGTAATTCAAGGCTTTCCTCTCCGAGTCCGACAAATCCTCTGCTTCTGTTTTTTCAATGTTATAGGCTACCGTCAACCTCGCATTGCCTGAAAGCAACATGTTCTCCGTTTTAATAAAACGGTAGGTGGTACCACCTGTAAGGCCGTGTGAGTTATAGTCATTACCTGGAGAGCGTGACAGAGAATAATCGTAATTGGCGCTAAGCGAGAGTCTCGACTTTGTAAGATAGACGTCATATCCGACACCGTAACTCGTAGTGGTGACGTCGAAACTCATTCCTTCCATCTGCTTGTTGAGGTTCTTGTTCTGCAATAGATTGAAATTCAAGCTAAAGGTATGGTCGTTATTAAGTGACAAGGTGTAACTGGGCGAGAGGTCAAATGAATGAGTGATTTGGTTGATGCGAATGTTTTCTGGTACCTCCATAACACCATCGAGTTGTTTCTGTGTCACACCATTATACAAGATGGACAGTTCCACGTTATCACCAAAAGAATTGTTCCAACTGACGGTATAGGAACCTACCTGGTTGGTGTATAGTTGTTTCTTGTCCATATTGTCACGTTGCAGATAGCCGTTTAAAGTCAGGAAAGCGATACTGTTGAACAAAGATGTGGAAAGGTTGCCGCCGAAAGTCTGGGAGTTTTGGTTGAATCCATTAGCTCCCAAAGTAGTATAGTCGGGTTGCACAAAACGGTAAGTGAACGTTGTGGAGACAGGACTGAAGTTCAGATTCAACATAGCGTCACCAGCAAAGCGAATCTCACTGCCGTAACGAAGATTATAAAGGCCCGATTTCCTTAATCCACCTATAATATTATTGGCCACGGCGGCTCCATTGCTTCCTTCCTCCAACACCACTTCTTCGCGCGTAATGTCAGGAGTGAACAAACTGGCACCCAAGTTGGTCTCAAACGTCACCCATTTGCCAATGGTGAAATGTCCTTTCAAACCCAAAGCCAAGTTTTCCTTTCCTTTAATCGTTGAGTCGCGCACAAAGAGCGTGGTGTCAATTACGTCAGAGGAATACACATTGTACATATACCATTGTGGCGGTAAACTGTTCAAGTCGTCAGCAGCATGGAGAAGGCTGAGATCCACATAGTTGCGCAAGCTTCCGACAGCTATGTGGGCAGCGTAGGCCTTGCGTTTGAACTGTGGGAAGGTGGTATAGGCCACATTGTTCATGCCCAACAACGAGTCAGAAAGGAATTGGATGGCATCGCGTTCATCGAGCTCTGTGCGGAAGGTAGTGGCATGGTTGAAATTACCGTAGAAACCACCAAAGCGGAACTTGTCACCCTTATATTCCAAACCTACACCATCGAAAGAAATGCCATTATACGTGTAGTTGGAGAAATTCATGACAGACGTACCAAAATGGAAGGTGAATTTTTTCCAAATGGGCCTGAAGTTGATGGTGAAAGTTGGCCTGGGAAAGGTGAATTGTTCGGCACTCACGTTGATCAGGTTGACACTTATAGGAATACTGATGCCATAGACATTAAATGTCATGTTGGCGTAGGTAGAGGTCGAAAACGGGGAGTTGTAATGCAGGTCGGCATTATTCCACGACGACGTGAGCTGGGTTCCAACCGTACCAGAAACGGTCAACGGGTCGACTATGGTTTGACGGTCTTGCGCCCTTGATGTTAATGAAAGGCCGAAGAGCAACGAAAAACATAGGAAATTTAATAAGAGTATACGATGTTTCATGGCCAATGATTTTTGTTATCAATGATATTATTTCTGCAAAAATACAAATTTATTAATTCAAATCTTTCTTTCCCACAAAAAAATGTGAATCTGTATAAGGTTTCTTTTGAAAGAATACTGCATCCAAGATTTCTAGCAAAGAAAAACCCCGCCGCAAAACAATGCGGCGGGGAAAATGTGTTTTTTAGGAAACTAGTTCTTATTCCTTCACGAATCTTCTGATTTCAACAGCACTGTCGGTGGTCAGACGGATCATGTAGGTTCCGCTGGCAAAGGTGTCAACATTGATCATGATCTTATCGGAAGAATAGTCTTGTTTGCTTACCAAAGCGCCATCGATGGTGAAGATCTCAAGCATCTTGATAGGCTCAGAAGCTTCAATGTTCAGCTTGAACTTGGCAGGATTCGGGTACAGCGTAACCGAGAGGTTGCTTTGTTCATCGATGCCTTCCACATATTCCAAGTGAGCGACGTACTCGCGTGCTTCTGTCACAATAAAGGAGATGCTCTCTTCTACTGAGACGACTTCGCCGTTCAAAGTCCAGTTGACGAACTCGTAATCGTCGTGCGGAGTGACTGTCAGTGTGCAAGTCTCGCCATAGTTGTATAATCCAACGCCTTGGATATCACCCGTGTTATCGGGATCTGTATTGGCTTTGATTTCAAAGACATAAGGACGGAAGTTGGCCACATATTCGGCATTCTCACGCACCACGATAGAATAGTTGGCATTCGACGATACGACAGCACCTTCTCTGGTCCAGTTGATGAATTCGTAGCCTTCGTGGGCAATAGCGCGCAAGGTGACCATATGTCCGTAATCGTAGTTTCCAGCGCCATGTAAGCTGCCACCCTCGGCAGGTTGTGCCACCAGGGTAATCGTGTAACGAGCAACAGCAAAGTGAGCCACATAGTCTCCATTATCGGTAACCGTGAAGCTGTAGTTGGCATTGCTGCTTACCACTGAGCCATTCTTCGTCCAGTTGACGAAAGCATAACCCGTGTTAGGTGTGGCTGTCAAGTTACAAGTTTCACCATAGGTGAAGCTTCCGCCACCAGTTGCAGTACCACCAGCTTCGGGATTAACGGAAACGGTGATGTTGTAGTGGTCGAGGCTGAAGTGTGCGACGAGGTTGGCATTATCAGTCACTTGGAAAGTATAGGTAGCTTCGGTAGAAACCACTGTGCCGTTCTTCGTCCAGTTGGTGAAGGTGTAGCCTGCATTGGCCAGGGCAGAGACAGTGCAGTTGCTACCAAAGAGATATGCACCACCACCAGACACCGTGCCACCCACTGTTGGGTCTGCTGAAACAGTGATTGTGTAATTATTAAGGTTGAAGTTGGCCACGTACGTGGCGTCCTCTGTCACGGAGAAGCTATAGGTAGGATTGCTCGAAACCACCACACCGTTCTTTGTCCAGTTAAAGAAAGTATAGCCTATGTTGGCCGTAGCGGTTAAGGTGCAATACGAACCGTGTGGGTAGGAACCTTCACCTGAAACGTTACCACCTTCGGTCGGGTTGGCCAAAGCCGTGATCTGATGATTGACACGGACGAAGTGGGCCACATAGGTTCCACCACCCTCGACGGTGAAGGTGTAAGTAGCTTCATCCGATACCACCTGGCCGTTCTTGGTCCAATTGGTGAAGACATAGTATTCATTTGGCGTAGCTACCAGTGTGCAAGTCTCGAAGTGGTAGTAGGTACCTGTACCAGTCGCAGTGCCTCCCACTGTCGGGTTGGCTATAGCCGTAATCTGATAACTATTGAGCTGGAAGTTGGCGACCAGTGTTCTCGGACCTTCAACCATGAAGCTGATAGTCGGGTTGGTGGACACCACGGTTCCGTTCTCGGTCCAATTGATGAAGGTGTAACCCGTGCTCTCAGTAGCAATCAGCGTGCAGGTCTCGAAGTGGTCGTAGGTGCCTGCACCGCTTACGCTACCGCCTGCGGCCGGGTTGGCTGAAGCGGTGATCTCGTAGCTGTTGAGCTGGAAGTTGGCGACCAGTGTTCTCGGACCCTCAACCGTGAAGCTGTAGGTCGGGCTGGTGGACACCACGTTTCCGTTCTCGGTCCAGTTGGTGAAGGTGTAGCCCGTGCTTTCCGTAGCAATCAGCGTGCAGGTCTCGAAGTGGTCGTAGGTGCCTGCACCGCTTACGCTACCGCCTGCGGCCGGGTTGGCCGAAGCGGTGATCTCGTAGCTGTTGAGCTGGAAGTTGGCGACCAGTGTTCTCGGACCCTCGACCGTGAAGCTGTAGGTCGGGCTGGTGGACACCACGTTTCCGTTCTCGGTCCAGTTAATGAAGGTGTAGCCTGTGTTGGCGTTGGCCGTCAGGGTCGCCTGCTCGCCGAAGTTGTATGTGTTAGCGCCAGTCACGGTGCCTCCTGCGGTCGGGTTGGCGGAGGCAGTGATCTCGTAGCTGTTGAGCTGGAAGTTGGCGACCAGAGTTCTCGGACCCTCGACCGTGAAGCTGTAGGTCGGGCTGGTAGACACCACGTTTCCGTTCTCGGTCCAGTTGATAAAGGTGTATCCCGTGTTGGCGTTGGCAACCAGCGTGCAGGTCTGTCCGTAGTCGTATGTGGAGCTTTCGGTCACGGTTCCGCCGTCGGACGGGTTGGCGGAGACGGTGATCTGGTAGGCGTTGAGGCTGAAGTTAGCAACCAGAGTCCTGGCCCCGTTCACGGTGAAGCTGTAGTTCGGTGAGGTGGAGACCACATTGCCGTTCTCGGTCCAGTTGACGAAGGTGTATCCCGTGTTGGCTGTGGCAACCAGCGTGCAGGTCTGTCCGAAGTCGTATGTGGCGCTTTCGGTCACGGTTCCGCCGTCGGCCGGGTTGGCGGAGACGGTGATCTGGTAGGCG
>CADCJI010000038.1 GCA_902801625.1 uncultured Bacteroidia bacterium | reverse complement strand
AGGCATCACCACTTCGCCCATGTCGCCCGTGCGGACTTCCTGGCCGTTGATGATGGCGGGGATTTCAACGATTTCGTTGGATTGTCTTTCGAGTTCCTTTTGGAGTTCGATTCTCTCCGGACTGCCTGGCTTGTAGCTTTTTACAGGCTCGTTGTCCGGCTTCGCAAATGTGATAAGTGCGTTGTTCATTATTTGTTATTTAAAGATTTGAAGATTTAAAATTTCAAGATTCTTATTATTTCTGTATGGCGGTTTCCAATAATCTCAGACGATGAGTGCCGTCGGGCTGGGAAATAAGTATGAATTTTATCCATCCGAGCTTTTCATCCCCATTGTTATCAGTGATTTTAAAACCTATATAATTCTCTGTATCTAAAGGGAAGTTAGAGCAGACAAATTCTTCATAAACCGTAGAGTAATTAATGATGCCATTGATGGGGAAGGGATCAAAATCGTAATGATGAGTGGGTTGGTAATTAATTTCTAAACAAGGATTATGTATTGGGAATTGTGCGGAAATATCATTTTTTGAAATATTATCCCCTTTGTTGTATGCAATTGCTTGACAACTAGAGAATTCTTGGCAGAAGTCATCTTCAGAAGTCTTTTCGCATGAGTAGATAATATTTTTATAAATGCGAATGGTGTCTCCCCAAATGATGTCGGTTGTATCGCAATGTGAGTATTTGTTATATGATACGTATTCACATGATAATAAAGTATTGTATTCCACCGACATGATAGTAGTCTTGGAAAAGAGTTCAGAATTATGGTTGTCATATTCTGCGCCAGTGAGTGATTCGATTTGGATATCCTCAACGCCATCGCCATTCAAATCAATGACATTTCCGCATCTGTACAGCTCAGAATAAAGATCCTCATCGAATGTATGGGTATATGGTAAGAAAGTACTGTCGTAGGTGGTTACCATCATCCCGCTATTGTCCCCAATTGTTATTGTTTTCGAATTGGATAACTTACTGCACGAGGACATGATGCAGATAGCCGCTAATGACATTACAAATACTAATGATTTCTTCATTTTTACCAATTTTTTATTTCTGAATAGCAGTTTCCAATAATCTCAAGCGATGCGTGCCATCAGGTTTGGAAATGAGTTTAATTTTTAGCCAGCCCAACTTATTGGCTCCGTCTTCCTCTCTTATTTTGAATCCAATGTATTTCTCTTCGTCCAAAGGGAAATCAAAAGATGGATTGTCGATATCGTAGGTTGCTTGATAATAAATGGTGTCATTTGTATGGTATTCTTCTCCATAAGCCTCATAAGGGAAAGTATAAACTGGCCGAGGATGCCGATCAAAGTAAGCATCTTTTGAAAGCTGGTCACCTGCATTGCAAGGATGAATTATACTGGTTTTATACGTGTACAAATTAGGGTCGGATTCTGAAATTGGCTTGTAATTGTTATAGTGTTCGACAACAACGACAGTGGTATCATTAGTTTGTAGTATTGTGGTGTCTGAATGACGATAGACATCGCAACTGACTTGGTCGCAGTACAAATCGCCTAGGATGGTAGAATTTGAGATACTGCGGATGGAGAAATACTCATCATTATAAACCTCTTGGAAAAGCCAAAACTTACCTTGTCCTGATGAAAAATGGATGTCTTCGTTTCCATCATTATTGAAATCCAAAAATGTGTCACAAGTGAGATTGTCAATTTCAAATGTAGGATACATTTCTTCATGAGGGGTATAGTATCTGAAAAATGTTGAATCATATTCAATTACATGCAAACCAACTGTGTCTCCGAAGATTATTTGGCCGGTGTTAGGTTTTACATTTTGTCCGCTTGGGTCTTTCTTGCACTGTGGCACAATGCAGATTGTGGCCAGTAAAAACGCAAATAGCAGAGATTTCTTCATGGTATTATGGTGTTTGAGTTGTTGTTCCGTTCTTGAATCGCGGTGCAAATATAGTAAATTTCATTGCGAAAAACTTCGTTGCGAAAAATTTCGCAATGATTATCCTAGTCGTTTAATAGCCTGCAAACGATGTGTATGCTCGTTTTTCTCCTTGTTAAATATCCCCGTCTGGTCCAGGTAATCGATGCGGACCTGCCCCGAGCAGTGGATGATTTGCTCGTTGCCCATGATGATGCCTACATGGGTAATGACACCGTCCTCGTCGCCGAAGAAAGCCAGGTCGCCAAGCTGCGTCTCCTGCAGGAAATATACCAACTCGCCTTCCTTGACTTGCTGCGAGGAGTCGCGGGGTATGAGGAGCCCTGACATTCGGGCACAAATCTGCACCAAGCCCGAACAGTCGATGCCCATCGCGGTACGGCCACCCCAAAGATAAGGTGCGCCGAGCAGCAGTTTGGCATAATCAATCATCATTTCAGGATGAAATTCTTTGGGCATTTCGATAGCATCGGGATGCGGCTCGTAGAGAGGCGTACCCAAAGTCAAGAATTTGCCCTTGTATTCCGCAAGAGGCTTATTAATAAGGTAAAGTTTTTTGCCCTTTATGGCAGTGTAGTCTTCTTCGCTGATTTCGTAAAACTGCTTTGCCTGAATCCAGCCTTCGTAAAAGCTGACCCCTGAGCCTAGAGGGCCGTTGTCTTTCCGAACAAGTACCCATTCTTGAGTTTTGTCCAAAACCGTATAGGTCTCATTATAAAGTAATTGGCTCACCATCTCCGAGGTGTGTCGAGCTTCCTTGCGCAAGGCTATGGCGGATAAGTTGCAAATACCGTAAGTCATTTTTCTGCCGTTTTGTTTCTGACCGCTAAATTAGCGAACTATTCGGTGCAAAACGCCTTTTTTCACCGTTTTTTTTCACATGATTGGAGTTTTTCTTAATTTAGCCCTCGGTTTAATCAGTGAAGCTGATAAATAAACATTTGATTATGAGTAAGATAAAGGATTTTTTCAATAGAATTAGGCATAGCTATTATAGTATTGGTAAGGTTCTTGTGTTCTTGATAGCCATCGTGTTGGTATGCTGGCAGATGCCGCGCACGGGGAAGTTCAAGTACGAGTATCAGCTTTCAAAGCCATGGCAACACGAGACTTTATATGCCCCTTTCGATTTCCCGATTTACAAGGATTTTGAGACCCTAAACGCGGAAACGGAAGCTGCGAAAGCCAAGGTGAAGCCTATTTTTGTCTTCAACGACGATGAAATGGTCGCCTCGCGTAATCTCCTGTTTGTCAACTTCGAATCACGATGGGATCCCTCCTTGCATCTTGACCGTGACCTCAACCTGGATTGCCTCTTCAATGTGTTCGATTCCATCGAGGAGCAGGGCGTGGTGGCCTACGACAATGCGACCACGAATTTGGAGTCGAGTTCTGAGGTGAATGTCATTCGCAACAAGGTGATGCGCAGTGTCCGTTACGGAGAGCTTTATAATATGAATAGTGCCACAGAAGCCGTTTCGGAAATGTTGGAAAGCGCGGATAGACAGATTGATAAAAAGCTGCTCTCCGAACTTTTGAATGGAGCTTTACGTCAAAATGTGTTTTATAGCGCCGAACTCACCAAGAAGGAAGTGGACAAGGCGGTGGCGGCGGTTTCGCTCACCTACGGTATGGTGCAGAAGGACCAAGCTATCGTCTCGGAAGGTGAGTTGGTCGATGAGAATATCTACAATAAGCTGAATTCGTTGCAGCGCGAATACACTTCGCGCTCCATGTCGAGCGATGAGTCGCTGCGGGTGTTGCTGAGCCAGATTTTCCTAGTAGCTTTGGTCTTTATGTTGATGGGGTTGTATGGCAACAAACTACATAAGAAGGTGTTTTCTCAGCTGAAGAACATCGTACTGCTGCTGACGCTCATGCTGATGATCGTCATTCCTTCCTACATATTGGTCAAGTTCGCACCGGGGCTGGTCTACATGATGCCTGTTTGCCTTTTGGCCATCATGGTGGGCTCGTTTTTCAACCTGCGCTTGGCTTTTTCCACTCAGGTCTTCGCTGTGATGCTGATTTCGCTCGTGGTGCCCAATCCCTTCCAGTTCATCTTCATGCAATTGGTGGCCACTGTGGTCACGGTGTTCGGCATGTCGAACACCCGTACGCACCACCGCTTTATCCAAGCGGCGTTGTTCGTGTTTGTGGGCTATCTGTTGGTGTATCTTGCTTTCACTTTCCTGTCCACATCCGAGATCGATTGGTCGGTGGTGCTTTTGTTGTTGCTGAACGCGTTGTTCACCCTTTTGGCGCAACCGCTCATCCTTATGTTTGAGCGTATCTTTGGCGTGACTACTTCGTTGTCTTTGATGGAATTGAGCAACACCAACACGCCTTTGCTGCGCGAGTTGGCTGCCACTGCACCTGGTACTTTCCAGCATTCCATACAGGTGGCCAACCTCTGTGAGGAAGTCTTGTTTGAGATTGGCGGCGATACCCAATTGGCTCGTACGGGTGCTTTGTACCATGACATAGGAAAGATCAAGAACCCGATGTATTTCACCGAGAACCAACACGGTGCCTACAGCCCGCATAATGACCTTTCTAATATTGAAAGTGCCGAAATCATCATCTCGCATGTGACCGACGGCATCGAGATGGCGCACAAAGCGCATGTGCCTGAGCGCATCATCGACTTCATCCGCACTCACCACGGCACGCGCCGCACCGACTATTTTTACATCAACGAGCAAAAAGCCCATCCCGACGAAGAAATCGACCCGACGCCGTTCACTTATCACGGTCCTGCACCGTTCTCACGCGAAACAGCAGTTTTGATGATGGCCGACTCGATTGAAGCTGCCTCGCACAGCCTCAAAGACCCCGACGAGAAGAAAATCAGCGACTTGGTCGACAATATTATCAACAAGCAGATGGAGGCGGGGCAATTCCTCAACACCGACCTAACTTTGCACGACATAGAAACTGCCCGCAAGGTTTTGAAGAAGAAGTTGATGAGCATATATCATGTTAGGATTGCTTATCCTGAGAAGTGATTTTTTGTTTTCCCATGGTTCAGGCGGATTTGCAATCCGCCTGGTGGGAATATAAGGATTTGTAATCCGTTAATAAGCAATACGATGCGGATTGCAAATCCACTGATTCAATACGGTCGGATTGCAAATCCGACCGAACTAGGTGAAGTGAGATTAGATTTTAGGAAGCAAATAGCGGCTGACTAATTCCTTCATCATATCTTCAGTTAGGTTCGACAAGCCTGTTTCGGTTATCTCGTTATGGTCTTGTGTGCCCATGCGGAGAATGTATTTATAGGCCTTCCCGTCAATGGTGGCATGGAGATGAAAGTTGCCTTTATATGCGGCTTCAATGTGTGCGCCCTCAATGTTGTGCCCTGATGGGGTCGAAAACGAAAAAGACTTTGGGTTGGTAGCGAATCCCCATGCTGAAAGGTGTTCTGACAAACAACTTTCTATACGGCCTATCCATTCCTCTTTCACGCCGTTTTTTTGCGCCAAAGACCTGAAAGAAGCCACTGCAGATGCCACCTTGCGAATGATGGACTCTGGTGTGCGAATGCCGTTTTCATTGGCAAATGAGAGAATGTCTTCGCGACTGATATCCCGAATCTTTCCACCAATCATCAGGCAATGTTCCTTGTTGGGCAGATAGCCTCCTGTGTCGAAAATATAAGTCAGGTCGTAAGCAGGGGAGAGCCTCCACAATCCTTGTCGGTTCATGATGAACGTGAAGTTCTTGTGATGGTCGTCGGTGTTGTTGGCAAGGATGTTGAACACAAGCCTACGGAACACTTCTTGGCAATCCATTTCGGGCAGATGCAGTTTTCGACAAACGGTCAGCAGTTTCTCATAACTGTCGGCTTCGGGGTCCATCGCCGCAAGGGTCTGGGTGTGTAGCTTTCCTGTCTCGTTTCGGTCGAAACGCTTGGTCAGGAAATGCTTCGTGCCATCCACTTCGAGCAAACGCGACTCCATCATGTTGATGCCAGCCGCCAAAGCCATTTCGTAATAGGTCTGTTCCAACTCGGCCGACGAACGCTTCTCGTCGCCGAACTTCAATAGATAGTAATCATAGTCAGGGTCGACATTGATTTGTCCCGAGCGAATCTCGCCAGTTTTTTTATTGATGGCGATGATTCCCTTGGGCTGACGGCCTCCTGCCGATGTCCCGACAGAAATCAGGGATTGTAGAGTGAGCGACTCGTCGGGCAATATCTTCACGTTTTCGCGCTCTGTGGCAATTTTTTCAGCCAACGAGGCCAAGGCTTTGATGTCGATTTTGTCCGTCATCGCACCACGGTCTATCTCAGGTACGAACTCCAACGCTCCCATGCCTCGTTTGCCAATGAACGCCAGCTTTTCCAACGATGTCACGCTTCTTTCAGACAAGTGATTCTCTTTGCGCCACTCGTCAAAGAGTTGGTTGCCCCATGCATCGGGAAGCGAGTCTGCAATGAAGGAAGGCAGTTTTTGGTATATACGCTCCGTCTCACCGAAGATGGCACGGGTGCTTAGGGGGTGATGTATGGATGCTGTCAATGGTGCGATGTCGAGATTGCCGCGAAGGAACTCGGGATTGTAGTTGAAATAGGACAGGTGTCGGCCTTCATGCCACATCAAACGGCCGATTTCCATGCCCCAAAGGAATATTTTCAAGACTTCTTTCATTTCTTATGTCGCACACGCTGTGCTTTTTTTTGGTTGTCATCGTACAAATAAGGAGATTCAGGCTGTTCAGGCATGAGCTCATTTAGGTCGTTGATGCTTCCCACTGCCTTCAATAGCAAGAGGAACGTGCTGAGAGAGATGTTCTTGACCGTGCCATTTTCGAACCGATGGATGGTCATCATGGACAAGCCCGACATCTCTGCCACTTCTTTCTGAGTCATGTTGGCTCTCAACCGATAATCCTTGAAGCGTGAGCCTAAAAGCCTCACCAATTCGGTCACTGAATATTCTGAATAGTCTTCCATTATAAACTAACTTATCTGTTGAATTAAGTCGTAAAAATGCTATTAACTCTACAAATATGTAGATTTATGCTGCAAAAATACACATATTTTCTTAATTGCAACAATATGAATGGAAAATAACCTAAAATATTGCGCATATTCGACCGAACGAAAGATTTCGATATCTGGATTGCTTCATCGTTCCTCCTCGCAAAGACGCGAAGCGACGACAAGACTTGCGACGCTTTGCGCCGGACGCGCTTTGCGTCATTGCGAGGCACGAAGCAATCCAGGGATTAAAGTTTTCTCAAATACTCCATCGCCTCCGGCCCCTCGTTAAACACCAAGTCCAACACACTCAAATCGGGTGCAAAAGGAAACTTGGTGCTAAATACTTGGTAGTATTCTGGGAATGAGGTGTTTTCAAAAGCCTTTTTCGGGCTGAACGCCTCGCGCAAGTCGTTCTCCGCCTCGCGGACATAATCCGTCGTGTGAACGATTTCCTTCTTGACCTTCAGCATCTTCAACACCGCCTGCAAGGCAGCATCATTCAAGTCGATGAGGCGCTCAAAATGGCCTTCAAAGATAGGCCTAAGGTAGTCGTAATAATGGTCGAAATAGGGTGCAGCCTTGTAGGCCGACTCCAGGCAGCGGCTGTGAATGTGTTGCCAAGGCTCGATGGGACTGATAGCCATATCCTTAGTCATGGTATGGTTGCCGTTGACTTTCACTACGGGCACACTCAGACTTTCCACTCCATTGGCTGTCATCACACGGCAGCGGTTGCGGTAGGTCTGCTTGTGGTAGGTCTCCCACACCTCAATGACGGGCTCATCTTCTTTCAGGAAACGGGCCACATAGCTGATGCTGGGAAAATAGGCTGTGGTGAAAAGAACCATTATTGTTGCTTTGGCATGTCGAGCAGTTGCTCTTCGATGATTGTCCGTAATTTTTCTTCGCTTGGAAGACCGTTATACATTCTTAAGGGATGGCCGCTCTTGGGTATGAGGAGTAAGGCGGGAAGGCCTTGTACTTTAAAGGCAGAAGCCAGATTTTCCTCTACCTCTTTGTTGACTTTGTAAACGATGAGTTCTCCTTCATATTCGTTGGCCAACTTCTCCAAGATGGGGAACAATTGTTGGCAAGGACCGCACCAATTGGCATAAAAATCAACGATGACTGCCGTGTTCCCCTCGAAGACAAAAGAATCGGGATGCTTCTCTGCATCCCAAATCTTCTTGAAAAACTCATCGTAAGTGATGGATTGGATCTTTGAATCCTTTTCATGAAAACAAGCAGTCGCGCTTGCCAAGATGAGCAGCATGCCAAATATGACGGCTTTCTTCATGGCTTCAAATCAACATCATTTGAGCAGCTGCTCCTCGATGACTTGCTTGTAGCCTTCTTCTGGCAACGCCCCGACCTGCATCATGGGCTGGCCTTCCATAGGGATGAAAAGCACCATGGGGATGCTTTTCACATTGAAGGCAGCTGAGAGCTCCTTTTCTTGGTCTACATTCACCTTATAAACAAGCAACTTGCCATCATATTCCTCAGCCATCTTTTCCATGATGGGTGCCACACGGCGGCATGGACCGCACCAGTCGGCGTAGAAGTCGATGACGGCTGGCAGTTTGCCTTTATATTCAAAGGTGTTCGGATTGCTCTTGAAGTTCCAAACCTTGCTCAAGAATTCATTGTAAGTCAGATGTTTGACTTTGGATTCTTCTTTTTTCTCTTGCGCATTGGCCGAACAGGCAGTGGCAAGGATGACCATAGCGATAAGGACGATTTTTCTCATTGTGTTTCGATTTTTCGGGGCAAAAATAGCAAAAATCGTGCAAATGGCCTTTTTTTCTGTATTTTTGCAAAAAAATCATTTACCATGCTTATTGTCAATATCAAAGAGTTGGTCGGCATCGAGGAACAGGGCCGACTGCTGAAACGCGGCAAGGAAATGGCCGAAACGGGAAGAATCAAGGATGCATTCCTATATATTAAAGGTAAGAAAATCGAGGATTATGGCCCGATGAATTCGGAGGCTTGCCGTAAATATCTCGCTGAAAACCATCGTATTCACGATGTGAAAGGCAGTGTGGTGATGCCCGCCTTCTGCGACTCGCACACGCATTTGGTCTATGCCAACTCACGCGAGTTGGAATTCGTCGACAAGATCCGTGGCCTCAGCTACGAGGAAATCGCCAAGAGGGGAGGAGGCATCCTCAACTCGGCCAAGGCGACGGCTGCGGCCTCGGAAGATGAGCTTTACGACATGGCTCAGCAGCGCCTCGACGAGGTCATGCGCATGGGTACGGGTGCTATCGAAATCAAGAGCGGCTATGGCCTCACCACCGAGAGCGAATTAAAACTTTTGCGTGTCATCCGCCGCCTGAAGGAGAATTCACCTTTGACCATCAAGTCGAACTTCCTTGGTGCGCATGGCATCCCGATGGAATACCGTGGCCATCAGGAGGATTATGTAGACCTCGTAATCAACGAGATGATACCGCTCGTAGCCGCCGAGGACTTGGCCGACTTCATCGATGTGTTCTGCGACCAGGGCTTCTTCACCGTCGAGGACACTGAACGCATCCTCATGGCGGGCATCAAATACGGTATGAGGCCGAAGATCCACGCCAACGAGATGGCCATCTCGGGCGGTGTGCAAGTGGGCGTGAAGTATGGTGCCATCTCCGTCGACCACCTCGAACAGATGGGTGATGCCGAGATTGAGTGCTTGAAAGACACTGAGACCATGCCGACCGTATTGCCGGGATGTGCCTTTTTCCTCAATCTGCCGCTCTCACCAGCGCGCAAGATGATTGACGCAGGTCTCCCCGTAGCCATGGCCTCCGACTTCAACCCAGGCACTTCACCGTCGGGCAACATGCAGCTTATCCTTTCGATGGCCTGCATCCGCTACCGTCTAACCCCTGAAGAGGCGCTCAACGCCACCACACTCAACACGGCATACGCCATGGGCGTGAGCGATGAGGTGGGCAGCATCACCAAGGGCAAGCTCGCCAACCTCATCATCACCCAACCAATGACGC
The DNA here is from genome assembly GCA_902801625.1 of uncultured Bacteroidia bacterium. Classification (GTDB taxonomy): domain Bacteria; phylum Bacteroidota; class Bacteroidia; order Bacteroidales; family F082; genus Limimorpha. The sequence continues at coordinate 9,568 of CADCJI010000038.1, read as the reverse complement.
AGTTGGAGTTCATGCCATATTATTATGGTGCCAACAAGGTCGCGAAGATGATTTTGAATGGTAAATTCGTATGATGAGAATCCATAGAATAACGCTGTTGTTGTGTCTGCTAGCCTGCCTTTTTGCTTCGTGCAAAAAAGACCATTTTGACGTGAATAACGTGCATGGGGTGAATGCCGAGGGTGAAATGCTGTTGCCCATCGGTTCGGGTTCGTTCACTGTGACGGAATTGATGCAGCAGTTCAATATCGACAGTATGATCACCTGTTCGGAAGACGGAATCCTTACTTACGGTTTCCATTTTGAGGACTTTGGTGTGGTGGATGGAGATAGCTTGTTGAGGTTTAAGGATTTGGAGTATAACGAGCGTTTTTCTTTTGAGAATCCATTCCCAATTATATTGCCTCAAGCTTTCGACACGATGTTCCATTTCGAGCATACGATTGTGTTTGAGTCAGACAATATCCATGTGGTGGAAGCCGAAATGGAAACCGGTCATTTTGATTTCGATGTCAAATCCAACGTGGGCTTGCTTCAACGTCTGGTGATCCACTCTCCGGATATCACGGATGAAGGAGGTCGAGATTTGGAGCTTGATTTCGACTTGAATTCAAATGACATCCAGTTCGACCTTGACGGATTGCACTATGAAACGGATACAGCGAATACCCTTCAATTGGGCTATGACGTGTATGTCAGGTTGCAGAGTTTGCCGGCTCAAGAACTGTTTTTTGAGGTGGATGTGAAAGGTAGTGAACTGGCCATCAAGGAGATGAGTGGTTTTGTCGATTCATACGAGTCGAGGAATGTCCTTGACACGACCATGAACTTGTTCCCTGGCAATGCATCGGGATCGTTGCAAGTGCAGGGTGCACGGTTGAAACTATACGAGCGGAACACGTTCAATTTGGGAGCTCGGTTGGATTTGGACACGGCTTGGATCATCGTGGATGATGAAGCCCCATACTCCATTTTTGGCCCACAACCAGTTTCGGTCAGCGTACCTCCCTTGTCCAATTTTGGACAAGTTTTTGAGAGAAGTTTAGGCGGTAAAATTTCAGCTAATGAGACGGGTGTTTATGCCGTTTCTAACTTTATCGTGAATCCTTCAGGCATGTCTAACATGGTTTCTGTGTCCGACACCAGTGTCATCGATGTGATGATTGATGCGGAGATTCCTTTCTCATTTGCCATGAATGATGTGCGATTTGTCGACACAACCGATCTCAATCTGAAGATTGATGCGCCTGAACAGATTGAAAAGTTGACGTTGGAACTGACCTTTACCTCGACGATTCCATTGGGACTGAATGCGCAGTTCTTCGCCTATGATTCTGAGACAGGGAAAATCACGGAAGCTTTGGTCGCCGAAGACAGATTGATCAACGCTTCGTATGACGGGAATCCTGTGACAACCGAAGTGACGCTGGAAATCACGGGAGAAAAGGTGGAACATGTGAACCATTCCGACCGGTTGATTTCGGTTTATGAAATTGATACCGATGCTCATGATGTGTGTCTGAAAGGTCAGCAACAATTGAGCTTGTTTGTCAAAGCTAGAGTGAAATACAAGGGTGTTGTTGAATTTTGAAAAGAGTGAAAACAAAAAAGTTATATAGAATCCTGTCTGTTTTAGCCTTGGTGTTCGTTTTTGCATCAGCCAAGGGCCAACAGGTGTCGCCCGTCGATTTCATGCGGCTCAATCCCTATCAGATGAACGCCAATCCGGCCACAGATTTGCCTTATCAAAGCGTGATGTCGCTTGTCATCGGTAATATAGGCCTCGATGTGCAGAATACCACGCTGCATTACGACAACCTCTTCGAGTTTGATGCGCAAGGTCGTCCTGCTATACTCAACCTGAGGCAGTTCGCCAATAGTTTGAAGAAGAACAACTATTTGGGCCTCAATGCCAACTTGGATTTGTTCACCTTGTACAAACGCTTCGACAAAGACCTTTGGACTTTTAATTGGGGCGTGAAGGTGCAAGGCGATGTGAAATACAATGATGGCCTTTTCAAGTTGTTGGGCTACGGCAATGGTGCTTTTGTGGGTGAGGACAATCCTGTCAAGGTCAACATGGACCTCAACATGATGGCTTATCAGGAGTGGGCGGTGGGCTATCAAATGAATGTCACGGATCAGTTGTCGGTGGGTGGTAGGGCCAAGTTGCTTTTCGGCGTGGTGGATGTGAAGACCGATGCTTTCAACGCAGCGCTTTACACCGATCCTGATACCTATGCACTCCGATTAAAGGAACATGCCCTTGTGAAGGCTGCCATGCCCAATGCGGTTTACGTTGATGAAACAGGGAAACTGATGGGAAATGGCCCCTTCAGTATGGGCGAGCTGTTCCGCAATCCTGGCTTTGGCATCGACTTGGCTGCCGAATACCGTTTTGATGAGGAGTTTAGCGTAGTGGCTGCCATTCAAGACTTGGGCTTTATCCACTGGGGAAAGAACAACATCACCATGACGAGCCAATTGAACGACGTCGGGCAATTCTATGACAACGGAAGCTTCCTTTTCAGCGGTCTGGATTGGGAACAGATACAGCTGATTTCCTCGGATGAATCTTATAAAGAACAGTTTTTGGATACTTTGCAGCAGTATTTCCAATTGGAGTTTGCCCCTTTGCAGAAATACAATACTGCGCTTAATACCAATCTCTTGTTGCGCGGTAATTATGACCTTGATGACCAAAACCGTTTCAGTGCACAAGTGCAAGGCTGTTTCTTGGGTAGCGGCTTCCGTCCCGCGCTCACTTTGGCATATTGCGGTTCCTTCTACAACAACCTCAACGTTTGTGCCACTTACACGATGATGCCTCATAGCTACGACAACATTGGCTTCGGCATCTCAGCCATGATTGAGACCTGCAACATTTACTTGACTACCAACAATTTGTTTGGATTTTTCAAGCCATTGAATACAAGTCGATTCAACGCTCAAGTAGGTATTGTTTTCAACCTCTTTTTGCCCGAGAGACGTTACATCGACGAGTCGGGAATGCCTGAGTATTTGGAATGACAAAAGCAAAGATATTCGGAGTCAGCCGTCACCGCTTGACCGTCGACGGCGAGGGCGTCACCACCTTGGTGGCGTTCAATGGCTGCCCTTTGCGTTGCAAGTATTGCCTCAACAAGACTTCGTGGGACATGGACAAAGGCCGTGACTATACACCTGAAATGCTTTTTGAGGAGGTGAAAATTGACCAGCTGTATTTCTTGGCCACGCATGGCGGTGTCACTTTTGGTGGGGGAGAGCCCTTGCTGCATAAGGAGTTTATCAAAGAATTTCGTGCGCTTTGTGGACCCCAGTGGCAGATTGTGGTGGAGACCAGCCTCCATGTGCCATTTGAGACCATTCAGGAGATGAATCCTTTTCTAGACGGCTATATCGTGGACATCAAGGATATGAATCCCGAAATCTATTTGGCCTACACCGGAAAAGAAAATCCTCTGGTTTTGAAGAATTTGGAATGGATTTTGCAGCATAAAGCCCCTGAGCGCATCAAAGTGCGTGTTCCTCATATTCCTGAGTTCAATACTGATGAAGATGTGGCGAAAAGTGTGGAACGTCTGAAGGCGATGGGAGTGGTGGACATTGATGAGTTTCAATATATAATAAGGTAAGTTGGCAGTTGTTCAGTTGTTCAGTTGGGAGTTGGGAATGCTGAATGAGGAATGCTGAATTCTGAATGTTGAATGAGGAATGTGCTTCTGGCCTCTGGCTTTTGGCTTCTGGCAGCTTCATTAAATGTTGAAAGTCAAGCTTCGGTTAAAGCGGCCAATGGCCAGTAGCCAGCAGCCAATAGCCAATCTTGAAATGCGAAATCTTGAAATTTTAAATCTTTGAATCTTGAATCTTGAAACATTATGGCTAAAGGAAAGCAAACCTGCAAAATCTTGAAGGAAATCCGCAAGCAGATTGCGGCGGAGAACGACATTGAATTGGTTATCGAGGAATGTACCTATAAAGGTGATTGCCTTGGGACTTGCCCGAAATGCGAAGCCGAAGTGCGCTATCTGGAGCGCGAATTGGAAAAACGCCAACGTTTGGGAAAAGCCGCTGTTTTTGCAGGCATGTCGATGGGCACTCTGATCGCAGCTTCTGGTTGCCATATCATCCAACCTACGGCTGGAATGCCTGTCGATGCTTTCAATGGCGCAGAGGTAGTGCAGACGGACACGATACCCGAAAAGCCTCTTGAAGGCGATGTGGTAGCCGTTAAGCCTGAGCCACAAGAGCCAGACACGCTCATAACGGAACCCTTGATGGGATTGGTGATGATGTATAATAATATCTTCGAGTTCAATGCAGAGGATTATCAGGCCATGATGAAGGATAAGTTTGTGTTCCCCGAGATGCAGCACTTGTCCGTGATAGGTGGCAATATTGAATACCGACATGTTGGCGATGGCGAACGCTATGAGAATTTGGAACAATTCATTCAAGGCGTCAAGGAATTCCGTGCACCCTATTATTCTGGTGGAGAGCAAAAGATGTTGGAAGACCTCGCTGCCTTATTGGGGCTGGATGCAAGCAAATACAAAGGCGATATGGAAGTGGCGTTTACGGTGCCAGCCTGGGGCGATGTGAAGGATGTTAAGGTTGTGAAGGGGATCAACAAGGCATTGGATGAGGCCGTTGCCGAAGCCATGACGCAAATGGATTGGAATTCGGCTTTTTATGATTACAAAGATGCGGACATTATTGGTGGCGCTTTCGAATGCCGCTGTGTGCAGAAGATTCATTTCCCGATAAAGACGAAATAAACACATAAAACGATACGGTCATGGCAAAAGGCAAACAGACTTGCAAGATCTTGAAAGAAATACGCAAACAGATTGCGGCTGAGAATGACATTGAACTGATTACCTCGGAATGCACCCACAAAGGCGACTGCGCTGGCACCTGCCCGAAATGCGAGGCCGAGGTGCGCTATTTGGAGCGCGAACTGGAGAAACGCCAACGCTTGGGCAAGGCGGCAGTCTTCGCCGGCATGACGATTGGTACGGCCATCACCGCGGCTGGCTGCGGCCCGTTGGTGCAGCCCACGGCAGGAATGCCTATGGACCCGAACGATACCATCACGGTCACCGATTCGACCTCCTGCCATCCCGAAAGGTTGTTAGAAGGCGATGTGGTGAAGACTTTGCCCGATAGCCTTAACCCCGACTCGCTCGTTGAGATTAAGCCTTAAGTTTGTAGTTCCAGCGGCAATCGAGGAATCGATAGAATTGGTTTATTTCGAAAAAATTGCTTTAAACTGCATTTTATTCAAAATAAATCGTATATTTGCCGCGTTAAACTAAAAAACTACTGATATGAAACGAGGCAAACAAACCTGTAAGATCCTGAAGGAAATCCGCAAGCAGATTGCGGAAGAGAACGACATTAAGTTGGTCATCGAGGAATGTACCTACCAAGGCGACTGCCTTGGCACTTGCCCGAAATGTGAGGCAGAAGTGCGCTATCTAGAGCGCGAATTGGAGAAACGGCAACGGTTGGGCAAAGCCGCAGTCGTGGCAGGTCTTTCCGTTGGTTTGCTGGGCGCAAGCCAAATGGCCTTGGCGCAGCAGCCGGATACAATAACTTCTCCAAATTATCCAGAGAGGTCATTGAGAGGTGAAGTACCAATAATGATGGGCAAAGTGGCCTTTTCTCCTTTTTACCATTTCGAGCCTATGGAGTTACTCGCAAAACCAGAATTGGTGGATCTGTTCTCATTTCCTGATTTGAAGGATTTGTCTATCGTCGGTTTTGACTTGGAATTTCCTTTTGATGTCACATCGTCTGACATCACCTCTCTTACCGATTATATAAAAGAAAATACCAAAGGGTTTTATGCTCCAAATTATCCCTATGGAGAATCATCAATGCTTGAGTTTATCTCCCAAAACTTGGGCAAGAATGCCGATGGCAACGCTTACGGCGACATGGAAGTGGCTTTCACTGTGGAACCCAATGGCAAATTGTCGCACATTGATATAATAAAAGGTGTCAATGAGCAACTGGATGCTCAAGTCGCGGCACTGTTTAAGTTCATGGAATGGAAGCCCGCCTTATGGGAACTGAACTCGGGAGAGAAAATCCCATTCGCTTGCCAATGCGTGCAGAAACTTCATTTTCCGATGATTACACATTAATTACATAAAGGCCATGATTAAGAAGTTCATTTTTGGGTTTATTCTGTTTTTGCTGGCCCAAGGCACAATGGCACAAACAACGGATACCATTGATTGTGATTTTTGGTGGCCCGAGGACGAGCAAGTCATGTGGGGAGTCCCAGAGCAAATGCCCAATTTCCCTGGTGGAGAGACCGCATTGATGAAATACATTTCTGAGCACTTGGTTTATCCTCAGGAAGCAAAGAATGCAGGCGTTGAAGGACGCGTTTTTGTTGGAGTAGTTGTGACTGAAGATGGTAGTTTGGCTTGCTTCAAGGTGCTTAGAGGATTGGGCTATGGTTGTGATGAGGCGGCTTTGGAGGTTTTTATGGGAATGCCCAAATGGATGCCAGCCATACAACGTGGCAAGGCAATTTGTTATCCTTATGAGGTGCCAGTCTTTTTTGGTCATAAACAGGAAGTCGTTGAAGAGATAATAAATGCCGTTGAAAATATGCCAGAGTATCCTGGTGGTTTTGATGCAATGTTCGATTTCATTAATGCCAATCTTGTTTATCCTCAAGAGGCGATAGATGCGGGAATTGAAGGCAGGGTTTTTGTCGGTTTTGTTGTTGAGAAAGATGGTAGTGTGTCAAGCATCAAGTTGCTGAGAGGGATTGGCTACGGTTGCGATGAGGCAGCGATGGATGTGGTGAGGAAAATGCCTAAATGGAAACCAGGCATGCAGGGGGGCAAACCGATACGTGTTTCGTGGATGTTCCCAGTTAAATTTGAGTTAGGAAACAAATAATAGAGTAATTATGGCCAAAGGCAAACAAACCTGCAAAATCCTGAAGGAAATCCGCAAGCAGATTGCGGCGGAGAACGATATTAAGTTGGTCATCGAGGAATGCACCTACCAAGGCGATTGCCTCGGCACTTGCCCAAAATGCGAAGCTGAAGTGCGCTATCTGGAGCGCGAATTGGAGAAACGGCAGCGGATGGGCAAGGCGGCCATCTTTGCCGGAATGACATTGGGAACGGCCATCACGGCTGCATCCTGCGGTCCATTGTTGCCGCCGCCTGATGGAATGCTTGTCGAACCAGACGACACCATTACGGCCACTACTGATACCGTCAGGAATGATAGCACTGACGACATATACTTGCTAGAAGGCGATGTGATGGCGCCGGAGCCTGATAGTTTGGAAGTAGAGGAATGGGATACAGAAGGGTTTGTTGAGCCAAACTTTGATGAGGCTGTTGAGGATGAAGACCGCCCAGGGGTTTATATGATTGTCGAACAAATGCCAGAGTTTCCTGGAGGTGATAAGAGCCTTTTTCAATTCATTGCCGACAATACTAAATATCCTGCCGATGCAAAAGAAAAGGGGATAAAAGGTCGAGTGTTTGTCAATTTCATCGTTGAACCAGACGGAAGTGTTTCCGATATTAGAGTATTGCGGGGAATTGGCGGTGGCTGTGATGAAGAAGCGGTCCGTATAGTGGAATCCATGCCTAAGTTTAAGCCAGGAATGCAAAATGGGGAAGCCGTAAGGGTTTCTTACACTGTTCCTGTTAATTTTAGGTTGGAAGACAATTAATTATATAGAAATGAAAAGACTTATACTGTTATTTGCTGTCGCTTTGTTATTCGGTCAACTGCAAGCGCAGGCGCCGAAGAAGATCAGGGCTAAAGGAGATTATGTCCATTCTGCTACAAAAGCCGTCTTCCCTTTGCAATTGGGAGAGTATCATCGTGATGGGCTTTATTCTTTTGATAAAAAGAAGGAGAATGTGGGCGGCGTATATGAAAGTGCCAACGAACAGACCTCGTTGTCGGTTTATGTTTATCCTGCGGGGATTGGTCACGATAGACGAATACATGATGAGTATTCGGAATTGATGCAAGAATTGGCCAATTTACATGGTGGATTAGATGCCATTTCAAATGCGGTTTCATACCAGAATGATGGTTTCAAGATTAATGGGCTTAGGTCGGTATTTTCTACCAAAGGTAAAAATGAGTCACTGACGCTTTATGAGTGTGGAAGGTGGTGGTTCAAGATGAGAATCACTTCGAGCGACATCGACACTTGCCAGATGTCCCAATTGGAAAAGACAGTTATGGACTATTTCGTGCCAACGAATTTTGTCAAGAATGATCCTTTGAAAGTAGGATATGAGGTTCATGTAGCCCCTGCTGCCATTCACGATTCCCTGATGTTGGATTGTGTGCTTGGCGCCATTGTTGGGCAATTGAAATGGATAGATGAAAACGTTGATTCATTGGAGAAATTAAGTGGTTATCCCAGTCTTTACTTGGAAGCTCACATGGCAGCTGTGGAAGGGTTCGTGAAGGCGGCAAAAGACTTTCCTGAGTTGCCTGGAGGCGAGGAGATACATCATCAGTTGGAGCAGTTTAATAGAATCATTGATAATGGCTTTTTGGAGGAGTATTTGGTTGACCAATATTTTGGTTGGTTGATTATTCCTAAGGACACGGTTATCGATTCCGATGCGTTTCTTGAGTGGCAGGCACAGAATCCGATAGATGTGCTGTTGGGACCGCGAGCTATAACGTTCATGTGGCTAATTGAATGTGCTGATTTTGATTAGATATCAATACCTTTCCTTTTTAAGAAGAATTGATTTCTCTTCGTATCGAAAAAAGCCGTACCTTTGCCGCGGCGAAACATTTGTGGCGCTAGGAGGGTTTGTTGAATCCCCCCTGCCCCCCTTAAAAGGGGGAGGCGCAAAGCGACGCAAGACTTCGGTCCGGTAGGCCAGACCCCGGTAGGTTCCCCCTTTTAAGGGGGTGCCCGAAGGGCGGGGGATTCAACAAACCCCGATAGGCAAATTTTGAATCTTGAATTTTAAATATTTAATCAACCGATATGAAACAACTCATCGAATGCGTGCCGAATATCAGCGAAGGCCGCGACAAGAATATCATTGACCAAGTGACCGCTGAAATCGAGAAAGTGGAAGGCGTGAAGCTGCTGGACGTGGATCCCGGCATGACCACCAACCGCACCGTCATCACCTTTGTAGGTGAGCCCGAGCCTGTGTGCGAAGCCGCCTACCGCGTGGTGAAGAAAGCCGCCGAGCTCATCGACATGAGCCAGCACCACGGCGCCCACCCGCGTCAAGGTGCCACCGACGTGTGCCCCCTCATCCCCGTGAGCAACATCACCATGGAAGAGGTGGTCGAGTATGCCCATAAGTTAGGCAAGCGCCTCGGCGACGAGCTGAACATCCCGATTTACTGCTACGAAGAGGCTGCCTACATCAAGGAGCGCCGTAACTTGGCCTATTGCCGTACGGGTGAATACGAGTCCCTGGCCTCGCGCCTCGGCACGGAGCAGTGGAAGCCCGACTTCGGCCCCAACGAATGGAACGAACACGTGGCCCACACGGGTGCTACCCAAGTGGGTGCCCGCGACTTCCTCGTG
>CADCJI010000037.1 GCA_902801625.1 uncultured Bacteroidia bacterium | reverse complement strand
AAGGACGGTTGGACCGATATTGACGTTGTGATCACCACTCCTAACATCATGCCTAAAGTGGGTGCTCTGGGCCGTATCCTCGGTCCTCGCGGCTTGATGCCGAACCCCAAGACTGGTACTGTTACGATGGACGTCGCAAAGGCTGTTCAAGAAGTGAAAGCCGGTAAGATCGACTTCAAGGTCGACAAGTACGGTATCATTGCTGCTGGAGTCGCCAAAGTGAGCTTCTCTCCGGAACAGATTTTTGATAACGCCAAGGAGCTGATCCAAACCGTTATCAAGTTGAAACCAGCCGCTGCTAAAGGTACGTATGTGAAGAGCATCTATATCTCTAGCACGATGAGCCCGGGTGTGCAGATCGATGTCAAATCAGTGTCAAACTAAATTGAAAGGAATTTGTTGAAATGAGAAAAGAAGATAAACAAGTCCTCATCGACTCCATCCTGAGTGAACTGAAAGCCTGCCCCAACTTCTACCTGACCGATGTCTCCGACCTCAATGCCGAGAAGACCAGCCAGCTTAGAAGGCAGTGCTTTAACAGTGGTGTGAAAATGATCGTTGTGAAGAACGCTCTGCTCCATAAGGCTATGCAGCAGATGGAGAAGGACTATGAAGGTCTCTACGACGTTCTTAAAGGATCAACTGCATTGATGCTTTGCGAGACCGGCAACGCTCCCGCCAAGCTGATCAAGAACTTCCGCAAGACCAGTGACCGTCCCATCCTGAAGGGTGCCTTCATCGAGGAGTGCTGCTACATCGGCGACGACATGCTCGACGCTCTCTGCAGCATCAAGTCGAAGAACGACCTCATCGCCGACGTCATCGCCTTGCTGCAATCGCCGATGAAGAACGTCATCAGCGGCCTGCAGTCAGGTGGTCACAAACTGAGCGGTATTCTCGAAACCCTGTCCGAAAGACCGGAATAATATATCGAATGTGTATCATTCAAACCATTAAAAGCAAGTATTAACAATTTAAAATAGAATTAAAAATGGCAGATCTTAAAGCTTTTGCTGAACAATTAGTCAATCTTACCGTGAAGGAAGTGAACGAACTCGCTAACATCCTGAAGGAAGAGTACGGTATTGAACCCGCAGCCGCCGCTGTTGCTGTTGCTGCTCCTGCTGCTGGTGGCGCCGCTGCCGCTGCTGAAGAAAAGACTTCTTTCGACGTCATCCTGAAGAGCGCTGGTGCTCAGAAGCTGGCAGTCGTGAAGTTGGTGAAGGAACTCACCAGCCTCGGCCTGAAGGAAGCTAAGGAACTGGTTGACGCAGCTCCCAAACCGCTGAAGGAAGGCGTGAGCAAAGACGAAGCTAATGCACTGAAGGCTCAACTCGAAGAGGCCGGTGCAGAAGTGGAAGTGAAATAAGGATTCATTCCCGTTAATAACGGCATTCAACCTCAGTCCCGAAATAGGGGCTGAGGTTTGTGCCGATTTTTCGCTTTATGCGAAATTCCTCTTTTAGTTTGTTCGTCTTTCTCAATACATCACATAAAAAACAATAATACCTTGGCAACAAAATCAACTGAAAGAATCAGCTTCGCGTCTATCAAGAAGTCTTTCGAATATCCTGATTTTCTGGATATTCAGCTTCAGTCGTTCCAGGATTTCTTCCAATTGGAAACCAATCCCGACAACAGGAAAAACGAAGGCCTCTACAAGGTCTTTGCCGAAAACTTCCCCATCACAGACGCCCGAGGCAATTTTACACTCGAATTTCTTGACTACTATATCGACGCTCCCCGCTACAGCATCGAGGAGTGCATCGAACGTGGACTTACCTATAGCGTTCCTCTCAAGGCTAAGCTGAAGCTTTCCTGCAACGACGAGGAACATGAAGACTTTGAGACCGTCGTGCAAGATGTGTATCTCGGCATGATTCCGTATATGACGCCTCGTGGCACTTTCGTCATCAACGGAGCCGAGCGCGTCGTGGTATCGCAATTGCACCGTTCTCCCGGTGTGTTCTTCGGTCAAAGCCAACACGCCAACGGCACGATGTTGTATTCGGCCCGTATCATCCCGTTCAAGGGTTCTTGGATGGAGTTCTCGACCGACATCAACAACGTCATGTATGCCTACATCGACCGTAAGAAGAAATTACCCATCACCACTTTGCTCCGCGCCATCGGTTACGAAAGCGATAAGGACATCCTCGACATCTTTAACCTGGCCGAGGAAGTGAAGGTTTCAAAGGCTGGTTTGAAGCGTGTGTTGGGTCGCAAGTTGGCCGCCCGTGTGCTGCACACTTACTATGAAGACTTCGTCAACGAGGACACTGGTGAATGTGTTTCCATCGAACGTAATGAAGTGATCATTGAGCGCGATGTGGCTCTCGAGGAAGAGCACATCCAGAAAATTGTGGACAGCGGCGTGAAGACCATCCTGCTGCATAGTGAAGCCGAACGCGACGAAAATGACAGAATCTCTGACTATTCCGTCATTTTCAAGACTTTGGAAAAAGATACCTGTAACTCGGAGAAAGAAGCTGTCGAATATATCTACCGCCAGTTGCGCAATGCCGAACCGCCCGATGAAGAGACGGCTCGTGGCATCATCGAGAAGCTGTTCTTCTCCGACAAGAGATATGATTTGGGTTTGGTCGGTCGTTACCGTATCAACCGCAAACTGAACCTCGACATACCCGATGATGTCAAGGTCCTGACCAAGGAAGACATCATCGCCATCATCAAGTATTTGGTCGAACTGTTGAGCAGCAAGGCCGAAATCGACGATATCGACCACTTGAGCAACCGTCGTATCCGCACCGTGGGCGAGCAGCTGCAAGCCCAGTTCGGTGTCGGCTTGGCCCGTATGGCACGCACCATCCGTGAGCGTATGAATGTGCGCGACAACGAGGTGTTTACGCCCATCGACTTGATCAACGCCAAGACGCTTTCGTCGGTTATCAACTCGTTCTTCGGTACCAACCAGCTGTCGCAATTCATGGACCAGACCAACCCGCTGTCTGAAATCACGCATAAGCGCCGTATTTCTGCTCTGGGTCCTGGCGGTCTGTCGCGCGACCGTGCAGGTTTCGAAGTCCGTGACGTGCACTACACGCACTATGGCCGTCTGTGTACGATTGAGACCCCTGAAGGTCCTAACATCGGTCTGATTTCATCCCTCTGCGTGTTCGCTAAGATCAACAACTTGGGCTTCATCGAGACGCCTTACCGCGAGGTGAAGGACGGTGTGGTTGACTTCAAGAACGACCCCATCTATCTGACTGCCGAGCTTGAGGAAGACAAGATTATTGCCCAAGCCACCACTCCTGTTGATGATGAAGGAAGATTTACCGATAAGGAAATCAAGGCACGTTATATCGCCGATTATCCTATCGTTGCGCCCGAAGAGATCAACCTGATGGACGTTGGTCCCAACCAGATTGCCTCTATCGCCGCTTCTTTGATCCCGTTCCTGGAGCACGACGACGCCAACCGTGCTTTGATGGGTTCGAACATGATGCGTCAGGCTGTACCTTTGATGAATCCCGAAAGTCCTATCGTGGGCACCGGTATTGAACGCTCTGTTGCCAAGGATTCACGCGTTCTTATCACTGCCGAAGGAGAGGGCGAGGTCATCTTCGTTGACTCCAAGAAGATCACGATCAGATATGACCGCACGGATGAACAGCGCTTGGTCAGCTTCGACGACGATGTAAAGACCTATTATCTCACGAAGTACGCCCGTACCAACCAGAACACGAGCATCAATATCAAGCCTATCGTGCGTCGTGGCGACCATGTGACCTTTGGTCAGATCCTGACTGAAGGCTACGCCACACAAAACGGCGACTTGGCTCTGGGTCGTAACCTGAAAGTGGCCTTCATGCCTTGGAAGGGTTACAACTATGAGGATGCCATCGTGATTTCGGAGCGCATTGTGAAGGAAGACCTGTTCACCTCCATCCACATCGAGGAGTTCACCCTTGAGGTGCGCGACACGAAGCGTGGTTTGGAAGAGCTGACCAACGACATCCCGAATGTGAGCACCGATGCCACCAAGGACTTGGATGAGCACGGTATCATTCGTGTGGGTGCCGAGGTCAAGGAAGGCGACATCCTGGTCGGTAAGATCACGCCTAAGGGCGAATCCGATCCCACTCCTGAGGAGAAGCTGCTCCGCGCCATCTTCGGCGACAAAGCCGGTGACGTGAAGAACGCCTCATTGAAGGCTGGTCCTTCGATGAAGGGTGTGGTCATTGGCAAGCGCCTCTTCTCGCGTCTGCAAAAGGACCGCAAGGCCCGCGCCAAGGACAAGGAAGACATCGCCAAGATCGATGCCGCTTGCCAGAAAGAGCTGGGCGCCTTGAAGGACGTGTTGGTTGAGAAACTCATGACCCTGTTGAACGGTCGCGTCTCTTCTGGCGTGCAGAACAACTTCAAGGAGAACCTGATTCCCAAGAAGGCCAAGTTCACGTCAAAGGCCCTCTACGACATCGATTACTTGTCGGTCAACCCGAACAAGTGGACGTCGGACGAGAAGGTCAACAAGATGATTGGCGCTATCATCGACAACTACACGGTGAAGCACAAGGAAATCGAAGGCCGCTACAACCGCGAGAAGTATGTGGCCAGCGTGGGCGATGAGTTGCCGAACGGTATCGTCCAGATGGCTAAGGTCTATGTGGCCAAGAAGCGTAAGCTGATGATTGGTGACAAGATGGCTGGTCGTCACGGCAACAAGGGTATCGTTTCGAAGATTGTCCGTGCTGAGGACATGCCGTTCTTGGCCGACGGTACTCCGGTCGACATAGTTTTGAACCCCTTGGGTGTGCCTTCGCGTATGAACCTCGGTCAGATTTACGAGACCGTGCTTGGCTGGGCTGGTCACGAACTCGGACTGAAGTTCGCCACGCCTATCTTCGATGGTGCCACCTTGAACGAAATCAATGAATACATGGCCAAGGCTGGTTTGCCTGCCAACGGCCGTATGCAACTCTACGATGGCGAGACCGGCGAGCCTTTCGACCAGCCTGCCACTGTGGGTTACATCTACATGCTGAAGTTGCACCACATGGTCGACGACAAGATGCATGCCCGTTCCATCGGACCATACTCGCTGATTACGCAGCAGCCTCTGGGCGGTAAGGCTCAGTTCGGTGGCCAGCGTTTCGGTGAAATGGAAGTCTGGGCCTTGGAGGCCTTCGGAGCCAGCAATGTGCTTCAGGAGATCCTGACCGTGAAGTCTGACGACGTGAACGGCCGCGCCAAGGCTTACGAATCCATCGTTAAGGGAGACAATATGCCTATCCCGGGTATCCCTGAGTCCTTCAACGTCTTGATCCACGAACTCCGTGGCTTGGGCTTGGAGATCACCTTCAAGGACAAGGATGGCAAAGTCTTGAATTGAGTTGAATAATGCTAGGATAAAACAAACAGAAATATGGCAACTAACAATATAGTCAATAGCAACTTCGCTAGCATAACGGTGAGCTTGGCTTCGCCGGAATCGATTCTTGCCCGTTCACACGGTGAGGTGTTGAAACCCGAAACCATCAACTACCGTACTTATAAACCCGAACGCGATGGTCTGTTCTGCGAGCGCATCTTCGGTCCCGTCAAGGACTGGGAGTGCCACTGCGGTAAGTACAAGAGAATCCGTTACAAGAACATCATCTGCGACCACTGCGGTGTGGAGGTGACGGAGAAGAAGGTCAGACGCGAGCGTATGGGTCACATCTCATTGGTGGTGCCCGTAGCCCACATTTGGTATTTCCGTTCATTGCCCAATAAGATTGGTGCCCTGCTCGGTATTCCTACCAAGAAGCTCGATGCCATCATCTATTACGAGCGCTATGTGGTGATTCAAGGCGGTATCCTTGAAGGTAAGGAGATTCCGAACGACAACGATGGCCGTAAGGTCACGAAGTTGGAATTTCTCACCGAGGAAGAGTATCTCGACTTGATGGAGACGATTCCGATCGAGAACCAATATCTGCCCGAGGACGACCCGAACAAGTTCATCGCCAAGATGGGTGCCGAGGCCATTTATGACCTCCTTTCCCGCCTGAATATCGATGAGGAAGCCAACCGTCTGCGTGCCGAAGCCAACGAGGTGAAGGCCCAGCAGAAGAAGCAGGAGCTACTGAAGCGCTTGCAGGTGTTTGAGGCTTTCCGTGAGGCCAACAACCATATCGAGAACCGTCCTGAATGGATGATTGTGAAGGTGGTGCCGGTGATTCCTCCGGAGCTGCGTCCTCTCGTCCCGTTGGATGGTGGCCGTTTCGCCACTTCCGACTTGAACGACCTCTATCGTCGTGTCATCATCCGCAACAACCGTCTGAAGCGTTTGATTGAAATCAACGCTCCTGATGTCATCATGCGTAATGAGAAGCGTATGTTGCAGGAGGCCGTCGACTCGTTGTTCGACAACTCGCGTAAGTCGAGCGCGGTGAAGACCGACTCGAACCGCCCGCTGAAGTCGTTGAGCGATAGCCTGAAAGGTAAGCAAGGTCGTTTCCGTCAGAACCTGCTCGGTAAACGTGTCGACTACTCTGGTCGTTCCGTTATCGTGGTTGGTCCCGACCTGAACATGAACGAATGCGGTCTGCCTAAGGACATGGCTGCCGAGCTGTTCAAACCCTTCGTGATCCGTAAGCTCATCGAGCGCGGCATCGTCAAGACCGTAAAGTCGGCCAAGAAGATTGTCGACCGCAAGGATCCCGTTGTTTGGGACATTTTGGAAAACATCCTGAAAGGTCATCCGATCCTGTTGAACCGTGCTCCTACGCTGCACCGTCTGGGTATCCAGGCCTTCCAGCCGAAGCTCATCGAAGGTAAAGCCATCCGTCTGCACCCCTTGGTGTGTACGGCATTCAACGCTGACTTCGACGGTGACCAGATGGCTGTCCACGTACCGTTGGGCAACGCCGCTGTGTTGGAAGCTCAGATTCTGATGCTGGCTTCGCACAACATCCTGAATCCTTCGAATGGTGCACCTATCACGCTGCCTTCGCAGGACATGGTTTTGGGTCTGTACTACATCACCAAGCCGCGTAAGAGCACGCCTGATCATCCTGTAAAGGGTGAAGGCATGTCGTTCTATTCGCCGGAAGAGGTGATTATTGCCCATAATGAAGGCCGTGCTGACATGCATGCCGTTATTAAGGTGCGCGTCAAGGTTCGTGAGAACGATCAACTCGTCACCAAGCTTGTCGAGACTACTGTGGGTCGTGTCATCTTCAACCAAGTGGTTCCTGAAGACTACGGCTTCATCAACGAGCTGTTGACCAAGAAGTCGCTCCGTTCCATCGTCGGCGACATGGTGCGTATGGAAGGCACTGCCGTCACCACCAAGTTCTTGGACGACATCAAGAACATGGGTTACTACCAAGCTTATAAAGGTGGCTTGTCGTTCAATCTGGGTAACGTGCTCGTTCCCGAAATGAAGGGCAACCTCATTGGTGAAGCTAATGCACAAGCCGCACAAATCCGTGAATACGAGAAGATGGGCTTCATGGGCCCGAATGAGCGTTATAACCAGATTGTTGACCTTTGGACCGATGTCAACGCCAAGCTGACCCAAGAGGTGATGAAGGTGTTGTCGAGCGACGACCAAGGTTTCAACCCGGTGTACATGATGCTGCACTCTGGTGCTCGTGGTTCCGAAGCTCAGGTGTCACAGCTCTGTGGTATGAGAGGTCTGATGGCCAAGCCTATGAAGGCTGGTTCAGGTGGATCCGAAATCATTGAGAACCCGATTCTGTCGAACTTCCAGGAAGGTCTGTCCGTGTTGGAGTACTTCATCTCTACGCACGGTGCCCGTAAGGGTTTGGCCGATACCGCTCTGAAGACCGCTGACGCTGGTTACTTGACCCGTCGTTTGGTCGACGTGGCCCACGATGTCATCATCACCGAGAAAGACTGCGGCACGCTCCGTGGTATGACCATCTCGCGTGGTGAAGAAATCAAGGAGCCGGGCAAGCACTCCTTGTTGTATGACCGCATCCTCGGCCGTGTGGCCTTGCACGATGTGTTCCATCCTCAGACGGGCGAACTCATTGCTGCCAGTGGTCAGGAGCTCAACGAGGCTCTTGCCGAGGCCATCGACGAATCGCCGCTTGAGAGCGTCGAGATTCGTTCCGTGCTGACCTGCGAGTCGAAGCGTGGTGTGTGCGCCAACTGCTACGGCCGTAACCTGTCGTCGAGCAAGCTGGTGCAGAAAGGTGAGGCTGTGGGCGTCATCGCTGCACAGTCCATCGGTGAACCTGGTACCCAGCTGACCCTGCGTACCTTCCACTCTGGTGGTAAGGCTTCGAAGGGCTTGGTGGCCAACAGCACCGAAGCCAAGTATGATGGCTATCTCGAAATCGAAGAATTGCGTTCTGTCGAGGTTGACAAGGAAGGCGACAAATATCAGATTGTCATCGGTCGTTCGGCTGAATTGAAGCTGCACGACAACCACACCGACGTCGTTTTGATGACGACCAACATACCTTATGGAGCCAAGTTGTTCTTCAAGGCTGGCGATCAGGTGAAGAAGGGCGACAAGATTTGCGAATGGGATCCCTACAATGCCACTATCATCTCTGAACACAGCGGTACGGTCCGCTTCCAGAATGTGATTGAAGGTGTGACCTATCGTAACGAGACCATCGCTGAGACCGGCTTTATCGAGCGTGTCATCATTGAAGGTAAGAGAGGTGCCAAGAACCCGCTCATCGACATCGTTGATGAGAACGGTGAGACCTTGGTTTCCTACGACTTGCCTGTCGATGCCCACGTCATCGTAAGCGAAGGCGATGCCATCTCGGCTGGTGATCAGTTGGTGCGTATCCCGCGTAACGTCTCTGGCGGCGGTGATATCACCGGTGGTCTGCCGCGTGTGCAAGAGTTGTTTGAGGCTCGTAACTCCATCGACCCGGCTGTTGTTTCCGAAATCGACGGTATCGTCCACCTTGAGAAGAAACTGAAGCGTGGCAACCGTGAGGTCGTAGTGACGGCCAAGACGGGCGAGGAGAAGCGTTACCTCATCCCGACTTCGAAGCAGATCCTGGCTCAGGAGAACGACTTCGTAAAGGCTGGTCAACCGCTTTCCGAAGGTGTCATCACGCCCAACAGCATCTTGGCCATCATGGGCCCGATGAAGGTGCAGGAATACATTGTCAACGAGGCTCAGAGCGTGTACCGTCAGCAAGGTGTAGTCATCAACGACAAGCACTTTGAGGTCATCGTGCGTCAGATGATGCGTAAGGTCGAAATCCTCGACCCGGGTGACACCCGCTTCTTGCAAGGCGAGCTGGTCAACAAGCTGACCTTCCAAGAGGAGAACGACGACATCTATGGTAAGTTCTTTGTGGAGGACAATGGTGCTTCCGAAAAGCTGCAGAAGGGCGAAATCGTTTCGGCCATGAAGTTGCGTGAGGAAGAGTCTGCTCTGAAGCGTAAGGACTTGACCCTGCCTACCGTGCGTCCGGCACGTCCGGCCACGGCCACGCAGGTGCTGCAAGGTATCACCCGCGCTGCTTTGGCTACCGACAGCTTCATCTCGGCTGCCTCCTTCCAGGAGACCACCAAGGTGCTGACCAATGCTGCCATTGCCGCCAAGAGCGACTTCCTGCTTGGTATGAAGGAGAATGTGATCGTCGGTCACAAGATTCCTGCCGGCACAGGTCTGCGTGAGTATGAGGACTTGATTGTGGGCTCTCGTGAAGAGTACGAGGAGCTGCAAGAAAAGGCCGCTCTCTAACAAGTGTTGAACTGAGCGGGGACGGCTTGACGGCTGTCCCCGCTTTTTAATAAGTAGATGAGCAGAATTAGTTTCAGAAAAGGCTGAAGAATTTGGCTGTCAGCAGTCAGCCATCAGCAGTCAGCCTTGGTGCTACCGAGCTGATAGCTGACGGCTGATAGCTTACAGCTAAGAAGCTTATAATAATGCAGTTTAATTTTGAATAGATACTTACTTACAATAACATTATGGAAAACAACAATCAGAAAAACCAACTGAATATCGAAATCAGCGACGAGGTGGCTGAAGGCAAATACTCCAATCTGGCCATCATTACCCACTCGCCCAATGAATTCATCGTCGACTTCGCTCAGATGATGCCTGGCACACCTAAGGCAAAAGTCCGTTCAAGAGTGATTATGAATCCTTTGAACGCCAAGCGTCTGTACAAGGCTTTGGCCGACAACATCGCCAAATACGAGCAGCAGTTTGGCACCATTCAGGATTTGGGTAGCAATGTCGCCCAGTTCCCGATAGGAACGCCTACGGCACAAGCATAACAATCACCTGTTGTTCAGAAATCGACCGCCTAAAAGTCCGTATGCCCGACCTTCCATGTCATTCCTTGCTGAGGCAAGTGCGAATGGAATCTATGGAAGGTCGAACATGGAGTAACATAGGCGGTCGATTTCGTAAATATAAGCATCTGTAATGCAATGAAACATGTCCTCTTTTTACTGCTAGCGTTGATGGTCGGTCCTCTTTTGTTGGCTCAAGAAAACGAAAGTCAATTGCCAGATACAAGCCTGTTTGAGGCCTGTCGTCACATCGAAGGTAATGACACGCTTTCATATCGACTCTATCGTTCAGAGAAAGCCGATACGATGACTGAAGCTTTACCCTTGATCATTTTCCTGCATGGCGCAGGAGAGCGCGGCAACGACAATTGTATGCAGTTGAAGCATTGCATCAAGTATTTCCTTGATGACTCCGTGACAAGCCGTTATCCTTTTCTGTTGATAGTTCCGCAGTGCCCAAATGACAGGCGATGGGTGAATACCGATTGGAGCCTGCCTGAGCACACGATGGACAGCGTTCCTGCAGCCGAATTGCGTGGCGCGATGGCTGTGCTTGACAGCCTTGTTGGTGTTGGTGTTGTTGATTCAACTCGGGTTTACATTTGCGGCATTTCCATGGGAGGCTTTGGCACTTGGGATGCCTTGCAGCGTTGGCCGGAGAGATTTGCGGCAGCTATTGCCATCTGCGGTGGGGGAGACCTGGCATACGCCGAGGCTATGAAAGATGTGCCCGTTTATATCTTTCATGGCTTGCTCGATGAGGTGGTCATGCCTTCGCGGAGCATACAGATGTATAACGCATTAAAGGATGTCGGCAATGAGGAGGCCTTTCTGGTCACTTATGCCGAAATGGGCCATGTGTGTTGGAATGCGGCTTTTTCTACGCCTGGGCTTTTTGCGTGGTTGTTTTGGAAAAAAAGGTAGGTTTCTTGTTGCATTTGGCTTCAAGATGCACCACCAACTTCTGGTTGATGAGCTCAAGAATGGCTTCATTCAGATTGGTGGCAGCCATGTCATGCCCTCCCTTTAATCCCCCGCCCTTCGGGCACCCCCTTAAAAGGGGGAAGGGCGGGCATCTATGCCTGCGGTTTATTGTATTTATATCTTTTTCAACGCTATATCCGACAGCAAACGACAGCAAACGACTTCTGCCTTATTCCTATGATTATTGCTGGCGCAGACGAAATCGTACAAGGGAAATATCCCGACACAGTTGTCTATCGTAGGTCATTAGAAAAAGAATACTATTATGTGGAATGCACTTGCATGGGAAGGAAAAGGTTGGCCATGAAGACTTTCTATAAAACAAAAATTGGCGGTTAACAACCTGCTTAGGCTCTAACCGCCAATGTTTTTCGTCTTCCGGTGCTATCTGCTGCCCTTTCAGGTCGTGACGCTGTACGTCCTTAACGTGCCGGAACGACACCGCAAAAATACATCTTTTCCATGAACCCGCAAGAGGATAGACTTTTTTTCTTTTTCGGGGGTGTTGCAGCAGCCATGTCATCGCTCCTAGTCACAAGCCAGCAACCATGTCATGCCGACTCAGGTTTGTGTCATGGGGGGCATCTATGGCTGCGGCTTACAGGAATCCGCCCATCTCAATATGAAAACCCGACATTGCATATCGGGGTGGGGTAGGGTCGTCCTTTCAGGACTTGGACTTGACGCATTGTCATCGTCTGCGTCCCGCAGACGGCGGTGGGTGTCACCTACCGAGGTGTCAATGCTATTATTCTTTTAGATTGAAATCTATCTTTTTGCTCTTTTTTCCTTTGATTCTCCAAGTTTTTGTATTTTTGCCCTCAAGTATCGCCTAAACAGCGGTGCGTTTTTATTGGAAATAACATAGCGTTAGTGCTATATTCGGAATGTCCCTGAACCTCGGAAATTCAAAAGACATTCAAAACGCGAATAAGTGCCAGCGTCTACGCTATAGCGTGGACTGGACTTATCGTTTTGAATGGGTCATCCGAGGACCTTGGGACATTGATAAGCGCCTTTCCGCGCTTTTTCGTGTCCTGAGGTTCTTTGTTTGAGCCCATCCCCTCCGAACAGATAGTCCTTGCGCTGCAAAACTATAGCGTATGGTAGAAATACCTGTCTCTTCCCATTTCTTCACCAATCGAGATGGGAATACTTTGATGAAAGAGTTTGAGGGTATTCTTGAAAACAACCCTCAGGTGAAAAACCTTGATGCCGTGGTGGGCTTCTTGCGAGCCTCAGGCTACTTTACCCTTCGTCCTTTCTTGGATAGCATCAATAAAGTAAGAATCCTAATCGGTATTGATGTGGATAAATATATTGCACACGCCCATCAAAAAGGCGAGCTGTTTTTTGGTGCCGAAGAAGAGGTGAAGGAAGAGTGTCTAAGGTTGCTGAAGCAAGATATTGAACAGTCGAGGTACACCAAACAAGTGGAGGACGGTATGCTTCAGATGGTGCAAGATATGTTGGATGGGAAACTTGAACTCCGCGCTCATCCCTCAAAGAAGATTCATGCCAAATTCTATATCCTCTATCCCGACAATTTCAACCAGCATACATTTGGAGCTGCCATTACAGGAAGCAGTAATCTAAGCGGCAATGGCTTGGGAATAGGTGACGACAAGCAATACGAGTTCAATGTCAAACTGACACAATATGATGATGTGTCATTTGCCAAACATGAATTTGAATTGCTTTGGGAAGAAGCCAAGGGTGTACCTATCAATGCCGAGGACTATAGGGCTACGCTTGACAAAACCTATTTGAAAGGTGATGTCACGCCATACGAGCTTTACATTAAGATGCTCATGGAGTATTTCTCTGACCGTGTGCTGGCTATTGACCAAGATGACCCATTTGATATGCCCGAAGGATACGAGAAATTTGAGTATCAGATGGATGCCGTTGTTGAAGGCTATCAAAAACTGATTCGTTACGATGGTTTCTTCCTTGCTGATGTAGTTGGTCTTGGCAAAACGGTGATTGCCACAATGATTGCCAAGAAATTCCTCATTGAGAACGGACGCGACAATACTAAGATTCTCGTGGTCTATCCGCCTGCGGTGGAACAGAACTGGAAGACCACCTTCAAGGATTTCGGTATTGACAAATATACTCAGTTTGTGAGTAATGGTAGTCTGTCAAAGATTCTCGATGATGACAATTACAATTATTGGAATGCCGACGAATATGATTTGGTGTTGGTGGATGAGGCTCACAAGTTCCGTAACCATACCACAGGAGCCTTCCAACAGTTGCAGGAAATCTGTAAGATGCCTCGTGTTGAGACTGGAAATATCCCTGGATATAAGAAAAAGGTGATGTTGATTTCAGCCACACCAATGAACAATACACCCGCTGACCTGTATTATCAAATCCTGATGTTCCAAGACCCGCGTCAATGCACTATTGACGGTGTGCCCAACCTAACGGCTTTCTTCTCGCCTCTGATTCAGGAGTTCAAAAAGATGCGAAAGCTGGAGGACTTTGATTTGAAGCAGTTCAAGAAACTTGCTGAACGAGTACGCGACCGTGTCATTAAGCCTTTGACAGTAAGACGCACACGAACAGACATTGAAAGTATCACGCGTTACAACAAAGATATTCACGGTTTCCCGAAAGTGGCAAAGCCCATCAAAAAGGAATATGAATTGAACGACCGTTTGGCTGACCTTTTTGAGAAAGCAATGATGACGCTCGACAAGCAGTTGAACTACGCTCGCTATCAAGCCATCGCTTACTTGAAACCAGAAAAATCAAACGGTCTTTATGATAACGCAGAACTCATCAGCCGCAGCTTGGCTGGCATCCGTAAGAATGGCTTGGTGAAACGATTGGAGAGCAGTTTCTATGCTTTCAAGATTTCGGTGGAGAACTTCCGTCAAGCCAATGAAAACATGATTAAGATGTGGGAGAACGACAGAATCTTCATCGCTCCCGACATGGACATCAACAAGCTCTATGAGCTAGGCTACACGGACGACGAAATAGAAGAAAAACTGAACGAGAAAGCTGAGGACAACCCAAAGAATGCTGTGTTTATGCGTGACGATTTCAAGCCTGAATACATTGATATGCTCCGCAAAGACCAAGAACTGTTGGATGAAATGTGGTTGGAATGGGAGTGCATTGATGATGATGACGATTCCAAGTTTGCCAAATTCGAAGACCTCTTGAAACATGAGCTCTTCAAGAAAGGCCGCAACCCCGAAGGGAAGATAGTGGTGTTTTCTGAAGCTGTTGACACCATTGAATATCTGTCAAGGCGCATCAACCGAAAGGATGTTCTGGTGATTTCGGCCAAGAACCGAAGCCAACTGTTCAAGACCATTCGCGAGAACTTCGATGCGAACTGGAAACTGCGAAAAGACGACTATAACATCATCTTAACCTCCGACGTGTTGGCTGAAGGCGTGAACCTGCACCGCTCGAACATCATCATCAATTACGACACGCCTTGGAATGCGACGCGCTTAATGCAACGCATTGGTCGTGTGAATCGTATCGGCTCTACATCGAACACCATTTACAACTATGTGTTCTATCCCTCACGCCAAGGCAACAAGCAAATCAAGTTGAACCAAATCGCGCTGAGTAAGATACAGACTTTTCACACTACTTTTGGAGAGGACAATCAGATTTATTCCACTGAAGAAATCATCGACCGCGACCTTGACAAGCTTTTCTCGGAAGGCATCAAGCGTGAACAGGAAGACCGCAACGTGGAGCTTCCTTTCTATGAGGAACTGCGAAGCCTTTATCAGCAGAACCGTAAGGAATACAAACGCATTGAGCGGTTGTCGCTGCGCAGCCGGACGGGGCGTGAACCACGTGAGGTGGAAGGTGTGACACTCTCCGGCGACACCTTGGTATTCCTTAAAACCAACTTCCGAAAGGTGTTCTATTTGGTGAACGACGAACAAACACGGGAATTGTCGGTGTTGGATGCACTCCACTATTTCAAGGCGCAACCAGAAGAACAACCTGTTGCAAGAATAGCACAACATCACGACCACGTGGAGAAGGCTGTGAAACAATTCCGTGTATCGAAGGAAGAGGAAATACACGAGGAAGAATCAAACCAAAACCAGCGCAGCAATTTGGGCGCTCAGGTAACTACCGCTGTCAGTTTACTGAATAGCATGCTGCCTCATATAGAAGATGGCGATACGCGCCTGAAGATAATACAGTTGAAGGAATTGGCAGAACGAGGCACTATCACATACATCGCCAAGCGACTGCAACGCATTCAGAAAGACCTTCAACGGCAAGGCGGCAGCAAGGCCAAAATGGGCTTTGACGAAGCCTTGAAACAGGTGCTTGAGATGGCCAACCATTACAACGCCTATTATCGCGACACCCAACACGCCGAGGAAGAATCCGACGCAACCATCATTTTGTCAGAAAGTTTTGCCAAATAATCAAGTCCCATGAACTATAAAGAAATCATCGAATCGAGATACAACCGCCAGAACTGGCAACTACTATTGCGCGACATCTTCGGCAGCAAAATCAAGTTTTGGAGCACGCCTTCAATTGTCGCAACAAGCAGTGCGTTTGCCAAACATGCCCTATGGTTGGGCACCATAACACTCAGCGATGAGCAAACCATTGCCGTCTATGAGGTGGAACTGGCCGACAGCGTTGACATTGAGCGCAACCGTCGTGGCATTCGCGATATGTTGCTCACTACTTGGCGCAATAATGGCAATGCAGGTGCTTTCATGTTCTGCTATCGTAAGAGCGAAAGTGTGCTGCGCTTTTCATACGTTAGCGAAGCGTGGAAGTTTGCTGAGGATGGAAGTTATCAGAAGGAGACTACAGATGCTCGACGGTACACCTATCTGTTGGGTGAAGGTCACCGCAGCCGTACCGCCATCCAGCAATTTGAGAGATTGCGAGACAGTGGCCTTTCATTAAAGGATTTGACCAAAGCATTTTCCGTTGATGCTGTAAGTGACATGTTCTTCGATGGTTACAAGAAACAGTATGAAGACATTATTTTCTACATTACTGGCAAGCGCATGGTGAAGGTGGCCAACAAGTGGGAAGAACGTCTTGAAGGCAAGCCTTGTCAGCACATTATGCAACAATTCTCGCGCTTTCCGAATCCTGAAAAAGCGATTCGCGACTATGTGAAGAAACTAATGGGCCGACTCGTGTTCCTCCAGTTCCTGCAAAAGAAAGGTTGGCTGGGTGTCGGCATCCATGACGAATGGGGAAGCGGTGATTCAGAGTTTATTCAAAACCTCTTTGCCCGTTGTGATGACAAAGATCATTTTATTGACAAAGTGCTTGAACCACTTTTCAATGACTTAAATTCAGAAAATGAAAAGAAGTTGCCACAGTATCGCACTCCCTATCTGAATGGCGGTTTGTTTGAACAAGAAGCCGCAGATGGCACAGACTTTCCACTGCCTGAAAAATACATGAAATCGTTGCTCGATTTCTTTGCCTCCTACAACTTCACCATTGACGAGAATGACCCTGATGACGCAGAAGTTGGCGTTGACCCTGAGATGTTGGGGCGCATCTTCGAGAACTTGCTTGAAGACAATAAGGACAAAGGCGCTTTCTATACACCCAAGGAGATTGTCAGTTATATGTGCCGCGAAAGTCTCATTGCCTATTTGCAGACAGGTATTAAGGACGAGATGACAAAAGAGGCCATTCGCCAATTTGTGACCACACACCAAGTTCAGGAGCATTTGCCAGAGAACACCGACCAATTATTGAAGGATGTCAAGATATGCGACCCCGCCATTGGCTCGGGAGCCTTCCCAATGGGCTTGCTGAAAGAGTTGTTCCTCTGCCGTACTGCTTTGGAAGGCATCAGCCAGCATCAAGCGGCTGAAATCAAGAAGCACATCATCCAGCAGAACGTCTATGGCGTTGACATCGAGCGAGGTGCCGTTGACATTGCCCGTTTGCGCTTTTGGCTTTCACTCATTGTTGATGAGGAAACACCACAGGCGTTGCCCAACCTTGATTTCAAGATTATGCAAGGCAACTCGCTTTTGGAGCAGTATAAGGGCGTTGACCTTTCCACGATGACGGAAAAGAAAGCGGATGACACAGGAATGCTCACCTTCTTCGACGACATGATTGACGTGTATCGCAAAGAACTTCGCGACATGCTTGTTCAATACTTCGACTGCACTGACCACAAAGAAAAGCAATCTCTTCGTATTCGAATTATCGACAATGTGAAGCAACAATTACTGGAGCAGCATATCAAAGTGGATTTTGGTGACCTCGACCTTTCGGGCAATGACCAGTTTTTCCTTTGGCATACTTGGTTCCATGATGTGTTTTCTAAAGGAGGGTTTGATATTGTGATTGGGAATCCGCCGTATGGGGCAAAAACCACAAATGAGGAAAAAACGGCTTTCAAAAAAATCTATGAATCTGCAAAGACCATTAAGGGCATTCAAAAAGGTTCCACTGACACTTTCAGTATTTTCATTGATTTAGGGTACAAATCAATAAAAACAGGCGGTGTCTCCATGTTTATAGTGCCCCTTAGTGTCACTGCATCAGATTCAATGTCTGGGCTCCATAAATTGCTGATTGATAATTGCGATGATGTTTACATAAGTTCTTACGGAGATCGTCCAAAGCGAATATTTGAAAGCGCAGAACAGCAAGTCTCAATAATAGGATTTAGAAAAACTGGTACAAAATGCATCAATTTGATGTCGACACCTATCAATAAACGTTATTCAGACGAATCATTATGGGTGTTGCTCGATAATCTAAAATTTATCAACGCACTGGATTACGTTCGTAACGGAAGAATACCAAAGATAGGAGATAAAATCGAAAAAGAGATACTGTCAAAGTTGTCAAAAACAAAAACAGGATTAGGAAGCTTGTACGTAGATAAGGGAGGTTGTGTCTATTATAGAAAAGCAGGTGGAAGATATTACAAAGTTATTCTTAAAGAGCCTACTTATTCTGCGGCTGAAGGTAATATAATCGTTCCTCAAAAGTATGTTGATCTTGTTGGTGCAAGCCTGTCAAGTACTCTTTTTTACTGGTTTTGGTTGATTCATTCAGATTGGCACAACTTAAGAACATCTGAATTGGCAATGTTCCCTATCCCATATGAATCATACACAGACAAGGAACTGGATGACATAAAAAAACTATATGAATCATATTTGAGTGATTTGAACAATAAAAGTAAAGTATTGTCATCAGGACTAAAGTGCTTCTATGCCCGAAAATCGAAAGCATTGATTGACAAAATAGACAGGTACATTGGGAAGAAATATGGGTTAAATAATGCTGAAATAGAGTATATTATCAATTATGATATACGCTATAGGAATGTGGACGAGTAGTGTCTTCAATAGGTAATCGACCATCTCGTTTATCAACTTTACGGCTTGACGGAGGAGGAAATCGCAGTGATAGAAGCCACAACTACAACTTGATGATGGATACTATCTTTTTATCATTTCGAAATAATCATTCAAGTGATTCTGGAGTAATTCATTAAAAACATTGATTATATTGAAGTGGCCAAAGATATATTTTTGGATATCAACCCCTTCGATCATTACAAGTTTATACCTATTCCCATCGTGTATGATGCTTTTTACATTCCATAAATCAGACATTGCCTTCACATTGTTTTCATCAGTAATATGTAAGTCATTATTGTTATAACACTCTATATTAAAATGTGATTTATCATCTTGGCCTTCAAAGTAATATGCGTTTAAGGAAGGAAAACCATTGTAAGAAGGGAAACCATAGTGATGTTTACGAGTAGAATAATCTAGATAGTAAATTATCAGATTTGCTTTGCTAATTCCATTTTGATTATAATATGTTAACGGTAAATTTTCACCGATAAAACGACTTAAAGCACTGTACGCAATGCTTACAACACTTTGTAGCTTTTTGAAAGCAGTTTCTGGAGTGAAAAAATCTGATACAAAGCCAGTGTGTCCATAATTCCCATGGTTTGGATATACTGATGGTATCTTGGTGTATCCGCGTTGTTTTAATAATATGATTGTATCGTATAAATTCCCAATGTTTAAGCTCTTATTGCCATATGTCGTATTTGGTGAGCGGTTGGATATTCCAGGATACCGTTTTTCCAAGTTCTTGATAATAATTTCAATGTCATCGAATTGCTCTTTTTTAATCTTTAATTCTGACTGATGTATGCAAGTGTCTCGTACATATTCAATTAGCAAGGCATCGTAGCTAGGTATTATTAAGTTTTTCTTGATGAAATCTGACAATTGCTCCTTGATAAAATCTATCGCAAAAAATACGGGATCATCTTTTATTCTGTTTTTCTCGCAATTCATGCTGATATATGGATCTTTACAATCCTTTAACGATGAAAATGGCAATTGTTTTATTAATAGGCTATTTTCTCCATATCTAATTGGGAATAATGAATGTATTAGTTCTTGGTCCTCATACTTAAAAATTGCGAGTCCTGTTTTCCAACAATCATAGAACATGCGTGGCTTAAAAAAGATTAAGTCATTGTCATATATACGATTATAGGTGTCAGAAAATAGTTGCATTTTATATATGTCTTCTAACGGTAGGTCAATTTTTGGGTTTTCCGAATTGATAAGGAGTTCCCTTAATCCTTCGTTTTCTTGAAAAATAATCGGAGCATTAACTAAAGTGTTTACAACATTTTGAGACAATAGTTTCCATTGATTCAAGGTCTCTTCTACATTATCTTTGGATAATCTCTCCTTTTCTGCAAAATGTAGGGTTATAGACTCTTGTTGCTCTTTATCTCTATTATCTTCTAAAAGCTGACGAGAAATGTGTTTCCATAATACAATCTCATTAGAATGATCTACAGCTAGTAACAACACAACTACTGAATTTACTTCGGCATATGCAAAAAGAGATGCTGGACAAGGGAATCGGTATTTGCCCTCATCAGTTTTATTTACTGTCTTTACTTGAACTATGACCGTCCCTTTGATTCGGCCATCTTTGTCTAATAGTTCAATAGAACCATCAATATTGGCCCCAGTGTTTTCTGTTTCAATTTTGTCATGTACTTGATAATCTTCTAATAAACGTTCAATAAAATGAACAGACTTTTTTTCCTTAATACCTTGTGCGGTTTGTGATATTTTTGCCAAAAAAGACATATGATATTTTTTGCAAAGATACTAATATTCTATAGACTGGAGAATGGTGTTTGTCAAAAGACGGTGTTTAATAAAATGCACAAAACCGAAATGCTTTCCCTCTTTGAAAAGTTGAGTTGAATACTCGGAAATTTGTTGTAAAATGTGGCAAAATATGTTTTGTTTTGAAAATTTTGGCAAGAGAAAATGGCTGAATATCTTGGTGTTGGGCGTTCGGCTTACGCCAACTATGAGGCAGGCGAGCGCGAAACGCCTTTGGAAGTGCTGCAAAAGGCAGCGGATTTGTTCGGCTGCGAACTGGCACTTCTCTTCGAGGAAGACGAAATGGCAGTCCGCAATATGCTGGTCTGCGCTTTCCGCGCTGATGACCTTAGCGCTGATGATATGCGAGAAGTGGCCTCGTTCAAGAGCGTTGTGATGAATTATTTGAAAATGGAAAGGCTGTTGGGAAAATGAAAAAGCTGGACCTTGAAACGGCCGAAATCCTTGCAGGAAAGATGCGAAGTGAGTTGCTGCGTGTTTCCGCAACGGAGCCGCTCAATATGAAGACTGTCCTCCGTCAGTTGAATGTGATGACACTCTATCGTCCCTTGTCGGACAAATTGTTTGGATTGTCGCTATTGACACCAGACAAAAAGCATCGTTTCATGTTGGTGAACAGTAATTCGAGGCGAGGACGGCAACACTTTACCATTGCGCATGAGTTGTACCATTTGTATTACGACGAGAATCCCCAGCCGCATTTCTGCGACAACTCAATCTATTCCGATGCCGCTGAGAGGTCGGCCAATCTGTTCGCTTCCGCTTTGCTGATGCCCAAGGAAGGTTTGCTGAAAAACATTCCATCCGATGAAATTGTCAGCAAAAGTGTCAGTATTGACACGTTGCTTCGGATGGAGCATCTTTATGGGGCTTCGCATCATACTTTGGTGGTGAGGCTGAAGGAATTGCACATTATCAGTCCTTTGTCCGCTGACGAGCTGTTGGCGGTTTCGATTACGCAGGAGGCAGCTTTGCGCGGATATGATGTCGAACTCTATTCAAAAGGAAACGAGGGATTGGTCATTGGTGATTTTGGCTCCAAGGCTCGTAAGTTATTCGACGAGGAAAGGATTTCCGAAGGGCATTATCTCGAACTGCTTAACCTAATCGGTTATGGAGAAGGTCAAAATCATACTGGATGCTGACGTGTTGCTTCATTTCGCCAAGGCGGGACGGCTTAACATGTTGCCGGAAATATTGCCGGAATATGAACATGTCGTTTTGAGTACGGTATATGATGAGATCGGATCCATTCAAAACCAGTTGGACAACCAAATCTTTTTTCTGAAGAACATTTCAAAGGAGACGTTCAACCCGACAGGGGAGATGGTGATTGAGTATGCCAAGCTTTTGCAGACCTTTGGCAAAGGGGAAAGTGCTTGTATGGCTTATTGCCGTTATACCCACAATGTCATCGGCAGCAGCAACTTGAAAGACATTAAGGAGTACTGTGAAAAACAGCAAATCACTTATCTGACCACATTGGATTTCCTGTATTATGCAATAAAGAGAGGAAAGATGTCGGTTGAAGAATGTGAGCAGTTTGTCAAGGACGTGGTGGCAAAAGGAAGCAAGCTGCCAACTGTGGATTTTGGAAAGTATTTCCCTAATGCCCTGATTTAAATTGAGAAGGGCGGAAAAATGCCTAAAGCCAGATGCATCTGGTCTTCGAACTGATAGCCTCGATGAACGAAAAGGTACTTGATAAAACGACTTTAAAAACGGAAAATCGAAATCGAAATGAGGAAAATCGGCGACAAATCATCAATTTTATCGCCGATAACGGAATTTCAGACGCAAAATCCATTTCGAAAGCCATCTGACTCAAGCCCTCAAGAACCCGCGATTACCTCAAACAACTCGTGGACGAAGGCATCCTTGAGGTGGAGGGGGAGTATAAAAGCAGGAAGTATAGGATTAAGAAGTGAATGGCTTGCATGGGTGGGAATTTGGTGCAGAGATACGGAAAAATTATTGGGAGTAAGTAATCGTTTGAAATTAACTAGGCTGTAAGCTATCAGCCGTCAGCTATCAGCTTGGTAGCACCAGGGCTGACTGCTGATGGCTGACCGCTAACCGCCAAATCCTCTTGCCTTTTGTGTAAACTAAATATGCTCATCTACTTAATCCACAAAATGACGGGTTTGTATAAAAGTTGTAACTTTGTGGGCTGAAATAGAAATCCGAATTGTATGACAGAGCAAGAAGTATTGAAACTACGAGACCATGGCGAAGTGACCAAGGTACAGTTCAAGGAACGCATCATTGATGCTTACGATGTGGGCTGCGAAATGGTAGCTTTCAGCAACACGCATGGCGGACAGCTTGTGATAGGCATTAACGACAAAATGGGTGTAATCAACGCTCTTTCATATCAAGAGGTGCAGGAGACCACCAACTTGTTGGGCAACATCGCTTCAGAGAATGTTATCCCTAGCATATTGCTCGACATAGAGACGATAGCCGTGGAAGGTGGACACTTGGTGATGGCTACCATCAAAGAAGGTCTCAATAAACCGTATCATGATAACAAAGGTATTGTGTGGGTAAAGAATGGAGCCGACAAACGGAGGGTGTTCGACAATGCTGAACTGGCCGAGATGATGAGTCAATGTGGCAACTTTGCACCCGATGAGGCTGCTGTGGCCAATGCCTCTATTAGTGACCTCGATGAACAATGCCTAAAGACCTTCCTACTGAATCGTTTTGCTGTGGTGATGGCCCAGAAAGGCGTCAACGAGCAGAACCTGCGCGACTACACCTTGGAGCAAATGACCCATTTTGTTGCAGGTGGTGTCAGCATGGAAGGTTTGATGCGAAACCTGCGCTTTATCCGTCCCGATGGAAAGCTTACGGTGGCCGCCATGCTGCTATTCGGAAAATACCCACAACGGTGGCTGCCAACCTACACTGCCAAGTGCATCTGTTATGTGGGCAATTCCGTTGGTGGCACCATGTTCCGCGACAAGGTGAAAGACGCCGACATGGAAGGTCATCTGTTGCACCAGTATGAAACTATCATGACGTTTTTCACCCGTAACCTGCGCAACGTTCAAGTTGAAAAAGAGTTCAATTCGCAAGGCAAGTTAGAGATTTCGTATGCCGCGCTCGTCGAGTTTGTGGTCAATGCGTTGGTGCACCGTTCGCTCAATTGGAAGGCTCCCATCCGTATTTTCATCTTTGATAACAGGGTGGAGATTCATAGCCCAGGAGAGTTGCCCAACGGCCTGAGGGTGGACGACATTGTTAAAGGGACCTCTATGCCACGCAACCAGTTCCTGTTTACCAACGCCAACTACCTTTTGCCCTATACTGGCGCAGGAAGTGGCATTCTGAGAGCCTTGGAAGAAGGCCTTGAGGTGACGTTCAATAATGAGGAAAGGATTCATGAATTTGTGATTATCATCAAGAGAGAGCCAAAAGCGAATAACCAAGAAGGTATCCAAGAAACGAACCAAGAAAGTGTCCAAGAAAGTAACCAAGAAAGTAACCAAGAAGGTAACCAAGAAAGTAACCAAGAAAAAATTCGGAAATCTGCATTGACAAAGGCACAAAGGGATGTCGTGAATTACTGTTCCGTTCCGAGGACGGCACAAGAGATATTGGCCAGATTGGGACTGTCCAATCAGTCTATCAATCGCAAAAGGCACATCCAGCCTCTTGTTGATATGGGCGTTTTGGAAATGACCATTCCAGAAAAGCCCAACGACAGGAATCAGAAATACAGGAAAAGGAAAAAATAGATGAGACTCGGTATTCGAGCGGATAGCCTTCGATGAACGAAGAGGAACCTGATAAAACAACTTTAAAATCAGAAAACCAAAATCGAAATGAGGAAAATCGGCGACAAATCATCGATTTTATCGCTAATAACGGGATTTCAGACGCAAAATCCATTTCGAAAGCCATCGGACTCAAGCCCTCAAGAACCCGTGACTACCTCAAACAACTCGTGGACGAAGGCATCCTTGAGGTGGAGGAGGAGTATAAAAACAGGAAGTATAGGATTAAACAAGTCGTGTTTTAAGATAAATCGGGCGAAACCCATTAGGATTCCGCCCGTTTTTGTTTTATGCAAATAAAGTATTCAAAACGTCTCCGGCACCCTGTCAGCTCCTTCATCAGCCTCGAAATAAGGACGGTTCTCAAAGCCGAGGAGTTTGGCTATTAGCATATTCGGGAATTTTCGGATGCTTTGGTTATAGACTTTGGTGGCTTCGTTGAAGCGCTGTCGCTCGGTCTGGATACGGTTTTCGCATCCAGCCAGTTGGGCTTGCAAGTTGAGATAGTTCTCGCTGGCCTTCAAGTCAGGATAGTTCTCGATGGAGACGATGAGACGGTTCAACGAATTGCCCAATTCCTTCTGCACTGACTCAAAATGGGTAAAGTCGGTTTCGTCGAAGTGTTCCATGTCGACCGTCGAAGCAGCAGCCTTGGCTCTGGCCTCGGTGACGGCTGTCAAGGTCTCCTGCTCGTATTCAGCGTAGTTCTTGACCACGGCAACGAGGTTGGGCACCAATTCGGCACGCCGCTGATAGACATTCTCTACCTGACTCCAGGTCGCAGCCACGGCTTCCTGCTTTTTGACCAATCCGTTGTAGATGGACCAGCCCCAAAGCAGGATGAGACCTATGATAATAACTATGATGATCCCGGTCTTCCTCATAATCAGATGAATTCAAGTTTGTCCTGTGTGGTGTTCTTCTCGCAATAGTGGCAGTGCAGCTTGATGTTGCCCTGCGCGTCCTTGATGACGGTGAACTTGGTCGGCACGTCGTGCTCCTTGTTGGTGACACAGTTGGGGTTGAAGCACTTCACGATGTGTTCGATGCGCTCCGGGATGGTCACGGTCTGCTTCCTGATGACCTCGAAGTCCTTGATTTCGATGATGGAGGCGGTGGGGGCGACGAGGGCGATCTTGTTCACGTCTTCGGGCTCGAAGTACTTGTTGGAGACTTTGATGAAGCCCTTGGTGCCGTATTTCTTGCTCTCCACGTTGGTGCCGAAATACACGGGGTTGCTGACTTTCTCCAAGCCTAAGATCTTGACGACTTGGAACACTTTGTCGGCGGGGATATGGTCGATGACGGTGCCATTCTCAATGGCGCTCACAGTCAGTTCTTTCTTTTTTTCCATGTCTGTATGTTGATTGTTAGTTGTTTTGTTATTGTGGGATACACTTCGTGTAGAAATCGTTCAAAAATATGTCTCAAAATCTTCTAAAATCTGATTTCGATTCTTGCTATCATTGTTTTTGATTCTTGATTGATTTTATATTGATTTTTGATAGATTTCTTTGCGAAGCAAATGCCAATCATTTTAATCCTAAAATTGAAGCGATGAGGGCTTGACGAGCGTAGACGCCGTTTTGTGCTTGCTGGAAGTAATATGCCTTAGGGTTGGCGTCGACGTCGACGTGGATCTCGTTGACGCGCGGCAGCGGGTGCAACACACGGCAGTTGGGCTTGGAGTTCTCCAGCATGGCGTTGCGCAACACATAGGAGTTCTTCACCTTCTCGTATTCCTCGGGGTCGGGGAAGCGCTCGCGCTGGATGCGGGTCATGTAGATGATGTCGGAGTGGGGGATGGCGTCCTCCAGCTCGGTGTATTGATGGTATTCAAGGTTGCGGTCTTTGATGTGTTGCTTCACAACGCTCGGCAACTTCAGCTCGACGGGCGAGACGAGGTTGAATTTCGCGTTGAAGTGGCACATGGCCTCCACGAGGCTGTGGACGGTGCGACCATATTTCAGGTCGCCGACGAGGGTGATCTCAAGGTTTTCAAGGGTGCCTTGTGTCTTGCGGATACTGTAGAGGTCGAGCATGCACTGGGTGGGGTGCTGGTTAGCACCGTCGCCCGCGTTGATGACCGGCACTTTCGACACTTCGGAGGCAAAACGAGCCGAGCCTTCGATGGGGTTGCGCATGACGATGAGGTCGGCATAGCTGGCCACCATGGTGATGGTGTCGGCGAGGGATTCGCCCTTCTGGATGCTCGTT
>CADCJI010000036.1 GCA_902801625.1 uncultured Bacteroidia bacterium | reverse complement strand
CGGTGAAGGTGACGGAGTGCTCGGCAGGATCGACAGGCATGCCTTCCAACTGGATTTCGCAGTCGGAGCTCACCGTGATCACGTACATCTGGGCGACATTCAGTTCGGTAAGGTTACCGGTCCATCTGCCACGGTTGATCTTGGCGTATTGCAGTTGTGACTTGATCTGGATGGTGACACCCGTGGTGCCCAAAACGTCAGTGAGGGCTGTCTGAAGGGCGGCAAGATCGGTCTCGACGTTGAACGACACCCAGTTCTGACCAGCGGCCAGAGCAATCGTCTGCGTCACAGTCGTCGTAGCCTCTTCCTTCACATAGAGATAAACAGGAGATTGGCTTGCATCAGAATAGCAGTTGAAAAGTGCTGGGTTATTGTTGTTATAATTGAACTGCATCACATTGTGGTTTTCGCTGTTTGAAGCAACAATGTGGGCTGTAGTGTCAAAACTAATCTCCCATTGACCATTCACATCCAACTCAGCCTTGGTCTTCAGTTGGTTTCCAGAACTGCTGGCTGCATAGAGATAGCCACCGTCATAGATGGAATAGAATCCATCCGCTTCCAAAGCGGTAATGACGACCTCATGCACCTCTGCGGTTTCAACGGTAGCGGTATTGCCGTCAACACTGATGGCAACACCTTTACGGTTGTTGCTTCTCTGTTCTCCCATAGCGAAAGCTTCGTCCTCATGGAAGCCCACAATAATATAGGTCTTGCCTGAAACAATTTGATCAGTGCTGGTAACCAAGGTATAAGTGGCAGGCTCGAATGGAATGTCTTCCACAGCCGTGGCGCTGACAGAGACATTGTGGCTAGGCATAATGAAAGTGTAAGTCAGATCTTCGGTGATATCGTTCACGTGTTCCACGCCATCCACCATTAATGATTGCATAACATAACCAGGTTCCGCACTAACGCTCAGCATCACATTAACGCCCTCGGTCACTTGAATGGTACCCGCTCCTTCCAATGGCTCAGTAAGCTCATCATCAACGAAGGTGAATATTTCGAGGTTTTCAAAAGGTTCAATAGTTAAATCGTAAGTCTCTGCGACAGGACCGCCACCGAATTCATAAAGATGGATGTTACCGAGAGCTACATTGCCAGTAACTTTTGTATAAATCCATTTAATGTATCTTACATCACTTGCCAAATCCGCAATAGTTTTGCCTTCTTTCGTGGTTGAAATAGTTGAATAAGATGCCTTTTCGGTATATGATATACCATCTGAAGATGTCATCACAGTTAATGTACCTTCCCAACTACCTTGACTTTGGTTTGCTTTAATGTCGAAGGTCAGTGTTCCAGGCTCCTCTTGGAATTGGAGCAAGACATAGTCTCCGGTGGTGTTGAATTTCAATTTAGGCGAGGAACTATAGTCGTCATCAAGACCCTCCTGATAGAGACCATCTGTAGTCTCGATATCTGCTTTACCACCATCGAATTCGAAGGGCAATTCAGCATAGGTAGGAGCCACATAAGCTTCTTGGTTGATAGTGACAAGATTGGAATAAACATCACCGTCGTTAACTTTCAAATAAGCCATACGGGCGGCACCATCATTGGCATCCACATTATAGTAAATATTATTATCATCATCGATTTCAGCATTAATCCAATCATAAGTGGCAGCAGCACCTTCGGTATCGCAGAAATAAACGTTGGCAACAATCTCTTCGAAATTTAAATAGGTCACTGTGAGAACGCCTTCAGCACCAGCGGCAGGAACATTGACCATAGCATTGGCAACTGTAATGATAGGATTTGCAGAATGCTCTAAGGAAACTATTTGACAACCTTGACCGAATTCGTATGTTCCACTAGCAGCGTGATAGGTCAAATTACCATAAACCACGGCAACATCGCCAACGGCGACATTGGCAGCTTCTTCGCCACCACAGCGGTAGGCTTGCAGGAAGACTTCATCACCCGCTTCATCAACCATGTTGAAGGTGACATTGCCATAAGTGGAGTTATAAGCCGTTGGAATGGCAGAAACAATACCAGAGGCATACACACCTTGTGTACCAACACCAGCATCAATGGCAGCGCGGGCTTGCGCA
Source organism: uncultured Bacteroidia bacterium (assembly GCA_902801625.1). Taxonomy (GTDB): domain Bacteria; phylum Bacteroidota; class Bacteroidia; order Bacteroidales; family F082; genus Limimorpha. The sequence continues at coordinate 27,374 of CADCJI010000036.1, read as the reverse complement.
ACGGTGTAAGGATTGTTCTCGGTGCCGGGAATGTTAGGATCACTATTTGCTACTGAAACTGTAAAGGTAGCCGTGCCAGCATAATAGTCATCATCAGCTGCTTGGTGGATGGTAACAGTTTGAGCACTCGGGGTTACCGCCGTAGGAGTGATTGTGACGGTCTTTGCAGCTGCATCATGGACATAGCTGAAGTAATCGCTTTCAGCAGGAGTGATGGTGATGGCACCAGTGCTAGAAGTAGTATAGTTAATAACTTGAGCAGTAGTGTTGTTATAAAGGTCGAAAGTAAGATCAGTTGCTTGGTTAGTGATAGTGAGGTCGCTTGAGGTTTGAGTGCCACCATCAGAGACATAAGTAACATCAATGTTTGTGAATCTCACTTGGCCATTCGTGGCAGATCCACTATTGCCAACAGTAAAGGTAACGGATGTTCCTGAAACACTTTCGGTCGTCCCACTTGTGATAGCGGTGTTTCCATTATTCAGAACACCTCCATTATTAACATTGTATGTGGGTGTAACGCTAACAAGCGTATATCCTTCAGAAACAGAAATTGTAATGCTTGCACTTTCGCCTTGATAGAATCTCCAATCATGACCACTTTCATAGTACTTTCCCGTATTGCTACCACCATTTGCAGTGAAAGTAACAGGGGCAACTGTGGCTGTAGTATATTTTGTACCATTTGTCCAATTATTGGCCTCGGCATAAGCTTGGATATTCAAAGTTGCAGTTTCTCCTCCAGGGGTAGGTGGAGTGTTCTCTGTCCATTGAGCAGTGAAAGTGACATTGCCGCTCACAGTGTAGTTGGCACCAGCTTGATAGGTGGTGCTTCCGTTGCTCCAACCATCAAAAGAATAATTAGTCTTAGTTGGTGCAGCAGCCAATTGAATCTGTGTACCTGCCTCAATGCCAGTCACATTTTGCGGGCAACCACTGGTTCCACCGTTGCAGTCGTAAGTGACAGTGTAGGTGGTAGGTTGAGGAGTGTCACCGTCAGTGTAAGTGACAACAATTTCAGAAAAACGAGCCTGACTTGACAACGTTTGTTGCCAAGATGTAGTTGATAATCCAGAATACGATTCTTCTAAGCCACCAGTTCTACCTCCAGAAAACGTAAAATCCAAAGCTGTAATTGTGTTAGAAGAGGAAATAGTAACAATTCCTCCACTATAACAACGGATTTCCGTTGTCCCAAAGCCCTTATCGCAGGCAAAAGTAACACCATCAACGGTTGCTGAAATTGCACTACCCGTTCCAGATGTTCCTTGACCACTAAAGTCACTAGGAGTGAATGTGGCAGTTTGTCCCCTCATCCCCATAGGAATGGCGAGGAATGCTAGCAACGCGAAAGCCGCTGCCAGGATTGTAAATCTCTTTTTCATCGTGTTAAATGTTTTAATGGATTGATATTTAATTGATTGTTAGTGTTTTACAATAGATCACAATAATACAATGTAACGAGCGCAAATATAGGCATTAATTGGATAGAAAAGAAGCAAGAAAAGCGGCTTTTTTCGTTTTTTTATCAACGTTTTATCAACAGTGTTGATAACTTTTTTTCTGGGCTTTGTACCCCAAAAAAAAACAAAGACGGCGCAATGCACCGTCTCTGATAGATAAACATGTGTGAGAATTTTACTTCAATAGCACCTGCGGCCCCATGTTGAAATAGATGTCGGTGGGAATACCAGCAGCATTCACGCGGTCAAGGTCGGCCTGCAACTCAGGCTTGATGACCGTCATCTCACCCATCCAAGCCTTGGTGGCTTCATAGTCACCATTGCCTTGATGTTGAAGGATGTCGCCAGCGAGTTTCTCAACCGCCACTTTCATCTTCTCGAAGTCGATGGCATACTTGCCTTGTTCGTCGCGAACGAAAGCACCTTCGTTTTGGAAGTAATTGAAGGTAAGCATGTTGGCTTTGCCATGGGCACTGGCAGCACCGAAACGCACCGAGCGGAAGATGCCCGCCATGAAGGTGGTGTAGTTGTCTTCCATCGTGGTGTTGGTGTACTCGCCCATCTCAGCCAGCTTAGTCACGAGATAGAGACCCAGCACATCGGCTTTGGCTTCCTCGAGGGCATTGTACTGGTTACCCAAAGCCTCGCGGACGGTGCCTTTACCCGTAATGGTGTTCTTGATGCCCATGCCGTGGGCGGTCTCATGGAACATCACGTTGGCAAAGAAGGCATCAAACTTGATGTGTTCCAGCGACTCAGGGGTCATCAACTCCTTGGAAATAGGGTCAAGTATCTTGTCGAACTTGGCCTGCATAGCATTCTTGAGCTGAAGTTTGCGGGTACCACGTTGCAGCTGCACGCGCTCATCGTTAGGCAGGTTGATGGCGATGGTCTTACTGTTGGCGTTGCAGTCGCCGGCATAATAAACCACATCGTAAGCAGCCAAGTCAACATCAGAGCCAGGCACTTCTTTCTTATATTCGGCAGGCACAGGCAATTGCTTTTGCAGTGCAGGCACAAACGAAGCATAGCGAGCCAACTGCTTGGTCCACTCTTGGTCCTTGATAAGGATAAAGGCTTCGTGTGAGGCCTTGATGCCGTAGCGGGCGTCGGTGTAGTTCTCGATGGGGCCAATCACCATGTCGATGTTGTTGTTGCGCACATCCATCCACTGCATGTCACTCTCAAGGTAATCGTCGGTACGGAGAGCCTGAGCGCGGAGTTTCAAATAGGTGGCAAACTCCTTGTCGCCAGCCAATTCAGAGGCTTTATCGAGCAAGGTAGCAGCTTTTTCAATTTGTTCGACAAAGTAGTCGTGATACCACACGCATTTCAATGCGCCATTCTCGTCGCGGATAATCATGGTGTATTGGCTGGTCTTGTTCGGGTCGTCGAAGGCATTCCACTCCTCCTCTGTCATGTCGGCAGGATAGAATTGAGCACCAGCGGGTTTTGCACCAATGCCTTCAACGAAAGGTTTGTTGCCATCAAGGCCATCCCAAGGGCCATAGGCGATAGTGGCCAGTTTCTTGATGTCGGCATTGTCACCGATTTTGGCCATCAGTTCATCCTTGTCACCATAGTTCTCGTTCCAAAAGAGGCCGTCCATGATGTCGGCGGCTTCGAAGAGCAGTCGCAGCATCTCACGCTCGTTGTCGCTGAGGTGATCGATTTTGGTTGTCAGAGTGTACTCGGCGTACTTGTCTGACAGGTGAGTTTGTTCTTGAACAGGCTCTTGAACCGGTTCTGGTTTCTTGCTGTCGCAAGCGGTAAATGCAACGGCTACCATAGCGACTAATGCAAAGTACTTGATTTTCATAATGTATTATTTAAATTAAACTACTAATTCTTCTATTTGGGATTCCTTTAGGGAATGAAGTCAATGTCTATTTCAATTTGCGGTAGTGCAAGTCACGGAAGGTATGTTACCCTAACGAGATTGTTGCAGGCTCTTGAAGCCATGTCATCCCAGCGATGGGTGGACAATGGCATGGGAACTATGGATTCAAGAGCCTTCAAACAAAGGTCATTACCTCATTGTGCCACCTTCCATAAATTCCCTTCCAACGCACTTTCCCATGTTGGAATGACATGGAAGGCTAGCTCCTACTAACATCCAATTGCTCTCGAAATCACTAAGCGGAGGATCTCAGAAGTTCCTTCGCCTATTTGAAGGATGCGCTGGTCGCGGTAGAAGCGCTCCATGTCGAACTCCTTCAGCAGGCCATGACCGCCCATCACCTGAACGGCTTTGTCGCAGACCTCAGCGGCCACTTCGGAGCAATACAGCTTCGCCATCGCTGCCTCCTTGCCGAAAGGACGGTGCTGGTCTTTGAGCCAGCAGGCATGATAGAGCAGTCCTCGTGCAGCTTCAATCTTCATGGCCATGTCTGCCAACTTGAAACTCACTGCCTGGAACTTGCATACAGGCTTACCAAACTGCACACGTTTCTTGGAGTAAGCCAAGGCCATCTCGTAAGCACCTTGTGCGCAACCCAGACCCATAGCAGCAATGGATAGACGTCCTGAATCGAGGGTAGCAAGCATGAGGTGAGATCCCTCGCCCGGCTTACCCAAAATGCAGTCTTCGGGCAATTTCACATCATTAAAGATCAGTTTGCCCGTGTTGGAGGCGCGCCACATCATTTTGTCGTGCATAGGCGTCTGGGTGAAGCCTTCCCGTTTGTTCTCGACCAACAAAGCCGTAAACTCCGGTTTGCCATCTTTTTCTCCCGAAACAGCCTGCACAGTAGTACCCAGGCTGATGGGTGTCGCACTGTTAGTGATGAAGATTTTGGAACCATTGAGATGCCAAAATGTGCCGTCAAACTGGGCAGTCGTCTTGGTGCCTCTTGAGTCGCTACCTGCGTCTTCCTCGGTCAGGCCGAATCCCCAAAGGCGATCCTTGCAGAGCTGAGGCAAATACTTGCGTTTCTGTTCCTCTGTGCCGTAGTCTTTAATAGGGCCGATACCCAAAGAGTTGTCGGCAGCAATGGTGGCTGCGGTGGAACCGTCCACGCGGGCAAGTTCCTCCACAGCGATGATATAACTCAGATTGTCAAGCCCTTGACCACCGTATTCCTTTGGGACGGTCATACCCAAGAGACCTTGTTCGGCCATCTTGAGGGTCAAGCCAACATCGAAATGCTGGTCTTCGTCGTTTTCGCGGGCGACGGGTTTCACTTCCTGTTCGGCGAAGTCGCGCACACGCTGGCGGAGGGCTTCCTGTTCTTTTGTGAGGTCGAAGTTCATTTATTATTTAAAAATTAAGATTCAAAGATTCAAGATTCCAACTCTAAAAGTTGCAATTTATTATCCACCATCTGGCCTTCTTCTACAAAAATCCGCTTCACCTTGGCTTTTCCAGCGGCAACGATATTGTTCTCCATCTTCATTGCTTCCACCACCATCATTATCGTTCCTTCTTTCACCTCATCGCCTTCCTTAACATTGATTTTCACAACCTTGCCAGGCATAGGCGACACCAAACGCGACTTGTCGTTCACCGACTCCTTGCAGGCATAGTCCAAGGTGTCGTTCAGTTGGTCAGTACGATAGCAAGTGAAATTGAGGCCATGGAAATTGATGATGGTCTTCTGTTCATTGTTCACCGAGCAATAAACGGTCTCTGTGCGTCCGTTAAGCATAATCTTGAGCTGTCGGTTCTCATACTGGATAAACTCTACAGCGAAAGGCGTCTCCCCTACCGTTCCATTGATCTTGCCAGCCTCAGCGGCACTGATACTGACTGGTATCTTTTTGCCTTCCACATCTACGATGAGCTGCATGTGGTAACGCCAATAGCCGATTTCCTCCCAAACGTTTTCAGGATGATGTTCGACATGCTTTTTGCAGAAATCATACATCAAGAAAGCGGCCACAATGTCATTCACATTTTGGGCGTTTCGGCTATCCTCCAATGCTTTGATCAAGCCATCCTGATGCGTGGCACAAAACGATGTATCTATCTTATTCTCAACAAAGTCCTCATTCTTAATCACTTCCCAAAGATAGGCTTTGTTGGTGGTCAAACCTTGGATGATGAATTCCTTCAAGGCACGACGAGCGGTTTCGATGGCACTCTGACGATCTTTCGCATGACAAGTCAGTTTGGCAATCATCGGGTCGTAGGCTTCTGATATTGCACAAGGTCCATCAATGCTACTGTCTACACGAGCGCCACGCACTTGGGGCTCATGATATGCCGTCACCTTGCCTGGTGTAGGCAGGAAACCATTGGCCGGGTCTTCAGCATAGATACGCAATTCGATGGCGTGGCCTTGAGGCAGGATGGCTTCTTGCGTCCAACCCATTTCCTTCCCTCTCGCAATGCGGATTTGCTCTTCAACGATGTCGATGCCCGTACGCATTTCAGTGACAGGATGCTCCACCTGGATGCGGGTATTCATCTCCAAGAAATAGAAATTCAAGTCCTTGTCCACCAAAAACTCAACCGTACCCGCATTATGGTAACCAATTGCTTTGCAAAGCTTGACGGCAGTCTCACAAATGTGCTGGCGTTTTTCCTCAGTCAGCGTGGGTGACGGTGATTCCTCAATGATTTTCTGGTAGCGGCGTTGTATGGTGCATTCGCGTTCATGCAAATGGATGATATTGCCATGATGGTCGGCCAAAACCTGCACTTCGATATGACGAGGGTTTTCGATATACTGCTCTATGAAGACTGTGCCGTCGCCAAAATACTTCTCAGCCTCACGCGAGGCACGTTCCAACTCGGGTTTCAAGTCTTGCTTTTCCCATACAATGTGCATGCCTTTACCACCACCACCGGCAGCCGCCTTGATAAGAACAGGATAAGGCAATGTATCGGCCATCTGAAGAATTTCTTCATGGCTGCCCATCATGCCAAAAGTGACAGGGATGCCATTCTTGACGGCAATCTTTCGGGCTTCAATCTTGTTGCCCATCAAACGCATTGAATTAGCGTCAGGGCCTATAAAAATCAAGTTGTTGGCTTCGCAGGCTTCGGCTAGTTCAGGGCTTTCGGAGAGGAAACCATATCCAGGATGGATGGCATCGGCACCTGAATCCAAGGCTGCATCAATGATTTTGCGGACATTGAGATAGGTGTCTTTCAGCGTTCCATTGCCCAAAGGATAAGCTTCATCAGCCATACGTCGATACAAGGCATTTGTATCATTGTCGGCAAAAATCGCGACAGAGGTAATATGCAGTTTCCGCAACGTCTTAATTACACGAACTGCAATTTCGCCACGGTTGGCAATTAACACCTTATTGATTCTTTTGCTGTTCATAGAAATCAAAATGATAGCGCAAAAATACAAAAAGAAAGACAACCTTTACAGATTGTCTTTCTTTTTTGTGATTGTTTGCAAAGACGTTGCTCGCAACGTCTCTACTAACAACATTAGTACACCATGAACTTCACGCTGTTGTTCTTGGCACCCTGGTTGAAACGCAGGATGTAGGAACCTGAGCTGAGGTTCTCGGCATTGATGTTGATTTGCTGTTCGCCTTCGCTCATGCGACCCATGTTCTGGTTCATCACCATGCGGCCCGTCATGTCGAACACTTGGTAACTGACATTGCAGCTTTCCTTGAGGTCGAAGCTAAGGGTGGCTTGACTGCTGACTGGGTTAGGATACATGTTCAAATCGACGTTGTCGGCAATCGAATCCTCATGGATGCCAGTAGAAGTCCTCTTATAGTTCTCGCAGCGGAAGACACCTCTACCGTAGGTGGCGGCATAGATGATGCCCGTGTTGTGAACACCAGGATATTCAGTCACGAAGTCGCCTTCATCGGTATGATTCACGGTGATGGCATCTTCTCTATAGGCACGTTGTTGCTTGAGCTCCATAACCGGAATCTCGCCCAAAGCCTCGCTATCGGGAGTCCAAGTGTTGAGATCCTTCGATCTGTAGATACCACGTTCAGTACCGATAATGACATCGCCAGTGGTCATGTCAATGACAGAGGAGTAGACAGGCATCTTAGGCAGGTTGCCTTGCTTGGAGACGAAGGTAGGTTCTTCGGCCATAGCGTTGGTGCTGTAGAACACGTAAGCGTCGTTGCCATAGTTACCGCAAGTGATGAGAACCTTGTTATTGTCGCGCGGGTCAATTGCAACTGAAGTAATACAACGGTCTTCAATACCCTCAATTGTGATAGACTTGGTCTCCACAACAAAGTCAGGGTTGGCATTATTACCACTGAGGCAGTTTCCTGTAGTACCATCGACAACAGCATTCAAATTGGCAAAGCGGAAGAGTTTGCCATCTTTGAAACCAACGAACACAATGTTGCCATCAGCAGAAATGTCCATACTCAGCGGGTCACCCTTGAAAACGCCACCATTATTGCTCTTATCGGCCACCTTGTACCATTCGGCTTCCTTGTCAAACTGCAAGGGGGTACGAGTCATGAAGAAAGCGTCAGTATAGGCAAGGAAGAAATATGAGGTAATAGGATCGTGTACTTCGATAGAGTCACCATCAGCGAGATTAGCCGTCAAAGTATAATCGAACGGATAATCATTATTGCTTAAGACTTGAACAGTGGTACCAGCATCCAGATTATGTCCTGTCTCGTTGAAGAACCAAGCAGTCTCAGGGTTCAGTTGGTTGTTATAGTTCTCATGGAGTACGAAAGGAACGCGGAAAGAGGATGAAGCGGGGAGAGAAAGTGCAGAAGTGAAATTGGTTGAAACCCAGTCTTCACCAAGGGTGGCAGAACGATCAACCCAAGGCTTCTTATTATCTACGTCATCTTTACGGCGATAAGACACAAAGATCGTATTTGAATTGATGGCAGAAAATGCACAAAAGCCTGCATCCGAGCCATCATTGTACAAGCCCAAATTGTCACCTCTAGGATTGATCCAGTAACCCCATTCAAGAGAATTGCCATTGGCATCACCCGGAATGTACACTGTACCGTGGTCAAGACCAGCAGCCATGACTCTGGTATCCTTGCCTGAATAGGCCACATTGAACAATCGGGCAGTCACATAGTTGCGGTTGCAATTGCTGAAGGTGAATCTACCTGTAGCCTTATAGATACCGCCATCGGTACCCACATAGCACTCTTGGCTATTTTTGGGGTTGAAGACCATAGCATGTATGCCAACATGAATGTAATTTGGCAAATAGTAATAGGACTGACCCGTCAATTGGGTAGCTAAAAAGAAGCCATTGCCAGAAGTGGCAGTCAAAGACCAAAGGTTATAGCCGAGCACATAGAGGATGTCGGCATTCTCAGGATCGACAACGATACCATGGTTGTAGAGGCCTGCGCCGTCATAGATGTTATGGCCTTGAGGCGGATTGATAGCCACGGCAGGATAAGCCACGCGCCATGTTAAACCCTTGTTTTTGGAAACGTAAACGCCAGAGTGAATACCATTTGTACCAATCAAACTAACATAGATAGTGTTAGCATCTGTAGGAGCAATGGCGAGGTCAATCATGCCACCGTCCACGCCTTGAGGCAGAAGGCTATCGCCTTGCAGATCGCTGGTTGTACCAGAATGATCAACCAAATTATTTACGTCACGGCCAACATAGACATGGCCACCAACTGCAGCAACAATAGTGTTGTCGCTACCGACCTTTACAGAAACAGCTTTGCCCTCAACAACAGTAGACCAGTTACGGCCACCATCAGCTGAGCACATCAAACCTTCGTTAGTGGCTGCCAAAACTTTATCGCCAGCAACAGCAATGTCGTTAACGAATTGCCAAGCATCTTCTGTGGGAGCCACGACTTTTTCGAACACATCGTTAACAAGGGTGTAAACGCCTGTGCCCACAAAACTGTTGTCATAACCCTGGTCGCCAAGACCATTGTGAGCAAGAGCATCTTCGCCGTCACCAGTACCTACATAGATGACGCCATTTGCATCTTGTGCCATGCAGCTGACCATCAGATTGAGGTTACCCACATGGTGCCAAGTAAGGCCGTAGTTGTATGACTTGTACACACCACCACCTTTGGAGCCGATGTAAACAATACCGGTACCACGATTGTCGTAAACGATTGCAGTGGTCTGACCACCCATGTTGTCAGGACCCATGTTAATCCAATAGAGCGGGTCGTCGGAGGCATCTCTAGTTGCCGGAGCCTGCATAGCCTTAAGCATGTCAGCAGGATCAATCAAACCCGTCTTTTGGTTGGCGCGGAGACTACCCATATAGCTTTCCGCATTGTTGGTTTGCTTGCGTGGGACATAGTGTCCACCTTGGTCAGCAATCACTGACTGACCTAAGATCATGATTACCAGAAGTAAACTGAAAGGTAAAAATCTCTTTTTCATATCACGAAATTTTAATTAATTCTTTCTTTTACATGTGTTTTGACACTTTTTCACTTTAAATATGGTCTGCAAATATAGGACATTCTTTCAAAGAAAATACATTTTGAGGAAAAAAAATTCATTTTTTTCTCAAAAAAATTCATTTTATGCCCCGAAAAGGTCAGAAAGAAAGCATTTTATCCATTTCAAGCCATCCAACACTGCCATTGGCGATTCGAATCTTATTCCAACCGTTTGAGGACTCCAAAACGGACACTTTAGTCCCTTCGTGCAAAACGAACAAGTCGACACCGTCATCGCTTGGCGAACTCTTCACGGTCACCGTAGGAGTCATGACAATGGCTTGGTCTTGGGTGTTGGCAGCGTGCTTGAGTTGGGCTGCAAAGACCACCGAAAAAGCAAAAACGATTAGGAAAATGACGCCCATAAAGAAGCCCAATTTGCGCATCCCGACGCGTCGCGAACGCAGAAACATAAACAGACAAACAAGCAGTAATGCAAACGCTGCCACCGACCACCATGCCCAGCGGTCGCTCGAGCACATTGCCCTCAAACTACGCCACCAGCGTTCGATGAACGACTGGGGAACAGGTTCTATCTTGTCCACAATGGCAAGGTTGGCAATTTCAAGGTTGGTACGCACCTCTTCGTTTGACGGGTCGAGCTTCAAGGCCTTCTCGTACGAATAAATGGCCATGGGATATTCGCGCATCTTGTAGTAGGCGTTACCCATGTTGTAATACACCGGAACCGACTCCATATTCGTGGCAAGAATCTTCTCGTAGAGTTCCACCGCTGTTTCGTAATTGCCTGAATTATAAGCTGCATTAGCCTGATTGAACCATTCATCTGCGGTGTTTTGGCTAAAAGCCCAGCCCATGATGGCAAGCATATATATTAATAAGGTGTATCTTTTCATTGTTGTTTCTCCTTTCATTGATTACAAGACTTTTTCCGCTTTCGAGATGACGTCGATGCCGCGCTGGTAGAGGTCATCCATCTTCTCCTCGGCACTGCCAGGGGCGAAGCGGGCAAACTCACAACTATTGAGCGTGTCGACAAATTGTTGTGTCAGTTCATCTGGAACATTCTTGCTCTTCATGGTCTCGCTCACCGTATCCATCGACAACTTGGAACGCTCAATGCCCATCTTGTCTGCAATATAGCCCCACAAAGCCTGTGACATCTCTACATAGAACTTATCCTGGTCTTTGGCTTTCAAGTGTTGATAGGCGTTCTTCAAACGGCCACGTGCCACCTTGTCAGCTTTACGATTGCGATTGGCCGCCGTGTCCTTGGCCATCTCAGCTCGTTTCTTCAAAACGAAGAGCAAGACAACGAATACCACCAACAGACCCAACAGGATGGAAAAATAGGTAGGCGAAGCAAAGAAAGTAGTATGCTTAGGCTTCAACTGTGCACGGTCGTTCATGATGTGACGCACATCGCTACCCAAATACTTAATGTCTTCTTGATTGGAGGCATATACACCGCCATCTCCTTCCGTTTCCTTGCCCTTCACTACAGAAAGCTCGTATGGCTCAGAGATTAAGGTTTGGTAGGACTCCGAACTTGGATTGAAGAAAGTGAACTCGACAGGTGGAATGGAAAAGCTGCCAGCCCGACGTGGAATGGCCAAATACTCCGCCTTCTTCGTTCCGGTCATACCTTGTGAGTTGACATCCGTCGAGATCGTGATTTTCGGGTCATAAACCTCAAAATCGGGCGGAAACACAGGCTCTGGCATTTGCAGCAACTCGATGTTGCCTGATCCCGAAACGGTCAACGTGAGGGTAACGGCTTCATTGGTACTCAGTTCCGTCTTATCAATCGACGAGGTGAACTTATAGTTACCTACAGCACCTGCAAACGATGCTGGCTTGGCATCTTCGGGAAGCTTCTTCGCCTCAATACTGAAGGATTGGGATGAAAGTTCCTTCTGCACATTGGTGATGTTGCGGTTGAAGAATGGATCGTTGAAGAAAGCCTCGAAGGGGTCCATACTGCGGCTGTTGTTGCGTTGGGTACGAATTTGTGCAACGCATTCCATAGTCATCGGATCGATGGTGAACTTTCCCGAACGCTGCGGCACGATAATCATCTTCTGGATTTCAGCGGTCGTATACTCAATGCCATTGACATATTCGCTCGACTGTTTCAACGTCCCACTGTTATCGGAGATATCCTTGGTCCAAAAGCCTGCATAAGAAGGCACCTTGGAGAGGGAGACGGACGAAACCGGTACCTTGGTGTAGAGCTTATAGGTCAAAACAACCTGTTCTCCGACATACACCGACTTTTTGGACGGGATACACCTAAGGAACAAATCCTTACCGCTGACTTGCGGGTCGTTGGTGTTTTGCTGCGACTGGCCCTGATTGGATGATGAGCCACCACCACCCGAATAAGCATGACTGCCATCATCGGGCAACACTTTGATTTCGAAAGGCTCGCTGCTGACTTTATCGCAGCTGACAGTCAGCGAGGCAGAACCAATACAGTAAGTGCCTTCCTGAATAGCCTGCAAAGCAAATGTATAGGAATTGCGCGTGGTGCGGGAAATTGAGCCATTGACCACCTGAATGCTCGAGCTGGTCGAGGTGAACGGGCCACCCACCACGTTGAAGCCTTCAAACGAGGGCGCCTGAAAATTCCGTCCCTCCGCATTGGACTCAAACACCACTTGGAAACGCTCACCCACGAAGACCTGTTTCTTGGCTGAGACAGTCAAAGTAGGTGTGTCTTGCGCCCAAAGCCACAAGGGGCATAGCATCAATAACAAAATGATTCGTTTATTCATAATTACCAATCTTTATCGCTTTTCTTCTTAGGTTGTTGACGGACTTTTTGTTCGTTGACCTTCTCCATGGTCTTCTTTTCTTGGTTTTCAAGAGCATCAAGCATGCGCTGGGCATCTTCCTTCGACATTTGCTGATTTTGCTGCTGTTGGTTTTGTTGCTGCTGTTGCTGGTCTTGGTTCTGCTGATCCTGCTGTTGCTCTTGGTCTTGTTGGTCTTGCTGCTGGTCCTGCTGCTGTTGTTGCTGGTCTTGGTTCTCCCCTTCGCTCTTCTCGAAGACGGCAGAGACCTCCACATCGAAGTCGGGCATAGTGAAGAAGTTGCCCAATCGCTGCACCTTCACGGCGGTATCACCCACCTGATGGATGACATATTCCTTGAATTGGTAGCCTGGTTCAGGGGCATTATCCAACTTCACTGTCTCACGGCGTGTTGCCTCAGTCTGGTCGAGGAGCACATGACCACCTTCGATGGCAGAATCAGCCTCCACTTTGTAGTAATCAGTGGCTTCCACAAAATCGGCCTTCACAGTCACATCGGTGTCAAGCATCTGGAACATATTGTCGTCGGATACAGGAGCCGATTCGCTGGCATCCCTGTCGCTGACCACGCGCAGGTCGCCCAACTGATATCCTTTATCGGGACGCACGATGATGCCGACATTATCGCCTGGCTTGACCAAGCTGTCCGTCACATGAATGATACCATTAGCAACACTATCAAGACTGACTTTCAATGCATTGCGGAAGATAGCACTCACCGTCACATCAAAGTTGGGCATTTGGAAGGTAGTCTTATTGACTGGAACCGTGTCGTTGCGGTTGCCCGTACGATACACGATAAACTTGTCGAGCACAAAGTCGTTTTCGCCTTGTGCCTCAAGGGTTACCTGCTGCCCTTCGACGGCCTTATTGCGGTCAGTCTTCACCGTACCGTTCTTGATGTTTTTATCGATCTCAATCTTATGGGCCTGTTTGAACTCAGCCGAAACCAGCACATCAAACTTAGGCATAACAAAGCTGCTGCCGCTCACATCCACCGTAACCTGCTGATTGTCTGCCCGAACCACATAGTACTGTGACAAGGCGTAATCCGCATCAGGTTTCGATGTCATTGTGATGCGCTGACCATTGAAAGCCTCTTTCTCCTTAACTTCTACCTGTCCGTGTTCGGGCTGCACCACCCAAATCTTACTCTTCACCAGATGGGCGCGGCAATACTCTAGGTTGTACAAGGCGTTTTCATTCTCGGGGTTCAACTTCAGCGACACCTTATATATATTAAAGGCATCGTAATACCTGTTTTGGGCCAAAAGGCAGTTGCCCATATTGAACACCGCATCCGACTTCAGCTTGGCATCAGGCGACATCTCCACCACCTTTTCGAAGGCGGCGTAAGCACTGTCGTATTGTTGCAGGCCGTAATAGGCGTCACCCAAATTGAAATGAGCCTTGGTATTGTTTGGGCTCGACTCAATAACCTCCTTGTATTTGGCGATGGCTTCTGCATAATTCGCCTTCTTGTATTGTCGGTTGCCCTTACGAATAGCCTTCTCATCGTTCTGCGCCGAAACCGCCAAAGCTGAAGATAGTAAAATTATGATTGTCAGATATTTAACAAGCTTATTCATCTTTCTTCTCAAAAATGTTCAACTTCTTCTCCCAGGCTTTCTTGCCCGATGAAATGAAAATCTCAATTAGCAAAAGGATGATGGCAGCTGCCACAAACCATTGGAACTGGTCCTCATAGTCGGTGAAGACCTTGGCATCAATCTCCGTCTTGTCCAACTTACTAATGTCATCGTAAATCTTCTCCAAACCCACATTTGAATTGCTGGCACGCACATAAAGGCCATTGCCTGCCGAGGCAATCTTTTGCAGCATCTGTTCATCAAGGCGGGTGATAATGGTGTTGCCCTGATTATCTTTCCGATACCCAGTTTGATGGCCATATTGATTATACAGCGGGATAGGAGCACCTTCAGCGAGACCCATACCGATGGTATAGATATGTACGCCTTGCTTGGCTGCCTCTTGTGCGGCCTTCAGTGCCGCATCGTTCTCGTGGTCTTCACCATCTGAAATGATGATAATGGCGCGGCTGTGCGCCTCATCGGGGAATGACTTCAGCGCCAAGTTAATAGCCTCGGCGATGGCCGTACCCTGCGATGCCACAAGACTTGTGTTGACGGTCGAGAGGAACATCCTCGCTGCTGAATAGTCGGTGGTGATGGGCAACTGCACGTATGCCTTGTCGGCGAACACAATAATGCCGAGACGGTCGCCGCGCATCTCGCTGATGAGCTTGTTGATGGCCTGCTTAGAGCGTTCCATTCGGCTCGGAACAATGTCCTCTGCATTCATTGAGTTGGACACATCGACGGCGATGTAAAGGTCGATGCCCTCGCGCTTCACCTCCTCCATCTTGCTACCACTCTGCAAGTTGGCCAAGGCTAAAATGGAGCAGGCAATAACAAGAAGGAAAATGACAAACTTGAAGGTGGAACGACGTGAAGAATAACTCGGAACCAGCTGTTCGCGCATCTCGATATGGGCGAAACGCTCGAAACGGCGCTTCTGCCCGAGGCGGAACAGGATATAGATGATGACCAATACTGGAATGATCAATAACCAGTAAAGGTACTCGGGATGTTCGAATCGCAATACGTTTTCCATAGTCTTAGTCCGTTAAAGTCCTGAAAATGGTTTTGCGCAAGAGGAACTCGAGCAAAAGCAGTGCCAAAGCCCAAGCCACCAAAGGATAAAACTCCTCATGTAGGCGGCGGAACTCTGTCACCTCAATCTTGGAGCGCTCCAGCTTGTCGATTTCCTGATAGATTTCATCCAACTTCTTGTTATTGTTGGCGCGGAAGTACTTACCACCCGTCGAGTTGGCTATGGTGGTCAGCAGCTTCTCATCGATTTCAACCTTAATCTGCTGCATAACGGTTGTGCCGAAAGGGGTCTTTGCAGGATAAGGCGCCATACCGTAAGTACCCACGCCGATGGTGTAGACACGGATGCCATAAAGCTTGGCGATTTCAGCAGCCGTGTAAGGGTCAACAGAACCGGCATTGTTCATACCGTCAGTCAGCAGGATGATGACTTTGGAAATGGCTTCACTGTCTTTCAGTCGGCTGATGGCAGTGGCCAATCCGTCGCCGATGGCGGTGCCGTCTTCAATGAGGCCGTTTTTCATCTCGGCCAACATGTTGAGCATCACACCGTGGTCAGTGGTCAGCGGCACTTGGGTGAATGTCTCGCCCGAGAAAATGACCAGTCCCATACGGTCACCGGGGCGGTCTTTCACAAAGTCAGAGGCAACTTCCTTGGCGGCGGTCAAGCGGTCAGGTTTGAGGTCGCGGGCTAGCATAGAACCTGAGACGTCCATAGCCATCACGATGTCGATGCCTTCGATGTTCGAGGTCGAATTGGTCGATGAGCTCTGCGGACGTGCCAAGGCCACGATAAGCAAAGCCAAAGCCGCCATCTTCAAACCAAAGAGTAAATGACGGAACCAAGCCTTCCATGTCCTCGGCAACTTGACCATTCCTTTCAAATCGGAGAAAGTCACCGAAGCTTCTTGTTTCTTGTGGCGCAGGATATACCAAATGATGGCCAGCGGCACCAAGAGCAAGAGCCACAGTAGCTTAGGATTCGCAAATTCAATGTTTTCAAACATCTTTCACGTCCTCCTTTCCTGTGGGTTCTTCTTGTTTCAGCTTCTTCATCTCGGCAAGTCTCGCTTCCTCCTCTGCTTTACGCTGCATGTATTGTGCATGACTCTCGTTGACAAAGTCCGTCATACTATTCAAGGCGGTATCGCTCTCGAGAGTCGAAGCCGAATATTTGGCGAACTTCACCAAGTCGGCAATCTCCATAGTATCTTTCAGCTTGTCAAAGGTTTCCTTCGGGAAATGCAATGGCTTGACTTCCTCCAAGATGTCATCGGTAGTCATTTCGATGGCATTCACACCAAACTGACCTTCGATGTACTCGCGGGCGATATCTGTAAGCGAGGAGAAATACTCCTTCACCTTGCCCGACTGCCAAATCTTTTCTTCACGCAACTTCTTCAAGTCGCCAACGGCCTTGTCATAAGGCGGGATAACAGGTCCACGCACAATATTGCCATCGACATCAACCTTGGGCTTACGATGCTTCCTCCAATACCAAATGCCGATGACCAATATGACCAGCAGCAATGCACCGAGAATCCAAGGGAACACTTCTTTAAACTTTACTGGTGCGTCGATGGGTTCCACGATAGGCTTGTAAGCCATAGTGGTGTCGACCGTCATCGTGGTCGAATAGAGGTTGATAGGATCCGTATAGGCCTTCAGGCGGTCCGGGTCATCAAATGAGCGAGCGTAGGTCAGGCCAACAGGTGGCACTTGGACTTGACCTGTATCGAAGGTCATCAGGGTCAATTGCTGCTTCACGATGACATTGCTGTCGGCGTCGGCGGTGCGCTCCACCTCGCTGCGCTTGATGATGTCGAGCTGCTCCGAGAGCGTGTCGGTAGCGAAATCGTTCCATTCCACAAACCAGCCATAGGGCACCTTGAGACTCAAGTCAAGCGTGAAAGGCTTTCCTACCTGCACATCTGTGCTTTCGACCTTGCCTTCCACCTCCACATTTTGTGCCTTAAGACCACCGAGCAAGGCGAATGTCGCCATCAAAAACAAAACATATTTCTTCATCTTCTTGCCTCCCTTTTCTTAAAGAGTTGCATCAAAGGTCTCACATAGTCTTCATCAGTATAAATCAGCGAGTTGTCGATACCGTGTTTTGTAAACTCACGGTTCAACTCCGCAGATTTGTACTGTATCATCTGTTGGTAGGCGTTATGCCAAGCGCGACTCGAGGTATCCACCCAGCGTTCCTTGCCTGTCTCCGAGTCGCGGAACTTCACCAGACCCACCTTGGGAATGTCCATTTCGCGGCGATCGGTGATGCGCAAAGCGACAAGATCGTGCTTATTAGCAGCAATCTGCATCTCTTTCTCAAAATTCTTATCCGTCATGAAGTCGGAGATGAGGAAGGCTGTGGTGCGGCGCTTGATGGCCGAGGTCAGGAAACGCAGACCTTCGCCAATGTCGGTGCCGCGTTCCGTCGGCTTGAAGTCGACGATCTCACGGATGATGCGCAGGATATGCGAGCTGCCTTTCTTGGGCGGGATGAACTTCTCGATCTTGCTGCTGAAGAAAATCACACCCACCTTGTCGTTGTTCTGGATGGCAGAAAACGCCAAGACAGCTGCCAATTCGGCAGTCAGGTCACGCTTCGACTGACTCTGCGAGCCGAAGTCGTTGGAGCCCGACACGTCGATGAGCAGCATCACCGTCATTTCACGTTCTTCCTCAAAAATCTTGACGAAAGGCTTGTTGAAGCGGGCGGTGACGTTCCAGTCGATGTTGCGGATGTCGTCGCCGTACTCGTACTCGCGCACCTCGCTGAAGGTCATACCACGCCCCTTGAAGGCGCTGTGGTACTGTCCCGAGAAGATGTGGTTCGAGAGGCCTCGCGTCTTGATCTCGATCTTGCGGACTTTCTTGAATATTTCTGTTGATTCCATTGGTTATCTTGATTGTGCGGCTGCCACAGTGTGACAGCCCTACAACTCTAAACTCTCAACACTAAACTCTCAACTAAATTACGGCACCTCGATGGTATTTAGGATTTCGTTGATGATTTCTTCGGTAGTAATATTCTCAGCTTCAGCCTCATAGGTCAAGCCAATACGGTGGCGCAACACATCGGGAGCCACGGCACGGATGTCCTCGGGGATGACATAGCCACGGTGCTTGATGAAAGCGTAGGCCTTGGCTGCCAGGGCCAGGTTGATGGTGGCACGTGGAGAGCCGCCGTAGCTGATCATGTTGGCGAATTTCTTTAGCTTGTAGTCGGAGGGATAACGTGAGGCGAAGACAATGTCGGTGATGTAGTTCTCAATCTTCTCGTCAAGATAGATTTCGCGGCACACCTCACGGGCGCGGATGATATCCTCAGGCTTCACCACGGCATTGATTTTCGCGCCAGTGCTGGCAATCTGCTGACGCAGAATCAGTTTCTCTTCCTCTTTCTTGGGGTAGTTGATGACCACTTTCAACATGAAACGGTCAACCTGAGCTTCGGGCAGCGGATAGGTACCTTCCTGCTCAATGGGGTTTTGGGTAGCCATGACAAGGAAGGGATCCGGCAGCTTGAAGGTCTCGTCACCGATGGTCACCTGATGCTCCTGCATGGCTTCGAGCAAGGCACTCTGCACCTTGGCGGGAGAACGGTTGATTTCATCTGCCAACACGAAGTTAGCAAAAATGGGACCACGACGCACCACGAATTCCTCCTTCTTCTGGCTGTAGATCAGTGTACCGATAAGGTCGGCAGGCAACAGGTCGGGAGTGAATTGGATACGGGCGAAGTCGGCATCGATGGCGCTGGCCATCGACTTGATGGCCAAAGTCTTGGCCAGACCCGGCACACCTTCGAGTCATCTGTTTCTGTCCGACGATGACCTTGTTCATTTCGAGGTTGATGAGGTCGAGGAATTGACTCTCACGTTGGATTTTTTCGTTCAGTTCACGAATGTCAGTCTCTATCATTTTATGTTGAATTGTTGTTTGTTTAATCGTTGAATTGTTGACGCGGGACTGTGAGACACGAGACTCGCGATGCGCCGCATGCTCTCGTCAAAAAGCGTGCAAAAGTAGCCGTTTTTCGGGATAATAACTCCTATTTAATAAATTTATTGCGGTTTGGAGACAGAAAAAAAATCCTCCTGCTGTTAGATTTCAGCAAGAGGATTTGTTGGGCTGTCGTATTATGGCAGTCGCGTCATCGTTTTTCGCTGCGGCTGCCACGGTGTGACAGCCTTACAAGCCAACGTGGTTATTCCACCACGAATTTTCTTGTGGCACCGCCAACGGTGATGAAATACAGACCATTGGGCAAATTGCGTACGTCAATCTGTTGTTTTTCCATCGTGATTTGTCCTTCCATTACGGTTTGGCCGATGGGATTGACGATGCGGTAGGTTTCCTCTGGTAGAGACGTGGCGCGCCGCGTCTCTACAAACAGGATACCGTTCGCAGGATTCGGATAGACCCTGAATGCCGTTACCTCGTTTTCGCCAAGGCCAACCAAATCCAAACTACGGTTGGAGAGGAGGCGCGTTTCGCCGTCCTTGCCCGCCTCAACGCCTTGCACGACGATGTAGCCCTGGCCGAACTGGCTCTGTGAGCAGGTGTAGCTGGTGACGCTGGCTCCGACATAATCGATGACGGTGAGCGAGCCGTCTTCTTCATGCCATTCACAGATGTTGTAGCCGAGCAAGTCGTATCCTGCAGGGACATTCCAGTTGACCTCGATGGTATTGTTGATACCTGTCAAGTAAGCCATGTGGATGGTCTCTTTGGGATAACTCACGATGGAGCATTCTGTGCCGTCTGTGGCTATGGCAGTGAGTGTGTAGGTACGAGATGCGGAACCACTACCGATATTGTCAGTGAACTGACCATTGGAGTAGTCGGCTGTGCCGACTTGTAGGCCGTCACGCTTCACGATGACATGGTCGATGTACTGGGCTTGTGCTGGGTTGGTCTGCCATGTGATCAAGTTCAAGTTGCTCTCAAGGTCACAGGTAGCCAAGTCGATTTCAACATTCTCTTTCACGATTTTGGTACGTACTGCAGTGGCACACATGTCAGAGATCTGTACTGGGTAAGTGCCTTGGTTTGTAACTTCGACAACACGTGTAGTCTCGCCACTGTGTGGCCAGAAGTAAATGTACATGTCCGCAGAGTCTGCACTGACGGCTTCAAGCGTGATAGATTCATACTGATGCTTCCAGAGTTCTTCAGTGGTCTCAGTGGGAGTGGTGGGATGGATAAAATAGAATTGACATCCCCAGTAATGTCCGCATCCAATGTGTGCGACATAGAAATCGTCTCTCTCGTTTCCATCTAGAATTATTGGGTTGTCATAACTTGGTTCATTCTCGATTTCCCAGTGAAAAGTATCACAGCCATCTGGAGCATAGAGAATGATACGTTGATATTTGTTGAAACAAACTTCAACATTATACGCATTTGGTGAAAAAACAATCACCGTGTCGTTTTGTGCTTGTGCTTTGATGAGGCAAAATGCCACACATAAGATTGATAATAAGAACTTTTTCATTTCTTTTTTTCCTTTCTATTTGTGATTGATAATTAGATTTGTTTTCCAGCCTTATTTCGCTGAAACGCCCCTCATCATCAAAAGCAAGAAAACTCCGAGAAATGAAATAGGGCGGAATTGTCCTTTGAATGCTTATTTCTAATGGAGGCTCTGGTAAACCGTGCAACAAATAAGTCGGGATCAATCCTCGCCCAAAGGCGAGAACTTTCGCAAACTTATTCTCGTTGCAAATTTTACCAGAATTTCCATTAGGAGAATAAGAGCGTCAGCTCTGTGTATGTCTATGTGTTAGTTTTCTATTCTTTCGTTTGTTGGGTGTTTGTGGGTTTATTTCGAGGGCAAAGGTAGGAAAAAACAGTCAACAACAAAAAAAAGGCATTCGTTTTTGAGGATATTTTTCAAAAAGGCCTTGCGTTTCGAGAAATTGTTGTAGTTTTGTAGCCAGAAAAATCGCTCTGTACAAGCGATTGCCGAAAAGCAATGACGACTTTTTTTACAGGGTGTTATAATGAACCAAGAGCAGATCTGCATATCAATAAGTCGGGTTAACTGCTTTCATGTTTCTAAGCCGTCGGACGGGAAATGGCGACTGCCAAGCCCTTTACAACTCCGACGAACACAAACCGTACACATTCCAATTGAGTAAAACAGGAGGTAATGTAGAGTGCGGTTTTCTTTTTATACCTCAACTTTGTTGATGCAGTATTGGATATGCTTGTGGTCGGCCTTGATGCCAATTGTCAATTTGGCAACAAAATTCAGATAGGGCCTTTGGTCATCCTTGAACATATAGTGCAACACGGCTATGTTCTTATATCCATTCGCCTTTTGAGTGTTACCTTTTGGCAAATCATAGATGGGCCCATCGCCTAGCTTTGTTGCTTTCGAAATCACTTCTTCTAAATGCTTAACTGCATAGGTCGACTGCCAATTCTTTGAGGCTGCATAAAATGTTTTCTTGTCGCTTTCTTTTTCAACAATATAAACGTCTACTCCGAGAAACTCGTTATATACGGAATTGTTCCGCCCTTCTTTTTGCAACTTCTTCCATAGCATTGAATAGTAATCTTTTATCAACCCTACGCGTTCTTTACTTTTGCCTTTCGGGGTTGGGATGCCATAAACAAATTCAGGTATTTCCATAATGATGATGGTTTGATGTTTCTTGCTGCAAAGAAACCAAACCTGTCAATACCTATCCGTTGATTAAACGTTTGTAGTCGACAGTAGTCGTTTGCTGTCGTTTGCTGTCGGGTATATTATTGAATATCATCATAGTAATTAAAACCATTTAGCAATTCAAATTATTCGTTATTTTTGCATTTTCAAAACCAGAATCAATGATCAAGAAAATATTCAAATTCGGTGGCGCTTCGGTGAAAGATGCCGATGCTGTGCGTAATTTGGCACAAATTGTCAGCCAGCACAAGGATGAGGACATCATGTTGGTTGTCTCTGCCATGGGCAAAACGACCAATGCCCTTGAAAAAGCATTGGCCGACTTCCGCGAACATGATGGTCAACTTGGCATGGAGGCCCTGCACGAGGTCATCGCCTACCACGACGGCATCATTCAAGGCCTGTTCGATGGCAACACCGACCCACAATTTGATGAAAACATCGCCGGCCTCTTCATCGAGCTTTGGGAGAAACTGCAAAAGACCGACACACCTTACGACTACCAATACGACCAAACCGTGTGCTACGGCGAACTCATTTCAACCAGCATCATTCACGAATACCTCAACAAATGTGACATCCCGACACGTTGGCTCGATGCGCGCCAATATGTCATCGCCGAAGACGAAACCCACTACCGCGCCGCCAACCCCGATTGGGATGAAACAAGACTCAGAATCAGCAAGTTGAACGATGAGCATATTCGAGGTATCGTATGCCTGACGCAGGGTTTCATCGGTGGTACAGCCGACGGCAAACATAGCGTCACCCTAGGACGTGAAGGCTCCGACTTCACCGCGGCCATCTTCGCCAATTGCCTCGATGCCGAGGAGGTCACCATCTGGAAAGACGTGGACGGCCTGCTCAACGCCGACCCAAAACGCTTCGCCGACACGGTTCAGCTGCCACATATCCCCTACTCCGAAGCCATCGAGTTAGCCTTCTACGGTGCGACCATCATCCACCCCAAGACCATCAAGCCGCTGCAAAACAAGGGAATAACGCTCAAAGTGCAGTCGTTCCTCCACCCCGACCATGAACCTTCGCTCATTGACGGCGGCCATAGGAAAAACGACGAGAGCATTCCTTCCTATATCGTCAAGGACAACCAGACACTGGTCTCCATCTCGCCCCGCGACTATTCTTTCATGGACGAGCGCAACCTCAAGACCATCTTCGAAGTCTGTGCCGATCTGAACATCCACGCGAACATGATCCAAACTTCTGCGCTGATGCTCTCGTTCTGTTTCGACAGCAACGAGCAGAAGCTGAAACAGCTGAGAGCCAACCTCAAAGACAGTTTCAGTGTCAAGTACAACGACGGGCTGCAATTGTTCACCATTCGCCATTACAAAGACGGCTTGGAAAGCGACTTCATCAAGGGGAAGAAGATTTTGGTGAAACAAGGGAGTAGAAGCACGATGCAGTTTGTATTGGGTTAAAAATGCAGGTTGCTGAGTACTGAGCCCGTCGAAGTATCGAAGCACCGTTCCTTTTAGGCGGCCCTTCGACCCTTCGATTTGCCTCAGGGACCGCAGGCTCAGGGACCTTTGTTCTGACATTTTTTTCAAAAAATCAGTTAAAAGGAATAACCTTTCTTTGTTTTTCCTAAATTTGCGCCCGCATTTTAAGACTCAAAATCACATTCTATATGTACAAAATCGAGAAACACCCCATCTTATCTTGGACATCCCGCAGGAAGACCTTGTGGAATTCCAATATGAAGGCAAGACCGTCAAAGGTCAGCGCGGCAAGACCATCGCCGCCGCCCTTCACCAAGCCGGTTATCCCGTCCACAGCCACTCGCTCGACGGCCGCAACCGAAGCCTCAACTGCGGCATCGGCAAGTGCGGCGCCTGCGAAATGCTGGTCGATGGCAAGATCCGCCGTATCTGTATCACCAAAGTCGATGGTGTCAAGGAAGTGCGCCGCATCGACAAGGAGGACACCATCCTTCCCGAACCTAAAGAGCAGCAGCCGCGCGAGGTGAAGGTCTACAAGACCCAAGTCGCCATCATCGGTGCAGGTCCCGCAGGCCTCGCCTGCCGCGAGCAGCTCAACGCCTTCGGCATCAGCAATATCGTCGTCGACAACAACGCCAACATCGGTGGTCAGTTCAACATGCAGACCCACCAGTTCTTCTTCTTCGAGAAAGAGAAGAAATTCGGTGGCATGCGTGGCTTCGACATTGCCAAGACCTTGGCGGGCGACAACCACGAAGGCATCCTGCTGAACAACACCGTTTGGGACCTGCTTGAAGGCGGTCGCGTGGCCATCAAGAACATCGTTACTGGCGAGATTGGCTACATCGATGCACAACATCTTGTGGTAGCCACGGGTGCTGTGCCTTTCATGCCAACCTTTGAGAACGACGACGTGCCGGGCGTCTATACTGCCGCCGTGTTCCAGAAGATGATGAACCATGAGCACACCTTGCTCGGTAAGAAAGTCCTTACCGTGGGTGCTGGCAACATCGGCTACCTGACCTCCTACCAAGGCATGCAGGCTGGTGCCACCATCAAGGCCATCATCGAGGCCATGCCCCGCGAGGGGGGCTTCCCCGTGCAGGCCAACCGTGTGCGCCGTCTCGGCATCCCGATCATGACCAGCTATGTCCTGGTGCGTGCCATCCCCAACGCCGACTACACCGGCATCACGGGCGCAGTCATCGCCAAGTGCGAGAACTTCAAGGCCATCCCTGGCACTGAGCAAGTCATTGACGACATCGACATCATCAACATCTGCACCGGCCTTATCCCCGACAACCAACTGTTGGTGAAAGGCCGCGAGGTCTTCGGCCTCAACACCTACGGTGCCGGCGATGCCATCCGCATCGGCGAAGGCACCAGCGCCGTGTTGCGTGGCAAACAAGTCGCCTACGAGGTGGCCCAAGCCATCGGCGTTCGCTTCAACTACGATGATTATCTTGAGATTTCAAGACAATATATCGACTCGCAACAGCATCCTGTGCGTCTCCTTGAGAAGCCCAACCTGCCCACGCCCGAGCGCATGATGCAGAAGGCTTTCGTGCAGGCCGACTGCCTCTACGGCTTCGCCTGCAACCCCTGCTCGTTCAGCTGCCCGCAAGGCGCCATCACTAAGCCTTCCACCAGCAGCACACCGACCATCGACTACAACAAGTGCATCGGCTGTATGCTGTGCGTCTCCAGTTGCCCAGGTCTGGCCATCTTCGGCTACGATGTGCAGAAGTCGACATGCTTCCTGCCCATCGAATATGAAGCACAGGAAGGCGCAGAGGTCTATCTCGTCGACAACGACGGCCAAAAGATTGGCGAAGGCGTCATCGAGAAGATCCTCAAGAAATCGAACAAGACCAACGTGGCTCGCGTGAAAGCCCGCTCTTCTCGCCCCTCTGGAGAGGCCAGCAGAGTGTTCGAGTTGACCGATGTCAAGGGCTTCATCCTGAAAGACCGCTACAACGCCAACAAGGAACTCACCACCCCGATTTCGCCCAAGAAATTGGCCGAAGGCGAGAGCGAGACCTACGTCTGCCACTGCGAAGACATCAAACTCGACCGCGTGCTGCGTGTCATCGGCAACCGCAAGACCATTTCCGTGGATGAGCTGAAGCACATCACCCGTATGGGTATGGGTCCCTGCCGTGGCAAGCGTTGTATCCCACGCGCCCGTCAGATCCTGCGTTCTTACGGCATCGAATTGGTGGGCGACGCCACGCCGCGTGCCCCGCTGTCGAACCAAGTCAGCCTTGGCGACCTCTACAACCCGCACACCAAAGAGACCTTCATCTTCCCCGAAATGAACGGCGTGAAGAAAGAACAGGTCGAGGTGTTCATCGCGGGTGGCGGTATCGCGGGTAGCGCCTTGTTCCGTTACTTCTCTGAAGCCGGCAAGAAGCCCGTGATGATCAACTACAGCCGTGGCGCTTCGTGGCGTTGCATCGGTGGCGGCCGTCCGGCCTTCTCCAACCCCGACATCGCCGACATCGCCGTTCACAACCACGAAATCTTCAAGAAGATGCAGGCCGAGCACAACATAAACTACCACCTGACGCACTATGTCAACTTGGTACACGATGAGGCCACCTACAACTCCTTAGACGCTTCTCGCGCTTGGAGCGATGCCTACATGATTGAGCGCAA
Organism: uncultured Bacteroidia bacterium; assembly: GCA_902801625.1. Taxonomy (GTDB): domain Bacteria; phylum Bacteroidota; class Bacteroidia; order Bacteroidales; family F082; genus Limimorpha. Next base: position 1,337 of record CADCJI010000036.1, on the reverse strand, counting down.
GGACTTCAAGAAGGAGATTTCGCCGTTGTGGGATGACAGCAAGGGCACCTACAGCCACGCACTCATCACCCGCGACTGCTGGCAGGCCACACCTGGCCGCGTCATCGACTACATCCGTTGGATTGGTGTGCAGCAGGGCGGTCGCTACTTTGAGGACTGCGAGCTGCTCCATGTGCAGAAGGTGGGCGGACACTATGTCACCTTGGTGCGCACTCATGAGGGCGAGTTCATCGAGTACACCTGCGACCACTTCGTCAACGCGATGGGTTGGGGTGCCGAGAAGTTCAACGACATGCTGGGCCTCGACACCGGTCTCTATCCTGTGAAGCACCAGGCCTTTATCACGCGCCGTCTGCCTATGATGGGACCCAATGGTGGCCCGCTCGACATGATCATCGACCGCCGTCATTACAAGGGCTTCAGCGCCGTCTACGGACAGCAGTGGGCCCACACCGGCCAGATCATCGGCTGCGCCAGCCCCGACACGGATGCCTACGAGGCACGCCAGAACATCAAGTACAACAGCAAGGAGTTCTTGGAGATCGTCTCCGAGGTCTTCGCCGAGTGGATCCCCAACTTGGGCGAAGTGAGTTTCTTGGCTTGCTGGGCCGGTCGTTACACCGAGCCGCGTTACATCGTCGACCCGGAGGTCGGTATCCTCACCGGCTTGCGCGGTCACGGCTTCATGCTCGGCCAATACCTCGCCAAATTGTATGTGGACAAGTACCTCGGCAAGGAGGTGCCTGGCTACATGAAGGATTTGGCTTTGAGTGGCAAGGGGTTGAGCGAGAACGCGTTCAAGTAATTGATAATTAACTACGTTGAATCTTCGATTTGAAAATTTATAATTGATAATTAAGGCTGTCGCGGTTGCGATAGCCTTAATTTATTATATTGTATTTCAATCATTTGCAGTCAAGTGTTCTCTATTCGCGAACAGAGAACACCTTCAGCAAGACATCCTATCCTTTGTTGATTCGCAAAATGAAGTGGGGAGAAAAACCTCAAATAGTGGGGAGAAAAATAAAGGAAGTAGGGAGAAAATCCTTGAGCTGCTGCGTGAGAATCCCAAACTCACCATGGCAGGTTTGGCTCAAGCAGTGGGCATCTCATCCAAAGGTGTAGAGAAGCAACTTGCCCATCTAAAGCGAGAAGGGTTGCTTCGCCGCATCGGTCCCGACAAAGGAGGTCATTGGGAGGTCGTTGATTTATAACAAACACGAAAAAAGCCCAAGAATCTGAACTGAACCCCGAAAGTTGGACAAAAAACTTTCGGGGTTTTATTATGCGAAAAAAACACGATTACGAAGCTCGATTGAAGTACATGAAGATGCTGG
>CADCJI010000035.1 GCA_902801625.1 uncultured Bacteroidia bacterium | reverse complement strand
AAAGGTACGAAAACCTTTGGACATGACAAAGCCCCGGTGCAAAAAAGTCGGGGCTTCGCTGTAAAAAATCGAGGGCGTGCCTTATTTTGACACACCCTCATTTTTTTTTGTTCCATATCCAATGAATTTGCTATTTTTGCAAATTATAACTTATTTGTGTTATACAATAACTAAAACGCAAAAAAAGATGAAAAAGCCCGCTGTTATATTCTTCATGTTATGCCTTACCAGCATCGCTTTATTGGCTGGCTGCAAGAAAGGAGTCAAGCCCGATGAGCCCGAAACCCCAGTCACGCCTGACAACACGAAACCATCTTTGAGTATAATCAACCAAGAAGGATACATAGCCAATGGCGACACACTCCAATGTGGCACTAGCTACAATTTTGGTTTCATTGCCCTTTCCAATTCCCAAACAAACGCCGAACTCTCTTCGTTAATCATCCTAATCGATAACGAAGAAAAAACCAACCTTGAATTGAGCGACACTGAATACATTTATAACGACAGCATTTCTTTCAACAATGACTACCCCATCGACAGAGTCACTATCACAGCTATTTTGAGCGATATTGCTGGAAATAAGGTCTCCAAATCCCTACAAGTTCATCTCCAAAAAAACAACCCTGAACCGCTGGATGGCCGCTCCATTGAATGGATTCGCAAGGGACAAACAGTTGAGAGCGCAGAAGAGATGGCTCAATATGGTCTTCAGTGGTCTGGCAGTTACAAGGATATCATGGCCACCATCGAGCCCTTGGATGATGATGTAATTCTTTACTTGTGCGACGGCGATGATTTTGATGGCATCATTTACTGGAGCGACAAGTACGCCTATTTCAACGAACTGGCTGAAACCGCCGATCCTATCGAAAAGTATCGTAACATCAACACCAATAACGATTCCAGCTACAACGATATGCTGGCCGTTGTCTATGGTGATGACCTCTTCCTGATCCACATCACCTATGCCGACATCAAAATCGGTAACTATGGCACCCAAATCACCATCACTGGTGAAGCCAAATAATGATGTTACATTTTTTGTGGAATACAATAGGACAGCTAACGCCGAACTATTTTTTTGTTCCATATCCAATGAATTTGCTATTTTTGCAAATTATAACTCATTTGTGATATAACAATATCTAAAACGTAAAAAAGATGAAAAAGACCACAGTTACTATCTTAATCTTAATGTTGTGCATTGCCAGCCTCGCTTTATTGGTAGGCTGCAAGAAAGAAGTCAAACCCGACGAACCCGAAACGCCAGTCACACCTGTCAACACGAAACCATCTTTGAGTATAATCAACCAAGAAGGATACATAGCCAATGGCGACATACTCCAATGTGGCACTAGCTACAACTTTGGTTTCATTGCCCGTTCCAATTCCCAAACAAACGCCGAACTCTCCTCGTTAATCATCCTAATCGATAACGAAGAAAAAACCAACCTTGAGTTGAGCGGCACCGAATACATTTATAACGACAGCATTTCTTTCAACAACGACTACCCCAACGACAGAGTCGTCATCACAGCCATTTTGAGCGATATAGGAGGGAAAGAAGTCTCCCAATCTTTACAAGTTCAGCTCCAAAAAACCGGCATCGAACACCCAGAACCTTTAATCGCTGTTTTTACAGGTGAAAACTTTATCACAGGTACCATTGATCAGCCTACGGTCATCGATATCGACGACGAAAATGCCATCAACCTCAAGTATGGTTTCCACGTTGAAGCCAACTCCGAAACCAACAAAGAGCTAAAGAACATGGTAATCACGATGGATGTGACTTATTACGAAGAAGATGGTCAAGAGAATGAGATTTATTACGACACCATCGAGCTCACTGGTAAAACTTTCTATGATTTCGTAGAATATCTTTTCGAACAAGAGAGAGATGAGGTCCCCATTATAGAAGGCACAATCAAGGCTGTTGTGACTGACGTTGACAACCAAACCAACATCGCCACCATCGCTTTCAGATGCAAAGTGGAAGATACTCCTGAACCGCTGATCGGCCGCACCTTTGAATGGATCCGCAAGGGTGCCAACCTCATTGGTAACACTGAAGGGGAAATGGCTGCGTTGGGTTTGAAGTGGACTGCCAATTACAAAGAAGTGTTCGTCACCATTGAGCCCTTAAATGATGATGTAGTGCTTTATTTGTGCAATGGCGATGACTATTATGACATAGATTTCATGAATGACAAATACGCCTACTTCAGTAATCTGGCCGAAAATGCCACTCCAATAGAAAAATATCGCAACATCTCTGTCCAAAACAGCGCTGACTACAACGATATGCTGGCCGTCATCTATGGTGATGAGCTCAACCTGATTCACATCAACCGTGCCGAAATTGAGATTAGCGCTTATGGCGTTCAAGTCACCATCAGCGGTGAGGTCAAATAACACAAGACTTATTCAACAAAAAAAGAGACGCGTTGCGTCTCTTTTTTGTTATTCTGCAAAAGCATGACTGATTTTCCGGTTGATTTGCAGCAACCGCTTTTCATCCAACTTGATGACCGCCCTATCGTATGTCATCAAACCATTAAGCTCAGTCTCACAATCAGTGGTTTGCGTGTAGACCGCAGCCGAAAAGCCTTGGAAAGCCATCTTGTAAAGCTGCTCAGCATATTCCACATAGGTGTCAGTCACCTTCTCTTCCGTATCAAATTCCACATAACCCCAGCCTTGGTCTTTCACCCAAGTGTGGCCCTCCACCTTGCGTCCAATGCCTCCATATTCGCCTAAAACCGTGGCACGGGTCGGGTCATAAAGCACCATCTTCGGCTCGGGATAATGGTGCAGGTCGAGGATATCACCACATTGGTAGAAATTGCCACCTGAAGCAGGATTCACCAAACGCGTCGGGTCGAGTTTCTTGGTCATCTCCACGATTTCAGGTGTCTTGAATTGTCCCCACGATTCATTGAAAGGCACCCAAACACCAATGCAAGGCTGCGACTTCAGGCTATTGATAATCTCGCTCCACTCTTTGATATAGCACTCCTCAGACTCGAGGCTGCGTAAGCTCTCTGGCCCTTGGTAGTATTGCGTTGTTTGCCACTCGGGGCCGCGACCACCACTGGGCATGTCTTGCCAGACAATCATTCCAATGCGGTCGCAATGATAATACCATCGCGCCGGCTCCACTTTCACATGCTTGCGAATCATATTGAAGCCCAAATCCTTGGTTTTCTGGATGTCGTAAGCCAAGGCCTCATCAGTAGGAGCTGTGTAGAGGCCATCGGGCCACCAACCTTGGTCGAGGGGGCCAAAATGGAAAATCGGGAGGCCATTCAAGGTGAGGCGCACAATACCATTGTCATCGCGCTTTGTGCCAAAGCTACGCATGGCAAAATAGCTATCCACTTCATCAATCACCTTGCCCTTACGCAGCACCTTGACTTTCATGTCGTACAGGAAAGGATGGTCGGGTGTCCAGCGCAGGAAGTCCTCAGGCATATTCACCTCAACGGACTGTCCGTTGATGGCCTTGCCCGTTGCCACTTTCTTCCCTTCATAAGTCACCTCAACCTGATAGAGGTCATCTCTTGTCGGGTTGGAAAAATCGACCTCCACACTTACCGTCGCCTTATCAAAACTGGGTGTGGTAACAAGGTTTTGGATATAATCCTCAGGCACATACTCAAGCCACACCGTCTGCCATATACCCGTCACAGAAGTATAGAAGATGCCACGCGGCTTGATGACCTGCTTTCCGTGTGGGATATAGCTGCTGTTGGTCGGATCCCAAACGCGGACCACCATGTTGTTTTGTTTGCCTTTCAAAGCCTGTGTAATGTCGAAGGTAAAAGGCGTGTAACCACCTGTGTGCGAACCCACTTTGATATCATTCACCCAGACATCCGTCATCCAATCCACCGCACCGAAATGCAACAGGACGCGACCATTTTTCCAGTTACCTGGCACAGCAAAAGTCTTCTGATACCATAAGGCATTGTCTGGCCCAACCTCTTTCTGTACACCAGAAAGTGATGACTCGATGCAGAACGGCACGAGGATGTCACCTTCGTAACGGCTTGGAGCCTTCTCCCCTTTTGTCGTGATGGCATACTGCCAAAGGCCATTGAGGTTTTTCCAATCTGGGCGCACCATCATTGGTCGCGGGTATTCAGGCAAGGCGCTTTCAGGTGAGACCTGCTCAGCCCAACGGGTTTTGATTTTGTCGCCAACCGGGGCATACTGTGCCATGGCAAGGTTTGCTAATAGCATTGAGATTAGTAGAAGTTTGATTTTCATAAAGGTAGACAGTTTAAATCGGGCCCTTCGACAGGCTCAGGGGCCCTAATTCATTCATTATTCATTTCCTTATTAAACGCTTCAGCAGCGGCAATGAGGCTGTGGACGGCACGAGGAATCAATTCCTCAACCTGTGGCGTGGAGTCGAGCATCTGCTCAAAACACATCCAGACCGAAGACCCTTTATCGTGTTCATCCTCAAACTCATAGAGCACAGCCTTAACCACCTTATAGTTCCAATTGACATTGTTGCAAGCCATGATGGCCTCAGCAAAGTTGTCATCGGTCACATCAAACACTCCAGGCAAAATCAAGCGGAAAAACAACGGGTCTTCGGCATCATTCCAAAGGAGGAAATTCCAACCTTCATAGCTGAAATTCAAGCCCAAGTCGTTCTTTTTAGAGGCAACCCCTATGGACTTCAAATACCTTGACACCAAAGTTTTAATGTTCATCACGATCACTTTTTGTGGAACCCGATGCGGGTCTTGGTGGAATAGGTCGGATTCTTATATTTCAACACATCAACGAGGATCTTTTGCGAAATCGGAACATCGTTGTAGGCAGCGGTCATGGCGGCCTCGTTGACGGCCTCCGTAATGTCACCAGCATTGAAATCGTCCGACATCTTGGCCAGCTCATCAAAATCGAGTTCTTCGCAGGGACGGTCTTTCAGATGGTCCATGAAGATGTCTTTTCGAGCCTCAAAATCAGGCTGCGGCACAAAGAACACACGATCGAAGCAACCGATGCGCATGATGGACTGGTCGATGAGATCTGGACGATTGGTTGTGGCCACCACTAAAATACCTTTCTTGGAGCAATCGTTCATCATACCGTACAAGGCCGAAATCTGAGGTGTGACATTCTCATCTCCCTCGGCATTCGGATTGGGTGCCACAAACTCAAGCTCATCGATACAGATGACAAATGGCGCCTTGATTTCGGCAGCATCAAAGACTCGCTGCAAATTATCCAGCACACCTTCTTGATAGATATGTCCAAATTCCGGTCCTCTAATGATGGTGTAATTGAAGCCCAATTCCTCAGCAAAACTCTCAAGGACAAGGCTTTTCCCGCATCCTGGAGGTCCATAGAGCAGCACGCCGTTAATCGTCGGCAGCTTGTACAATTTCGCTTTTTCAGGATTCTGCAAAGCAAAGAGCACTTCCTTGCGCAACTGCTCTTTCAGTTCATCGCGACCTGTCACATTGTCGAAGCCGCTACCAGTGCCCTTCTTGTAGGTGATGACTGGGCCGCTGTTGTCTTGGCCTTGTGCATCGGAATCCGGTTTTGCTTCTTCCTCTTCCATTCGTTTCGCCAATTCGGGCATCACCTGCTCAAACAAGGCTTGGGCAAACTCACCCGCCGAAGCAAAACGGTCGTCTGGCTTCTTGGCTAAGGCCTTCAACAGGATAGCCTTCATATAATCAGGCAACTTCACCTCATCCGTTTCCAAAACAAGGTCTTGCTTTCTCGCTTTCTTCAATGCATCGGCAATCTTTTGCTTGTCGCCGTCAAAAACTCTCAAATCCGGTCCCTCCCAAGGCGCCTTACCAAACATCAGGAAATAAAGAAGAGCACCCGTGGAGAATATGTCGCTCTTCACCGTGTAGACAGCGCGGAAAGTCTCAGGGGCGCGGAAATAGGGCATCAGATCTTCATCGGCAAAAGTCGGGCGGCCTTTAACCATATAGGAAATATGGCCCAAGTCAATGATGGTAGGCATCAACATACCGTCATCCAACTCTTGAAGCATGATGTTGGAAGGGCGTATATCGTTGTGTATCAACGCACGGGAGTGTATAAACGACAAACCACTCAAGACGCAAAGTGTGATTTGCACAGCATCTTCAAGGTCGAAACGGCCTTCTTCCCTGACAGCATCCAAGAGCAAGGAACCACGGTAGAAATCTGTCACCAGATAATGATAGACCGCGTTGCCTTTTTTCACCTCTCCGTTGTCGATATAACGAACAACATTCTGGTTCTCCTCGGTGTTCAGTTCCTTGCAGAGTTGAATTTCGTAGACCTCTTTGCCCTCAAAAAGCTGCTCGTGAGGAATGCTCCTAAGGTCGAACACCTTCATGAAGTACATCATGTCATCGGGACCGAGCACCGTATATGATTCAGCGACAATGCCTTTCTTTATAAACGAGTTGATGACATATTTGCCAATCTTCTCCCCTTTTTTGAATGTTTCCATACGCGATAAATTTGTGCAAAGTTCAATATTAAATTTGACTTGTGCAAGAGGCTCTGAATTATTTTCAACAAAAAAAGGCCGCTTTCGCGGCCTTTCAGTAGTGTCGAACGCCAGTGATTATGCGTCAATATTGGCGTATGTGGCATTCTGTTCTATGAACTCACGACGCGGAGCCACTTCATCACCCATCAGCATGGAGAAGATGTGGTCGGCCTCCATGGCGTTCTCAATAGTGACTTGGCGCAAGGTACGATGGGCAGGGTCCATGGTGGTTTCCCAAAGCTGCTCAGGATTCATCTCACCCAAACCTTTGTAACGCTGCACGTCGTAACCGCTCACTGTGCCGTTCTTGGTCAACTCGGCCATACTGGCAAAGCGTTCCTCGTCGGTCCAGCAGTAACGGATAGGCTTAGTGCCGCGCTTGATGAGGTACAATGGCGGTGTGGCGCAATACACATAGCCATTCTCAATCAACTCGCGCATGTAGCGGAAGAAGAAGGTCAGAATCAGTGTGGTGATGTGGCTACCGTCGACATCAGCATCGGTCATGATGATCACCTTGTGGTAACGCAGCTTCTCGAGGTTCAAGGCTTTACTGTCCTCTTCAGTGCCGATGGTCACACCCAAAGCAGTGTATATGTTCTTGATTTCCTCGCTGTCGAACACACGATGTTCCATGGCCTTCTCAACATTCAAGATTTTACCTCGCAAAGGAAGAATGGCTTGGAAGTTACGGTCACGGCCTTGCTTGGCGGAACCGCCAGCGGAGTCTCCCTCAACGAGATAAAGTTCCGTCTTGGCAGGGTCGCGCTCGGAGCAGTCAGCCAGCTTACCAGGCAGACTAAAGCCTGACAAAGCGCCCTTGCGCTGCACCTTCTCACGAGCATTACGAGCCGCTTGACGGGCTTGGGCAGCCAAGGTCACCTTGTCGAAGATGGTCTTGGCCTCTTTAGGATGCTCTTCCAGATAGTCGGAAAGTTGTTGACCCACGATAGAGTTGACAATACCCATGACCTCATCGTTGCCAAGTTTGGTCTTGGTCTGACCCTCAAACTGTGGCTCCGGCACTTTCACTGAGATAACGGCTGTGAGACCTTCGCGGAAGTCATCAGGCGAAATCTTCACCTTCAACTTTTCAAGCTTTTCAAGAAGGCCGCTCTTTTCAGCGTAGGCATTGAACGAACGCGTCAAGCCCGAACGGAAGCCTTGCAGGTGCGTACCACCTTCGATAGTGTTGATATTGTTGACATAAGAGTGCAGGTTTTCCTTGTACTCGTTGTTGTATTCCAAAGCTATCTCAACCGGCACATTATTTCTCTCGCCCGAGATGTAGATTGGCTCGGGAATGAGTTTCTCGCGGTTAGCATCCAGATAAGCGATAAAGTCGATGAGGCCGTTCTCAGAATAGAAGGTCTCGGTACGATATTCTCCATTTTCCATCTTCTCACGCTCATCAGTGAGAACGATGGTGATGCCGTGGTTAAGATAGGCCAACTCGCGCATACGGTTGGCGAGGGTGCTGTAGTCGTATTCAAGGGTCTGGAAGATGGAGCCATCGGGCTGGAAAGTGATGCGGGTACCGTTTTGGTCGGTCGTGCCCACCACTTTCACATCATACAGTGGCTTGCCGCATTCATATTCCTGCTTGAAAATCTGGCCTTCGCGATAGACCTCAGCAGTGAGGTGGGTCGAAAGGGCATTCACGCAACTGACACCCACGCCGTGTAAACCGCCAGACACCTTATAAGAACCCTTGTCGAACTTACCACCAGCGTGCAGCACAGTCAACACGACTTCCAAAGCCGAGCGGTGTTCCTTAGGGTGCATACCTGTGGGAATACCACGGCCATTGTCCAATACACTGATGGCATTGCCTGGCAGGATACGGACGTCAATCTTGTCGCAATAGCCCGCCATGGCCTCGTCGATGGAGTTATCGACCACTTCATATACTAAATGATGTAAGCCGCGGAAATGGACATCGCCAATATACATGGCCGGACGCTTGCGCACGGCCTCCAAGCCTTCCAAAACCTGGATCTTACTGGCACCATATTCTTCGCTTGCCAATTCTCTTTTCTCTTCTTCAGTCATTTTCTAAAATTTAGCTGTTTTCAATTAAAGGTGCAAAGATACGGAAAATTTCGGCACGAAACACAAAAAAGTTGAGAATTTTGTTTTTTATCCAAAATGGCTCTACGGGGCTAAAAATAGGCAAATTTCAAAAACGGCCTGTTTCCTCGCGCACGCGGGAAAGAAAAAGCCCCATCCGCTGGAAGGGGCTTTTTAGAGCGTTTAAGACATCTTCAGAAAGTCAGCTTCACACCTGCGAAGAACTGTATGCCTGTGACAGGATAATTGTAGAACATCTGGTATTTCTGATGCGCCACATTGTCAAGCAAGGCGAAAGCCGTAATCTGCTCGTTCACCTTGTAGTCGGCACCTAGGCTGAGGTCGAAGACATCTTTCAGCTTCTCAGCCTTGAAATTGAAGTTCTGCCAGTCGACCACACCGTCCCAAACCTTGGCATAGCGTCCGCCTTGGTAAAGGAAAGTGGTGTTGAAAGACAGCTTGTCATCAAAGTCATAGGTCACTTTCAGCTTGCCTTCCGTTACGGGACGGTACCAAGCATATTCCTCAACGGTAGGATTACAGCCGTTGTAGGCAAAGCCCAAATCAGCGGTAAGACTGTTGCGCATCTTGACGCGAACATCGGCCATGACAGTCACCGTTTGCGTCTCATCATACACGAGTTCAAAAGTATTCATGATGGGATCATAGCCTTGTGGCACTTCGGTTGGGTCAGGGATATGGTAGACATAGAACGGATCGCCAGCCGTTTGGCGATAGCGAACGCCGAGATGCAAATCCACAATCTCCATGATGTTGGTGCGCACGCCTCCCTCAAAACCGAGTTTCACATTTTGAACCAGCAAGGAAGGGCTTAAGTATGAAGTAACGAAAGGATTATCTTCAACCACATCGCTGAAACGCAACAATTTGCGGCCCCCATTCAATCCCGCATAGAATTCCAGCTTCTTGTCCAAGACAAACAAGCTACCGCTCAAATCGGGACGAACAGCCAAGAACTTGTCCGCATCAGCGCCCTTCGTGGTTCCATCCAAACGCACACCAAGATGCAAGCGGTAAAACTCTTCATTCATCTCGAAGAAAGGATTGACCTTAAACCAAATACGGTCGACCACAAACAATTTGTCGCCTTGTCCCATGCAATAGTCATACTGGAATCCCAAGTCAACGCCTACCTTTTGAGGATGGCTCTTGTCGCCCCAGAAATTGTCAGCATAACTAAGGGTATATCCTAAATCCATATTGTGTTCTCTTCCAAACAAATAGAAATAGTCCACATGGGCAGCGTGTCCCAATTCACCGATACGGGTCGAAGTGGAGGTCAGTCCCAAATGTCCACCTATTTTGTTGTAGGTGACCCTCGGGGCATAGACTTCAAGTTGTTCTTTATTCAGCGAGTCCTCCGCCAGATTGATGCCATAGTAGTGGTACATGTCATTCTTGTAATAGACGCCGCCATCCACTTGGAAGCCGTCGAACTTGCTTGTCGTGACATTGATATCAAAGGCATTGTTCATGTAGCCTGAAGGTGCGTAATTCTTGATACCGAGCCACGAGGAGTTATGCTTGATGCCCACACCGAGACCCAAGGTCTTGGTCTGCATAGAGTTGTGCTTATAGAGGAAGATGGGTGAAATCCTTGAGCCGAAACCTGCCATGAGGAAATTCTCCGTTGGGGTGACAAGCTTGTCGTTTTTCGACGAGAAAGCCGTCGGAGCGATTTTCTCCAAGTCGAGGGCAAACTTCTGCTTGGCGTCCTTTGGGGTGACTTCCGTGCTTGGGAAGTTGTAAGTGGGCTGAGGCGTCTCAGGGGTGAGCTGCATCTTGTTCACCTTATTCACTTTGGGACGGTATTTGCCTTCCACGGTGACTTGTTCATCATGTTGGGCGAAGGCGGTGACGGCCAGGAGGGCCAGGGTTGTTATTAGGATGTGTCTCTTCATATATCTTGATATTATGACCTGGGATTGCATCCCAGGGTGTGGTAGGGCGTCCCTTCGGGACTATTCCATTTCTATAGGTTCGATGCCGTTGCTTTTCCCCACTTTGGGTTCTTTGCGTTCCACCTCGGCGAGTTTGGCGCGGGCTTCTTGTTTCAGGTCGCTGCCTTTGTAATTGTCGATGACGCTGCGAAGGGTTTCCTTGGCCTGGAAGTAGTTGTCCTTGGCCACATACACATCAGCCAACGCGATAAACGACTTGGCAACCCAGTAATCATGGTTCGAGAAGTTATCGGCGATATCGAAGACCTTATTTTCGGCCTCATCGTATTTTTTCATCTTAATGGAAGCCAAAGCGGAATAATAGGCGCTCTCTGCACCATACACCGACTTGTCGTTGCGTGCACTCTTGTCGAGTTTCTCGATGGCTGCACTGTAGTTGCCTTTCTCGAAGTACGACTTGCCCATGATGTGGTTGATCTGATTGACCTGCTCATCGGTCAACTCACGCGACTGGCGCATGATTTCACCCATCTCGATAGCCTTGTCGTATTTGCCCATGAAGAAGTTGCTCTTCATGCAGCCTTCGAGGGCTTCGAGTCGCTTGAGCGGCTCCTCTGTGATGCGGAACAGGCGCTCGTAGCATTCTCCAGCCTTATTATAATTGCTCTTTTCATACTCGATACGCGCCATCTTCAACAGGGCATTGTCGGTGTAGTCGTTGTCGGGTTGCGACAATATATAATTAAGGTGTTCTACGACTTGGTCTTCCGTCCCTACCCTTTCGGCACATTCGAGGCCATAGTAGTGTGCCTTCAGCAGATAAGCGCCACGCTTGAAGTTGTCGAAATAATACTGCAAGGCGGTCTGGGCTTTCTGATATTGTCCATCAAGGTAGAAGCCCTCAGCATTGGCAAAGGCCAAGGAATCCTGTTGGGTGACCTTCACCTGACCGCCATTGGCATTGACATAACCGAAGTATTCATCCAAGTTGTTCTGCTCCATATAGATGCTGCGGATGATGTTCATGGCTTCGCGTGACTCATCGGTATTGGGATAGGAGGCCACCAAATTCTTCAAATTAGCCAAGGCCTGGTCATATTGGTTATTGTTGTAATAAACCATGCCAACCTTCATCATGGCCTGACGCGTATAACTTGAACGCGGACGATCCTTGATGAGGCGGTTGAAGTTGGCGAGAGCCGAACGCTTGTCGCCGTGAACGAGATAGGTATTTCCGATTTCGAACAGTGCCTGCTCATAATAAGGCGTGCTCGGATAGGCCTGAATCAGATCGTTCAGCATGTTGATCTTTTGGTTCACATTGCCTTTTGCACCATAGCAAAGGCTTTGTTGATAGAGGGCATAGTCGGCATTGCGTTTCCCAGGACGAATGACCTGGTCATAGTAGTTGATGGCATAAGTGTAGTTGCGTTCCATAAAATAGCAGTCACCGAGACGAAGATAGGCATCGGTCTTGAGGTCGTTCTGGTTGCTGTCCTTGGCAAGACGGATGAAGCTCTTGAAACGCATTATTGCAGCGGTATAATCAGGCTTTTGGTAATAGATGTAGCCCAAATCGTAGTCCGCAAGGTTATACTCCGGCATGCTGGTGGCAGATTTCATTCCTTTGAACTGAAGCAGGTACTTGCCCGCTGTGGTGTGGTCGCCCATCTGGTAGGCCGACTCACCCATCCAGAAGCAAGCCTCGGCTTTCTTGGTCAAGTCTTGGGTGGTGTTCATGATCTTGGAGAAATACTCCTGCGCCTTGTCGAAGCTGCCGTTCTGGAAATGGTCAACACCCGTGGCATACAGCAAATCGTTGTAAACCGTCTGCAACTCCGCGCTTTTCTTCTTCATCGCCTCAAGACGGCTGAGGGCTTCATCGTTTTCCTTCGAGTTGAGCAACAAATAAATAGACATCTCTTCTGCTTCGGCCTTGCGCTCCGAATCGGGATGCTCAGCGACAAAGTTGTCAAGCAAGCCAACGGCCTCATTGAAGGGGTCAGTGCCAGGGATGAGGCTCAGTCGGGCATAGTCAAACAAGGCCTCTTCGGCAAGTTCGACATCGAAGCCCGCGGAATAGGCAGTAAAGAAGGCACTACGGGCATATTTCAGCTCCTCTGTTTTTGCGTAACACGAAGCCAAGTAATAGGAAGCATATTGTGCGAGGATGTCGTTGTTTCCAGCCACTTTCTGCAAATCGGGAATGGCATCCTTGTAGTTGCCCTTCATCATCTTGCTGACACCCATCTGGTAAAAGGCCTCGCGTGTGGCAGCCCGAGTCAGGTTCTTCTTATAGATGTCGTAGTATTCCAAGGCCTTGTCGTAGTCCTTCTGTTGGAAATAGGCATCTGCGACGATTTGTGCCATCTCCGCCTTGCGTTTCTTGTCGGCCTGACGGATATAGTCGGGACCTTCTTCAATCACCGACTGGTAATCGCCTTTAAGGTAGGCTATCTGCATGATGTAAGAGGGCACCACTTTGGCATAGTCCTTATGGGTTCGTAGACGGCGGAAGTTGTCCAAAGCCTCGTTATATTTCTCTTTGACATATTGGATATGAGCATAATAGTAACGAGCCGAATCCTTGTATTTTCCTTCGTTCATCATCAGTCCGTGGAAGAGCGGCATAGCTTTATCGAGTTCATTCGACTGAAAATAAGCATAGCCCATGTTGAACTGCATCTGCTGCGCTTCATCGGTGGTAAGCGTGAAGGTGTCCGTCTTTTCATAGATGGCCAAAGCCTCCTTGTACTTCTTTTCCTTGAACAAATGGTTGGCATACAAGAAATTGGCGTGTTTCGCCCAAGTGCTGCCCGGATTGTCATTCACGAACTGGATGATCTTCGCTGGACCGTCGGCCTGACCCAAATAGAGCGAACTGACCGCCTCATAATATTGCGCGTCGACGCAACGCTGCGATTTGGCATCAGCTGCTTGTGCGCGATATCGGTTAAAAACGGAGAGCGCGGCACCATATTCCTGATTTTGGAAGAGCAACACACCTTCATTGAAAAGTGCTTCTGGGTCGTAGTTTTCGATATGTTTTTGTGCTGATAATGAAATAGTTAAAATGGTAAACACCACCATTATCATGCCTTTGATCAGTCCTGATTTCATAAGTCAAAATTTGGGCGAAAATACAAAAATCTCTCTTTGGTTTGTAAAAAAGATTAAAATTCGTTCGAAACGACAGTATGAAAACGGAATTCATGGGTTTTTATTATCGGTTTTTGGCCGTAAGCACGGAAAAATGCACTACTTTTGCCGCAGATATCTAACAACCAAAAACACTACATTTATGTTGAGTCTTTTCACAGGTTCAGGCGTTGGTCCCACCATCCTGTATTTAGCTTTGTCCATCTTCATTGGGCTCCTTTTGGGTAAAATCAAGATCGCCAAAATCTCATTGGGCATCACATGGGTGCTCTTTGTTGGCATCGCCTTCAGTGCATGCGGCATCAGTCTCAATGCCGAAATGCTGCATGTCATCAAGGAGTTCGGGTTGATACTCTTTGTCGTAGCTGTCGGCCTGCAAGTAGGCCCAGGCTTTTTCCGTTCCTTCAAGAAAGGCGGTCTGGCCATGAATTTGATGGCTTTGGTCAATGTTGCCCTAGGGGTGCTGATTACCGTCATCATCGCCAAAGTGGCGCATCAGGATTTGGCTGACATGGCAGGTGTTTACACGGGTGCCATCACCAACACACCGGGTCTCTCAGCTGCACAACAAGCCGTCACCGACTTGGGCATCGAAGGAGCTGCCGACCGACTTGCGGCTGGATATGCCGTGGCCTATCCCTTGGCTGTGGTAGGCATGATCTTAACCTGTATCTTGCTTCGACCGCTCTGCCGCATCGATTTGGCGAAAGAACCCATCACCCTCGAAACAACAGCCACTGCAACTGCCACGAGTAAGAAAGGCAAAGGTGGTTTCCTACTCATCCCCGTGTTTGTCATCATCGCTTTAGGCATCATTATTGGCTCCATCCCGATTCCTGTGGGCATGAAAGCGCCCATTAAACTAGGTCTTGCTGGTGGGCCCTTGGTGGTGGCCATCATCGGCGGCTGGCTTGGGGTGAAGAAAGGCTGGTTCAGCACTGAGTTCACTGAAGGGCAAGGCGTGCATGCCTTGCGCGAAGTAGGTATCGCACTCTTCCTTGCTGGTGTGGGCTTGGGCGCAGGTGGCAAGTTCGTAGAAACCGTCCAAGTTCATTATATGTGGGTCGTCTACGGCGTCATCATCACCATGGTGCCACCTATCTTGGTCACGCTCTTCGGTCGTTTGGTACTGAAAATGAACTATTACACGCTGATGGGCTTCATCGGGGGCAGCCACACCGACCCTCCCACCCTCGCCTTTGCCAACACAGTTGCGCCTGAGGGCTGCAAGTTGCCCAACATGGGCTATGCCACCGTGTATCCCTTGACCATGTTCTTGAGGATTTTCACAGCGCAGCTGTTGGTGTTGCTGGCGGTGTAATACAAAACAAAGAAGTCCCGCCAAAGCGGGACTTCCTGTTAGCTAACGACCCAGACGAATAAGCGGGATTCTGTTCCCCTTGCGGGGCGACTGTCATTTCTCTAGACCTGCGGTCGCCCGCAGGCTCAAGCGCCCTACCCTGAGACGCGGACGAGCAGCCCTCTTGAAGCCCGAAAGCTTCGTTGTCTCTATACTTGGACTTGCAGCCCATAAGGTTTACCTCACCGGAATGTCGCCACCCGATGCGTGAGCTCTTACCTCGCGTTTTCACCCTTACCCTTCGACTTGCTCAGGGCGGTATGTTTCTGTGGCACTTGCTGTTGCCCTTGCGGGCACCTTCCTGTTAAGAAGTATGGTGCTCTGTGCTGTCCCGACTTTCCTCGCGCCGGCTTTCCCGACCCGCGACAGTCTGTCTGAATCGCGCTGCAAAATTACGACTTTTTTTTGGTTTTGGATTGTTTTTTTGCTCATCCCGCCATCAGCAGAAGCGCAAGCAGGGTGTAAATCCTTGTTGCTTTCATCGTACCGTTATCTTATTAGTGTAAACTTTCCCTTCCGCATCTGTAATGCGCAGCAGGTAAAGCCCTTCCGGCAGGCCGCTCACATTGACTTCGTTGGTGCCACGGACCACCTTTACCAGTTGGCCCAAGGCGTTGTAAACCTGGATTTCAGCCGCTTCAAGGCCATCAATCCGCAGGGTCTCCGAGGCAGGATTGGGATAGACCTCCACCCTACTGGCTTCGGTTTCGGCCACTCCATCCACCGACCAATACACCCGCACGAAATACTCGAACTCATTGTACTTCGACCTAGCAGGAGCCGAAAAACAATTATTGGCTTGGTAGTAGGCCACCACCTTATATAAATAGAAGGTTTCGTCTTCCAAAACACTATTGTCGATAGAGGAAGTGAGGCCAGGACTCACTGTCTTGATAACCACCCAGTCCATATCCGACTCCTTGGTGCGATAGACAATGTATTGTGTCAAGCCGTCGTTGTGCTCGGGGCACACCCAAGTCAGGTTCACTTTGTTGTTGGGTGTCATCTCAAACCAAAGGTTAGTGGCGGGCTGGCAGTCTTCGCCGACGGTGACACAGGCCTCGTTGGTGGGTTCGCTCTCGCCCGAGGCACAGAAAGCCGTCACATAGTAACAATTGCCGCCATAGTTTGGTTCTTCGTCGATAAACCCTGTTTCCTGCCCTGATACCGTAGCCAACAAAGTTCCATCACGATACACATTATAGTTTTCTGCTTCGGCTGAATCGAACCAATCCAACACTGCATAATCGTCCTCCGCAAAAGCATACAAGTCGATAGGCCTACCACAATCCTCACCATTGCCGCAACTGTTGTTCGTATGCAGGAAAACACCATCCCTCAAATCGGCAACAGGACCCGAATAGGCATAGACCACTTGGTTTTCAGCGTCCCTGATGGTAAACGAAAGCTCAACGACAGCACTGTTTCCCTTGACCCAGGCGAAAGAAACATACCCCAACGGCACATCGACCTGGAACATGGCAGACGACGATGTCGGCGAGACGCTTCCATACACCTGCATGGCATTGTTCAGCACCTGAACTTCAGCCCCTTCCCAGCCATTTGAATTGCTGGTGCTACATTCGATGGTCCAAGTGCAACTCGGTCCGAAGCGCACCTCGCTTTGCGTAGCCATCAAACCTTGAATGTTGTTGTTTACCGCATACACTTGATAGTCGTGCAAGCCATAAAACGGCACTTCGTCGGTGATTTCCATGGCCGCGCCAGGCGTGACATCGTTTTCGGTATATATTACGTTTCCGTCGCGCTTGACGACGATTTGGTCAATATGGGTCAGATTGCTTTCATTCAGGTTTTTGGTGGGATTGTTCCAACGCACGGTACAGGCGTAGGACACATCGGAAAGCGGCTCAACGACCAATGTCGTTGGGGCTTTGGGCATATTGTTGAAGATGTCGAGAGGACGTGCGTCGGCAACCATCTTTTGTGCCATGGTCCAATATTGGTTATAGGTATGGAAATTGTCGATGCTGAAATAGCCGTCCAATTCGCCGCCCCAGCACCAGTTGATGTGAATCAAGCCGTTGGCATCATAGCCATCTAAAACAAAGGCATGGGCCGAACCGCCATCGGCCAAGGCTCCGTAGAGGATTGGGGTGGCCAAATCCAAGGCCTCATGAATGAGAGTGACCCACTGTTTGTAGGTATAATTCTCACGCAAGATGCTGTGTGAAGTACAATAGCCAAAATAAGAGCTCAAGGCCGCAGGGATACTTTGGTGCAAGGCGCCGCTTCCGTAACTGCCATAGAACATATTGACGCTCACACCGCAATGGTACATTGCAGTAGCCACATTCAGGTCATCGTCGTTCAACGACTCTGGCATCTCATCCCAATGATAAGTGGTCGCTCCGAAGTCGGCATATAAATCCCCGTACGGAGGACAGTTATAGGTATGAGTCCCCGTGCCGTGTTCAGGATAGTTCCAATACTTCAACACTTGCGCCATCGAAGTGGCCACACAGCCCGCATAGGTGTAACCGCAAGGGCCGTCATCGTCTTTTGGGCAACAGGCATTATAGTAGCAGCCTTGATCCCAATGTGTAGTAATCAATGGCGGAACAACGGCTGTTTTTGCAGTCTGTGTCTGACCAAAGCGTTCCAAATTCTCCCATTCTCGGGCAATCTCGAAATCTGCTATCTGCAGGTTTTCTTCCGCAAAATCAACAGACTGGCCGTAGCCGTCGAGGAAATAGGCTAAACCATCGGGGATGTTTTCCGTGTTGAACGATCCCGTTTCGGAATAGCCCAACACCGGACTCGTCAAGTCGCAGGCCGAAACGATGATGAAACCGCCCGAAGCGACATTGAAGACATAGCATGAGGGACGCCCTTTGCTGGTAAGGGTGGTGTAAACCCATTCCAGTTGGGTGTTGTGCTTGAAATTGGCCTCGACGAACTTCTCGCCCAAGGCCTTGGCGCGCTGCGTATCGACGTTTCCGGCGAAGGCGGAAAACGACACCAGTAGCAGGGCAACCATCAGGGTGTAAAATCTGTACTGTTTCATGGCTAAAAAACGTTTTAATGATACCTTTTTGTTTTGTGCCCCCAAAATTATATAAAAAAACAGGCAATTTTTCAAGCCCAAGGGGCTAATACAGATTTTTTCCGTAACTTAGTTTTGAAAATCAATGGATTACAAAAAAAATGTACAGATTTTTGTTGGAGAAAACCGCACAAAAAAGCCACCAAAAACATCCAAAATGTCCCTGTCGCCAATGGGATAGGATGGTTTTTTGGTGGCTCAACTGTTTTTTGGGAAATCCCCTATTCCTTCACCGCCACTCTTGCCGTATGGCTTCGGCCTTCGGTATCTGCAATCCGCAGCAGGTAAACGCCTTGCGGCAAACCCGCCATGTTGATTTCATGGCTGTCTTTCACAGTCTTCACCAATTGGCCAAGGGCGTTGTAGACCTGCACCTCGGCGGCTTCAATACCTTCAACAATTACCCTATCTTTTGCCGGATTAGGATAGACATAGATCTGCAAAGCATTTTCTTCAAGTCCACTAACAGGTATCATCGCCGACTTGTAAACGAATCCGTTTTCAGCGGCAATGTAGAAAACCGTGTCCACGCCATCAACCGCATACAAATCCCGGCATTGCACCATACCGTTGTTTTCACAATCCGGAATGCCTTGTTTGACCCATTCGCAGTGTTCCCATCCATCCTTCATAATGTATGGGTTCGTGTCTGTCGAACCTTTCGTCAAAGTCATGCCAATTAGAATGCACCCATAAGTGTCTGACGTGTATTTGCTATGGCTCACATTCCCCATACCGTAATAATCCATAATTGGGCACTCAACGTTCAAATAGGAAACGGTCTCAAAACCATCTTCCGTCACAAGCAGATTATGTGTACCTTCGCTAAAATAGCCATACATTTCCACATGGTTCTTGTCGAAGAAATGTGAAACAACCGAATAATCGAAATACGCACCATTAGTAACGACTTCGTTCCAAATCTGTCCCGAATCGGTCGTTTTATGGATATGTATTTCGCCATCAATTACGACAAGGTATCCCGTCTCGCCCTCAAAGAACAACTCACAATGTTTCACCATTCCAAATTCAAACGGAGTTGAGGTGAAACTCTGTCCTCCGTCTGTGGTTCGCCAAAGGACGGCATCTCTAGTAAAGAGGTAATAGGTATCTTCATCCACCACACAAAAATCGCTGGAACGAATCCAATCAGGCCATTGCAAATGCACGAACTCCGTGTTGGGGAGTTCCTGCCAGGTCTCGCCGCCATCAGTGGTTTTCACGATAACGCCTTTGTGGTTGTCGCTGTTCCACCAGCAGGAGTCGCCGCAGGCATAGCCCACCTGAGCGTCGGCAAAGGCCACATGAATCATGTCGTAGCCATCTTTCTCATGCTTGACTGTCCATGTTTCGCCGCCGTCAACGGTTTTCAGGATTTTGCCGTTTTCGCCACAGGCAACCACCTCATTCTTGTCAAGACAGGCCACGCAAAAAAGGTTTTCGGTAACGCCCGTAGGGAGCTCCTGCCAGCCTTCCACAAGCTGGGCTTGCATCACGACGCAAATGAACATCGCAGCAAGGATAAGCATATGTCTTTTCATATCGATTTAGTTTTAGATTATTTCTTGACCCATTTCCCCACTATTTTACCTCCCTTTTCCGAAAACACGCACCAAGCATATACGCCAGAAGGCCAAAGCATTGCATCAATGGTTGCAGTGCCTTCGGCAATTGCTTGGCAATGCATTAATCGCCCTGCCATATCGTACACTTCCACTTGGGCGTTTGGTGTACTGTTTTTGATGTTGAGCAAATTGAAACCTGGATTGGGGTAGGCTTCTGCCTTGGGATCGTCGCCGTTCTCGTCAACGCCTTCAAAGTCAACTTCTATGAAATTGGTGAACTCCGACCAATATTCAGCGTTCCGATAATCATCAATCGTTCCCAAAGGGATATAGATAGGAATGTCTCGGTTGGTTTGCATAAAGGTGTTTTCATCCATATAAGGAGGATTATATGATTTTATGGTCATTTGTTCAAGATGTATCATGTGGCAAAAGGCATAGTCTTCAATGTCTTGAAGCGTTGAAGGAAGCGTCAGTTCGGTGGGAAAGGACAGGAAATCAAACGCATCGCCGCCGATACCTGTTATGCCTTCGGGAATGACGAGACCCGTAAAATAGTTGCATTCTGTGAATAGTCCTGTCTCAATGTAAATCATTTTTGGTGACAAAGTCAGCGTGCCGTCAAATCCGCACTGATAGAATGCATCATTATCGATGTACTCAACTGATTCAGGAATGGTTAGGTCGCCTCTGAAACCATAACCCATGCAGAACGTTTCGCTGTTTATTTCGGTCAGTGACTCTGATAAAGTCAGGCTAGTAAATCTTTGACAGCCCCAGAATGCTTGTCTCTCGATGGTCTCAACAGAATTGGGAATAACAAGAGGTCCAATAAATGAACAGTGAACAAACGCAGCATAGCCTATGCTTCGTACAGTGTTGGGGATAGTCAATGTCCCTGTAAAGTTAATAATACAATCCCCTCCATCAAATGCACCTTCTCCTATGGAAACGACGGAGTATTCTGTACCATTAAAGGGCACTGATGCAGGAATGACGCATCCTCCTGTAAAATGATCCAAACAGGCTACCAATTCCACTTCCGGTGGATTTTGACTGGTGATCGTATAGCCGAGCGTTTGCCCTGTTTCGCAAACGGCTTCAAAAACTTGTGCTTTTGCTGTACCTGCCATTACCATCAGCAGGAGCGCGAGTAGGGTGTA
This sequence comes from uncultured Bacteroidia bacterium, assembly GCA_902801625.1. GTDB lineage: Bacteria > Bacteroidota > Bacteroidia > Bacteroidales > F082 > Limimorpha. The sequence continues at coordinate 5,381 of CADCJI010000035.1, read as the reverse complement.
AAATTTCGTTGCTTTCATTGGGGTTCGGTTTTGAAATTTTCGCAAAGTTAATGATAAAGATTACTTGTCAAGAGCTTTTCACGGGCAACTCCTGCCTTGTCCATACTTTTTCTTGTTGCCAACTCTTCAAAATATTGTTTTTCAATGATTTGAAAAATAGCAGTAAAACGGCTTGTCCCTATTTTTTTGACAACACGCAATCTATTTTCATCCCTCCAAAGGTATTTTCATTCCTTAATCCACTTCCCAACTTCCGCTTCCTTCCCATCTACAATTACCTTCCAAACATAAACGCCCTCAGCCCAATCCGTTGCATCAATCCCCGTCGCATTCTCTGTGAGGGCTTGGCTGTGGATAAGTTTTCCGTTCATATCATACACTTCCACGCGGGCGTTCTGCAAGGCCGTGCGGATATTAAGCACATTCTTCCCCGGATTGGGACTTTGGTACTTTGAAGATGGCACCTGTCGTACCAGTCATGCTTGGTTTTGCAACTTGACAACTGATGAAGACATCCCCATTGGAATTGAGGCGCAAACCTCCAAAATACATCAGTTCTGTGCCGTCTTCCTTATAATAAATCTCTTGAAGTTTGTTGAGGTCTTCATCCAAATGGACGATGTAAAGACTTTTGGAAAAGTACCAGTTGTCTGGTTTGTCCATGCCGCTGGCCATATAAACATCGCCATTTTCGCCAAAGTCAATAGAGTTTGGTTTGCCTGGTGTACAAGGGATTTCGGAAGTGATACCCCAAGTGTAGGCCAATTGCTCAAAATTGTCGGCATCAAACACACTCATTAAGACATCTTCGTTGTGTACAACAAGCGGATTCCCGTATGGGTCATTAGGGTCAGGTATAACCTCAATCTCCATATTGATAGTATAAGTCCTGCCGTTGTATGGATTCATGCGAAAACAAGCTTGCCAACCACATTGCATAGGGTAAGACAACCGGTCGATATTCTCTTTGATGGCGATGGTATTGAGGTTGCCATCCAAGGTATAGCAATTATAATACTGATTTCCCTTCAAAACAAGTCGGCACCCCATCATGTCGGGCGTCGGGAACATATAGCAGCCGCTTGAAGAAGGTTCGGGGTCGTCGAGAAGCCTTTCTGCAAGTAATTCACCGTTTCCGTCAAACTTCAGTATCCTTAATCCATGATGGCCGCTTGCCCACAGGGTATCAACATAATAAGAGTAATAATAGTTGCCCAAAGCATCCTCAACCCATTGTTCACCTCCGGCAAGGAATCTGTAGAAATCATAGCCTACCCAATTGAAATCCATAGTATCCACGGACAAATCTTCATGGACAGTCATCTTTTGAAGATGAATTGTGTCGTTAGAAAACTTCGTAACGAAAAGGCCGACCGACCCGTCACGGAAACGCGCCAAATGCTTTAAGCTATTGTTGTCCTGGATGCTCGGAAGAACAACCATATTAATCAGTTCTCCGTTTTCATCCACCTTGTAAAGGGCAACATCTGCCGCTTCATCGGCTCCAAGAACAAGCAGATCGTTCTCGTTCATGAAAATGAGGTCATCGATGTAATGACGTTCAAAGAATCTTTGTGGTTCCTGCGCTTGCATCGTCACCCCTCCCGCCATCAGCAGCAGCGCAAGCAGGGTGTAAAGTCTTAGCTTCTTCATAATGTTATAACTTTGATGTCCCAAAATTATAACAAAAAAACACGAAAAGTTCTACCTCAAAGGCAAAGTACAGATTTTTGTTTTTAACTCATTTTGATAATCAATGCGTTACATGAAAAAAGTACAGATTTTTCTCACTCGACAAGCGCAGAAATCGGGTCAAAATCGGCCTTGTTTTTGAGTTTGGAGCGGTATTAACGACAAAACCACAAGATTGCGCTCCGTCTTGCTAAGGTCGGGATAGGCCGAATTCATTTTCTCAACACCTTGGGGATAGGCTGCCTCGAAAGCCTCCTCGATGCGCTGCATGCGGTCTTTCTGCCCCGATTGGTAAATTGCGATCACCTGCTGTTGCAGCATATCACGTTGCTGCGTGGTGAGTTGTTCCAATTCAGCTTGCAGTTGGCGTTGTGCCTCGCGAAGACGACGGGTTTCGTTTTCTTTGTTGCGCCTATAAAAATAGACAAAGACGACCAACAGTAGCATACCGACCAACAGCAAAGCCAATAGCCAATAAAGCCTTCTGCTTTTCTGTTGATGCAATGTTTCCTGTTGTTGAAGCTCCTCTTGCTTTTCGAATTCCTCCTGCACTTTCACCATGTCTTTCATGTGCTTTTCGGGATGCTCCATGGCTTGCATCATATCGGCATAGGCAACAGCCTTTTTCTCGTCGCCCAACGCCTTGCATGCCTCATAAAGATGAACATACAACATGTAGTTTTCAAAAAACCTGTCATTGGCTTTGGCCACTTCAATGGCTTGTTCACCATAGAAAATGCAGGAATCGTACTGCTGCTGAATGTAATAGGTGTCAGAGAGTTCCTCGAGCAACAACTGCTTGACATAACCATAGCCATAATCCGATGTGTCGGTCAAACACGCAAAGCCCGCGTTGATTTCTTCAATGGCCTTGTCAAGAAAACCTTGGCGTTCCTCTTCCGATGCATAGTAATTCCCGCTTACCCGAAAATTGTAATAACCGGCAATGCTATGATGCGTTTGAGCAATATCATCGGCATAGCCTAAGGCCTCGGCTTCGAGCAGTGCTTTCTGAAAATAGACCAAACAGCTATCGAATTCCTGAGTGAGAAGATAAGAGAAAGCCAAAGAGGTCGCAGAACTTTCGCGGTTATAATGGTCACCCATTTTGGCGAAATAGGCATCAGCGAGCCTCAATGGGGGGATGGCCTCAGCAAAGTAAACCGATGAGGTATAAGTCATGCCGAGTTCAAGATAGATGAAATATTTGAGATTATCAATCACCGTCTGCTCATCGGTGGGTTTCGGCGAAAACTCCACCAAACGCTTGTCCACATGACGGCATGCTTCGATGCTCTTCTGGGCTTGCAACATGGATTCGAGTGCGATCTGTTTCGGCTGCTGCATATTGGCCGACTTGTTTGCCATGAGCCAATAGGTCCAAGCCTCATGATACTTGTCGTCGCTTCCAATAAACTGGTTACAAGCCACTTGAGACAACGAATCGAGCTCTGCACCAAACCTTTTTTTGTTATTGATAAGCAAAGCACGCAACAAGGAATAATGTGCTTGTTCCTGATTTGAAAGAGCACTAACATTCAACGTGTCGAGAATTTGCATGGCGTCATCGGGTTTTTGCTGCAAGAAGCACTCCACGCGATAAAGCATGTCCTCCTCGGGCGGTGGAGGCGTTTCGTGCTTGGAGCAGGCGGCCATCAACACGACAAAAAGCAAAAGCCCTATGGGAAACCAGCGTTTCATGGCCGCAAAGGTAGCATTTTTTGGCGATGCCAACAAAAAAGGCCGGCATTATTAAAAGCGTAAACTTTTTGTGGCCAGTACAACGAAATGGACAAAAATCTAAAAAAGGTGTAAATTATTTGTTGAAAAAATCTAAAAAAGGTGTATTTTTGCAGCGTAAAAAATCTAAAAAAAGTGAAAAATACACAGAAATGAAAAGAAAAATATACGATCAACTCCTTGATTGGAAGAAAAACAGGCATGGAGAAGTGGCATTGCTTATCGAAGGAGCACGACGCATTGGAAAGAGCTACATCGTGGAGGAGTTCGCTAAACGTGAATACCAATCCTATCTTCTTATAGATTTCAACAAAGCGCCTCAATTAGTGAAAGAGTGGTTTGATCTGTATCTGGAAGACTTGGACACACTATTTCTCTATCTGACCAATCACTACAAGGTAAAGCTCTACCCTCGTAAGTCGTTGATTATCTTCGATGAGGTTCAACTTTGTCCAAGGGCGCGGGCTGTCATCAAGTTTCTGGTGGCCGATGGTCGTTATGACTATATCGAGACCGGTTCGCTTATGAGCATCAAGAAAAACACGCAAGGCATCGTGATTCCTTCGGAGGAACGGACACTAAAGATGTATCCTATGGATTTCGAGGAGTTCCTTTGGGCCACAGGCAACGAGATGCTCATGGATTTCATAAAAAAGATGTTTGATGAAAAACGACCTATGGGCCAAACTTTTCACCGGCAAGCCATGGATATTTTCCGGCTTTACATGATTGTGGGTGGAATGCCCCAAGCGGTCAAGAAATATGTTGAGACCAAGGACTTCGATGAAGTGGATGCCGTCAAGCGCGACATTTTGGGCATCTATCGCAACGACATCTTCAACTATGCAGGCGAGCAAGCAGACAAGGTGGTGAACATCTTCGATCAGATTCCATCCCAACTATCGAAGCACGAGAAGAAATTCCGTCTTTCGGCCTTGAAACCTGGTGCAAAATACCGGGATTGGGACAGTGCCTTCTTTTGGCTCAAAGATGCAAGGGTGGCCAATATATGCTACAACTCCACCGAGCCCAACGTAGGTTTGAAAATGAACGAGAGTCGTACCACGCTCAAATGTTACCTCAACGACACAGGGCTACTCATCAGCCAGGCCTTCGATGAACGTGGCATTATGACTTCTGACATCTACCGCAAACTACTATTTGGCAAATTAGAGGCTAATGTCGGGATGTTGGTTGAAAACGTTGTGGCACAGATGCTTGTTGCTTCGGGGCACAACCTCTATTTTTTCAGTAAGTCGTCAGAAAAGAAAGAAGAGCGGATGGAGATTGATTTCCTATTATTGAAAAGCAAGGTAACGAGCCGCCACAACATCATCCCAATAGAGGTGAAAAGCGGGAAAAACTACACCCTCTCCTCACTCAACAAGTGCGTAGCGGCCTATGCTGAAAACATTGCCACCCCGATGGTGCTCCACACCGCCGACTATAAGCAGGAAGCGGGCATCACCTATTTGCCACTTTATATGACGCCGTTGCTATAGCGTTGTTCCCTATTCCTTCACCCACTTCCCCATTTCCACAAGGGTCCATGGGACTGCGGTCGTTGAGCCTGAGGTCCCTGAGCCTGCGGTCGCTGAGCCCGGTCGAAGCGTCGAAGGGCCGCCATCAGAAATGTAAACCTTCCAAACATAAACGCCCTCAGCCCAATCCGTTGCATCAATCCCCGTCACATTCTCCGTGAGGGCTTGGCTGTGGATGAGTCTTCCGTTGGTGTCGTACACCTCCACCCAAGCATTCCGCAACCCCGTGCGGATATTCAGCACATCCTTCCCGGGATTAGGGTAGGCGTTAGTTCTTGAAAAAACTACATTTTCAGTAACTCCCCAAACCTCTCCAAATTGAGGGACATAAATAGTGAGCCCTTCAATCCATTCCCGATACAGGTTAGGCTCTTCTTGTGCATTAACCCATGCGTTTAGTGCCTCAAC
>CADCJI010000034.1 GCA_902801625.1 uncultured Bacteroidia bacterium | reverse complement strand
GGCGGTGGCAACCAGCGTGCAGGTCTGTCCGTAGTCGTAAGTGGCGCTTTCGGTCACGGTTCCGCCGTCGGCCGGGTTGGCGGAGACGGTGATCTGGTAAGCGTTGAGGCTGAAGTTGGCGACGAGCGTCCTGGCCCCGTTCACGGTGAAGCTGTAGTTCGGTGAGGTGGAGACCACGTTGCCGTTCACGGTCCAGTTGGTGAAGGTATATCCTTGATTGGCCGTTGCAGTAAGGGTGATGTTTTGCCCATGGTTGTAAGTGCCGCCGCCTGTGACGGTTCCGCCTTCGGTCGGGTTGGCCGTAACTGTGATTACATAGCTGTTTTGGCTGAAGTTGGCGACGAGCGTCCTCGCCCCAGTCACCGTGAAGCTGTAGTTCGGGCTGGTGGAGACCACGTTGCCGTTCTCGGTCCAGTTGGTAAAGGTGTAGCCCGTGTTGGCTGTTGCAGTCAATGTGCAGCTTGCGCCTTGCATATAGGTGCCTCCACCGGTCACGTTACCACCAGCAGCAGGGTTGGCCGAAGCTGTGATGGTGAAGGTTTCAGCTTCAGCCGTGGTGAAGAATACAGGACTGCTCCATCCAGATTGCATATCTGCGTTAACGCCCTTAACACGCACGCAATAATTACTGGTTGGATCCATGCCGGTGATGATGTATGGTGCGTTCACAACGGAAATAGGATCATTCCAGTCGATTTCGCCAGCAAGCATTATTACATTGTCGATGGCGAAGTGGTCACCAGGATTATTTACTGATTCATCCTTGGTATACGACCATGTAAAGGTGTGCTCTCCTGCCGTCACGTTATAGGAATAGTGGTTCCAGCCTTCAAATTCATTTCCGGCATAAAGTACCCTTGTGTCGTCAATGTAGAAGTCACAGTGATCGTAACAATAACCAGACGTCCCGTTACCTTCTCCCATGCACTCGGCATCGAATTCTATGGTGCCGTCAGCAGGGAAGGTCACCGTGACAGAGATGTTGGATGTAGAACTTGATACACCTGAATTACCACTTTGCATGTGACCATCTACAACTATCCATGGATAATCGGTGCTGTTCACCCAGTCCGATGGGATTCCGTTCTCAAAGTATGCACCGGTAATGAGATCGGTGTGGCCTAACTGCACTTGGTAGCTGTCGCTATAGCCGACCCACGACACCGTGGCGGAGGTGCCTGTGATGTTGGTCACTTCCACACTCATAGGTGTCGGGCAAGCATCGAGGGTGGTGAATTCTATGATTTCGCTCATTAGGGCTTCATCTGGAACCCCATCCTCAACACCGCATGAAGGAACTACATACACCTCGTAGGAGGTGCTGGGCTGGAGGTACATAAGTGTGAATGGGTTTTCGGTGACCAGGGTAGTATCGAATGGAATGTATGCGGGAGATGGATTCGTATCCCGATAGAAGATGTACCACGACTCGGAAGTACCCTGTTCAGTCCAGTTGAGAGTGGCAAAGTTGGGACCGACCTCGGAGGCAGTGAGTTGTGTCGGAGGCATGCAGTCGCCAATAAAGTTGGCAATAAACTCTATTCCATCCTGTTGCCCTCCTCCCATAAGGTTTGCATAGAAATCATCCCATACAAAAGTGAAAAGGGTATCAGAAGATAATGACACATACTCATCACCATCCCATACAGTCCAGTTGACAAATTCATAGCCAACAGAAGGCGAGGCATGGAGCGTGACCGTATCGCCGTAATAGAAAATGGGGTCATGCTCATAAAATTCAGCTGAACCGCCATTTTGGGGGTAACTGTTGATCCACGCGTAGTATGTCTCTGGCCAGAATTTGGCTACTAGATTGGTGTTCTCAGTGACTGCGAAGCTATAAATCGAGTCATAGCTCACCGAGGTGCCGTTCTTGCGCCAAGAATCGAAGTAGAAGTGGGCGTTTGGTATCGCGGTCACCGTGCAGGTTTCACCTGACAAGAATTCTCCACCGCCTGTAACCGTGCCTGCATCTGTAGGATCGACACCGACTGTGACGTTGTAATAGCCAAGTGTGGAGAAGGATACGAGTTCGCTCCAGCTAGTAACAGTAGGTCGTGGTGCATTGAGCCCACATATGCCTTCAACTTGCACGTAATACTCGGTGAACGGATCCAGGCCAGTGAAAGTGTATGACGGATCCATAACTTCAATAGGATCGCCCCACTCAAATTCGTTGATACTTATAACCACATTGTCGATGGCGAAATAGTCGCCGGTAGGATTCGTGGAGCTGTCCTTAATGTACGACCAAGTGAAGGTGTGTTGGCCTGCTGTGACATGATAGCTGTAGTGGTTCCAACCTGAAACGTTGGCGCCATAGGAGAATTGCTGTACGTCATCAATCGAGAAGATGCATTTGTCCCAAATGGTGCTAGTACCTTCACCCATACACTCGGCATCGAATTCCACAATGCCGGGGCCATCTAAGTACATCGAGAGCGAGATGCTGGAGGTCGAGCTTGCCACGCCCGCGTTGCCGCTTTGCAGGTGGCCATCGACGACGGTCCAAGGATAGGTGGGATCGATGCTCCAGTTATCATCATTAAATCCGTTGTCGAAGCTCTCGTTCAGCAGAGTTTCGGTACTATCGCTAAGACTGCCCAACTGCACTAGATAAGCTTCATTGTAGTCGGACCAAGCCACCGTAGCTTGGCTATCTGTAATATTGGTCACTGCCACATTCTGAGGTGTCGGGCAAGATTCGAGTGTGGTGAAATCAATGATGTTGCTCATCAAGTCGTTGTTCGGGTCGCCGTCCTCTACACCGCAGGAAGGGATCACAAACGCTTCGTAAGAGGTGTAGGGCATGAGTCCCGTGAGCGTGTATGGGTTTTCGGTGACCTGAATGGTATCATATTCTACATAGGATGCTGTATACTTTTCTCGATAATAGATATACCACGACTCGGAAGTGCCGACCTCGGTCCAGCTAAAGGTGGCAGAAAAGGGGCCGACCTCATCGGCGGTGAACTGCATCGGCCGGTTGCATCCGCCTGGGAAACTATATGTGAAGGTGGTCTTGGGGATGAAGTTCTGCTGAATAGGCTGTACATTCCCCAAGCTGTTGGCATTGTAGCCAGAAACGGAGGCCCCGTTTACGTTTTGGCCATAAAAATAGATATTCTCATAGCCGACATCCTCAGTATTCTCAATACCCACAAGGAGGTTGCCGCCATTGTAGGTGAAGGGTGTGTTGAAGTTGATGGTCATTGTACCGCCGTCACCCTCGCTCACAAAATTGAAGTAGCCGCTGTAGACGGTGGTGGCGCTGTCTTTGGACTCGAAGGCGTTGATGGAGGTGTAGTCCACTTCCATGAGGTAAACGTCCGCCGAACTGACGGTGGTGTAGGGGATATTGGTGGCATTGGTGTAGAATGTCATGCTTTGGATGGTATTCCCATTTATTGCCGTCAAGTCGCCTGCAGGGATGACGAACTGGCTTCGGGTGAAGTCATCGAAGAAATACACGTATGCAGGAACATTTCTGCTAGTACTCGTTCCGTCATACACGGTAACCTCTTGTGCTCTCGCCACGCCAATGGAGGCGAGCAAAAGCATCATCAATGAAAGTAAAGTCTTTTTGTTCATATGCTTTGATTTTTTTTGATTTGTATTATTTGTCCATTTTCGTTTTACTTGTCGTTTTATAAAGGCAAGATTTATCATAATGCCGACAAAAATATAGAATAATACCTAAAATGCAAAGAAAAAAAGTAGGTAAATAAAAAGATACCCCAGAAAACTTGTGGCGAAAAAGCTGTTTTTCTCCAAATTATCCCTACATTTGCATCCTAAAACAATTTGAAAATGAAAGCCAACAAAAAAAACATTTGGGTCGAGGTAAAACGTTACTTCATCATCACTTTGGCCTTGTTTGTGATGGCCTTCGGCTGGACGGCCTTCCTCATCCCCAACCATGTGTTGGGCGGTGGCGTCAGTGGTATCGCCACCTTGATTTTCTATGCCACGGGCATCTCGACGGGTATCTCCGTATTCGTCATTAATGCCATTTTGGTGCTCATCTCTCTCAAGGTGTTGGGTCCTTCCTTCGGCATCAAGACGGTATATTCCATCATCGTGGCATCGCTGTTCATGTCCTTATTGCAGCACTACCTCACAGAGCCGATGTTGCTTTATCAAACGGATCCCACAGCAGTGGATGCCCTAAAGCCTTTCGTTGAAGAGAAGATTTTGGCGGCCATACTCGGTGGCGGCTTGGCAGGTTTGGCCATTGGCGTTGCCTTTACCCAAGGCGGCAGCACGGGCGGCACCGACATCATTGCGATGATGATTTGCAAATACCGAAACATCTCACAAGGGCGTGTCATCTTGTTGATTGATATTATCATCATCTCTTGCTCCTATTTTGTCATCGAGAACGACAAGATACAAGCCATCATCTATGGTTTCATCGTAATGGGTGTCTGCAGCTATTGCATCGACCTGGTGCTGACGGGCAACAAACAAACCGTACAGGCATTCATCTTCACTTCCGAGCCTGAGAAAGTGGCCGACCGTGTCACCAACGAGATGCAACGTGGCGTGACGGTCATCAACGGCACGGGGTGGTACACCAAGCACGAAGGCCCCATCCTGATGGTGGTGGCGCACAAGCGCGAGTCGCAGCAAATTCTTAGGATTGTGAAAGACGAAGACCCCAAGGCTTTCATGACGATGAACACCGTGATGGGAGCTTACGGTAAGGGGTTTGAGCAGATTAGGAAGTGACTATGAACAGCTTCTGGCCTCTAGCTTTTGGCAGATTATCGAAAAACTTATGAGTTTACTTCTATTATTGAGCTGCCAGTAGCCAAAGGTCAGTAGCTAATAGCCAAAACATAGTCAATGGTCATAGTCGAAAACAAAACAAATACGAACTAAATTTTGAACAGTTTCTTACATTAAAACCTTATTCACTATGAAAAAAGCATTGATTACATTGATTTGCTTGTTCGCCATGATGGCGGCAGGCACCAGCCTTAAGGCTCAGGAAGCAATCCTTGAGTTGTACCCGGGATGGACCTGGATCAGCTATCCGAGCACCGACACGCTGGATTTCGCGACGGTGTTCGATTCCTTCACGCCTATGACAGGTGATTACATCAAGTCGCAGATGGGCTATGCCGAATACTATGAGGGCTATGGATGGTTCGGTTCCTTGATGAACTTCATGCCTTGCAAGGGTTTCATGTATAAGTCGAACCGCACCGAGCCCGTCATGATTACTGTGGGCACACCTCTTTCCCAGCAGGCTGTGACGACGGCTGAGCCGACGGACATCACCGCCGTGAGTGCGGTGGTGGGCGGCACGGTGACCATTGGCGAGGGCAACCATATCTTTGCCCGTGGCGTGTGTTGGGGTACGGAGCCATTGCCCAATGTGGACGGCAACCACACTACCGATGCCACCGTGGCAGGTAGCCAGACCGTTACCTTGGACAATCTGAGCCCGAGTACCACTTATTACGTGCGTGCCTACGTGGCCACCGACAACGGCCTTTTTTATGGCGAGGTGCTGAGCTTCACCACCGAGAATGGTGGCAGCGGCGACCACGGCTACGTTGACCTCGGCCTGCCGAGCGGCCTGCTTTGGGCCACCTGCAACGTGGGCGCTAATGCCCCTGAAGAATACGGCGACTACTTCGCCTGGGGCGAGACCCAACCCAAGGACACTTACAATTGGAGCATGTATCAGCACTGTATGGGCAACGTGTACATGCTGACTAGATACTGCGACAGTTCCAGTTTCGGATACAATGGCTTCACTGACAACCTGACCACCCTGTTGCCAGAGGACGACGCGGCCACGACCAATTGGGGTAGTGTTTGGCGTATGCCTACTAAAGAGGAATGGCAGGAACTCTACAACAACACGACTTGCATTTGGACAACACAAGACGGTGTGAATGGACAACTCTTCACCGCCTCCAACGGCAACAGCCTCTTTCTGCCTGCCGCTGGCTGCCGCGACGATCACAGTCTCGACGGCGCAGGCAGCTTCGGTAGCTACTGGTCGAATTTACTCGGCATGGACTATCCGCTCCACGCATGGGCTTTTAGCTTCTATTCGGGAGATTACGACGTGCTCGAATACTCTCGCCATTATGGTCGATCTGTCCGAGCAGTACGTCCTTTAGGGCAGAACACATCTTTTTTTATTAATGTCACAGCCAACCCAACGGAAAGCGGCATAGTGACTGGCAGCGGTATCTACCAAGAGGGACAATCCTGCACGGTGACGGCCACGGCCAACGAAGGCTATACTTTCTCCAATTGGACGGAGAATGGGGCGGTGGTTTCGATCAATGCAACCTATTCCTTCACCGTGGAGGCCGATAGGACGTTGGTGGCCAACTTTGCTGTTCCCAGCGGTGAAAGCCACGAGTACGTCGATCTTGGCTTGCCGAGCGGCCTGTTGTGGGCCACCTGTAACGTGGGTGCCTACAATCCTGAGGACTATGGTGACTACTTCGCTTGGGGCGAGACCCAACCGAAGGACACCTACAACTGGAGCACCTACCAGTATTGTATGGGCAGCGAAAACACACTGACCAAGTACTGCACCAAATCCAGCTGCGGCTACAACGGCTTCACCGATAACCTGACCATCTTGGAACCGAGTGACGATGCTGCCACAGCCAACTGGGGCAGCGATTGGCGTATGCCCACCTATGAGGAATGGTGGGAACTCTGCGAAAACACAACCGTTACTTGGACGACCCAGAACGGCGTGAACGGTCGCCTCTTCACTGCAAGCAACGGCAATAGTCTCTTCCTGCCCGCCGCTGGCTACTGCAGCAGTAGCGTTCTCTACAGCGCAGGCAGCAACGGCGGCTACTGGTCGAGTTCGCTCTACTCGGGCCGCCCGGACGACGCGTGGAACTTCTACTTCGGTTCGGACGATTACGACATGTACAACGACTACCGCAACTATGGACAATCTGTCCGAGCAGTGCGCGTTGGGTCGCAGAACTAACCTTGGTTCCGTTACGGGCAAGACGGGCAAGGGGCGAAAAAGTTATCGGGCGGGGGCGCACGCGGTAGCGTGCACGGAAGCCCCCGTCCGGTAACTTTTTCGCGGCAGCGTCGTGCTGAAGGCACGGTATTCTATTTACCCCATACAGCTCTGCTGTGTGGGGTTTATCAGACTGTGCATACCAGATTGTAGACTCAGGAGAGCGTGCTGGAGGCACACTATGGCTGCCTCATGGTATAGAGGCAGTGGTGTGTGGGGTATCTTGTGCTGTGTCGGTACTGCATGGTGTTAGGCAGGTATAGGACAGAGTGGATGATAGACTCGATAGGGCGTGCTGGAGGCACGCTATTTCCCCATGTGAGGTGGCGTGCCTCCGGCACGCAGGTCACTATGACTAGTGTGTCGAGCCCCACACGATGCCGTGTGGGGTAAATAGGAGGTCGTGTCTCCGACACGGTCCGGTGCTGGAAGCACGCTACGGCTGCGTCAAGGTGCAGTAGCTATGGCTTGTAGGATATCCTGTGCCGTGTCGCATGGCATCAGTCCGAACGAGTGAAATGACTATGACCGCTCACATTGATGTAAAAGCGGCCATAGTCATAGGCCATAAGCCATAGCAAAAAAGGGAAAGCTTCGAAAAGCTTTCCCTTTTTTCGTTCTTGAAAACCAATAATTACTTGATGCCGAGTTTCTTGGCGATGTCCTTCGGCAGGGCATCCTTGTGCACCACGATGTTCAAGGTCTTGTAACGAACGAAAGCCTTGCTGACATACCAAACGCCTTTGTATTGGCCGGCTTCGCCCCAGCTGTTCTTCACGATGAAGTACTCGTTGCCGATTTGGTCCTTGGCAGTGCCGTAGATGAGCATACCATGGTCGTCACCAGTCTCGTAGTTGTCGTATGCAATCTGACGCTCCTTCTGGGTGACCCACTTTTGTGGGGTGGGGCTGTTTTGGGCTTCCTTCTTACGGTCAGCGGCACTCATGCCCAGCCAGTGGGCCATGTCGCTGCCTTGGAGGTCACGGCCTTTGGCTTCAAGGTCGGGGAGGACAGCCACACCGGCCATCTTGCCACGGAGCCATCCAGCCTCGCTGACATCGGAACCCCAAGCAATCGGATAGCCTTTGTCGATGGCATTGTCCATCACCTGCATGAACTCGTCGATGGGAAGGTTCCAAGCCTGACCCCAGCGCCAGTTGTCCTGCACTTCGATGACGAAGGGCTCATAGAAAGGATGGTGTGTGAATGAAGTCAGGTTGATGTAGTCGTCCATGTTGAGGCCTGTGGATTCGGCGAAACTCATGGGCGTGTACTTCTTGCCTTTGTAGGTGAATTCGGTCGGAGGCACACCAAGATAGGCATCATAAATGCCAGCCAAGCCCTTCTTCCACAGCGGGTTGCCGTCTTTGTCCATCTGGATCTTGCGGCTCTTGATGACACCTTCCACATATGGGTCGGTGACAGCTGAGAGCTCGGTGAAGTTCGACAAGGAGTCACCGTGCATGGCACCGGCGGGCATCAGCTCGTCGGGGATGAGGCCGTAATGTCTGATGGCATACAGCACATCGCCGAAAGAACCGCCTTGCGAGAAGGACACGTCACCGTGGGTACGGACAGCGGCTTCAGCGCGGTCTAAGTAGGTCTTGTAGACGATGTACATTTCGGAGAAGTCGTACTCGGGTTTGCCCATACGGAGCAACTCGGCCTCAAAGAAAGCCAGTGAGCTGTAGCACCAGCAAGTACCAGCTTGGTTCTGGTCTTTGACAGAGGTGACGGGGAGTTCCTTAATGGTGGTGAACTTGAAGCCTTCTTCTTCCTTGGCTTCTTCCTTAGCCTGCGGTTGGGCAACGACGCTGACGCTGAGCATCAAAGCGGTTGCGGTAAGTAAATGCTTGAATTTCATAATGATGTTTATTTGTTAATTGTTGAATTGTTGTCTTACTTTAAAGGGTCGGGCCTTCGACCCTTCGATTGGCCTCAGGGGCCGCAGGCTCAGGCACCTTAGCTTTTACTCGCGAAGGACCCTGAGCTTGTCGAAGGGCCGATTTATGGCCGCAAAAGTATGGAAACTTTATCAAAGTCCCAAATCTTTCTTCATGGCCTTCGACAGGGCGTCTTTGTGAAGGGTGAAGAAGATGGTGTATTGGCGCAGGTATTGCTCGGAGCAGTACCAATAGCCTTTGTAAGGGCCTCTGTCGCCCCATGAGTTCTTGATCTTGTAGTACTTGTTGCCGTTTTGGTCCTTGGCGATACCAACAACGAGCATGCTGTGGTCGTCGCCTGCATCCCAGTTGTCGTAGGCTCTCTGGTGGTCTTCGTCGGTCACCTTCTTTTCGGCGACAATCTCTTTCCAAAGTTGCTCGCTTTCAGGGTCTTCGGGAACGATGCCAATACCGGTCTTTCCAGAGAAGCCCTTGTTGCTGACATCCTGTGCCCAGCCGAGGGTGTAGCCATGCTCAAGGGCGTAGTCGACAGCTTCCATCAGCTTGTCGAGCGGCATGTTGTAGGCAGGTGTCCAAGTCCAATTGTCGGGGATTTCGACCATACAGGGCTTGTTGTATTCCTCGCTGGTGAAGGAGCAGATTTCAACATAGTTGGCGGGATCGATACGATATTTTTCCGCAAACGATTTGGGCGTGTATTTTTTCCCATCCACCGTAAACTCTTCAGGTGCTACGCCGAGGTAGGCATCCAAAACACCTTGCACTGCCTTGGGGCCTGCAGGGGAGATTTTCTTGTTGCCGTTTTTGATGATAGCGTGGGCCACCGAGCTGATGACTTCATTCATCTCGGCGTGCATGTGGCGTTCCTCGCCGATGACCTTGCCGCTGTAGTCGGCTTCAGGCATCATGCCGTATTTGTCGATCATGTAGAGCACGTCGCATACCTCGCCGCCTTGACTGAGGGTGTTGTTGCCGTGCATGCGGATGAATTTTGCCACCTTCTCCGTCCAAGCGTTGCGGACGACAAACATCTCCGAGAGGTTGAACTCTTTTCCGTAGATACGCTGGATTTCCGCCTCGACGAAGCCAATGCCGGCAAAGCACCAGCACGTGCCGGAACTGCCTTGGTTGTCGACGGGCGTGTGCTTCACGTTGACGGTTTCCGTAATCTGATAGACGGGTTCTTCTTTTTCTTTGGCTTCTTGGGCGATGAGGGATGTGCCCATGACTGACAGCAGTGCAACAGCTGCCACCTTTACGAATTTGTTCATATCAATGTGTTTTGTTGTCTTTATAATTTCACGATTTTAGTGGTCGTGCAGCCCTGTTCGGTTGCAGTCTCGATGAAATAGCATCCTTGTGGCTGAGCCGAAAGGTCGATGGTGATGTTGTCTTCGAGTGCCGTTTGGCAAATCACGGTTTGTCCCATTATGTTGAATACCCTAATTTGGCGAAGACCGTCAGCTTCGATGGTGACGGTGTTCTTGGTCGGGTTGGGATAAATGCTAATGTTTTGATCGATAGTGTTTTCGTTAACATCCGTGGTCCAATCCACATACACGACATTGGAAGGGTTGGATTCGATATGTGCAGTGTATCCTGTGATGGTGTAATTGTACGTTTCAGCAGAAGTGGAGGTATAATCGACAAACGAATTTCCTGTTACCCCATGGGCAATGTGTTCACCGTTGCGGTAGACGTTGTAGCCTTCTGCCAATGTACCTCCTTCCCATTCCAGGATGACGCGGCCTTCATGGATGAAGAAGTCGAGGTGCTGAGGGATGATGGTCTTGTTGAATTCCACAAAGTTCAGCTCAGGATGTCCTGCTGCCGTGGCATACCCTGACTCGCAATGGGTCTCTTGATAGTAGGCTGCGCACGTATATTCGTAGAGGCCGTCGGGCTGGCTGGAGAGGTTGTCTGTATAATTGGTGTTGGAAGTCAGCTTGATGCGCTTGAACTCTCCGCCTTTGGGTCGACGATACAACATGTATCCCGCAACGGACTCATCTTCAGGAGCATCCCATGTGAGTTTGGCTTTTCCAGGGGTGGTAGCTTCCACACGTAAGTTCGTTGGGATAATGCAGGGCGATTCAGGATGATAGCTGCAAGTATTCGAAGGAAGAATCTCACCGCTGGTAGTGAAGGCTGTGACGTGATAAGTGTGGAAAGTTGCTCTGGTGTCATCATCTACGAAGCTGTTTTCTTCGGTCATGGCGAATAGCAAACCATCGCGGAATACTTGGTAATTGAGGCTGTTTTCGACGGGATCCCAAGTCAAGGTCACTTGGTCGTCAGAGATGGTGGCTGTCAAGTGTGTGCCTTCTGTATCTCCGTCCTTGTTGTCGCATGTGTTATTAATAATGTAGAACAATCCGTTTTGGATTTCAGAGGAAGAGCCGTGGAAATGGGCTTTGAGTGTGCCGTCTCCATTTTTGACCTTGAAACGGAAGTCATCGATGGCTTGCTCGGGTTTCAGCCATTGTATTTCGACATGGCCGAGAGGCAAGGTGATGGTACATGTATCCTCGGCAGTTTCAAGAGAGAGATGGGCTACCTCATCGCCTGCACCGTTGATGAAAGAGAGTGCTCCACCATTCCATCCTTGCGAGCTGGAGGAGGCCATTTCAACTGTCCATTCGCATGTGGGTCCTAAGAGGACGTTTTTCATCGTGGCGGTCAAACCCATGGCATTGTGGACAACGGCGTAAACGCTGTAATTCACCATTCTGGGAAGATAATGGTCGGTATAGCTCATCTCGACACCAGGAGCCACGTTGTCTTCGGTATGGATGATTTTACCATCGCGGGTGATGACGATTTGGTCGATGTTTGTAAGGTCTTGCATGTGGATGTCTTGGGTGGGATTGGTCCAAGTCAGGGTGGCGGCATAGTCGAAGTCGCCGCTGGGGCTGACAGCGAGGTTTTCAGGTTGCAAGGGCATGTATTCATAGACATCAGAAGGCACATAGTTGAACACGGCTTGGGCCCAGCCTGCATAATCAATTTCATCAATGACGAAATAACCGTCGCTGCTGCCACCCCAACCCCAGTTGAAGTGGAAGAGGTCGCTGTCATCGTAGCCATCGCATACGAAAGCGTGGCCGCCACTGTTACTGAAACCTGAATAATAGACAGGCCAACCAATGTCGTGTGATTCCTTCAGCATGTTCTGCCAGTTGAGCAGTGAATATCCCTCGCGCCACTCGAGTTCTGCCTGGCTCGAATAGGAAAAGAAACGTTGGATGGCATCGGGTACATCCCATGAGTTGGCACCGCTGCCTCCGGGCGAGAAGTTCATTTCGACAGACACACCACAATGATACATAAACAATGCTACAGCCTCAATCTCTTGCTGTGAGGCACCGGCAAGACGGTCGGGCATGTGCTCCCAATCGTATGTGGTCTCGCCGAAATTGGCCGACTGTGTTCCATAGCCGGGGCAGTAATAGGAATAGCTTCCCGTACCTTGCAAAGGATGGTTCCAGCGCTTCATCACCTGACTCATGGCCGTGGCTACGCAGCCTGCATAGCATCGACCTCCAGGACCACTATTGGCTTCGGGGGCGTACAAGTTGTATGGAGAATCTTGGTTCCACTTGGTGGTGCAGATGTAGTCGACCGCACGGCCTCCGTTGCGCGAAAGCAGACGACCCGTGGTGGCTACGCTTTGCCATTCCTGTTCAGTGTCGTCAAAGAGGACGGCATTGCGGCTGGTGCGGGCTTCGATGATTTTGTCCAAGTAAAACATCAACTCGGGCGATGGGTTCTCAGTCTCAAACGTGCCTTCGTCGGAATAGCCCACGATGGGACGGAAACGGTCGTCGGCTGAAACGATGACAAAGCCGCCTTCACCCACGTTGAAGGCATAGAAACAGGTTTCGCCACGGCTTGACGAGCCTGTGTAAACCAGCTGTAAATCGCTGCCTCTCAGATTGCTGTCGAAGTTGGCTCGGGCAAATCTCTGTCCGATGGTCTTAGCTCTTGCCGCGTCGATGGGACGGGCATTCAGTGTGGTCATGCTCAAAAGCACGACAAGGCTTAATAGAAGGGATCTCTTCATGACTTTTAGTATTTATTTGTTTGTGTTTCTTTGAAAAGGGCTTCAAAAATAGGAATAAAAGCGAAATGTGCACTCAAAAAAGACTCGAAATCTTGATTTTTTCCTCACAAAGAGATGACTTCGTCCATTTTGATGTCCAAAGGCTCGGTAGGCACTTCATCAACAAGCTGAAAATCAAAGCAAATGCCGATGCGCTTCACCTTCAGATGCTGACAGAGGAATCGGTCGTAGTAGCCTTTGCCGCGACCGATGCGATTGCCATGGTGGTCGAAGGCCACTCCAGGGACGACGATCAGGTCAAAATCACCTTGATAGGGCTCGTTCTGAGGTTCAAGGATGTTGAAGTCGCCCACGGCAAAGTCGGTGTCCTTGGCATATTCCACTGGGATGATGTCGTCACCGACCACGGTAGGGAGTATTATGGTCTTTTTCAGGTGCCATTTCTCGAGGAAGGTTTGGGTCTGCACCTCATCGGGTAAGGCACTGTATAGCATGATTCTCTCGGCTTTGATGAAGTTGGGATGTTGTTCCAGTTTGGCTAAAATCTTCTCTGATTGTTCAAGAAGCTGCTCTTTGGTGTGCTGTTTTTTCAAAGCCTTGATGTGGGCTCTCAATTCACTTTTTTCCATTTTTTCGATTTTTTCGGCAAAAATATGAAATAAAGCTGAAAAATAAAGAACAAAATGAAAAATAATGTAATTTTACGGCCAAAATTGATGGATGTTATGAAACGCTTTTCTGTTTTCTTATTGATACTCATAGGGTTCCTTGGAGTTTCCCATGCTCAAGAACATCGGCGTTATGCCTTGATTTGGCACGATGAATTCGATTCTGGGATCTTGGACAGCAAGGTATGGTCAAAGATATACCGCAGCAAAGCCGATTGGGCCATCCACATGTCATCGCACGATACGCTGTATGCTTTCGACGGCGGCGACCTCGTGTTGCGCGGCATGGAGAATGACTTCCTGCCCAACGACAAGGCGCCGTTTCTTACTGGAGGCGTATGGAGCAGATACAAGAAGTCTTTCGGCTTCGGTAGGGTTGAAATACGAGCCAAGTTTGATGTGGCGCAAGGTTTTTGGCCGGCCATTTGGATGTTGCCCGATGCCAACCATGCCGTGAACTGGCCTCATGGTGGCGAAATTGACATCATGGAGCATTTTAGGGACAATCCCTATATCAATCATACGGTTCATAGCCATTACACCTACAACCTTGGCAAGCGCAACCGACCTTCGCATGTGGCCTATCCCAAGTATAACGAGGGTGAGTATAATACCTATGGCATGGAGCGTTTCCAAGATAGCCTCGTGTTTTTCCTCAACGGGAAGCGGACGTTCAACTATCCCTGTTTCCGAAATGGTGAGAACGGCCAGTTTCCTTTTAGCCAACATAACTTTTACCTGATTCTTGATGCCCAGTTGGGCCGCGACCGTTCGCCTTACATTGACACAACCAAACTACCAGTGGAACTACGCATAGATTATGTGCGCTATTATGAGTTGGACACCAAGACGGATGTGATTCCGGAACCGCAAGATTATCAACAGTATACGAAGAAGAGGTATAAGTATAGGAAAACGGTGGTCAACACAGATGAGGTTTTTGATAATCCTGATGAATACCATATTGTTACTAAGAGAGGCAAAGCCATTGTTTCGGGCAATGTGGTCTGGGCGAAAAGCACGCTCTCACAACTCATCGGTGAAGACGGAAAGATTGCAAATGTTGATTTTTACGACCGACCGGCTTGTCCTTACCGTGGCATTAGCCTTGATAGGTACGGCAAGAAATGGACATTCAACGAGATGAAAAGGCTATTGGATGTGATGGCATTCTATAAGTTGAATTACCTGCAATGGAACGGCGATGGAAATTGCTCTGAAGAGGAAATCGACAGTCTAAGGGAATATGCCAGTGATTTGGGCATCCAAATGATTGACGATATCCCCAATGTGGCTGATGTTGGTTTGTTTTTGTTTAGCAACAATGCGCAGTTTCCCATAGTGAATCGTGTTTTCTCAAAGATGGCTATTGGACAAGGTGGTTTCCTCAGCTTGAGCGAATTCGAGGATGAGGAGCTGGAAGCTTTGATGGCTTTCTCTGAGCGCTTTTGGCGTGGCGGCGATGCAGGCGAAGTTGAGGGAGGGGAAATGTCGCCGGCCGGCTCGCGATTGGCTAATTTCAAGGAAAAGATGGTGATTCACAGGGAACGTTTCTACAAAATCAAGATGCATTAGGAGGTCACTGACTCCTCGTCCAATAAGTCAAGCAGTCCTTCAGGAGAATAGACAGGAAGACTGCTGAATTCGACAAAATCGTTAGTGTTGATTGTCACGATGCAATCACATTGTCCTGCAATGGCACTTTGGTATTGCAGCATGTCTTCGAAGTCCTTTACCTCGTTACGCAAAGCAGCTCGTAACTGGTCGCCATCCATGGGTAGGACGGTTAGCAATCTTTCCATAATTCGTTCCGCATGGTAAACTTGCTCACGAGGGACTTTCTTTTTCTTCAATATGTAGGCCATGTTGGCAAATGTGAGATAAGAAGCAAAAAGAGTCACTTCTCCATCGCGACCTGCTTGCATAATCTGGTTACATACATCCTTTTCCTTCCGTTCGAGGATAACCTCAAGCAGAATGTTGGTGTCAAGAAAAACATGTTTCATTTCCGCAGCCTCCTATCCTCAACGATGGCAGCCAATAACGGGTCTTCGTCCAGTTCTTCTTGTGTGAATTCCTTGAGATGCAAGTTGCTCAAAAATTCAACTTCAGGTGATAAAGGACGTACTTTTCTCTGTTTTTTAGTTTCAGACACTACTTCTTCTTTTTCTTCAGATTTTACAGGCTCAGAGAGTTTTCCCGCTAACCATTCCCGTTCGCTTTGTGTAAGCATCAGCCCTTGCAAGTACCTCCATAAATTGTTCAGTGCAAATGTCGTCATAACCCTAATTTTGTGTTTTTCGCTGCAAAAATAACAATATTCTTCCGAAAGCAACAGCATTTATGACAGTATTTTGAAGATTTGTTGCCTTTTTCTTGCCAAGCAATCTTTTTTTCCCTACTTTTGCCCCCAACAAACAAATAAAAACACAACTGACGAAAGAATAGACTAACACATAGACATACACAGAGCTGACGCTCTTATTCTCCTTATCCGAAATCTGGTAAATTTCAAGCAGTGAGAATAAGTTTTGCGAAAGTTCACGCCTTTGGGCGTGGATTGTTTCCAACTTATTTACTGCATGGTTTACCAGAGCCTGGATAAGAAATAAGCAATTAAAGGACAATTCCGCCCTATTTCATTTTTCGGAGTTTCCTTGCTTTGAAGATGGGTGTTTCAGCGGAATAAGGCTGGACAAATCTAATTATTAATCAAAATAAAAAACTAAAACAAAATGAAAAAGATAATTATGCTTGCCATCTGCGTGATGGCATTGTGCACAAGCACAAAAAGCTATGCACAAAACCATTTGTACTTGAACATTACGGAAATCGACCCTGGAGGAGTTCTTCGATACTGTGAAAACATAGACAGCATTACCATCTCCAAAGATCCAGATTGCAACGACACTGTTGATTGGATTCTTGGAGATGTACTAAATCCAATAGGAGTATATCATACTGACGAAATTACAGTTCCAAATTCGCCTATCGATATTACATATGCTGGCTGTGATATCGTTGTGGGACCCTTTTCCATAACACCTCTCAGCTTTAATATTTCTGAACCGTGGCCTAATGATTACGTTTGGAAACGCACCGGAGAGACTATTAGATTAACTGCATACGCAGATTTTGTCAATAACCAATGGTCAACAGGTGCCACTGCAAGTTGGATAGATGTAACTGAGCCTGGCACTTACTGGGTACACATGTACAACGACTGTGGCGAATTATGGGACACTATCCAAGTCCGCAACAATGTTGAAATTGAGTCAGCCTCGGTTGATCCCGACAGCAACAAGAACCTTGTCACTTGGGACGTCACTCCCGAACAAGCCGAGTACATCTCAAATGTCACCATCACCCGTGACGGCGTAGACCTAGCAACTGTGCCATACACCGACGGCCAGTTCCTTGACAACATCGGCAGCGACCTCGCCGCCCGTATCTACACTGTGACAGGCATATCCGTCGAAGGCACCCCGTGCCCGATTCCAAGCCTCGAGCGTGGAACCATCCACATGGCCTTCCTACCAGACATCAACGGCAACGTTGAAATGACGTGGAACGCCCCACACCTCGGAGGTGCTCCAATCCATGTTGGCAGGTTTGAGATTTGCGAGTACGACCCCAACACTATGGAAATCGCAGTCATCGATTTTGTCAGTCCTTCGACAATGAGTTACAGCTGTAATCAGTCGATGTTCAATTATGGTTATCCGCTTATCAGAGCCATTATTCAGGGAGGACGCGGTGAGAAGGACATGCTTTCCAATAGAACCGAAGACCTTGTCGGCATCAATGAGGTTGAAGGCAATATCTTCAAAATCTATCCCAATCCTGCCAAAGACCGCGTGACCATCGAAGGTACAGGCACAGCAATCATTACAAATACCCTTGGGCAGACCGTTTTGACCCAAGAAATCGACGGGAAGGTAACCATCGAATTGCCGCAAGGTCTGTATTTTGTGGAATTGAACGGCGCAACTCGGAAAATCGTGGTGGAATAACCGTGGTTTGTAGGGCTGTCACACCGTGGTTTGTAGGGCTGTCACACCGTGGCAGCCGCATTGTGGGTTTCCATTATGCGGCTGCCGTAATACGACAGCCCTACAGACCGAATGGCAACAAAAGAAACGACATCTGATGATTTCGGATGCCGTTTCTTTTATGGTTTATCGTATATATATAATCCAAAAAAATGACTATGACCGCTTTAATCCTATGTCAATGCGGTCATAGTCATTGTCAATAGTCATAGTCTCATAGTCAACCGACTATCTCCCGTTGTAATTACCGCTCAATGTCTCGATGAAACCATTGGCGGCGGTCTTCATGTTGACGAAGTCGCTGCCGAGGGAGCTGGAGCAGTCGAGCACGAGCATGATCATCGCGCTCTTGTACTCGTTGACGGTTTGCGTATTGCCCGAAGGCGTGAACTCGCTGTTGTATTGCCACTGCGAGGTCGACTCCAGCCAGTTCCATTGTTTCACATAGTCGGTGCTGATTTGCGTACCGTTCAGATCGGTGAGGTTTTGGAACGAGAACAGGTCGAAGATGCCTTCGGTTGAGGCAGTGACTGCAATCCCTGACATGCATTCCAATCCTACATATTCAATGTCAGTTAATTGTCCCTTGTTGTTGTTGCTAATGTAGGTACCTTCAATATAGCATTGTGATTCATTGACATCCGTCACATTGTCGAAGGTGAAGCGGATTCTGGTGTTGGGCTCTTGTGCTGGCAGTTTCAGCGTGACATTGTAAAAAGTGCTTTGGTTATACAGCTGTTGGGCGATTTCGGCGAATTTCTCTGAGGCTTCGCTCATGTTACTGACCTCGACAACATTATGGACGGGGTCACTCGAAAGCTTGTTGAGGTTGTTGCGGAAGCTATCAATGTCGCTCACATCTGCGCCGCGCACACCGATGGAGTAGGCCGATATATTATTGCCTCCAATGAGTTCGTTGTTGATTCTTGAATTGACGGCAGCCAAGTATTCGCTGCCAGAGTTGTAGGTTTCGGAAAGCCTGTATGAGCCTTGGTCGAGGCCGTCAGTGAAGGTCACCACGGAGACATTGATGAGGTTCTCTGGGATTTTGGCTGCGGCCAAACTGTTGAGGCCCGTGTTGACGGCATGGTATAGAATGGTGCCATTTTGCATCGAAAGGCCATCGACAAAGTTCTCGAAGTTATGCTTCGTGTCCTGGTTGAGCAGGCCGAGCGGCATGGTGTAAAGCTCACTGTTGAAGCCTACAATGCCCAAATAAAGGCCTTCCTTGGCTGGGGTGGTGTCTTCTGCTTTGGGCTTTCTGCAACTGGTGAAGGTGGTGAGGGTGACAACAAGTGCCAAAACTGCTACCAATAAGATGTGTTTTTTCATATTCATTAGTCTTTAATCTGTTCTATAACGTAATGGCATCAATTAAATTGTGTGAAACTCTAAACTCTAAACTCTAAACACTAAACTCTCAACTTTCTAATGCCTGTCTGATGGCGCGGCACAACTGGTCAGGACAAGAAGTGTTCTTGAATCCGCAACGAATGCCTTCCAAGCGTTGGAGCACGTCCTCTACTTTCATGCCTTCCACCAAAGCGCTGATGCCTTGCGTGTTACCGTTGCAGCCACCATAGAACTGCACATTCTTCAAGATGCCGTCCTCGATTTCAAACTCAATGGCTTGGCTGCATGTGCCTTGGGTTCGGTAGGTGTATTTCATTGGATTATTCATTTGCTTTCAGCTTTCAGCAATCAGCTTTCAGCCGCTCAAAACCGAGCTGATAGCTGACTGCTGATGGCTGATAGCTTTTTTACATTTATATCAAACTATCAAGTTCTAGAATTTACTCATAAACTTCTCGCTGTCAACCACAAACCTTTCATGGATCCCTTCGCCAACAAGTGTCTCATCCTCGAAGCATTTCACCTCAAAAACCAGGCGACGACGGTCCACTTCGGTGATTCCTGCCTCGCAGCGAATGGTAGAGCCCACGGGGCTGGCTTTCAGATGTTTGATGTTGACCGCGATGCCCACAGTGGTGTTGCCTTCACCGATTTTGTCGGCGACGCTTTCCAGACAGGTCTTCTCCATGAGGGCAATCATGGCGGGGGTGGCAAAGACCTCCAATGCCCCAGAGCCGTAGACGGCAGCGGTATCCTTATGCTCCACCACCAGCGTCACGCTGTTGTGGAGTCCTTTTAGCATGTCGTATTCCATCAGGCTTGGAAATTCATGGTGATGTTGACGATGACATCGGGGTGCAGCGAGCGACCAACGGGGCAACTTTCGGCGGCAGCCCACAGCAGAGCTTTCTGTTTCTCGGTGTATTCCTTGGCGGGGAAGTTGAACACGATGTCAATCTGCCCGATGCGGCGTGGGTCGGCGTTCATGGTCTTCTTCACCGTGTAGGTGGTGCCGTCGATGTCGAATTCATGGCCTTGTGCGCTGATGCCCATGATGGTCATCATGCAGCCGGCGAGGGCTGCGCAAGCGAGGTCGGTGGGCGAGAAGGCTTCGCCTTTGCCGTGGTTGTCGGTGGGTGCGTCGGTGAGGATGGTGTTGCCCGACTGCACGTGGGTCATCTCATTGCGGAGATTACCCTTATAAGTTCCTTTAATTGTTGCCATATTTGTCCTTTTTTTGGATTGCTTCGCAAGAAATTTATCAAAAATCATATTTAAAATATTTCAAAATCAATGATTTGTATTTTAAATGATTTTTTAATTGATTTTTGAAAGATTTCTCGGCTTTAGCCGATCCCATTATCCAATTTGTTCTAATATAAGTCCGGCGAGGCGGCTCGTGCCAACGCGGAAGAGGTTCGGGTTGAGCCATTGTTCGCCGAGGATGTTTTTCACCAAATAATAATAGGTGAGGGCATCTTCCGGTACTTTCATGCCACCGGCGGGTTTGAAGCCGACTTTCTTGCCTGTGGCTTCGTAGTATTCCTTGATGGTGTCGATCATGATGATGGCGGCCAAAGGTGTGGCTGCCACTGGCACCTTGCCCGTCGAGGTCTTGATGAAGTCGGCACCAGCGAGGATGGCCAGTTCGCTGGCCTTGCGGATGTTTTCGACTGTCTTCAGTTCTCCCGTCTCGAGGATGACTTTCAGTTTGGCCTTGTTGCCGCAGGTTTCTTTGATGGTCTTGATTTCGTTGAAGACCTCGTCGTAACGACCAGCGAGGAAAGTGCCGCGCGAGATGACCATATCCACCTCATCGGCGCCTTCGTTGACGCAATATTCCACTTCTTTGACTTTCAAGTCGAAGGGCATCATACCCGAAGGGAAGGCGCAGGCCACCGTGGCCACACGGATACCACTACCTGCAAGTTGTTGTTTGGCCTGACGGATGAAGGGGCTGTAGATGCAGATGGCAGGCACGCTGAGGTGCGGCTTCTGTTTCGGAAAAGCCAAGGCCTTTTCGCAGAAGTCCTTGATCTTGGCCTCGTTGTCGAAGGCTTCCAGAGTGGTGAAATCGATGCTTTGGAAGATGGTGCGCAGGGCATCCTTCTCACCGCCCTTTTTCTTCTCGGCGTTGACAATCAGCGCAATGCGCTCATTGAGCGCAGCTTCGCTATGGTTGTAGGGTTTGAATTTCATGGTAGTTCGATTTTAGGCTTCAAAGATAAGGTTTTTTATTGGATTGGCTACAATAAAGTCTCCAAATTCATCTTCATCCGCCATTTCCACTGGTTTTTGGCATTGGCGGGGACATTGATTTGGTCGTCCATTGGGTTGGGCGACCAATTTTTATCATCCAAATCCAAAAGGTCTTGTAGGGGATAGATGTTCCACTTTGAGGGACTGTCCAAGTGCTTTTCTAGTATCTTTTTTAGCGTCTTGGCGGTGACTTTTCGGTCGTCGAGGTCGAGGCTGTCGAGGAACTGTCGGGTGCGCACTCGGTCTTCGGCCAGCCAGCCGCGCAAGGTGGGCATGTCGTGGGTGCCCGTGGTGTAGACGCAGTTTTCGGGCAGGTCTTCAGTCTGGACGAATTGATGGCCAAACACTTTGGGCATTCGCTGTACTTCTAAGCTCATGATGCCCAATTCTTGCATGACTTCAGGCACACAAGCAGGAATCATGCCGAGGTCTTCGCCGCAGGCAATCATCTTCGTCGCGTTAATCAAGGTGGGTAGTTTCTCCAAGGCTTTTTGTTTCCAAAACTCGTTGTGGCGATGGAAATAGAAGTCTTCGTAAATAGCGTCGATGGCATGCTTTTGTTCTTCGCTGAGCGCTTGATAGGCCTCGGTCTTTTGCAATTCGATGCGTGGAATGTATTTGTCTTTCTCGTCTGGCGCGGAGATGAAAAGGGTGTCGACACCTTTTTTCAAGTGCTTGCTTTTGATGAAATGAAAACCTTGGCTTTCAATTTCTTCCACGCTCAAGGGTAGGGCAGGAGAGAAGTGTCCCAGTAGTCCCGATTTGGCCGTCTTTGGGATTTCCCAAATGCGGAAAAAGCCTAGGATGTGGTCAATACGGTAGGCATCGAAATAGCGCGCCATCACTTGCAGGCGGCGTTGCCACCAGGCGTAGCCGTCCTTGGCCATCGCTTCCCAGTTGTAGGATGGGAAGCCCCAGTTTTGTCCTTCTGCAGAGAAGTCATCAGGTGGTGCACCCACTTGCACATCAAGGTTGAACAAATCGGGATGCGATTTCACATCCACTCCTGATGGATTTACTCCTATGGGGATGTCACCTTTCAGCAGCAAGCCCTTGTCGTGCAAGGCTTTGACGGCTTCGCATAGCTGATTGTCGCAGTGGTATTGTAGGAAAAGATGGATCTCCGTGCCATTGCTGTCGCGCTCGGCGCAATATTGGGCATAGTCTTGGAGCCAGTCTTCGTTTTCTTTGACAAACTGCTTGAATTCAGCAGTGTCTTTCAGCGATTCCCATTGTTGCTCGAAAGCGGTTTGGAAATACTTCCATTTGGCTTTCAGCACCTTTGGGTAATTGACGGATTCCTCTTTGTTGAGCATCGTCCGCATCCGTTTGAAAGCGGTGCTATTTATTGCTTTTCCTTTCATGTCATTCCCTTGGGAATCTATGGAAGGAAAAGCAATGCTCTCCAACTTTTCTATGTTCAAATAAATCGGATTCAACGCAAAAGCCGAAATGGCATTATAAGGATAGGAATCGTGCCAGTCATAATGCGCGGTCGTGTCGTTAATGGGCAGGATTTGGATGATTTTCAGCCCGTTGGCCACGCACCAGTCGCCCAGTTTCGGCAGGTCGGCATATTCGCCGATGCCGAAATCGTCTTCCGTGCGCAGGCTGAACAGGGGCACGGCCACGCCTCGCATCGTTTGACGTTCGGTGAGGCCGAACCAGTCCCAAACGCGATCTTTGCCTTCAGGCAAAATGCGGTTGGGGCCTTCTTCCCACTTGATTTGGTCTTTTTCACGGATGAAATATTTGTATTCCGTGGTCTGTAGAGACGCACGGCCGTGCGCCTCTACGAAAACGGACCAAATCCCAGGCCCCACATATTCCATCGGAACGGCCTTATTGGGATTCCAATTGCCTAATTCATCGCTGTTTCCCGTGAGGAACAGTTCCTCGCCCCAGCGGCTGTCGTATCTTAATCGGAATAAGGAGGCCATGATTCGTTAATCGTAATACGCTTCGTCTTCCGGGGTGATGGAATCGATCTTGAAAGAGTCTCCGTCTTTGACA
>CADCJI010000033.1 GCA_902801625.1 uncultured Bacteroidia bacterium | reverse complement strand
TGTCATCAAGTCGAAGGGCGGTAGTTCTACTTATAATGGTACTAACTGGAGAGGCTCGGTGCAAACCCTCGAGCCTGGACAAGGCTACATTTACCAATCCACGGCTTCGGATGACAAAACATTCACCTTTGGAACGAACGCAAAATAATCAATAAATGCCTATTCAAAAAAATGGAAAAATAATGAACAACAAAAAAAAGTTTTTCGTATTTTTGCAACCAAATATTTAATCTGTATTACATTAAATTACTAAGAAAATGAAAAAAGTATTATTCTTAATTGCCGCACTTGCTTTTAGCGGCTCGATTTTCGCCCAATACGAACCCTATTGGGAGGATATCAATGAACATCAATTTTGGAATCACGCTCCTTTCGTTGCCATGTTTTCTGTGGACAACCATCTGATTGGGCATGATGACAATTTTGCCGCATTAGAGGTGGCTGCTTTCGTAACAATTAACGGAACTGAGTTTTACCGTGGTCACGGTTTTTTGATGTCTAATGAATCTTATGGAGATCCTTACCCCACTCCCTACTTTGAGATTTTCTACCAACCACTTGACAACGAGAATGAGCAGCCTCTTCCTGTTCACTTCAAGTTGTATGACCACAGTACTCAGACCTTGTATGACTATGAGACTTGCGATATGGAGATCTTAACACAGCATATGTATGGAAACACCTACAATTTCGACAATATGCCAACCCTTTTCTTCTTCACTACAACCACGAAGGACATTGATGCCTATTCTGGAGATGGGGGTTATGTCCTCATCACCTCTCCACTTAATGCTGAGGTGAGTCCTGAGGATGTGTTAAACATGACTTCAAATGAATATGACCTCTATGCCTTCGACCAGAATGCAGAGGATGGTTTGGAATGGCGCAACTATAAAGCTGGTTCCTTTGAAAACCTCCAACCTGGAACAGGTTATCTCTATGCCAACAGCCAAGATGTTACTTTGACCTTTGTCGGTCCTCGTTACAACGGTGACGGTAAAGTGACCTTGTACAAAAAGACTGGTGATAACGTCGAATTCTCAGGTTGGAATCTTGTGGGTAACCCCTTCAACGAAGATGCCTACATTGACCGCCCATTCTACAGAATCAACGAGGACGGCTCTGACATTATGAGCGAATCATCCACCGGTGTTATTGAACGCATGGAAGGTGTTTTTGTAATTGCAAATTCTGATGAAGAAGAGATGACCTTCAGCACCACACCTAACCAAGGCAAGAAACAAATCGTTCTAAATGTCGCCCAAGAACGTGGCACCATCGACCGTGCCATCGTTCGTTTTGGCCAAAACGAAACGCTGCCCAAGTTTATGTTGAACGAGAGCCACACCAAGATGTACATCCCCAAAGACAACAAGGACTTCGCCGTGGTGCCTGGTAGCAATAATGGCAGACTTCCTGTCAACTTTGAACCTGCCGAAGACGGTACCTACTTCTTCAACGTCGATGTTGAGAATGTGAGAGTGCAATACCTGCACCTTATTGACCGCGAGATGGGTATGGATGTTGACTTGCTCCAGAACCCAACTTACAAATTCGAAGCCAAGGCGAATGAAAAGCCCAACCGTTTCGAATTGGTGTTCAAGACTGGTTCCAACCAATTCAAGGAATTGTTCACTAGTGATGGTGGAAGCAACTTCAGCTTCTGCAACAATGGCAACTGGATCATCAACAATGAAGGTGATGCCGTTCTGCAAGTGATCGATGTCAATGGTCGCATCTTGTGCAACGAAGAAATCAACGGTAGCGTCAGCAAGCGCATCGATGCTGCTCCTGGTGTCTACATGCTCCGTCTCATCAACAACAACGATGTGAAGGTTCAGAAGATTGTGGTTGAATAAAGAACCACAAACTTAAACAAAAAAATCCTCATCGAAAGATGGGGATTTTTTTGTTTAGGGTAGAAGAGAAGCTTACTTTTCTGTTGCCTCCTCACCACCACCAATGCCTTCCTTGATGCCGTCTATGACACCATTGAGCACTTCTTTGCCTTCGTCGATGGCGTCCTTGATGTCGCTGCCGACCCTCTTGGCACCTTGTTTGGCAATGGCTGCAGTCAGCTCAGCTTCAACCTTGGCCAGGTCTTTGAGCTGTTCCTTTGAGAACTCGCATTCCTTGGCTTGCTGCTGGAGTGCGTTGAATTCATTGATAACCTTGTCCCACTCAGCGTCACTGTAGGTGTCTTTGTTGTTTTCAACACGCTCGGCAAGGGCTTGCATCTTGCTGATGACCTTTTGCTCCTGCGTCTGCGTTTGGCACGATGACATGAATGCCACCAAGAGGCACATTGTCAACACTTTGAATGCTTTTTTCATCATAATCGAATAGTTTTAAGTTATTGAATAAGTGAATGGTAATTCAAAAACAATAGGGTAGAGGTCAGGCTTTCACAGCCTCTGCAACGGCTTTGCCTAGGGAGTAGAGCTTGTCCCAATCCTCTTCACGGATAGGTGCGCCCTTCACTTCAACATTGTCTGTCACAAGATTCCATTTTCCTTCCTCGGCATATTTGGCGATGGTCTTCACGCCACCGCCGCTCCAACTCATGCCGCCGAAAATGCCGTAGCACTTGTCCTTCGGCTTGAACTCGTTGATTTCGTGCACTAACAGTGTCATGTTCGGGAACATGTTGGCATAATGGGCACAGGCACCGATAATGACACCTTTGTACTTCCAGATGTCGCTCATGATGAATGACACCTCGGTCTTGGCCACATCGTAGACCTTCACTTCCTTAATGCCAGCTTCAGCTGCACCACGAGCCACAATCTCGGCCATGCGTGCCGTGTTACCATGCATCGAGCCGTAGACGATAACCACGCCCTTTTCCGACTCCTGCTTGCTCCATTGGGTGTATTTGCCGATGACCCAAGCCAAGTTGCTGCGCCACACCAAACCATGCGAAGGAGCAATCATTTTGATTTCCAAAGCACCAAGTTTTTCTATGGCTTTCAAGGCCTGCATGGCCACTTTGCCAACGATGTTGGCATAGTAGCGACGCATCTCGTCCTCATAGAAAGTAAGGTTGACTTGATCGTCGAAGATGCCGCCATTGAGAGCACCAAAACCGCCAAAGGCATCGTTGCTGAAGACAATCTTACTGCTTTGCTCGTAGGTCACCATTGACTCGGGCCAATGCACCATCGGCACCATGAAGAACTGCAAGGTGTGGCTGCCGAGGCTTAATGTTTCACCTTCGGCTACGACTTTCTTGTTTTCAATGGGGCCATAGAAAGCCTCTAAAGGAGCAAAGGTCTTGGCGTTACCGACTACTTGCACTCCGGGATATTCGCGAAGCACAGCGGCCACCGTGCTGCTGTGGTCGGGCTCGTCGTGATTAATAATAAGGTAGTCAACCCTGCGGCCTTGCAGTACTGATTTCACCTTGAAGAGATATTCCTCAAGGAAATTGGCTTCCACGGGGTCAATCAAGGCAACCTTCTCATCGACGATGAGATAGGAATTGTAGGAGACACCATTAGGCAGCTCCATGTGGTTTTCAAATTTATCGGTGTGACGGTCGTTGACACCGACATAATAGATGTTTTCGGTTAATTGTATTTGTTGCATAATTGAATCTGTTTTGTTTTGTAAAGACGGTGTGCACACCATCTCTACAGCTAAAAAACCTCCTCAAAATCCTCAACGCCATGTTTGCACAACGGGCATTCGAAATCGGGTGGGAGGGAGTCACCTTCGTAAACGTAGCCGCAAACCTTGCACACCCAACGGCGTTTGCCGTCTTTAGGTTTCTCGGTCGGCTGCTGTTTGGGCTTGATGTTCTTTTGGTAGTAGTCGTAGGTCACCGAGGGTTTGTCGGACAACACTTGGGCATCGAGCACATCGGCAATGAACATGGTGTGCGTACCGAAGTCGATGCTTTTAGTGACACGGCAGGCTAGGTAGGCGTTGGTGTATTTAGGAATATAGAGCACATGGTTGACAGCACGATGTTCGGTCTCACAGTCAGCGAATTTGTTCACTTTGCGTCCAGACTGGAATCCGAAATGCTCAAAGACTTTCATGGGTGTCTCGGTGGTCAGCATGCTGACATTAAACACACAAGAGTCCTTGATGAGGTCGTGCGTATAGTTGCCCTTGTTGACCGTCACAGCAACTTGTAGAGGGTTGCTCGTGACTTGAATCACCGTGTTCACGATACAGCCGTTGTCGATATTGTCGTAATTGGTGGTTAGGACATAAAGGCCGTAGCCGATATTGAATAATGCTTTGGTATCCATAATCAATAGGTTATGTTTTATTTTGTAAGGCTGTCACATTGTGGCAGCCGCATTGATTGTTCCATAATGCGGCTGCCGTAATACGACAGCCCTACAAAAACCGATTATTCCATGACAGAGAAGCTGTCCTTGCCGATGCCGCATAATGGGCATTTCCAATTGTCAGGGATGGCTTCAAAGGGAGTTCCGGGAGCGATGCCGCTATCGGGATCGCCTTTCTCTGGGTCGTAGATGTAACCGCAGACGTCGCAAACGTACTTTTTCATTTTAAATAAATATTTGATTAATAATAGATTAATAGTTTTCAGCCTTGATTTGGAAATAGGACTGTGGATGGTTGCACACGGGGCAGATTTGCGGAGCCTTCTTGCCGATGACAATATGACCACAGTTGGAGCATTGCCACACCATGTCGCCTTCGCGTGAGAACACTAGGCCGTCCTCAATGTTCTTCAAGAGCTTGCGATAACGCTCTTCGTGTTCCTTCTCGATTTTGGCAACCAGTTCGAAGAGTACGGCAATCTTGGTGAAACCTTCCTCGCGAGCCGTCTTTGCCATGCCGGCATACATGTCGATCCACTCGTAGTTTTCGCCATCGGCGGCATCTTTCAGGTTGGTTTTTGTGTCGGGCACCTCGCCGTCGTGCAACAGTTTGAACCAAATCTTGGCATGTTCCTGTTCATTACGGGCAGTCTCTTCGAAAAGGTCGGCGATTTGGTTGTAGCCTTCCTTGCGGGCCTTGGAGGCGTAGTAAGTGTACTTGTTGCGGGCTTGTGATTCGCCAGCGAATGCAGCCATCAAGTTGGCTTCGGTTTTTGAGCCTTTTAATTCCATGATAGAATAGTTTATTTATTGATTATGAGTTAGTTATAAATAATTCAATGTTTTGAAAGGGTAGGGGTTAACCTCCTTTTCGTGGCAAAGGTAACATTATTTTTCTGAAAAGCCGCACAAATTCCGTAATTTTGCAACCGCTATGTTTTTTGATCGAAATAAGGAGAAAATTAAAGGTGCTGACTGGCCAGATGCAGAGTGGCCTTCATATATTCCCAAGTATCATTTGCATGATTTTGCCGCCATTGATTTTGAAGGAGCCAACGGTGAGGTGACGAGTGCTTGTAGCATGGGCATTGTTATAGTGAGAGATGATGAAATTACAGAGCGTTACTATAGCTTGATTAAACCGGTTCCCAACAGATACGACTTTTGGACGACCAAGGTACACGGCATTACATACAAGGACACCAACCATGCGCCTTTGTTTCCTGAAGTATGGGACATGGTCAAGGACAAAGTGAAAGGCTTGCCGATGGTGGCACATGGCATTTCGTTTGATGAGCGTGTGCTGAAGGCTTTGCATGAGTTGTATCACATTCCGTACCCGAATTTCAAATTCTATTGCACGCATTTGGGTTCGCAACAATTGGTTCCTGAGTTGGAGAACCATAAACTCCAGACTGTCGCCAAACATTTCGGTTATGATTTGGCGAAGAACCATCATAACGCAGTGGCCGATGCAGAGGCTTGTGCAGTGATTGCGATGAATATTTTTTGAAAAGAAAGTGTCCGCTTTTATGTCATTCCCTTGGGAATCTGTAAAAGCGGACGGGTCAAGAATTGGTTTATATTATTATCGTTGTCGTGTTCAAAAGAAAAGTGTTTTGTGTCCAAGTGGGGCATACTCCAAAACATTCTATTTAACATAATATGTATTATTTTCAAAAAGTGGAAATTCGGAAACAGAGACAAAATTTGCCATTTCCGTCTATTTTTCGCTTGCTAAAACCAAAATGATGATTACCTTTGCAAATTCACAAAACCAACCCAGTTGGGAATCTTTGAATTTTGAATCTTAAATATTAAATTACAGAATATTATGGAAATTATCGGAAAAGTGGTCAGACTCGGTAATCTGACCGAAGGTACAAGTGCCCGCGGTCCATGGCGCAAACAAGATCTTATCATCGAGACCGAAGAACAATACCCACGCACGGTCTGTTTGACCTGCTGGACGAATCAAATCGACGAGATTCAGAAATTTGCGCCCGGCCAGACCATCAAGGCGCAGATTGAGATTTCGTCTCGCGAGTTCAACGGAAAATGGTACACGGATGTGCGTGTGTGGCGTTTCGAGCCTGTTGGTGCCACTGCTGCTCCTGCAGCAGCACCTGCACAACCCGCCCAGCAACCGATGATGCATCAGACACCGCCTGCCGCAGCTCCTGCTCAGGATTTCTATCCGCCTACGGAAGACAGCACGGACGACTTGCCCTTCTAATATTATGTTAAATACGGCCACCCATAGATTCCCGAGGGAATGACATGGGTGGCCTGTTTTCAAAACCATGCAAACCAACATCTTAAATACCGATACTATCTGTGCCATTGCCACCCCACATGGTATGGGTGCTATTGCAGTTGTGCGTGTCTCTGGTCCTGAGGCTATTTCCATTGTTAGTCAGCTGTTTACGCAGAATGACTTGGCCTTCGATAAGAGTAAAATAGTTGCAAACAAAGCCTACTACGGCCATATTGTAGACCATGGCGAACTACTTGATGAAGTGTTGGTAACCTTCTTCACAGCCCCCCACTCTTTCACTGGTGAAGATTCTGCCGAAATCAGTGTACACGGTTCGGTATTCATTCAGCAGAAACTCCTGCAAGTATTGATTGCTCACGGTTGCCGTATGGCAGAAGCTGGTGAGTTCACCCGCCGTGCCTTCGTCAATCGGAAGTTCGACCTTGCACAAGCCGAAGCTATCGCCGATTTGATCAGTTCTGAGAGTGAAGCTGCACATCGTATAGCCATCAACCAACTGAAAGGTGGATTTTCTAAAGAGCTTCAAATGATGCGCTCCAAGTTATTGGAAATGACTTCATTGATGGAACTCGAATTGGACTTCTCTGAAGAAGATGTTGAGTTTGCCGACCGTAGCCAACTGAAGGCTTTGCTACAAGAGACGCTGACCCATGTCGATAAGCTGAAAGACTCGTTTCGTCTAGGCAATGCCATTAAAAATGGTATCCCTGTGGCGATTGTTGGCCAGACCAATACGGGCAAAAGCACCTTACTTAATGCCCTTCTGGGCGAAGACCGCGCTATTGTAAGCGACATTGCTGGTACCACCCGCGACACCATTGAGGAAACGCTGAATATCAATGGAATACTCTACCGTTTCATCGACACGGCTGGACTTCGCAATACCGATGAAACCATAGAAAAAATCGGCATTGAGCGGTCGTACAAGAAAATCGCTGAGGCTAATGTCATTATTGGAATGTTGGATGCCACAACAAGCTATGAATCAATGCTTTCATCTGCAAAAGACATCCGTTCCAAGGTGGATTTGTCAAACCAGCAACTGATATTATCTATTAATAAGGTGGACACATTGGCAGATCAGGGTGAAGCATTGCTAGGTGACCTTCGCCTTGACCTCAACAACGACGACATTATGGTCATTTGCCTCTCCGCCAAGCACGGATTCGGCCTCAATGACCTTTACAACGCATTAAAACACAGCCAGCCTCTTGCAGCTCCCAATGCCACATTGGTCACGAATATTCGGCATTATGAAGCTTTGCTTCATGCCTCGGAAAGCTTGAAACAAGTTCAACAAGGACTTGAAATAAATATTCCTACTGACTTGATTTCTCAAGATTTGCGTCAAGCATTGCATTTTCTTGGAAGCATCACAGGTGAGATTACGACCGATGAGGTATTGGGAACTATCTTTTCAAGGTTTTGCATCGGCAAATGATGGATTATGAGTAAGAAGAGCACCACATCGAAAAAAGTCCGCAACAAGGCCAGCATCGCTATTCTCATCACGGCGGCGTTACTCATGTTGCTGATTTCGGGCATCCAGCAGTATTATTCGCGTAATCAAATCCGAATCGACTTAGAAAACAATGCAGAGATGGAATTGGTGGTCAAAGCCTTGTCTGCGAAACACGCGCTAGAAGATGTGGAACTTGCGCTTCGGAACCGCCGCTGGGAATTCGAGCAGATCCTCCCCTATCCTGATTCCTTGTTTACTGTCACACGCCGTTTCGTCGAACAAAACCCTAATTTTGATGGTTGCTGCATTGCTATGTTGCCCGATTATTATCCCGAAAAAGGCCGTTTGTTTGAGCCTTATACCGTGCGTCGGGGTGAGGTAATTGAGACTTATCAACTTGGTTCTGAGGAACATGACTATTCCAAGAACATATATTTCACCGTTTCGGTTGAAAAAGACTCCTCGTTTTGGAGCGAACCTTATTTGGATGAAGACGACCCGAATGTGACGCTTATCACATATACTTTTCCTGTTTATGATGCATCGGGACGTATAGCAGGTGTCGTTGGTGTTGATTTGGAATCTGAATGGCTTGGCAATATGCTGAATGCCAGACATATGTTTCCATCTTCCTACGACATCCTGATTTCGGGTGAAGGCAAGTTGATTTGCGGCCCTAAGGAAAACGGAAACTCACACCAGCTCGCAAAAGAAACAGTAGCCATGATTAACGACAGCACCCTGCAACGGCATGTGAGTTCTTCGGGAAATTCCACGCTTTTGTCCTTTATCGACAAAGAGGACGGCTCTAATGGTAGCGTTTTTTACAGTTCCCCAAAAAGCCTAACACCATGGAGAATCGCTGTCGTCAATTACGATGACGAGGTTTTTGAGCCTTTGCTAAAAATGCGCTGGCGAAACCTGTTTTTGACCTTGGCCGGTCTGCTGATTCTCGCCTTCATCATTCAGCGTTCTGCCAAGAACATCTCCAAGCTGCAACAGGCCACTTTGGAACGGGAACACATTGACAGTGAGTTGAATATTGCAAGGAAAATTCAAATGGACATGTTGCCTAAAGATGGCGAAATCTCTATGCGAGACGACTGCAACATAGTCGGCTCGCTTGACCCCGCCAAAATGGTGGGTGGCGACCTATACGACCATTTCATCCGAGATGAAAAACTATTTTTCTGTATCGGTGACGTAAGCGGGAAAGGCGTCCCAGCTTCTTTAGTGATGGCCGTTATTCACACCTTATTCCGTTCAATATCAGCGCACGAAACTAATCCTGCACGCATCATGCAAGCATTGAATGAGACTGCTTGCCAACGCAATGAGCAGAACATGTTTGTAACCTTCTTCATCGGTGTGCTTGACTTGCCCACAGGACGATTGCGCTTCAGTAATGCTGGACACGACCTTCCGTATGTCATCAGTAACACGTTTAGGAGCATACAAGCCAAACCCAATTTGCCTTTGGGCGTGATGGACGACATAATATATGATGCCCAAGAAATGACCTTGTCACCTGACGAAACCTTGTTCTTATTTACTGATGGTTTGACTGAAGCCAAGAACGCAAGCCGTGAACAGTTTGGAGCAAAGCGTTTAGAGTCAGTTTTGCGGAAAAGTGTTGAAAATAAATCTATTACTCCTGATTTCCTTATCCATGAGATGAAGGAAAAAGTGGCGGAATTCGTCGATGGTGCCGAACAGAGCGATGACCTCACTTTGCTGGCCATCCAATACACGCCCAAGGAAAAGCCTGTCATTTTCCGCGACACACTTCTTATATTGAATAAGGTGAGCGAAATCACAAAGCTCAATGCTTTTGTGAAGTCGGCTACAGCAACCCTGAACTTGGAAAACGGACTTGCCAACAAGATCAAATTAGCCATTGAGGAGGCCGCTACAAATGTTATCGAATATGCCTATCCACATGGCACTGAGGGAGATATAAATGTAACTATTGAGGCTGATCAGGAAAGGATACGTTTCATCCTCACCGATTCGGGTGCCGAGTTCGACCCAACAGCGGTCAGCAAGGCCGATACAACACTAACGGTGGATGAGCGTCCCATCGGCGGTTTGGGTATCCTTCTTGTCCGCAATCTGATGGACAGCATCAATTACGAACGCATTGAAGGCAAAAACATCCTTCGGTTGGAGAAAATTTACAGTTGAAAATCTATCCACTTCTTTCAATGGAGTGGATTTTTTTTGTTTATTTGCAATTTCTCAAATTACGAGTTTTTTTTGCGTTAAATTTGATTTCAACAAACAAATATAGAAGCATACTATGAATACAACAATCACAGAATTAGAAGGAAAGTACATCGTCGCCCTTGAAGGCGAACTTGATACCGCCCATGCTCTTGAAGTTGAACAAGCCATGCAACCTTTGTACGAACTCAACGGAAAGGAAATCACCATCGAATGCACAAAGTTGGAATACATCGCCTCCAGTGGCTTGCGCATCCTTTTAGGTTTGCTGAAAAGTGCCAAGGCGAAAGACAACCATGTCGTTTTGAAGAACCTCAACGATGAAATCAAGGAAGTCTTCAAGATGACGGGCTTTATCGACCTTTTTGAGATACAATAATCATAATTAAGTACTTATGAAGCTCTATTTCAACCAACCTGCAAAATGGTTTTGCATGGTGATAGCTTTATTGTTTGCCATTGGACTTAAAGCACAGGAAGCCGACAACGAGTTTACAATAGGTGCCAAATTGAATTCCCGTGGCGAACTACGCATTGGAGGATTTAAGGCCGACAGCATAGATAACGACCGTATGGCCAATTTTATCTTAGGCTCATACCAACTTGATTTCGACTATAAGCGTTCATGGCTCGAGTTGCGGCTTTCGCCAAAACAAGCGGGCGTTTGGGGCCAGGCTGTTGGTGGCTTGGGTCTTGCCGAAGCCTGGGCTTTGGTGAAATCGGAAAACGGATTTTTTGCCAAAATCGGCCGTCAGATTCTGAATTATGACGACGAACGCATCTTGGGTTATGATGACTGGACAATGACTGCGCCTACTCACGATGTGCTTAAGTTTGGCTACGAAGGTTACGGCCACAAGGTCCACCTTGTTTTTTCCTACAACCAAAATGCTGATAACCCCGATACGGGCAACACCTATTACTCTAACGGCATTCAGCCTCACAAGTCGATGCAAACATTTTGGTATCACTATGATACGCCTAAATCGTTGTTCGGCGCATCCCTTTTGCTCATGAATGTCGGTATGCAAAGCACTGACATAGAGCGCCCCGGCACCTATTACCAGCAGCTGTTGGGTACTTATTTGACTTTTACACCCAAACAATGGAAACTAACGGGATCGTTCTATTACCAGATGGGCAAGCAGGAAGATGGTGTCCCTATCAGAGCTTTCATGGGTAGCACAAAAGCGGTCTACTCCCCAGGTATTTATTCCCTCTATGCCGGCTATGACTATTTGAGTGGCGATAAGTTTTTTGCGTTGCCTCCTCATGGCGCTATAGGAATGGCCCTGCACGACACAATCAGAGGCTTTAATGCCATTTATGGCTCGCACCACGACTTTTATGGAGCGATGGACTTTTTCTACCTTGACAGTTTTGTCGGTAACTACACGCCCGGTCTTCAGATGCTATATTTCGGCGGCACTATTAATCCAATCAAGAAGTTGAATGTTGACTTGTCGTACCATTATTATGCCATCACGACCAATCTGGAAAGAATACCTTCAAAGACCCTTGGTCACGATTTGGAGATCAAGGCCAGTTATGCCTTCTCCGATGATATTAGACTATCGGCAGGCTACTCCTATTTGATTGGTACCGACACCATGGCCACCCTACAGCAACTCGATGAAAGGCGAAGGATGAGTTGGGGTTGGCTGATGTTGTCCATTACACCAAAACTTTATACAACCACATGGCAAGACAAAAAATAATCTAATATGAAAACCGCACCATTAACTCAATCCCAAGTCGGCATATATGCGGAATGTATGAACAATCCGGAAAGCGACTTGTACCAACTTTCTTATCTTTTCACCCTTAGCAAAGACATTGACCTTGAACGGCTTAAAATGGCCATTCTCAAGGCTTTGGAGGCTCACCCTTACGCCAATTGTCGTGTGAAAGTGAACGAAGAAGGCATCCCGGAACAATATATTGAAGCACAAGAATTTGATATTCAGATAGAAGCCGTCAATGACATTGAAGCCGAGAAGCCGAAACTTTACAAGAAGATGGCTTTTGACGGTAGCCAACTGCTCTATTTCAAGCTGTTGAGTTCGTCTGAGGCCAAATACATCTATTTCCAGTTCCACCATATCGTATTTGACGGAGCCTCATTTAGGATTTTGTTGCAAGACATTGACAATGCCTATCAAGGGAAAACCGTTAACAACGAGCCTGTTTCATCCATTGATTTTGCGTTCGATGAATATCAGCAGCGGCAAGGAGAACTTTGGAAAAACGACCAAAATTGGTATCGTGAACACTTCGTTTGCGACGAGGTGGATACCCTTTTGCAGCCCGATTTGGATGAAACGGCTTTCCGTAGCAACACCATCGAAAGGCAGCTGAAAGTGGATGCAAAGGCCATCGAGAGATTTTGCAAGGAAAACAATGTGGGTTTGGGCGGCTACTTCACTTCAGCATATGCTCTTTTGATGTCGCGTTACACGGGCGATGAGCAAGTGCTGTTTTCCACCATTTGGCATGGTCGTGGCGACTACCATTTAACCCAAAGCCTTGGCATGTATGTGAGCACTGT
Source organism: uncultured Bacteroidia bacterium (assembly GCA_902801625.1). Lineage (GTDB taxonomy): Bacteria > Bacteroidota > Bacteroidia > Bacteroidales > F082 > Limimorpha. The sequence goes on along the minus strand of CADCJI010000033.1, from coordinate 11,447 downwards.
GCCTGCCTACTTCAACATTAAGGACGATATGACCGTGGGCGATTTGCTTGAACAAGGTACATTAACCACGAAGGAAACCCGCAAACACGCGCTGTATTCCTATGCCGATTTTTGTGGAGAGCAAGGAATTGAAACGCATCAAATGTTTGTGTATCAAGGAAAACTGTTCCGTGACTTGAAGTTGAACAATAAGTTATTAACCATTGAGCAGTTGGCCGACAACACGACTAACCAGCCTTTGGAATTCCAACTTTTCCAAACTGATGAAGGCTTCCACGCGATCTTTTCCTATCATGCACACCGTTATTCTGAAACCTTTGTCGAGCAGTTGCTGGAGAGTTTCGAGACCGTCATAAACCAAATGCTTGACATGAACACGCCTTTGAAAGAGATTCATGTTGTTTCGGAAGCACAGCAAGGCCTTTTGGACAGTTTCAACGGAACTGATTTCCAATACGATGAGAGCCAAACCATCGTCTCATTGCTGAATAAACAGGTGGAGCAACATCCCGACAAAGTGGCTGTGGTTTACAAGGACAAGCAATACACCTATCGTGAACTTGGCGAACTCAGCGACAAGATTGCCAAGCAATTAGCTGCCAAAGGTTTGTGTAACGAGGATGTAGTGGCCATTTTGATTCCGCGCTGCGAGTGGATGGCCATTGCCTCCATAGGTGTACTTAAGGCTGGTTGCGCCTATCAGCCTTTGGATCCGTCCTATCCCACCGAGCGATTGGAGTTTATGATTAAGGATTCTGGCACCAAATTGCTCATCGCCGATGAAGAGTTGCTACCGCTTGTGGAGTTTTACCATGGCGAGGTGATGCTCACCCGTGACCTCAACCAAAGCGTTGAAACCAATGTGCAAATCACCCCACCTACGGCACACAGCTTGATGACTATGATCTACACTTCGGGCACCACTGGTGTTCCCAAAGGATGTCAAATCGAGCATCGTAATGTAGTGGCTTTCTGCTTGATGCACCAAGCTTGTCACAACATTACCGAGCAAAGCAAGATTGCAGCATACGCCAGTTTTGGTTTCGATGCATCAATTGAGGAATTGTTTGGCAGTTTGACCATTGGCGCAGAGCTTCACATCATTCCTGAAGACATTCGCCTCGACTTGATGGCCTTGAACGACTATTTCGAGCAAAACGGCATCACGCACTCCTTCATGACGACGCAAGTAGCCTACCAGTTTGCCACTAATTTCGAGTGCAAGTCGCTGCAACGCCTGCTGACGGGTGGTGAGAAGTTGCCTTCGATGGTGCCGCCTCAGAATTATGTGGTAGCCAATGGCTACGGTCCTTCGGAGTCCATTTGTTATGTCACCAATTTTGATGTGACCGAGGAACGCAAGAACATTCCTATCGGCAAGGCGCAACGCAACATCAAGTGCTATATCGTTGATAAATATGGACATCGTCTGCCAGTGGGTGCCTCTGGTGAACTCTGGGTGGCTTCTCCACAGGTGACGCGAGGCTATCTCAACCGTCCCGAAAAGACTGCAGAAGTCTACCTCGAGAATCCTTTTGACAAAGAGGAGAAATACAATCGCGTCTATCGCTCTGGCGACATCGTGCGTTATCTGCCTTCTGGCGACATCGAATTTGTTGGGCGTAAGGACGGTCAGGTGAAGATTCGTGGTTTCCGGGTCGAATTGAAAGAGGTAGAAGCCGTCATCAGACAATTCCCTGGGATCAAGGAGGTCACCGTTCAAGCCTTCGATGAACCAAGCGGTGGAAAGTTCATCGCAGCTTATGTCGTCAGCGAACAACAAGTTGACATCCAAAAACTTAATGCGTTTATCATGGATGAGAAACCACCTTACATGGTTCCCGCCGTGACGATGCAGATTGACCGTATTCCCTTGAACCAGAACCAAAAGGTAGACAAAAAGGCATTGCCGAAACCCGAAAAGCCCGCTGAATCAGCTATCCAAGAGGGAGGCAATGTTCCGATGAATGTGTTGGAGAAGGAAATCCATGCCATTATCGCACAAATCGTTGGAAACGAGAATTTTGGCGTTACTACCGTTTTGGGTTATGCAGGACTCACCTCTATCATGGCCATCAAGTTGGCCATCCAAATCAACAAGCGTTTTGGCGTGACATTAGACTCCAAGACTTTAGCCAAGACCGGCACGGTGCAAAGCATAGAGAACGAGATTTTGGCCAAGTTGTTGAGCGAAGATACTGGAAAACAAGAGGTTGTCGAGGAGAAACATGCCGAATTGAGCAACATACCCTTGTCCTATGCGCAAATGGGTGTTTATGTGGAGTGCATGAAGCAGCCAGAGTCCACCTTGTATAACATTCCTTCGTTGGTGCGTTTCCCCAAGGATACCGACACCTCATTGCTCGCAAAAGCCGTGGAGACCGTCATTAAAGCGCATCCACAGATGCGGGCTCATTTTGGAAGTTCGGGTTCTGACATCATTCAAACCGTTGACTTGGATCAAACTATCGAAATTGTGAAGAGTCAGTATAGCGAGGCGGAGTTTAAACAATACAAACGGGAGTTTGTCAAGCCGTTCAACTTGAGAATTGGTCCGCTCTATCACATGGAAATTGTCACCACCGAGAAGTGGGTTTACCTTTTGGCCGATGTGCACCATCTTGTCTTCGACGGTGGCTCATTCGACCTGTTCATGAACCAGCTTTGCGACTTGATGAATGGCAAGGAGATTGAAGTCGAAACATTCAGTTATGCCGACTTTGTCGCCGCCGAGAAAGCATCCGAAAACAGTGAAGAACACACTGCTGCCAAAGACTTCTTCCAAGAGCGTCTGGGCAAGGTGGAAGGTGTGACAGAGGTTCCGTCAGACCTGACCAATCCAAAGGAGCAAGGTGTCACAGATACGGTCATCGGAAAGCTGGATTTCAATGCGGTTGAGAACTTCTGCCGTCAGCATAACCTCACGCCAGCCCACCTCACCCTTGCTGCAGTCTTCTATACGCTTTCGCGTTTCACCAACAACGAGCAACTCTGCATCACTACCATCAGCAACGGTCGTTCGGACCTCCGTATCAGCAACACCATTGGCATGTTTGTCAACACATTAGCGTTGAGCGCCACTATTGGGGAACAAAGCGTGATGGAGTTCTTGAACGAGACTAGTAAGAATTTTGACGAGACCTTGCGGCACGAAAACTATCCTTTTGCGCAAATCGCCAACGACTACGACCTCTCGGCTGAAATCATGTTTGCCTACCAAGTGGGTGTGGTCAGTAACTATGTTTGCAAAGGCCAAACGCTTGAGGTTGAGAGCCTTGAGTTAGATGTGCCGAAGTTCCGTATCGCCTTCTACATCACTGATGACGAGACGGGACAACCCTGTGTCTGTGTACAATACGACAACGGACGCTACAGCCGCGATCTGATGCAGCATTTGGCACAATCGGTCTGCAATGCAGTGGATGCTTTCATCCGTCAGCCAGAGATGAAGTTGCATCAAGTGTCGTTGCTGGATGCCGAACAAACTGCTATCCTTGATGGTTTCAACCAAACCGATGTGCCTTACGACGACACACAGACTATCATCTCATTATTCCGCCACCAGGTTGCAGAAACACCCGACAATTTGGCTGTTGTCTATCACGACCAGCAGTTTACTTATCGTGAGATTGACAAGATTTCGGAGCGTATCGCCAATTACCTCGTGAAGCAAGGTCTTGGCAACGAGGATGTGGTTTCGGTGCTCATTCCGCGCTGCGAATGGATGGCCATCGCATCGTTGGGTGTGTTGAAGGCCGGTTGCGCCTATCAGCCTCTCGACCCAAGTTATCCATCTGAGCGTCTGAATTTTATGATGAAGGATGCCGATGCCAAGTTACTTATCGCTGACGAGGAATTGCGTCCTCTCGTCAACGAATATCAAGGTAAAGTGTTGATGACGAAAGACATAGACACTCTGCCAGATGCGGAGCCAATAAAGGCTGACATTACTCCTTCAAGTCTCTTCATCATGCTTTACACTTCGGGTTCGACGGGCACGCCGAAGGGTTGTCAACTCGAGCACCGCAACCTTGTGGCCTTCTGCCACTGGTACCAACGGCATTATGGCCTGACTGCCAACGACAAGGTGGCCGCCTATGCAAGTTACGGCTTCGATGCCTGCATGATGGACCTCTACCCTGCCCTTACCTGTGGCGCTTGCGTTCACATCATTGGCGAGGATATCCGCCTCAACCTGCCCGACCTGAATGACTATTTCAATGCACAAGGCATCACCCACTCGTTTATCACGACTCAGGTGGGTTACCAGTTTGCGACCAATGTAAAGAATCATTCATTAAGGTGCTTTGCCGTGGGCGGTGAAAAACTTTCGGCACTCAACCCACCGACCAACTACAAGATGTACAACGGCTATGGCCCGACGGAATGCACTATTTTCACCACGAATTACTGGGTGAAGGATTACGAATTGGATATTCCTATTGGCAAGCCGTTGGATAACTTGAGGCTTTATATAGTTGATAAACAATTCAATAGACTGCCTATTGGAGCGGCTGGTGAGTTGTGGGTGAGCGGACCTCAGGTGAGCCGTGGCTACCTTAACCGTCCGGAAAAGACCGCCGAGACCTACCTGAAGAATCCTTTCTGCGACGATCCGAAACACGATAGAGTGTATCGTACGGGTGATATCGTGCGTTATCTCCCCGATGGCAATATTCAGTTTGTCGGTCGTAAGGACGGACAGGTGAAGATCCGTGGTTTCCGCATCGAGATGAAGGAAGTGGAAGCCGTCATCCGTCAGTTCCCAGGCATTAAAGATGTGACAGTGCAAGCCTTTGACTATGATAATGGTGGCAAGTTTATCGCTGCCTACATTGTCAGCGACGAAAAGGTGGACATTAAGCAACTCAACGCTTTCATCGGTCAGCAGAAGCCTCCTTACATGATTCCGGCAGCAACGATGCAGATTGACAGTATTCCGTTGAATCAGAACCAAAAAGTGAACCGCAAGGCATTGCCGGCCCCCGTCATTCAGGCTGCTGACCGCGAATATGTGGCACCGGTCAATGACATTGAAAAGCTGTTCTGCAAGATCTTCGGCGACATTTTGTCGATGGACAAGATTGGCGCGACTGACAACTTCTTCGAGTTGGGTGGTACCTCGCTCATGGTAACGCGCGTCATCATCGAGGCTGATAAGAGTGGTCACCATATTGCCTACGGCGATGTGTTTGCCAATCCGACACCTCGGCAGCTGGCTAACTTCCTCGCAGGTGGTGCTGCCGATGAGGATGATGAGGCTCGCAATTATAATTATGGCCCAATTAACACCGTATTAGAGTCCAACACCATCCAAGCATTCCGCGATGGCGAACGCCAACCCATTGGCAATGCGCTTATTACGGGTGCAACGGGCTTCTTGGGCATCCATGTACTCAAGGAACTCATTGACCGTGACGATGTGCCTGTCATTTGGTGCATGGTTAGGGCGGAGAACGAGGAAAAGGCCGAACGCCGCCTGAACGGTATGCTGTATTATTACTTCAGTAAGAACTACAATGAGTTGTTTGGCAATCGTTTGCGCGTCATCAACGGCGATGTGACCCAAGAAATCAAGGTGGATGGAAAAGTGGACACCGTGTTCAATTGCGCAGCTGTGGTGAAGCACTTCTCGAAAGGCACTGAAATCGAAGATGTCAATGTTGGCGGTGCGGCGCATTGTGTCCGATTCTGTCTGTTGAACAATGCCCGACTAATACATATTTCGACCTACAGCACTGCAGGCATGTCCATCAATGGGATGCCATCAGAGGACACAGTTTATACTGAGCAAAAACTCTATTTCGGCCAGAACCTTGGCAACCAATATGCCCATTCCAAGTTCATCTCCGAGCGCGTCGTCCTCGATGCTGTTGCCTTGCACAAACTTAACGCTAAGGTGATGCGTGTGGGTAACCTTGCGCCGCGTTCTACCGATGGCGAGTTCCAAATCAACTTCCAGACCAACAGCTCTATGGGTCGCATCAGAGTGTATGAAATGTTGGGTTGCTATCCCTACGAAATGACTGACTCACCCATGGAGTTCTCTCCCATCAACGAAGTTGCCAAAGCCATAGTGTTGCTGTCGGAAACACCGCAATCGTGCTGTCTGTTCCATCCTTTCAACAACCACTATGTACATTTCGGCGATGTGTTGGCTGAGTTGTCGCAAATCGGGAATGCACCACAACAGGTTGAAAATGAGGTGTTCAACGAGGCTCTTGAAGCCGCTAAGCAAGACCCAGAGAAGGCCAAGCGTCTGTCGAGCTTGTTGGCCTATCAAGACATGGCGCATGGACAAAAAGCCGTGATGATTCCCACTGATAACCAATACACGACGCAGGTGCTATATCGTCTAGGTTTCCGTTGGTCGAGTACCTCATGGGACTATGTCGACCAGATGCTGGTGACTATCGGCGGGTTTGGCTACTTCGATTAAGCAAAAAGGCCTGGACTTCGGTTCAGGCCTTTTTTTTATTCTGTACAACTAATAATATCAGCCCCTCCTTGCCTCGCGCAAAGGCTTTTCCCAATAAACAGTCCCGTTTGCTTCTTGGGCAAGTTCATCGATATGCTGTTGAAACTCTTGCATTAGGGCTTCTTCTCTTTTCTTCGAGCGTCGACCTTTGGCCTCATAAAGCACCTTGCTGAAATAGGCGTCGTATGAAACGGCATAATCCTCTTCATCGCGATGTGGGAAGAAAGACACTGCAGCCTCATAGCGGATGTTACCTGCTTCGGAATCGGCAATGAGCATCACCAAAGCCGCATGGCGAGGAACATTGTTGTATTCGGCTTTGGCAGAGAAGTATTGTTCGTAAATATTGACAGTAGCCATCACAGGAAAGTTTATCTCTTATCAATTATATTGGCATTGGGAAATTCATTTGGGTTGAAAGTGACTTGCTCTTCGGTGACACCGAAGGAGAAGTCGCGCATAGTCACTGTTGCAGCCGTAACGCTTGTGGATAGGCTGACAGGCCAATAGGTTCCCTTGGCAACAACCAAGTCCATTCTTTTGGGAGCATCCTTGTCGGGATTCGACTTCGACCTCTTGCAGCGGATGTGCCATTCTGTAGCAGTTTCTTTGTCGATTTTCACCTCATAACCGTCAGTGATGTCTTGGAACAGCTTAGTATCGCCATTGGTTTCGGATTTTTCCTTGGGTTTTGCGTTCTTGATTTCGATTTCATTCTTTTCTGAGTCATAAACCCATTCCGTCTTTCCGTCGCTCCAAGTGACGTAATTCTTGCCATCATCATTAATTGCCTCGATACGCATTTTGTCGCCCAAGACATAATTTCGGGAGCTTATTGTGCCAACAAAGATAATTTTCATGTCCATAGTCATAGCCGTTCCTTCACTTTCGTCATGTTTGCTCATTTCAGCCTCCATACGACTGATGATTTCTTCTGCGGTTTGTGCCATGGCAGCGGTGGCCAAGGCGATAAAGCTAATGATAGCAATCAGTTTTTTCATAGTGGTATGTTATTTTTGATTGATTTGTGATTTGGTTTAGGGTGCAAAAATACAGCCTTTTTTTGTTTTAGGCAATCATCTTTTTTTTCTTTTTGAACCACTTCCCTATCCTACCCTTGCCATTGAGTTCCATAACCACGAGAATGCCAAAGGCGATGGCGACAGTAGCCTTAAGTGCAGTAAAACCCGTATTGATGGCATCTTGGAGCTGGTTGGAGACGATGTTGTAGCTCGTCCAAAAAATGCCGGCACCTGGCACCAAAGGAAAGATGCCACTGATGAGGAACACCGTAATGGGACATTTTCTTCCAATCGATTGAAGGAGTGCAGTGAAGGTTACCAATGCTGTGGCACAAAAGAGGACTTCGGCAGGCGACATGGCGGTGTAACGACTCAAGACGAGATAAAGTAGCCATCCTATCGTTCCGCAAAAACCGGCATCAAAATAATACTTGCGCGGTACGCCAAAGAGTGCGGCAAACGATACCGTGCCCAAGAATGCCGCAACGAGTTGCACGATAAAGTTCGAGGTTTGCGGGTCAGCGATGAGACCTTCCAGTCTATGCATCTCGCCGAAAACGTTTTCATCAAACATAAATGCCAAAGCCACACCGAGAGCGATGCAGAAGAAAGATAGCATGGCATCTAGGAGTCGTGTAGTACCCGCGATGTAGTCCTCATTGGCCATGTCGCGAATGCCGTTGGTGAAAGCCACACCAGGAATCAAAGGGATGATGGCACCGATAATCATGTTGCTCAAATGGTTGCCGATGCCGATGCGGTACATTCCGAAGCAAATCAAGGTGGCCAGCAATCCACCCGAAGCCGTCCCCACGATGCGTGACAGTCGCTTGGAGGCGACAAAAAGCATATACACCCATAACACCAACCCTGCGACAAATGAGGCTAAACAATCCATGAAGCCACCACCGAAGATGATACAGAAAGCCGCACTACCCACAGCTGAAGCGAGTATTTGCTCCCATGCAGGTTTTGCTTTCAAGGCGCGGATGGCTTTGAGACTTTGCTCCAATTGTTCTAGAGTGCATTGTCCCTGCTCCACCTCTCGCGACAGTTGGTTGACAGCTACTACTTTATCCAAACTCGCTCCCTTGATGGGGATAAACTTGGAGCGGGCGTAGTCCTTGCCCGTGGCCATAATGCCGTTGCTGAGCACAAAGAAGCTCTCATCCTCCACGCCATAATGGCAGGCGATGCGCTTCATGGTCTCCTCCACGCGCGAAATCTCAGCGCCGTTTTCCAAAAGGATGGAACCGGCTTCGTAGGCGAGGTCAAATACTTTGGTTGCGTTGTTCATTCATAATAAATTTGGGGGTCAAAAATATTATGCCAGCAAATAGATTACTAGCATGTGAAGGGGATAAAATGCATAGAAGAAGTATTTTAGGAAAGGGGTTTTTATAAAACCTCTTTTGCCGTTATAAAACATCGTCAACACCAATGACAAGAAGACCATTGCCTTCATGGGAAGCAGTACGGGAGGAATGATACATTGAAGGATTTTTTCTTTTCTCAGTCCATAAATGAGTAAGATAAATAGGAAACCTCCTGACCGATAATCAGCGTTCATATATCGCGAGGCAAAGAACAATCCAAGTACAATAAGAAAACTAATGATGCGGTTTTTCTTGAAATGCTCCAAACTACATAAGGCCAAGAAACCCATAAACAGCGTGATGATTACGTTGTTGTGTTCCGGATTAAACCATGTTCTCGAAATCATCAAGTCAAATGGTATTTCAGAAATCAAGGCTAAAATGAATAAACGGATGCCATACTTTTTCCTGTCATGCGTTTTTTCGAAACCTATGATGAGCATGAAAGCAAAAAGAGGAAACGCGAACTTGCCAAACATCAACAGTAACTGATGAAATGAAATGGCCTTTCCAGCAATAGTAAACCAAGTCGCTGTCGGCCAAGTGGCTTTGACCCATGTGAAATGGTTGAAATAAAACTTTGTGATGTGGCCTGAGAGCATGGCAGCAATGGCTATCAGCTTTAATGCGCTTCCGCTGAGGAGTTTGTATCGGCTTGAAGAGAGGATCTGTAAATTCATTGCAATCTTGAGGAAGATGACTGATTAAACGGCAAAGATAATCATTTTTCAAATACAAAAAAGTAGAGACGTAGCGCGCTACGTCTCTACTAACAATCGATTAAGAATCAGATTATTTCTCAATCTCTTTCTTCAGTCTCTCCGTCAGCATGGGGACAATCTTGTGCAGGTCTCCAACGATGCCAAGGTCGGCGACGCTGAAGATGGGCGCGAATTTGTCCTTGTTGATGGCGATGATGAAGTCGGACTCTTCCATACCAGCCAAGTGCTGGATGGCACCGCTGATACCGCAAGCCATGTAGAGGTTCGGGCGGACGGTCTTACCCGTCTGACCAACCTGACGCTCGTGAGGCATCACGCCGTTGTCGACCATGGCACGGCTCGACGAAACCTGTCCGCCAAGCACATCGGCCAAAGCCTGCAACTTGTCGAAACCTTCCTTGTTGTGGACGCCACGACCGCCAGAGACCAAGATCTTGGCATCGGCGATGTCGACCATGGCCTTGTCTTCCTTGATGGTCTCAACCAGTTTCACCTTGAACTTGCTGGTGTCGAACTTCGGCACGAAGACAGTGACCACGCCTTGGCGGCCTTCTTGGCGCTGACGCTTCTGCATCACGCCAGGACGCACGGTCGACATCTGCGGACGGGTGTTCGGGCAAATGATGGTGGCCATCAAGTTACCGCCGAAAGCGGGACGGGTCATGCGGAACTGCGGCTCACCGTTGCTCTTTTCGTCGCTGACGACTTCGAGCTTGGTGCAGTCTGCTGTCAGACCAGTCTTCAGACGCGAAGCGATACGCGGAGCCATGTCACGGCCAATGGTGGTGGCACCATAGAGCACGATGTTGGGGCAACGCTCCTTGATGATCTGGTCAACGACTTGGGTGTATTGCTCACTCAAGTAGTCTTTCAATTCGGGGCAGTCGGCGACGATGACCTCGTCAGCACCGAATTCTATCAGTTTCTGGGCTTGGTCTTTGATACCGCAACCGAGCAACATAGCCACGACCTTCTCAACGAGGGTGTCGGCGAGGTCGCGGGCTTTACCTAAAAGTTCGTAGGCAACGGATTGGATGTTACCTTGCTGTTCAGCGAAAACGAATACGTTCTTATAATCTTTCAATTCCATGGCTGTAACTTTTAGATGATGTGTTTTTCTTTCAGTTTATTGACAATCAGCTCAACGGCTTCTTCTTCGCTCACTTCGTGGACCTCGCCCGGAGCCTTCATGGCCTTCGGGAACGACTGGAACACCTTGGTGGGCGAACCACTCAGACCGAGACGGTTCTCGTCGTAGTCAATCTTGTCGGCACCCCAAACTTCCACTTCCCTGTTGTAAGCCTCGACAATGCCGCTCACGGTCATGTAACGAGGTTCAAAGGCGGAAGCAAGGACGGTCAGCAGGCACTTTCCTTCCACTTCGAGGACTTGGACGCTGTCTTCGTTCTCTTTGTGGACTTGCAGGTTGCCGTTGGGCAACAACTTGGCGTCGCAGACATAAGTGACCTGGGGCAGACCGAGATGCTCGGCCATTTCGGGACCCACTTGTGCGGTGTCGCCATCGATGGCCTGACGGCCGGCGATGATGATATCATAATCCAAAGTGCGGCAGAGACCAGAGATGGCATACGAGGTAGCCAGCGTGTCGGAACCTGCGAACTTACGGTCAGAGAGAAGGATGGCGCGGTCGGCACCCATGGCGAAGGCTTCGCGCATGATGACATCGGCTTGCGGAGGTCCCATCGAGATGACGGTGACCTTGGCGCCGAACTGGTCTTTCAGACGCAGGGCGAGTTCGAGGCCGCCCTTGTCGTCGGGGTTCATGATGCTCGGAACGCCTTCACGAATCAGCGTACCCTTTACCGGATCAATCTTGATTTCGGTGGTA
>CADCJI010000032.1 GCA_902801625.1 uncultured Bacteroidia bacterium | reverse complement strand
TTTATCTCCTCACTGAATTTTCCAGATTTAGTACTCTGAGATACAAGCACAAATTGCCTTCAACTGCTCGGATGTCTCCCCGAACAATCGAAGGCAAAAGTACAAATTATTTCAAATCAAAGTGATTTTTGAATGATTTTTATCTGATTTTGAAAGATTTCTTGCGAAGCAATGTCATTCCACAAACAAATCTTCCATCCCAAACACCCCCGTCTTCCCAACAAGGAACTCTGCTGCGGCAAGAGCCCCCATGGCAAAACCTTGGCGGTTGAAGGCTTCATGGGTGAGCGTGATTTTGTCGGCAGGCGACTCGGCCATGACACTGTGGATACCGTTCACCTCGCCTTCGCGGGTCACTTTAATATATAAGGTGTGCTCGGCGGGCTCTTCAATGCTCCATTGGTCGTAGTCGTGGTTGACGGAAAGGATGTCATTGGCCAGTTTCACAGCGGTGCCACTGGGCTTGTTCAACTTGTGGGAATACCAATATCCTATGTCAAATCTTCTATTTCTTCACCACCGAATAACACTTCTCATCCACCGTTTCTATGGCATAGCCTGGAGCCAACGAAATCTTGGCATCGCAATGGTCTTCGGAATAAGGTATGATGAAACACGACCAGTTGTTGGTGCAGAGGATGCCATTATGGACTTCTAAAGTGCCGAACTTGCCTGACAATTGCATCGTTGTGTAAATCACGCCGATAGTGTCGTAGGCGACAAGCCGCTCACCAGGATTGAAACCGAACTCAATGCTGTCGTTGGGAATCAACAACCACTTCGAATCGGCGAAACGCGCCCTCATGGTGGCGTCTTCCTTGTCACGGGCTTCGAGACAGGTTCTTTCCTTGCTGAGAAATTCGGTCGCGTTGTAGCGAGCTGTTATCGCTTCGATTTCTTCAACATCAACGGTATCGGGTATTGGAACAATAGTCGAAATCACATCGGGAAGGGTTTTGCCTGCGCGAATGCTGTTCCTCCAATTGGGCACGAGTTCATCAAGGAAAAGACCATAAGCAGGGCCTGTAAGATAGGCGAATGAATTGCTGAAGCCGTTATTGTCCATGCCTTTCGTAATAGCGGCTGCGACCAAGTCTTTCCTGATTTTCTCGTTATCCAAAGGTAGAAGTTTGAAGGCGGTGTATTCGGCCATGCCCTCGTGGCATTCGAATTGGTTCTCGTTGCCGTTGGGGAATAGGGTTTGGCGAAATTTACGCACCGTCAACGCATCGCGCAAGCCTTCTGCAAGGTCTTTGGAATCATCTTGCAGTAGACTATTCAAAATGGTCAGTTCAAGCTTCAAAAGCAATTCACCTTCGGTTTCATCAAGGTATTGGTTTGAAGACCCACAGGCAGGCAGACCGATCTCATCCTGAATGCGGTGCCAGCTTTCATGAATCAGAATTTGGGTTGCGAATTGCAAATCACGGTCGCTGTCCCAAATCACGCATGTCCAATCCTCACCGCAATAATTGAATTTGGTGTTTGCAATAATGATGTCCTCAGGAAGCTGTCCGAAAAACAAGTTCCCCTTTCGCTCTAAAGTGTTTTCCTTGTTTTGCTGATTAGCAACGAGATTACGCGTTTGCACATCGACAAACATTGATGGGCCATACAGCGTTTTGCCCCACAAAGTGCCGTTGTCCGAATCCGAGACTTTCTTCATGTTCTCGAAATACGAAGCGGCCTTTTCCATCGGATTGGAGGTGGATTGTAAACACGAAGTGATTGAAGCGCAGAGGATAAGCGCAAAGACTAAAAGGCAAATACCTTTTTTCATAACGGATTGCTGTTTTGATGATTCGTTGTAAAAACGGAGAACAGGTGGGAATGATTATTCCCCAAACAAATCCTCCATTCCAAACACCCCCGTCTTCCCAACAAGAAATTCAGCTGCGGCGATGGCACCCATGGCGAAGCCTTGGCGATTAAAAGCCTCATGGGTGAGCGTGATTTTGTCGGCAGGCGACTCGGCCATAACGCTATGGATGCCGTTCACCTCGCCTTCGCGAGTCACTTTAATATATAAGGTGTGTTCGGAGGGCTCTTCGATGCTCCATTGGTCGTAATCGTGGTTGACGGAAAGGATGTCATTGGCCAGTTTCACAGCGGTGCCACTGGGCTTGTCGAGTTTGTGGATGTGGTGGGTCTCAGCCATCGAGAGCTGGTAACCGTACTTTTCCGCATACTTCGCCAGCTGTTTGTTGAGCATAAACATGATGTTCATGCCGATGCTGAAATTGGGCGCAGTGAAAAGGCTTTGCTTCTCGGCCAAGCACCTTGTCTTGATTTCCTCGAAATGGTCTTGCCAGGCCGTTGTGCCCACCACGATCGGAATATGCAAGTCAAAGCAATGGTTGATGTTGCCCACCACTTGGTCGGGCTGGCTGAAGTCGATGGCGGCATCGGCCTGTTTCAGTTTTTCGATGCGCTCTTCCCATTCTAGAGGGTTGTCGATGGTGACGACGATTTCATGCTGGCGGGCGAGGGCGGCTTTCTCCACCTCGTGGCCCATCTTTCCGTATCCTATTATTGCGATTTTCATTTTATGTGCTTCCAAAATAGACCTTGAAACACTAATCTTTCACTATTGCTTCATGGCGGAGGAACATCCGCCATCTCTCACGCTCGAAGACGATACCCCTCGGAGTGAAAGATAGCGGGTCAAGCCCGCTATGAAGGCAAAAGGAAGGATTCGTGATTCTTGGTTCATAGTCTGTTAAAAATTCAATTGAAACGAAAGCCCGACTTGGGCATAATGCGGCATCAGGATTGGCTGCTCAGTAGGTCGAAGGTATGGGTCGACACTGAGGCTGAGGTCGTCGCTGATGTCGTAGTTGTATAGGTGTCCGTCGACACAGGCATCAAGGATGTTCAATCCATACCAAGCTACGGTCAGGATGCCGTATAGCTCGAAGTTGCGGCGGTAGGATTCCTTGTAGGTCTGCAACTGGCTGTCGGCGTATTTGTTGGCCAATTCCATCTCGTGATCGTTGAGCGTAGCGCCTTCGGGCAGGTCGCCAGTCTTGAATTCGTAGGCGTGGAGATAGGACTGGTATTCATAGTAGTTGCTGTAGGCCAAGTAGCCAATGCCACCTAATCCTGCATAGACGATAGGTACCTTCCACCATTTGTGGTTGTAGATCTGTCCTAGTCCAGGAAGACATGCCGACAGGATAGTGGCTTTCTGTGGGCTGTGCGGCTTTTTCGCTTTGGCGGTTTTGGCCGACTTGTGTTGCTTCACGATAGTGTCGGCGGTGATGATGGCGTTGCCCACCGTATCGAATACGACATTCTGCGCTTCGGCTTTCGCGAAACCGAGCAGCATAGCCATGCCGATTAGGATGAGGAAACGGCGGGGCATGGTCGGATTATTTGTTGCCGAACAGCTCCATGATACGGTCAAACTCGGCTTCGTCCTTGAAGTCGATGACAACGCTTCCGTGACCTTTGATGTCGCGTTTCACCTTCACCTTGGTGTTGAGGGTTTGCGACAGCTTCTTGATTTTGCTCTTGAAATGCTCGGGGATGAAATTGGTCTGCTTTCTCTCCTTGGCCTCAGGGTTTTTGGCCTTTTCAGCCAATTCCTCGGTCTGGCGCACATTCATCTCGTCCATGATGATTTGTTGGAGCAGTTTCAGTTGCTCTTCCTTGTCGTTGATGTTGATGAGCGCGCGGGCGTGACCCATGCTGATGTGTCCGTCGCGAATGGCAAGCTGTATCTCTGCGGGCAACTTCAATAGTCTCAAGAAGTTGGCTACGGCACTACGGCTCTTGCCCACCTTCTCGCTCACTTCTTCTTGGGTGAGGTTGCACTCATCAATGAGTCGTTGGTAGGAGATGGCCACTTCGATGGCGTTGAGGTTCTCGCGGTGGATGTTTTCGATCAAGGCGAGTTCAAGCATCTGTTCGTCGTTGGCCACGCGAATGAAGGCGGGAATCTTGGCGAGTCCAGCCATCTTGGAGGCTCTCAGACGGCGTTCACCCGAGATGAGTTGGTATTTATTATAGCCAAGCTTTCTGACCGTAACGGGTTGAATCACACCTTGTTCCTTGATGGATTGCGTCAGTTCGCGCAAAGCGGTTTCGTCGAATTCGGTGCGGGGCTGGAATGGGTTGGTCTCAATTTGGTCGATGTCGATTTCAGCGATGGCTCCAGCCACGAAATCGCCGCTGATGTCTTTGCTGGTGATGTCGGTTTCGGGACTTTGAAGTATGCTGTCGAGGCCGCGACCCAATGATTTTCTGTTTTTGTCAGGCATGGCGTGTTAGTCTTTGTTGGTTAAGTTGTTCTTTTCGAGGATTTCGCGTGCTAAGTTGAGATAGTTGATGGCTCCCGTGCTGTTGGCGTCGTACATGACGATGGTCTTACCGAAGCTGGGTGCCTCGCTCAAGCGGGTGTTGCGGTTGATGATGGTGTTGAACACCATGTCTTGGAAGTGCATCTTGACTTCTTCAACCACTTGTTTCGACAGGCGAAGGCGTGTGTCGAACAT
This sequence comes from uncultured Bacteroidia bacterium, assembly GCA_902801625.1. Lineage (GTDB taxonomy): Bacteria > Bacteroidota > Bacteroidia > Bacteroidales > F082 > Limimorpha. Next base: position 19,241 of record CADCJI010000032.1, on the reverse strand, counting down.
GGTGAGCAGGATACCTTCGATCTCAAGGTCGGGATTGAGGCGGGTTTGCACAATCTTGATGGTGTTGAGCAGCTTGCCCAAACCTTCGAGGGCAAAATACTCGCATTGCACGGGGATGATGACCGAGTCGGAAGCGGTGAGTGAGTTGACCGTGACCAAACCCAACGAGGGCGAACAGTCGATGATGATGAAATCATACTCCTTTTTGATGGGAGCGAGCAGTTTTTTCATCATCAGTTCGCGCTCCGGCAGGTTGATCATCTCAATTTCGGCTCCAACGAGGTCGATATGGGCTGGTAATAGGAAAAGGTTGGGCGTCTCGGTTTCGGTGATGACGGTTTTCGGATCCACCTGGTCGATGATGCATTCGTAGATGCTCGTCTCCACACTTCTCGGGTCGATGCCCACGCCCGAAGTCGCGTTGGCTTGTGGGTCGGCATCGATAAGGAGGGTCTTATATTCGAGAACGGCCAAACTGGCCGCGAGGTTAATGGCGGAAGTGGTTTTGCCCACGCCACCTTTCTGATTAGCAATCGCTATTGTCTTTCCCATATCTATCAAAAATTTCGCTGCAAAAGTACGAGTTTTGGAGGGATTTATTGCCGCGTCGAAACGAAAGTTATCAACAGCTCATCGTTTTGTTGATAAGTTTTTGCTCGGCTAAAATTGGGCAACAAAAAAGGCCGCAAAAACTTGCGACCTTCGTGTTTTTGTTGATTGAAATTTATTTGTCCAAGCTGTCGAACCATTTGTCGATGGCATTGTCAATCTCGGTGTGGCTTTCGCCTTCCGGGTGGTCAAAATGGCGAGGTTCGGGTTGGTCATAATAGTCGGCAGGATATTCGCCGGTTTCGATGTATTTGATGGCATCGTTGAGACCTTTGGAAACCTTCTCAAAGTCTTCCTTATAGAGGAAAATCTTGTGCTTCTCGTAGAAGAAGCGGTTCAGACCTTCGTCGAAACGGCGCTTGCTTTCGGTTATGGTGATGTACTTTTCGTCATTCTTGGTTGACTTCACATCGAAAAAGTAGGTTCTCTTTCCTGCTTTCACTGCCTTTGAGAACAGCTCTTCTCTTTCTTTCATTTCATTTTCTTCCATCATGTCTTTCAATAATTTGATACTTTCTAATAGTTCTTTTTTGTCTGAAAAGTGGGGCAAAAGTAGGAAAAAAATGAATATCGGAGCGTTTTATATGCTATTTTTGCACTCAAAATCACTAATTCAATGGAACTGAATTTGAAACGACCCATAGCCTTTTTCGACTTGGAGACGACTGGACTGAACACTTCGCACGATCGTATCGTGGAGATGAGTGTGCTTAAAATCAATGTGAACGGCGAAGAAGAACAGCGTGATTGGCTGCTCAATCCTGAGATGCCCATTTCTGCGGAATCCACATCGGTGCATGGCTATACCGATGAGATGGTTGCTGACAAGCCCACTTTCCGCGAAAAGGCCAAGGAAATCGCCTTGTTCATCGGCAATGCCGACTTGGCGGGTTATAATATTCTAAAATTCGACCTGCCGATGCTGGTGGAGGAGTTTCTTCGTGTGGATTACGACTTCGATTTGAAGGACAGAGGCTTCATCGATGTGATGAACATCTACATGAAAATGGAACCGCGGACGCTGAAGAGCGCTTACCGCTATTTTTGTCATGCCGAATTGGAAGGTGCGCATGGCGCTATGGCTGATACCAAGGCCACATACGATGTGCTCCGCGCCATGCTTGATAAATATCAAGGCGTCGATTTCGAGGATGGTAAAGGAAACAAGTCGCAGGGCCCGACCAACGACATGAAGCAGCTTTCCGAGTTTTCGGCGCATCATAAGAATGCTGACCTTTCGGGGCAAATCATCTTCGATGAAGAAGGCAAGGAAGTCTTTATGTTCGGCAAGCACAAAGGCAAGAGGGTGGAAGATGTGTTTCGCATGGAGCCGCCTTATTACGATTGGATCATGAAAAACGATTTCCCGCGCTATACGAAGAAGGTGGTGACGGCCATCAAATTGCGCATGGGCGGAAAAACCATTAAACATTAAGGCGATGAAAATCATCTGTATAGGACGCAATTATTTGGCACATGTCAAGGAGTTGGACAATGCGCTGCCTACCGAGCCCATGTTTTTCATGAAGCCCGATACGGCATTGTTGCCCGCTGGTGAGCCATTTCCATATCCTGATTTCAGCAAGGAAATCCATTACGAGACGGAGCTGGTGCTACACATTTGCAAAACAGGCAAGGCGATTGATGAGAAAAAGGCTTCTGAGTATTATGACGCCATCACTGTAGGTATCGATTTCACAGCTCGTGACTTGCAAAGCCAATGCAAGGCCAAAGGCCATCCTTGGGAGATGGCCAAAGCGTTTGATTACTCAGCTCCGATAGGAGAATTCAAGAAAATCAGTGAGTTGAGAAACCCTGATGACATTGCTTTCGGCATGAAACTCAATGGCGAATGGGTGCAACAAGGGCATAGCCGTGATATGATTTTCAGCTTTGACAAAATCATTGCCCATGTTTCGTGCTTCGTAACACTGAACGAGGGCGATATTGTTTTCACGGGTACACCGCAGGGTGTGGGCGAAGTCCATGTTGGGGACAGGCTGGAGCAATTTTTGGAAAACGAATTTGTTTTTGGTTTTAAAGTTAAATAAATAATAATCAATAAAATAAACCTATGAAAAAACTATTCATTTTAATCTTATTGGCAATAGGCTTGAATCTCTCTGCCCAACCGCTGTGGCTGCGCCACAATGTGATTTCGCCCCAGGGCGACAAGATTGCCTTTTGCTACAAAGGTGATGTCTATGTGGTGAATGCCACTGGCGGTAAAGCCCAGCAAATCACGACAAATGCTGCTTACGATACCGACCCGGTTTGGTCGCCCGACGGCAAACAGATTGCCTTCGCCACCGACCGCAATGGCAATTTTGATGTCTATCTTGTTGCTGCAGAGGGTGGCATAGCACAGCGCATCACAACCAATTCGGCTTCGGAAATCCCTTTGGCCTTCTCACCCGATGGCAAGGAGATTTATTTCTCTGCCCAAATCCAGAAAGCAGCAGAGAACATACAATTTGCCTCGGGCTGGATTACCGAGTTATATAAGGTGAGCACCGAAGGTGGTCGCCCCGAACAGGTGGTAGCCGTGCCTGTGAGCAGTATATCGTTCGACAAGGACGGCAAGTCGTTCCTTTACTACGATCGCAAAGGCAGTGAGAATGTGTGGCGCAAGCATCACACCTCATCTGTGGCCCGCGATGTGGTGTACTACAACGCCAAAAAGAAAACGCATACCATTCTTACAACTAATGTTGGCGAGGATCGCGACCCGCGCTATTTGCCTGGCTATAAAGATGTGGTGTTTTTGAGTGAGCGTAACAATGGCAGCTTCAATGTCTATAAGGCACCTGTCAGCAATCTTGAACAGGTGGAGGCAGTGACTAACTTCAAGACTCATCCCGTGCGTTTTTTGAGTGTGGCCAACGACGGTTTGTTGTGTTACGGTTATATGGGCGAGATTTACACCCAACGCATTGGAAGCGAGCCTCAAAAGGTGAATATCGAAATCGTCAATGACCAAGCGCCGGAGCAGTTGGTCAAGCAGGATTTCAAGGGCATTGGCGACTTTGATTTGAGTCAGGATGGCAAGTTGATTGCCTTCATCTCGCGTGGTGAGCTCTTCGTGACAGGCGTGGATGAATATGCCACCACAAAGCAGATTACGCATACCGCCCAGGCTGAGCGCAACCCTTCGTTCTCTAAAGACGGTCGCTCCATCGTCTATGCCTCTGAGCGCGATGGCTATTGGAACCTCTACCAAGCCAAGATCGAGCGCAAGGAAGACTTTAACTTCGCCTATGCTACCTTGATTGAAGAAAAGCCGCTGTTCGACAACGATGGCATCGAGCGCATTGCCCCGTGCTATTCGCCCGACGGCAAGGAAATTGCCTTCATCGAGAACCGCAATGCCCTGAAGGTCTATAATGTGGCCTCAAAGCAAGTGCGTCAAATCACCGATGGTAGCCAGCATTACGAAACCGACGACTACGGCTTCTCCTACGAGTGGTCACCTGACGGACAATGGTTTGCCCTGACCTTGATTTCTCACATGCGCGACCCCTATTCCGACATCGGTATTGTGAAAGCTGATGGCTCGAAGACCATCTACAATATCACCGAAAGCGCCTATATCGATGGCAGTCCTCATTGGGCAATGGAAGGTAATGCAATCATTTATCGTTCAAATCGTTACGGTATGCGCTCCCATGCATCATGGGGTAGCCAAAACGACGCTTTCATCGCTTTCTTGAATCAGGATGCCTACGACAAATTCCGCCTCAGCAAAGAGGAATACGCCTTGCTGAAGGAGACGGAAAAAGGCAAGAAGGACGACAAGAAGGATGATTCGAAGAAGGAGGAGAAGAGCGACAAGAAAAAGGACAAGAAAGACGATAAAAAAGATGATAAGAAAGACGAAAAAAAGGATGAAAAGCCCAAGGAGGTCAAGAAGATTGAGGTGGATTTGGAGCATTTGCAAGACCGTGTGATGCGTTTGACGCCGATGTCTTCAAACTTGAGTGGTATAGCGCTTACCAACGACGGCGAGAAGTTCTATTTCATGACTTCCTTCGAGAAGGGCTATGACCTTTGGGAAATGGATGTGCGCGAAAAGTCGATGAAGATTACGAAGAAACTGGGGCAAGGTGGTGCACAACTGAGGATGCAAGGTGATAACCTCTTTGTGCTCTCAGGCAACAACTTGCAGAAATTCGACAAGAGCGGCAAATCCTCTTCGATCAAATACGATGCTACCATGGAACTCAATCTCGCCGACGAACGCGAATACATGTTCAACCATGTCTTCCTGCAAATTGAGAAGCGCTTCTTCATGAAGGACCATCACGGCGTGGATTTGGCACTGATGAAAGAGGCTTATCAGCCTTTCCTGGCGCATATCAACAACAACTACGATTTCTCAGAGATGCTGAGCGAGATTTTGGGCGAACTGAATGTTTCGCACACTGGCTCGGGTTACCGGCCTGGAAGCAAAGGCGATGCCACGGCTGAGTTTGGAGTGCTGCTCGACCTCGACTACAAAGGTGATGGCCTGAAGGTCGCTGAGGTGGTCGAAGGCGGTCCTTTCGACAAGAAAAGTTCTAAGGTGAAAGCGGGAACCGTGATTGAAAAGATTGATGGTGTGGAGATCAAGAAAGGCATGGACTACTATCCACTCCTCAACAATAAACGAGGCAAGACAGTATTGGTGACCCTATCTGATGACGGCAAGACTTGGGATGAGACCGTGAAGCCCATCAGCCATGGCGCAATGAATGATTTGCTCTACAACCGTTGGGTGAAGCATAACGAGGAGACGGTGAAGAAACTCTCCAAGGGTCGCTTGGGTTATGTCCACATCAAGAGCATGGGCGATGCCAGTTACCGCGATGTGTATTCACAAATCCTTGGCAAGTACAACCTCTGTGATGGTATAGTCATCGACACGCGTTTCAATGGTGGTGGCCGTCTGCACGAGGATATCGAAATCCTTTTCAGCGGTGAGAAATACCTTGAACAAGTCATCAACGACAGCGTGGCCTGCGTGATGCCTTCGCGACGCTACAACAAACCTTCGATTATGATCATAGGCGAGGCTAACTACAGCAATGCGCATGGCACGCCTTGGGTTTATAAGTACAAGAAGATGGGTAGCCTTGTAGGTATGCCTGTGCCAGGCACTATGTCGAGTGTGACTTGGGAAACCTTGCAAGATCCTTCCTTGTATTTTGGCTTACCCGTCATCGGCTACCGCACCGAACAAGGTAACTGGCTTGAAAACACCCAGTTGGAGCCTGACATTAAAGTGCGCAACACACCTGAGAAGATGGCTGAAGGCATCGATGAACAGCTGGAGGCAGCCGTTAAGGAATTGCTGAAAGAGGTGAAGGATTTCCATTATTGGGGAAAATAACAATGGCGTTGAAGGCCTCAACAGGTATGTCATCCCAACGAAGGCATGTGGGCAAAGGCATGGGATCTATACCTGATGAGGCCGTAAATTAGGGCACTACTTTTGAACCGCCTTCTATAGATTCCTTTGTCTGCCCACAAACCAGCCCACGGAATGACATAGAAGGCTGGCTCTATTACAATTTTAGCACGATTCTTGCGTTATCATGGAAAAAGAATCCATCCCATGCGAGCGCGTTTTCACCTTATATTATTACTGGTCCTTTTCGGCCTCACCGCCTCTGCCCATTCCGTGGTGGAGCATGAAGGCTATTATGAGGTGGAGCATAGTTGGGAATACAATAAGAAGAATTGTACCATTTCGCTGAATATCAGCAAGAGTTTGTACGACTATTTCCAAAACAAACGCGAGCATTTGGCCTATCGTTACCAATTCCAAAAAGACGAATTGCCGCCCAATTACTATAGTTTCATGCTGTCGGAGCACGACCGTACCGTGATGCAGGCTTTGGCGAACGAGTTTAGCAGGAATGCCGTTACGGATTTGGAAAAGATTAAACTGGCGCTTGCTTTTGTGCAATCCTTGCCATACGCCTATGATACTGACAGTAAAGGTATCAACGAGTATGTGCGTTATCCGATTGAGACTTTGGTGGACGGCTGTGGTGATTGTGAGGACAAGGTGGCTTTATTGACGGCCTTGCTCTATGAGATGGATGTAGATTTCATCCTGCTGGTGTTACCCGAGCACATGGCGCTTGGTGTACATTGTGAAGGTGTGGAGGCCGAGCGATACTTGTTGTTCCGCGAAAAAAAGTACTATTATGTGGAGACCTCCATGCCCAACTGGCAGATTGGCCAGATACCTGAGGAATATTATGATACTCAGATGGAGGTCGTTCCCGTTGACGACACCCCAAGCCTGCTTATGAAAGGGGTTAGGTTTGAGTCGAAGCCTGCTTCGATTTCCGTCAAGGCTGATTGTGAGTTGGAAATCGACTTGCATAATCTGGGGCCAGGCAGGGTGACCGAAATGATGTTGCGCGTGAGGATTATTGAGAAAGGACCGATCAACTATTTGTTGGCTGAGGAATACTTTTCACTCAATACCTTGCAGGAAGGTGAACTGCGCACCGAGAAGCTATCGTTAAAGAGTTTAATAAAGGAAAACTGCATTTTGGAGGTGGAGCTGACAAGTGCGGAAGTGGCACCGCTTTCCTACACCTTGGGACTGAGATATAGCCAGATTAATGGTAACTAATCACTCCACCATCACTTCGTCCATAAAGATCCAAGAGTCATAACCGCTGCCAGGGAGACCTTCTGGCAATTTCCCAGGATTCTTCACGATGATGCGCAGATAAGGCGTAGAAAGATTTGACAATTCGAAACGCTCACGGAAGGTGTGGTTGCCTGTCAGTGATGTCTCTGTCGTAAGAGTGAAAGTCTTGTAGGGCTTATAGCTCTTACCGTCATTGGATGTGTAAACCTCAACCACATTGGGTTGTAAAATCCAGTCGTGTGCATTTACCAAAAAGCCAATATTCAGTGCATTGATTTTTTGGTATTTGCCAAAATCTAGTTCGAGGTCGGCATCAATGCCGTAGAAACCTTGCCAATGCCCATCGGTGTAGTCATCGCTGCCAAGATTGCCGTCGAGTAGGGCATTGTCGCCTCCACCAGAGTATTCAGGGCGATAATTGCCTGCTGGGCTGTTCAGTTGTTTCAGCCGTCCCATACCCTTGTGGTAACAGAAATAACGCTCAGCGCAAACTGGCTCACCCATGGCATTGAAACAAGTGGCCTTCACAAGGCAAGGCCGCTCCAAAACGACAGGCTGCTTATAGATGGAATCGTTTCGCTTCACTTCTTTTCCATCAACGGTATAGTGGATTTCCTTGTCTCCGAAAACGGTCTTTAAAGCCACAGCAGCATTGCCTTCCGCATCGGTTGCTGGCTCAATAAACGGTACATATCCAAGCTGTTGCAACTCGATGGCGATGTCATCATATTTCTTCAAGTTGACATCAAGCCAATAGGCGCGGCTTTCAATGTTCCAAACCTTGACATACTCGTTTTTCAGCTCATGCAGTGCAGAAATCAGCTCTTGAATCATCCTTTGGCTTTCAGCGGTGTTGGTTTCGGTGGGGCTGTTGTAGGTTCGGAAGAGTTGGCAACGGGTGAGGTTGCGATTGGCACACCACTGCATGCGATGCACGGCATAAAGGGCGTTATCGAAAAGGTCGGCGTTTCGCTTCACTTGTTTCTTGTCGTTGATTAAAGCCTTCTCTAAAACGGTCAATGCTACTGATGCCCTTTGGTTCAATGCCTTGATGGAGTCGTTGACAAGGGCAGGGTAGAAGGGTACCATGGGTTCGGTCATGGCGCTGAACTTGCCGATGCCGTCGATTTTCGACCATTCAGAGATTTCATCCAAATGTTGGCAGATTTCATCGGAAAGGCTTCCTAAGAAATGCGCAGTGAAGTTGGCTTCGGTGTTGCGTTCTTGTTTTGTGGCGGGGTTCCAACTTGTTTCTGCACCCAAGGCCAAACCATATAAAGCACAGTTGGTCAGTGACTCACCGAAGTCGTCCCAGCAGGTGTTGATGACACCCATTGCACCGTTTTTGTAACCATCGCGGCACAGGTTGGTGATGTTGGCCTTGAACTCATAATGTTTGGGCCATACTCTTTCAGAGAGGCTGACACCTGGTGCTACAAAGTAGTTGCGTCCCGATTTGACATAGGGTTGCAGGAAGTCATCGAAGCTGTCGATACCCACATAGCTCCAAGCGATGAGGAAGATGTCTTTGTCCAGATTGTCCAAGATCTCGGGATGTTGGTCGGCAATGTCGCCCCACATCATCACGCGCTTGCGGTAGGGGCGTAGCATTCGATTGACGCGGTTGATATGTTGGTAATACACAGTTTCCGCTCCGATAGAATCGACATAGGCCTTGGCATAGCCTTGGCCGAGGCTTTCGGTTTCATCGCAATTAATGTTGAAATAGGGTGACTTATAGGCTCTTGCCACTTCGCGGAGATGGTTTTCAAGGAATTGGTAGGTTTCCTCCTTGGCGGGGTTGAGGTTCCATTTCGTGTCGGCTAGATGGCTGTAGAAGGGATTGCACAAAATCTCCTCGAAATGTCCGAAACATTGTTGGTTGCCAATGACTTGAATATGATATGGCTTGCAAAAATCCTCCAATTCCTTGATTTCCTCGGCAGTGAAGGCATCGGTGGGGGCAATGTCGGGGTGGCATTTGGTCTTGAAAGTGTGTTCGGTGTAGAGCGAGAATGCGTTAAGCTTGCATTCCGCCATCTTCGGGATGAGGCGTTTCAGGTAGTCCGTGCTAACGATGGGGCCACGGCTGATGTCATCCTGCCAAGCGCGAATCTTGAAGTTAGGCCAGTCGGTGATGGTCATGCAAGGGATATTGATCTCGCCTTTGTTTTTCAGGAAGGAGTAACGGTAGAGCTGTTTCAAGCTTTGGACAGCGTAGAAAAGCCCCGTGTTGGTGGTGGCTTCAAGTCGAATGAAATTGTTATTGACGGTTAGGCGATAAGCTTGGTCCTCGTTTTCTTTCACGCCAAGGTGGTCTGTCTTGATGAGTTCGATAAAGTGCTTGCCTTTGATGACGCCGCGCGAAAACTGCACTTGTTTGCCACTGATACGGTCCAAGTCGTTGCGGAAGAGCAAAATGATTTGGTTGATTTCGGCATCGGAGGCATCGTATGTCAGCACGACACTTTCATCCCAAATAAACTGGCCCTCAGTGGTTTCGACTTGCTGTGGGGTAGGGAGGATATGAGTGTTTTGCGCGAAGGCGCTTATCGTGAAAAAGCAAAGTATAATAAGGAGTTTGAGTCTCATGGTTGAAAAATTTCTGCAAAGATAAGCAAAATAACAAAAGAGGATGCCTGCAACAGTCGACATCCTCTTTTGTGTTGTTGAAAACGATTATTCGATCCGTTCAAACTCCTCGGCCAGTGTGTGGCCACCTCTTATCGATTCTCTGACAAAATTCTTTTTGGTTAATGTAGGGACCGTGTATTTCCTTTTGTCATTTTTAAAGGTCAGGTTGTTGCCTTCAAGAGTATAGGTGTCTTTGTCATACTCGATACCTTCTGTCCACCATATCACTGTGCCGTCCTCTTTGAACTCGCAAGTGTAATACTGTAACAATTTTGTCCATTGTTCATCAAGTTCTCCATCTTCAGTCGCCCTAACCCCTTTCCATTTTCCAACGATAGAGGCGTTTTCTTGTTTAACTTCTGATTTGTTGTCTGAAGGCAAGTCGGTCTTGGTGTTGGAGTTTGCGTTGGAACAAGCGCCGATGATGCCCACCAATGCCAGCATCATCATGATTTTTAAGGTCTTTTTCATAGTAATTTGTTAATTAAGTGATTTCTTCCGTCGGTTTCTCTAACGAAGTCAAACGGTAGATGTTGATTTCTTTTTCTGATATGGGTTTTTGTTGTTATTGTACCTGCAATATGTACACTTTTTTGCAAATGGTGGATTATTTCACCCTCTCATACTCTGCAATCTCTTCATGATCGGGCCGTTCCAAAACCAGCTTCTTCTCCGTTAGTGTTGTGATGATGTAGGTCTTCCCCTCTTCAATTATAAGTTTGTTGCCATCGATAGTGTAGGATTCTGTTTCAGTGAGCTCTTTTTCCCAGAACCACAACATTGTGCCGTCTTCTTTGAATTCGTAGACGGAGCCTTGGATTAGCTCGGTCATACCTTCATCGGTCTTTCCGTATTGGGTAAGCTTAACCCCTTTCCATTTTCCAACGATGGAAGCGCTTTCTTGTTTCTCCTCTGTCTTATTGTCAGAAGGTGTGTTGGGATTGGTGTTGGAATTTGCGTTGGCGCAAGCGCCGATGATGCCCACCAATGCCAGCATCAGCATGATTTTTAAGGTCTTTTTCATAGTAGTTTGTTTATTAAGTGAATGGATTTGTCACGATTACGATGTAATCACGGCAAAAGTACTGATTTTTTCAAAATAAGTTACCTTTTCCGCCAACAATTAAACAATTAAACACTCAACAGTTCAACAATTTCAATATCTTTGCCACAAAATTCTTGAACTATGATTAGATTGGAAATCTGTGCCAACGGCATCAAGTCGTTGCAGAACGCGATGGACGGCTGCGCCCAGTGCGTGGAGTTGTGCAAATGCCTCGAAGTGGGTGGCGTGACGCCCTCGTTCGGAACTTTGGCCAAGGCCATCGACATTTCTTTTATCCCTATTCGCGTGCTCATCCGTCCGCGACCAGGCAACTACATCTACGACGAGGAAGAAGTCAAGATGATGAAGACCGACATCATGCTTTGCAAGAAGCTCGGCTTCGAAGGTGTGGTCATCGGTGCCTTGAACGACAAGGGAGAGTTTGACGTTGAGACAATTAAAGCATTGATGGGAGCAGGAGAAGGCTTGAAGTTCACCTTCCACCGTGCCATCGATGCCTGCGTGAAGCCTTTTGAGGCTGTTGAACAACTGATTGAACTCGGTTTCGACAAAATTCTGACTTCGGGCGGCAAGCCTACGGCCTTGGAGGGTGTCCCGATGATAGCCGAGATGCAATTGCGCTATGGCGACAAAATCGGCATCATGCCGGGCGGCGGCATCAACCTCGGCAATGTGAAGGAGATCCTTGACATGACGGGTGCGGTGCATTGCCATGCCTCGCTGGCGCATTGGGTGCCACGCTTCAATGAGAAACTCTATCCAAACCAGAAGGACAACACGGGTGCTACGATGGTCTGGACCGAGTCGAACAAGGACTTGATTTACGAGATGGAAAAGATGCTGAATCCGTTTTAATTGTTTCACGCAGGAATAATTATCTCACGCAGAATACGCAGAATTATATGAACCTACCGGCTGCAAAATATGCGTCGCTTTGCGTCATTGCGAGGAACGAAGCAATCCAGACAGAAAACTCACGGCCTGGATTGTTTCGTCGTTCCTCCTCGCAATGACGCGAAGCGTGTTGGCGCAAAGCGGCAACAATTCCCATAATTCAGCGATTTCTGCGTGCCAAAAAAACTCACAATGAAAAAACTACTTCCCCTGATAATACTGGCATTCGCCTTTTCAGCGTGCCAACAAGTTGAAACCCCCAACGTCGTCGTGCAAAACCTCAACCAAGGCTGGACGCTCACGGGCGACACCTTAGATATTAATATGCAAGTCGATGTGCCTTCGGTGGTGCAGCAGAGCCTTTACGAAAACGGCATCATACCGCATCCCTATCTCGGCACGGTGGAAAACCAATTGCTTTGGATTTCAGACCATCCTTGGGACTACACGCTACATTTCGATGCAGACAAGGAACTATTTGAAAAAGAGAATGTTGAGCTTTGTTTTGAAGGTCTTGACACCTACGCCGAAGTTAGTTTGAATGGCTATGAGCTTTTTTCTGCCGACAACCAGTTCCGTGAATGGAAAGCAGATGCGAAACCATTTTTGAAAGAGAAAGACAACCTGCTTGAAGTGCATTTTATCCGATACGACAGCACCCAATTGGCTTTGTATGAGCAACATCAGCCTAAATTGCCCGAAAAATATGCCGTCTCGCGTAAGGCTCCCTATCAGCATGGCTGGGACTGGGCACCAAGGTATAAGAATGTGGGCATCTGGAAGCCGGTGAAACTGATGGGCTGGAACGATGCGAAGTTGGATTATGCCTATATTTCCACATGTTATGCTGATTCTGATAGTGCTTGGCTGTGGCTGCGATATGGCATTGATAATAGGATGGATGAGGCGGAATTCCAGGTGGAATTGAGTATGAGTTCACATCAGGATGAGTCTTTTTTCTTAAACCATGAAAGGACATTGAGCTTTCCTGCAAAGCCATTAAAAACGGGAACGCATCAAATATCCCTGATAGTTCCCATGCGGAATCCTCAACTTTGGTGGCCCAACGAGATGGGCGAACAACCGTTGTATGACTTTGAAGTCGTCTTGAAAAAAGATGGTAAGGTGATGGATTCTAAAAAGTTCAAGACGGGTATCCGTACCTTCGAGATGGTCGATGAACCCGACAGCATTGGTCGCGCCTTCTATTTCAAGGTGAATGGCGTGCCGATGTATGCCAAAGGCGCCAACTATGTCCCCGAGGAGATGATTGAGACTTGGATCAATGCCGACAATACGCTACGTCTGCTACGTCAAGCCAAAGACGCTCATTTCAATATGCTGCGTGTGTGGGGCGGTGGCATCTATCCCTCGGACGACTTCTTCAACATTTGCGATTCATTGGGCATCTTGGTCTGGCAGGACTTTATGTATGCCGGCACGATGTATCCCTATGACGAGGCTTTCCTCGAAAACGCCCGAATTGAGGCGGAGGAGCAGGTGAGACGATTGGCAAGTCATCCGTCGTTAGCCTTGTGGTGTGGTGGAAACGAGATCTCGGAAGGCTACTATAACTGGGGCTGGCAGAAGTCGTTGAATTGGTCGGAAGAAGACGACCAGGCCATTAAGGCAGGATACGACCAACTCTTTGAAACCATATTACCAGAAGCGGTGACCTTGTACGACGGCACGCGACCTTATTGGCCCAGCTCGCCCTCGAAAGGCTGGGGCCGACCCGAGAGCCTGACCGAAGGCGATGTGCATTATTGGGGCGTTTGGTGGGGCGAGCTGCCTTACGAGGTCTACCGCGAGAAAGTGGGCAGATTTAACAGCGAGTACGGCTACCAAAGCTATCCCGATTACCAAACCTTGCTGAAAATCGCGCAAGGCGAGGAGCTGAGCAAGGATGCCGAGGTCATCGCCGCGCACCAAAAACACGCCCGTGGCACCCGCCAAATCGATGATTTCATCCAACGTTATTACCCTAACATTCAGCCGAAAGACTTTGAAGAATACGTGCATTTGAGCCAACTTTCGCAAGCCTACGGTATGGAGATTGCCATTGAGGCGCACCGTACGGCAAAGCCCTATAACATGGGCACACTCTATTGGCAGCTCAACGATGCCTGGCCCGTGACTTCGTGGTCGTCCATCGACTATTACGGCAATCCCAAGGTGCTGCAAGAGCGGTTGAAGACGCTTTTTGCACCTGTGCTTTTGAGTCTCGACAGGAAAGACTATGGGGTTTTTGTCACATCAGACTTGCTTCGCGACATCGATGGCATGCTGACGGTCAAGGTGTGCGATTTTGAAGACCTTAAACTTGATGGGCTCAAAGACCGTCCGTTGTTTGAACAAAAAGTGAAGGTGAAGTTGGATGCTAACGAGAACCGTAAGTTCGTCGTTGAAGGCCTTAGCGAATACTTGCGCAACCTTGACTTGCAAAAGGTTTACGTAAAGCTTGAACTGACCGAAGGCGACACCCTCACCGCCGAGCGTAAATGCTATTTTTCCGCTTTTTTTGAGTGAGGGCTGTAACTTTTTTGTTGTTTCTCCGTATTACTGGTGTTGACAGAGGACGGAGGACGGAGGACAAAGGACAAAGCCCCTAGTCTTAAGTCCTAAGTCTCAAGTCTCAAGTCCCAAGTCTTAAGTCCTGCGTCCTTCGTCAATAACTTGTAGCACGATTAACACTTAAACACCAATACAATGAAAACAAGATTATTATTTGCAGCCTTGCTGCTGTTGGCCTTCGGGACGATGAGGGCACAGGTGAATGAACCCAAACCGATTGATCCCAAAACGGATAGCATCATGAAAAGCCGAATGGCTGAAATTAAACAAGCCCAAGAACAGTTTTCCGAACGAATGCGTGAATTGGGTATGAACCTCCAATATCTTTCGGATTCAATCGATTGGAAGACTTTTGAACAAGACATGGAGCAATGGGGCGCAGAAATGGAAGAATGGGGTCGTAAAATGGAGCAGTGGGGCGCAGAGTTTGAGAGAAAGTTTGATATGCCGAACAACTATCGTCCTGCGAAAAAAGATGATTCCCCAATTCGCGTTATTCGGGTAACGGGTTCGGGCGATGTCGTTGTCAGCCAGACTCCGGGACATTTTTCATTGAAGAAAGAAGGTGAGATTGTCTCTGACTACCGTGCAGAGTCGGATATGCTCCTTCTTTCCAGTTCCCACGACTATGAAGTTGAAGTCTCGCAGCTCGAGAATATACAGTTGCTTTCATCGGCCGATGTCATCTGCAAGAACACCATAAAAGGTGACTATATCAATGTCTATAATAGTGGATCGGGCGACATGGTTATGAAGTTGGATTACGATACCGTACATGTTGTCCTGAATGGTTCTGGTGATATCATCCTTCAGGGTAGATGCAATGTGTTGGAAACTATATTGCTTGGAAGTGGTGACTTGAATGTCGACGGTTTGAATGTCGTGAAATCGAATGTCGTGGAAAAAACACCGTCAAAGGAAGGCAAATTGAAGGGCAGTCGTCCTATAAAAAAGAACCTCCTTTTCGATGCCCAATGGAATGGCTTCGAGGCAGGCTTGAATATGCTCCTTGACCCGTTTGCAATGAATGTCTATACCGGTCCAGATGATGCTATGGCCATCCGTCCGCTGCGAAGTTGGTACTTCGGCTTCAACATCGCCGATGTGGGCGTTGCCTTCGACAGGAGACATAGAGTCGGCTTGTTTACAGGCATCGGCCTCGGTTGGAACAACTACAGTTGGAAACATCCAGTCAAGATGACGGTGGAAAACGGTGAGTTAATCAGCGATTTGCTGCCTGAGGAGCGCCCCGTGAAGAACAGCAAGTTCGGGTTGCTCTATCTTCAGGCTCCCTTGATGCTGGAAGTGAGACCTGTGCGCAGTCTCTATATCGATTTGGGAGTGACTGGAGGTATCCGTCTTGCTGCATGGAATCGTATCAAATATAGTGATGGCGAGAACAACAAGACCTATTCGAACTATCTGACGAACCTGTTCAAATGCGATGCGTCGCTGCGCGTTGGCGGTGATGATTTGGGTTTCTTTGTCAACTATGCTCTTATACCTACTTTTGTTAAAGGGCGTGATGCAGACAAGGCACACCCACTCATGGTTGGGTTCAGCGTTAATTTCTGATTTCCACGCGGAAAACTTTTTCACGCAGAATCCGCAGAATATTATGAATGTAGAGACGTAGCGCGCTACGTCTCTACTAGTATTATAACACGACAATTTCTGCGATTTCTGCGTATTCTGCGTGAGAGAAGAAAGTCATTCTCCCCGTTTGTCCTGCCAGTTCTCTTTCACCTCCTCGATTCGTTCGTCGGCGCGATAGTAGGCCGTCAAGGCGATGTCGGTGGCGGCCAAATTGAGTTCTTTCTTGGCGGTGCTAAGGCCTGTTGAGATGATGCTGGCGAAACTGTCGTGGCGACCATCGGTCAAGCGGTAGATGCCTTTCCCGATGAGCGAAAGGTTGCGTTCGCCTTCTGCTTCATTAGAAAAATCGTTTTCATCGAACTGCATCATTGCTAGCTCCGTGCTCATGTGGTAGGACATCAAGTCGAAGTTTGGCTCGTCATAGTTGATCCAAGGCAGGTCGATTTGTAAAGCGGTGGCTGTTTTAGCAGGCAATTCGGCTAGCAAAGGCGTCGCCTCTCTCTTGGAAACCATGTATCCACTGTTAGAGCTTGCTGTAGGCGTTGAACCCTGGCTGCGCATTGGCCTTTGTGGGGAAGACACGCTTTCAGTAGCCCGTCTCGGTAGCATGGTAATGGTCTCATTGGTGCTGATGCGGCTGACCTCAATGGGCTTTAGGCTGGCAATGGGTTCCACTTTTGGCATCGTCTTTTCCGGCCACAAGGTGACGGTGAGCAGCAGTCCGGCAGCGGCGGCAGCCGAGGCGATCTTGACATAAAGCGGCACGAGGGCGCCTTTTTTCTTCAAGCGCTCTTTGTTCTCGAACTCGATTTGAGGTGCCTCCAAATGCGGTAGTTCCTCGGTGAGTTCATTCCAATCCAAGCCTTGGGTCATGACGAAGGCCTTCAGCTGCTCTGCCTCGTCGGGGCTGAGGTTGCCCTCCATGTAATCAAGGAGGTAGGCCTCGTAGTTGTCGATGGTGATATTTGTCTTCATGGCTCTATGTCGATAAGGTTGTCGATGCTTTTCAGTTTGTTTTTCAGGGCGGTGCGGGCACGGAAGATATTCACCTTCACCTGCGACTCGCTCATCCCTGTGATGTCGCCGATTTCCTGGTAGCTGTAGCCCTCGTAGTCGCGCAGTAGGAGGGCGTTGCGTTGCGCTTCAGGTAAGGTGCCCAAAGCCTTGTGCAGGATGTCGTTGACGTCAGGGTAGGGGATTCCATGGGTTTTCTCTTCAGTGGGTGTGTAGTCTTCGGTCCTCACAAAATGTTGTCGCTGACGGACTTCGTCGATTATGGCGTGGTGGGCGGTGGTGAAGAGGTAGGATTTCGCTTTGGCGAAGTCCACCGTCTTGGCCTTCTCCCAAACGCGGGCAAAGCTTTCCTGCACCACGTCCTCGGCCTGCTCGCGATTGCGGAGGCTCGAAAACGCGAAGCGGAAAAGCCGGTCGGCATATTGCTCCACGCACTGGTTGAATTGACTTCTGTCCATCTTTTACGAATGTAATACGGAGAAATGCGGAAAAAGTTACATCTTGATGAAGATTTTTTTGCTTCTGGCCTCTGGCTTTTGGCTTCTGGCAGCATAATGAAAAAGTATGGTTTTCTTTTCGTTGAAGCTGCCAGTAGCTAGAGGCCAATAGCCAGTAGCCAAACAATTAAACACTTCAACAAATCGAAGATTGATTTCATCGAATGCAGAGCATTTCAACGAAGTTAATAAACAATTCAACAAATATCCTTACTTTTGCGCAAAATTTCAAAATCATGCTGTTAAACTACATCACTTGGAACGTTGACCCGGTACTTTTCTCCATCGGTTCCCTTTCTGTCCGTTGGTACGGCCTGCTCTGGGCATTAGGTTTTCTTATCGGATACTTTATCATGCGTCGCATCTACCGGCACGAGAAGATGTCCGACGATTCATTGGACAAGCTGCTCGTTTATATGCTTCTCTTCACCGTCGTTGGAGCGCGTTTGGGTCATTGCTTGTTCTATGAACCCGAATACTATCTCTCCCATCCGCTGAAAATGTTGGCCGTTTGGGAAGGCGGTCTGGCAAGCCATGGAGGCGCCATCGGCATCTTGTTGGGTTTGTGGTTCTATGTGCGCAACTACAACAAGTCGACCAAAAAGACAAAAGACAACCTCCAGCATATCAACTACATCTGGATTCTCGACCGCATTGTTGTCGCAGTGTGTCTCGTTGGGGCGTTGATTCGTGTGGGCAATGTGACCAACCATGAGATTTACGGCACGCCCACTTCTTTGCCATGGGGGTTCGTTTTCATGCGCGGAGAGGAACAGTTTTGCGGCACGGTCGACAACTACACGCCTTGTTCGACGAGCAACTGCTGTCCGCCAAGTGAGTGGCTGCCCTGCCACCCAACGGGCTTGTATGAGGCTTTCTTCTGCCTCGTGGCGATGGGCATCCTGCTGTGGATGTATTACAAGCGTGACCTCGGTCACAAGCAGCCCGGACTAATGTTTGGCACTTTCCTTGTCATCATCTTCGGATCGCGCATCGGTATCGAGTTTTTGAAGAACGTGCAGGTCGATTTTGAGCGCAACATGGTCTTCGACATGGGCCAGTGGCTCAGCGTCCCCTTTGTGCTCATCGGCATCGGGATGATCGTTTGGAGCTTTGTGAGGAGGAAGAGAATGCAGTAAAGGCTTTTCGGATGGCAAAGCATAACGAATTGGGGAAAATAGGTGAGGAGTTGGCCGCACAATTTCTTATTGACAAGGGTTATGAGATCTTGGAGAAGAATTGGCGTAATAAGCATAAAGAAATAGATATCATCGCAAAGGATGGGGACGAATTGGTCATTGTGGAGGTGAAGACCCGTCAAAGCGATGAGCATGGTGACCCAGATCTTGCCGTTACACGCCAAAAACAGACGAGACTCATATACGCCGCCAATGCCTATCTTTTTACCTATAATTTGGATATCAACACCCGATTCGATATCATTTCCATAGTTTTTAAGGATGGGGAACCCTTAATCGACCACATCGAGGACGCTTTTCTGCCTCGTTGGTGACGCGTTATCATATATAATTAAGGTGTGCAAAAATCCCTGTTTTTCATCTTCAGGAAGATTTTTCCCGTTGACACACAGTGAAATATGAAAAAGTTGAAAAATAAATGAAAAAAGTGCTTGCCAGTTCGTAAAAAGGTAGTACTTTTGCACCCGCTTTCGGAAGGGAAGCGGGGACGAAGAGAGGGGAGACGGAAG
>CADCJI010000031.1 GCA_902801625.1 uncultured Bacteroidia bacterium | reverse complement strand
GCAAAGGCGCACGCCATCGATGATGGAAGCATGGTTCAAAGCATCGGAGATGATGGCATCGTCGGGACCGAGCAGCGGCTCAAACACACCGCCGTTGGCGTCGAAGCAAGCGGCATAAAGGATAGTGTCTTCCGTGCCGAAGAACTCAGCAATTTTGGCTTCCAACTTCTTGTGGAGGTCTTGGCAACCGCAAATGAAGCGGACAGAGGCCATACCGAAGCCACGGGCGTCCATGCCGTCCTTGGCGGCTTGGATCAGTTCGGGGTTGTCGGCCAAGCCGAGGTAGTTATTGGCGCAGAAGTTGAGGCAGACCTTGCCACCAACCATAATTTCAGCGCCTTGGGCACTCTCGATGATGCGTTCTCTTTTATACAGGCCGTCGGCTTCGATCTGTGCCAACTCCTTTTTCAGATACTCTTGAAAATTAGCGTACATAATTAAAAAGTTTAAAGTTGTTCTTTGGGTGCAAAGGTACGAAAAGCATTGATAGGTTGTACAGTTTTTTTGTATAAATTCACATGCTACCGCTTTATTTTGTACTTTTGCGCAATAATTCAAAATCCCATCAAAGATGAACGGCACCTTATATATTTACAACAGCCTCTCGCGCTGCAAGCAACCTTTCAAACCCCTCAACGCCCCGCATGTGGGCATGTATGTCTGCGGTCCCACCGTCTATGGCGATGCTCATTTGGGTCATGCCCGTCCGGCCATCACTTTCGACTTGGTCTTCAGATATTTACAACACCTCGGCTATAAAGTCCGCTATGTGCGCAACATCACCGATGTAGGGCATTTGGAACACGATGCCGACGAAGGCGAGGACAAGATCGCGAAAAAAGCCCGTCTCGAGAACCTGGAACCTATGGAGGTGGCACAATATTACACTAACCGCTATCATGCCGCGATGGACAAACTAAATGTGCTGCGCCCCTCGATTGAGCCACACGCCTCTGGTCACATCATCGAACAGATTGCCATGGTCCAGAAGATTCTTGACCACGGCTATGCCTATGTGGAGAACGGTTCGGTGTATTTCGACATTGAGAAATATAATAAGGAGCACCCCTACGGCATCCTCTCGGGTCGCAACTTCGAGGAGATGCTCAACACCACGCGCGAATTGAGCGGTCAAGAGGAGAAGCACAACCCTGTGGACTTCGCCTTATGGAAAAAGGCTGAGCCCCAACACATCATGCGTTGGCCTTCACCATGGAGCGACGGTTTTCCGGGCTGGCACATGGAATGCTCCGCGATGGGTTGCAAGTATTTAGGCGAAACCTTCGACATCCACGGTGGCGGAATGGATCTCTTGTTCCCGCACCACGAGTCGGAGATTGCACAGAGTGTGGCGGCCAACGGCAAACAACCCGTCACCTATTGGATGCACAACAACATGATCACCATCGGTGGCCAGAAGATGGGCAAGTCTTTAGGCAACTTCATCACTTTGGACGAGTTCTTCAATGGCAGTAGCCACAAGGACAAGAACGGAAAAGAAATGATTGAACAGGCCTACAGCCCCATGACTATCCGCTTCTTCATCCTGCAAGCCCACTACCGCAGCACGCTGGACTTCTCGAACGAAGCCCTGCAAGCTGCCGAGAAGGGTTACAACCGCTTGATGGAAGCCGTGAAAGCAGCCAAGAACCTGAAAGCAACTGAAGGTGCCGCCAACCTCGACATTCAAAAGATTGTTGATGCCTGCTACGATGCCATGAACGATGACTTCAACAGTCCTATCGTCATCGCCAACCTATTCGAGGCCGTGCGCATTGTGAATACCGTCAAGGATGGAAAGGCACAAATCAACGCTGAGGAATTGGCTTTGCTCAACAAGCTATTCCAAGACTTTGTCTTCGACATCCTTGGTTTAGTGGAAAGCAACGCTTCTGACGGCAGCGGTGCCTTAGTCGATGGCCTGATGCAGACCATCATCGACATCCGTAAGCAAGCCCGTGCCAACAAGGATTGGGCTACCAGCGACAAAATCCGTGACGAATTGGCCAAGTTGCACATCACGCTGAAAGATGGCAAGGAAGGCACGAGTTGGATAATGGATTAAAACCTTCATAAAAAAGGGCACTATGGCTTATCATTTCAAAAACTTGGTTTTCGAAGGTGGCGGTGTGAAAGGCATCGCCTATGTGGGTGCCCTTGAGGTGCTCGACAAAGAAGGCATATTGAAAGACATCAAGCGAGTGGCTGGCACCTCGGCAGGTGCGTTAGTTGCCGTCTTAATCGGTTTGGGTTATTCCGCCAAAGAACTTAAGGACATTCTCTGGAGCATCAACTTCCAGAACTTTTTGGACAGTTCGTGGGGTGTGATACGCAACACGAAACGCTTCATTGAGGATTACGGTTGGTACAAAGGCGAGTTTTTCCGCGAATTGGTCGCTGGCTACATTAAAGACAAAACGGGTGACGGCGAAAGCACTTTTAAAGACTTAGCCAAAGCGAAGAAATTCCTCGATATCAGTCTCATCGGCAGCGATTTGTCGACAGGCTACTCAAAAGTGTTCAACGCTGAATTCACCCCCAATGTCAAAGTGGCCGATGCCGCTCGCATCTCCATGTCGATACCTTTGTTTTTCAGTGCCGTTCGCGGTGCGAACGGTGATGACCACATCTATGTGGATGGCGGTCTGTTAGACAATTATGCCATTAAAGTGTTCGACCGTAGCAATTATGTCAAGAACAAGAAAAACATTCGTCATACCGAGTATTATGATAAGACCAACAAGTCGCTGAAAAACAAGAACAAGTTGGCCAACGAATACATTTACAACAAGGAAACCCTAGGCTTCCGACTGGATGCCAAAGAGCAAATTGAGATGTTTCTTGATCATAGCATTGAACCAACAGCGAAGGAAATCAATAGCCTGTTCTCCTACACCAAGGCCTTGGTCACCACGCTTATCGACTTCCAAAACAATGTGCATTTGCACAGCGATGACTGGCAACGCACCGTTTATATCGACTCGTTAGGAATCAGCTCCACCGATTTCAGCATTTCCGACTCGAAAAAACAGAAACTGGTCGATTCAGGCATCCTCCATACGCAGAAATACCTGGAATGGTATAACAATGACGAGGAGAAAGCCAACAAGTAAATATTATTCACAATTACCGAAATCGACTTCCTTTACCAAGTCACCCTGCTCGTTGTAGAACTTCCACTTGCCACAGTGCGCGCCTTCCTTATAGGAGCCTTCTTGTAAAAGGTTGCCATTCTCTTGCCATACGGTGGCTTTGCCAGTGCGCAAGCCATTCCTGAAAGTGCCGATACTTTGCACACGACCATCAGGGAAATAGGCTTTCCATTCTCCATCACGTTCCTCGCCCTTCATGGCACCTTCCATCTTTACTTGACCCGTTTCGTAATACTCGGTTTCTTTTACGCAATTATCGTTTTTGTCATAATAGCGAACAAGCTGAATCTGGCCATTAGGAAATTTTGCCTCTACTTTTTCGGTCAGTTGAGCAGTACAAGAACCAAGCATCAGAACCGTTACTAAGAATAAAAACAATCTCTTCATATCTTCTTCTATTTAATTCATTTTCATCTGTTAAAGCACAATCTGGAGCCTCTGTTCTCCATATGGAAAAGCCCATTCTCAAACACCAAATTACCATTGACGAAGGTATGGGTCACACGAGAATGAGTTTTGATGCCATCGTAAGGCGACCAACCACATTTGGAGTATTCGTCCGCGTTTGAAATCATATAGCTTGCATTCATATCAACCAAAGCCAAATCTGCGTGATAACCCTCACGAATGAAGCCTCTGCGGTCAATTTGGTATAAGATGGCTGGATTATGGCACATCAACTGCACCAAAAGCGGCAGGTCATCCACCAAATTCACCATGATATCCAACGAATGCTGGATAGACGGGAAACCAGATTTGCTAGTGAAATAATCATCCGTCATCTTCTCCTCAAGCAGATGCGGTGCATGGTCGGTGCCGATGGTATCAATCAAGCCGTCATGCAAAGCTTGGAGCAAGGCTTCCTTGTCGCGGTGCGACTTGATGGCAGGGTTACACTTGATGGCAAACCCCTTCCCTTCATAATCATGGTTGTCGAACCATAGGTAATGCGGACAAGTTTCTGATGTTATCTTTTTGTCTTTCAACGGAATGTCATTCCTAAATAATGACAGTTCCTTTTGTGTGGAGATATGAAGCACATGCAGTCGGGCACCAAACTTTTCAGCCATATCAACAGCTTTGAAAGAGGATTTGTAGCAAGCCTCGGTAGTGCGAATGAAAGGGTGGATGCTTGCATCTACGACAACCTCACCTTTGGCCGCCAAGTCTTTGCAGCGCACCGTATTTTCATGGATGGTCTGTTCATCCTCGCAATGCGCTGCAATCAGGCAAGGCGATTCCCTGAACAGGCGTACCAAAACCTCATTTTTGTCTACCAACATATTGCCCGTACTGGAACCCATAAAAAGCTTGATGCCACACACCCTTTTTGGGTCTGTCTTCACCACTTCGGCAAGGTTGTCGTTGGTGGCACCCAAATAGAAAGAATAGTTGGCCAAGGATTTCTCGGCGGCGAGATCGAACTTTTGTTGCAGCAACTCTTGTGTGGTAGTTTGCGGCATTGTATTGGGCATGTCCATGAACGAAGTCACGCCACCTGCCACGGCGGCACGGCTCTCCGAATAGATATCGGCCTTTTGCGTCAGGCCTGGCTCACGGAAATGTACATGCTCATCAATGATGCCAGGAATGAGGTATTTGCCTGTGGCATCAATGACTTGAGTTGAAGGTCGTTGAGCCTGTCGAAACGCCGACTCAGTATCAACCGGCCCTTCGACATGCTCAGGGACCTGGCTTTCACGGATAATCTTGGCAATCTTGCCATCCGAAACGAAAACACTTGCCACAAAGGTCTGGCCTTCGTTGACAAGTGTCGCATTTTTGATATAGTAGTTCATTAGCTTTTCCTTGGTTTAATCTTACCTGTCATGCCTCTCCAACGCAGGTTGATGACGCCAAACACCGCCTCACGGAAGATGCCCTTACTCATCTTCGACTGTCCTTCGCGGCGGTCGGTGAAGATAATCGGTACCTCCTCAATCTTGAAGCCGAGTTTCCAAGCGGTGTACTTCATCTCGATTTGGAAGGCATAACCCACAAACTTGATTCTGTCCAAATCAATGGTCTCAAGCACCTTGCGTGTGTAGCACACAAAACCTGCCGTGGTGTCGCGCACCTGCATGCGAGTGACGAAACGCACATATGCCGAAGCGTAATATGACATCAACACGCGACCCATGGGCCAGTTGACCACATTGACACCCGTCTTATAGCGTGAGCCCACCGAGAGGTCAGCACCATTGGCGCAGGCATCGTGCAATCTCTCCAAGTCGTCGGGATTATGCGAGAAATCGGCATCCATCTCAAAGACATACTGATAGTCACGTTCCAAGGCCCACTTGAAGCCGGTGATGTAAGCCGTACCTAGACCCAACTTACCTGCCCGCTGAATCATGAACAAGCGGTCGCTGAACTCCGCCATCAGTGATTTCACGATGTCGGCAGTGCCGTCGGGGCTGTTGTCGTCGATAATCAAGATATCAAACGCCATCGGCAGGTTGAAGACGTAGCGAATAATCTTCTCGATATTCTCTTTCTCCTTGTAAGTTGGGATAATGACCAAATTCTCTGACATACCAAATTCGTTTTCCTTTCAACGTGCAAAGATAAGGGAAAATTGCATATTGGTGCAAGAGAGCACAAAAAAAGCCCACCCGAAGGCAGGCTTTTCGTTTCAATTCATTTTTTATATTATTCTACAACGAAGTCCTTCACTTCCCATGTTGCCGAGGCACTGGTCGAACTCGTGTACTTGAAAGCGATGGTCACGGTTTGACCAACGTATGAAGTCAGGTCAGTAGTGGAAGTGATGAAGGTCCAGTTGTTGCCAGCAGGCCATTGGTCAAGATTCAACTCCGTCCATGTAGCATTACTGACATTACCATTATAGTTGGTGGAAATCATCACGAACAAAGTGCCTTGCGGCGAAGCATAGTTGACTGCTTGGCTGAAAGACAGTTTTGCCGAACTAACACCCGACAAATTGATGGCAGGAGAAACAAGCCAGCTTTCAGCCGCATAGTTTTGGCCAGAAACATAAGCACTAGCCTTCATGCAAGAGTAAGAAGGAGCGTGTTGCCAAACATAGCTCAAGCCAGAGGGCAAGTTGACATCCTCAATGGTGAAGTTGCCTTGTCCTGTAGCAAAGGATTCGGAGAAAATCTCCGTGCCAGGAGTGGGAGGAGTAACGCCGCCTTCCAGGACAAAATCAGCCTCGGTGCCGTTGCTGTCGCGCAAACCAGCCTGTCCGAAATAGTTGCGCAGCGTACCCAACACGGCCAACTGCTTACCATAATTGCCAGGATTGTCATACAGATTGACTTGCGTGCGAAGTGGTTTGCCGGAAGGCAGGTTCACAATGATGCAGTTGGCAATCTCGCGGCATGTGACATCATCGGCAATCACCACATTCGTGTAGGAATCAACGGGAATCGACCAAATCACATCATCATTGCTCGTAACGGTGCTCAACCCGTTACGCACTGCGCCGACAATGTAGCCTTGCACCCAAGCCGTGACACTCTGTCCTTGCAAACCGATACCTGAAGAAACATTATAAGGATCGCTCGCCGTGCCGCTGCCTGCACCTGGTCCAGGAGGTGTAGGCGGAGTTGGAGGCTCTTCACCACTTCCCTCTTGGATGGTGATGCTCTGGATTTCAATCGTGCCAGCCTTGACATCATCAGAGACATACTTCACTGCCAAAGTCACCGTTTGACCGACACATTGTGTCAATGAGATGTCAGCGGTCGTGAAGTCATTCCAGTTGCTGCCTTGGATCAAAGTGGCAGGTACTTCTGTCCACGAAGCGGAAGTCGGGGCACTTCCCCAAGTATAGTCCGTGGAAGCCCAAATAGTCACATCACTGATGTTGTTGAAGTAACGTGCGATATAGACCATGGTCATCTTGGCATCACTCACACCCGTGATGGCCACCGGAGAAGAGATGAGCCAATCTTCATTGGCATTGTTAGTGCCATTCTCATAACCCGTCATCTTGGCTGTGTTGTAGTCAATCATCCAAGATTGAGGACCATAGGCATCATAAGTCATGTATGTGCCAAACTCAGTGGCAAACGACTGGTTATAAGGCAAATACTGAGTTTCCCCACCAGGTGTTGGAGGCGTAGGAGGTGTCTCACCACTACCTTCTTCAATAGTAATGCTCTGGATCTCCATCGTACCAGCTTTGCTGTCGGTGGAGGTGTATTTCACCGCGAATGTGACAGTCTGACCAACGAATTGTGTCAACGAAATTTCAGCAGTCAGGAAGTCTGTCCAGTTGCTGCCCTCGCGTAGGTCGGCAGATACAGGAATCCAAGTAGTCTGTGTCGGGTCACTGCCCCATGCATAATTCGTTGAAGCCCAAATGGTCACTTCGTTATTGATATTGGTGAAATAACGGCCAATATACTTCATGGTCATCTTGGCATCATTAACACCTGTGATGGCCACCGGCGAAGAAATAAGCCAGTCCGCGTTGGCAAAATAATTGGGATTGACATAACCCGTCATCTTGGCGGTGCTGTAGTCAATCTCCCAAGACTGTGGCCCCAACTCATCGTACGTCATATAAGTGCCAAATTCAGAGGCAAAGCTCTGCGTGTAAGGCATATTCTGCACTTCGCCACCAGGATTCGGTCCAGGGGGAGGCGTTGGGCCACTACCCTCTTGGATGAGGATGCTCTGCACCTCGATGGTTCCGGCTTTGACATTGTCTGAGAGATACTTCACAGCAACACAAATCTTCTGTCCAGCAAACTGCGAGAGGTCGATTGTGGTGGAATAGAAATCAGTCCAGTTGCTGCCTTCACTCAAATTGGCCGAGACTTGTGTCCAATTGGCCAATGTAGGATCACCAGAAACATAATCGCTGGAAACTTGGATTGTGACATCATTGTTCAGATTCGCGAAATATCTAGCAATATACTTCATAGTCATGCTGGCCTGTGAAACACCCTCCAAGGAGAACCTGGCCGAAATCAACCAGTCTTGGTTTTCATTATTAGTGCTATTGACATAACCTGTCATCTTTGCCGTGTTGTAGTCAATTTCCCAAGACTGAGGACCTAACACATCATAAGTCGAATAGGTTCCAAACGAAGACGCAAAATCTTGATAATAAGGCAATCCAGAATCCTCGCCTGGGACATAGCCATCAAACTCCAATTCGCGAGCCGAACGGATATAGAGTTGCCAAGTGCTGCCATAAACAGCAGCGATGGCTGTCAAATTACCCGTACCCTGCGGCAGCGAGTCGTTAGCGAAGTTGGCATAATTGCTGGTGCGCACAATGACGGTCTGAGAGTAGTCACTGGGGTCGGCCAAGGTGCGGTTACCGTAGCCAGAAGGATCGGCAAAGGTGTTCTTTTCGGTAAACCTTACATTTTCCAGACGCACCAAACCCGCCATGTGTTGACCAGCGTTGATGTTGGCAATAGTGGTCAAAGTGGGCTTGATAGGCTTGTCGTTGGCCAATATAATGATGTGACCGTCGGCCTCGAAATTGCTCAATTGAGGCAAGTTGTTATACAACGAATAGGTGACATCCTTCAGATAGACACGGATGGAGTCACCGATACGTAAACCAGAAACGGCATCAAGGTGAAGCTCAAGGGCGGCACCCGTGGCACGGTCTTGGATGAAGGCGGCCTTGTAGAGGTTGCCCGACTGCTCATCGGCGGTAACAATGCCATACACCGAGGCGTCATAGTTAAATACGGTACCCGATTCCATTTCAAGAATGTCAGCAATGGTGTATACCGTACCAACAGGCAAGTCCTGAATAGGCGGTTCGGGATACTCTTTCTTGCAGGCGGTGAACATCATGCCCACCATGGCAAGCAACGTAAAGATGTTTAATACTTTGTTTTTCATTTTTATTTGGTGTTTATTTGTTTGTCTTTAATTCTTTTTTTGGGCCGTTAGCTTTTAGCTATTAGCCATTAGCTGGATTTTACCGAGCTAATAGCTAATGGCTAACGGCTAATAGCTTATTTCCTAACCGTGAAACTGATGTAATAATTCAAGCCGTACATATACGAATACTTCTCGGGGAACATATCGGGGTTGTTGGCGTTGAAGCGCAACTGCTCGTAACCGTAAAGGATAGCACTCTTGTTGTTGAGCAGGTTGTTGACACTTAAATTGAAGAGGAAATAGTAGCCTTTGTAACGCTTTGAGAAACCGCCATAGAAGTCAAGCGTGAACGTGGGCTTTAACGGGTTTTGGCTCAAGACGTCCTCAATGCGGATGTCGCCCACGGCGTAGTGGTCCATACCGTGTTTCGTGTGGTTATAGGGGTTCACATCGAAGTACATATTGGCCATATAGTTACCGTTGAGGCTCACCCACCAATATTTAGGCGAGTTGTACTTGATACCTAACGAAGCCACCGTCTCGGGACCCGAAGAAACGTGATAGTTTTTCAGATAAGCCGTATGACCATCGATGTAGGCAATGTCGTTGTTATCATCATACACCGAGAACAACGGGTTGTTGGCATAGACATGGATGCCGTTGGCTGCAGCGGCCTGCAAGGTGACCGTTGGCGAGACGTTATATTCAGCTCCCATCTCCAAACCGACGCAGCGTTGTTTAGTACCCGTCATGATGAAGTTGATAAACTCACTGGTGTAGGAATTGGCGCTAGTGGTAGTATTTTGATAGACGTTCTCGCAATAGAAGCTACGATTCCAGATGATGTTATTATAGGTGTTGTAATAACCTGTCAGACGGAACTTGAACTCAGGCGAACGGTACATATAGCTCAAATCGAGAGCGTTGATGCGCTCGCTCTTCAGGTCGCCTTCAACGATGGTGTGACGCGTACGTGGCGACACATAGATGTCGCGGAATTGGGGAGACTGTAACATGTAAGCCCAATTAACCACGATGTGGTTACGACCATTGATGGCATAGGAAACGCCAGCCTTCACACCCGGATCCAAGAAATTGTGCTTTTCGTCGTCACCGTAGGATCTATCAGCAAACTCACCATTCTGGAAGAGACCGGTACGCCAGATTTGAGTGAATGAAAGCTGCATACCAAGATACAAGTCGAAGTTGCCGACGAGCCAGTTAATCTGATCCCAAACCCTTCCGTAGTTGCGATTGGCGTAATAGTTGTAATTGATGATGTCGCCGACCTTGGCTACATGGTTGGTGTTGAGCAGGTTGGTCTGACAGTCATCGGTTTCAAGGTTTTCGGCATACTTATTAATATCATAGTAGTAGTCGCCGCCAAGGAGGTCGTTGACGCACTCGTAATAATGCGTTCTCGATACATTGACCGCCAAACCGCCTGTCATGATGAGGTTGGGCGCGAACTCATGCTTGAAGTATGAGGCGCCACCCGTTTGCATCTTGTCGTAGTGACGTTCAGCGAGGATATACTTCGAGAAACTTCCCGTCACCGTGCCGTCTTCGCCATTGTTAGCGTTGTGCACGGTGAAAAGGTGGTTGCGATTAGCCATGTAGAGGGCATCCCAGTCGATCTGGGTGACTTTCGGATCGCGGTTACGCCATGCCTCAAATTGTGCCTCAATTTCATCCGTACTATGGGCATTGGTTTCATAATAACTCGGCAGGTTCTTGTAATAGTCAGGACGCGGGTCGGGAGCTTCTCCCCATTCCAGCGAAGTCTGTCCAGCCTTGCCAGCAAAAAAGTAGGCTGAAGTCTGGAAGGAGGTCTTCCTGTTCGGCGTCCAATACCAAGTGAGGCTGGCGAAAGGTTGGTGATAGGTGCTTACACGTGAGTTGCGAACAACTTGCGTGCCGTTGGCATCGATAGTCTGATAGCCCCAGTTGGGATTGTAGTAGTTGGACCCGACAAGGTCGTAGGCCTCCTGCACCACGGGTGCCGAGCCGCCGCGCTGCGATGGTGCGCCGAACACAGTGAGGTCGATACTGTGCTGGTCGTTGATCTTCTTCTCCACGGAGAGGAAATAGCTGTAGGCTTGATAAAAGGTACCTTCCGTGTAGCCCGTCAAAGTGCTATGCAAGTTGTTCCGCCAATTGGACTCAAAGTTGCCATTGGCATGAATCCCCGAATAGCGTCCGCTAGCAGCAGCCATCAGGTACCAACCATTGCCTATCTCGCCAGTGCCGATAGAGGCCATGACGCGGTGATTGTAGGAACGGTTGCTGAGGGCATAACTCAGCGAGATCTGCTTACGGTACTGCGAGGCGCGTGTCGAATAAGCCGTGAGGCCACCCAAGTTGCCGAAGCCCGCATCGGTCTTTCCGAGACCTTCGACAAGGACTGAGTTGCGGAAAGCGTCGTTGAGGCCGCCCCAATTGCTGAAGACAGGACGTCCCGTCTCAGGGTCGTTCATCAGGATGCCGTTAATCATCACATCGCTGTACTTCGAGTCGTTGCCACGCACACGATAGCGCAGCGAGCCGAAGTTGTAGGCCGCGATGCTGTTGAACACGTCGCGCGACGAGTTCAGCAAAGTCGAGGCGTCATTGACCGAGGTGGAGGACTCCTCGAAGTCGGAATCCATCAGGATCACCGTCGGCACTTCGTTGTTGTTCAGGTCGGCAGTGTCAATAACTTGGGCATACGCCCCCGTCATCAGCATCGCTACGACCGCTAAAAGTAGTATTTTTTTCATATTGAACTTGTTATGATTTGCGTTGGGTTTTTGTGAATTAAACGGCCAAAGATAGGAAAAAGATTGATGGGTTGAGAATTTTTTGTAGGGATTTTTGGGAAAAGCATCGATAAGGCAATACTCACGACAAACTGAATGCATAATTATGACTAATCCTCCGATACTCAAAACCTAATGCGTTAATGGCTGGACTTTCCATCAAAGCACCATCTTCGCCTGTATTTTTCGATTCGATTTGCAAATACCGTTCAAAAGGATGTTTTTTCAAATACTCAGAATCAGTGTGAGAATTAACACTATAAGCCATCAAACAAACGCGATGAGTTTTTGACTCAAGGTACGTTTCAATTGAAGCCACAGAGAGTAAGTCTTTAAGAGAATTAGCCAACTGATATTCACTTTTTTCATATTTTCCGCCTTTGAACTTATCCACTGGCTTTGACAAATTCTCCACAAGCCCCAATACTGACGTGAGTTCTATGAGCATAGCGTAGCCCAAATCTCCCTTATGAACAGCCAAATAGTCACATTTCATACGGCCATTGAGAAAAGACGAAGGTTTCTTGCATTGGTCGATAAGCTTCTCGTACGCCGCTATTTCCAACTCTCCGTATGTATCGTTTACGAATGAAACCTTACCCTCTCCAAAAGGTATTATCTGTATAGGAGAAGGCATGTCGTCAAGGTCAAATTTCTCACAATCTGTGGTTAGACAATCGGCCTGAACCTCCGAATGCACTTTATGATGCGCGACAAAATCGCTTTCCAGAAGCAACTTAATGTTTGTCATACGCTTCATATAGGTTGTAGATCTTATCAAGAGGAGCTGACAAATATTCTGGATTTACCAAATGTGCATTTTGTAGTTTCAAGTTGGAGACGCGTCCTTCATTGATTGCATATACGGACACCTCGTCAAAATCAACGCCGACATTTTCTTTGTCTTTTACGTCAAACCTCTTGAAA
Organism: uncultured Bacteroidia bacterium; assembly: GCA_902801625.1. Lineage (GTDB taxonomy): Bacteria > Bacteroidota > Bacteroidia > Bacteroidales > F082 > Limimorpha. The sequence continues at coordinate 11,089 of CADCJI010000031.1, read as the reverse complement.
AGGAGATTCAGTTGGTTAAGGATGTAGGGGCTGTGTGTTGTGACAGTTAGCTCATGCTTCCTTTCTCCGTTGCAATAAGAAAACAAAGTATCCATTAATTCCATCTGGGTGTCAGGGAACAGGTTTTGCTCAGGCTCTTCAACAATGAAGGATGATATCACCGGGATGGTCAATCTTTGTAGTTCCTCTTGGTATTTTTTATACAATAGATGTAGTTTAGGGTCTCTATTCTCCAATTGTTCATTGGCCATTTGTATAAAACGTTTTCTGTCAGAAGGATCATAATCAGGGAAACTCTCTTTGAGAACAATATTGTCGATAAGGTATCGACTTATTTTTCTAGTTCTCTCGTCTGTTTGGAATGACAGTTTTTCATCATAGGTTTCGAAATACTGTCCCGTATAGTATTGAAACATTACTATCAACGGAATAACGGATTGCAGTCCACTTGAAGCACTTCCTAAAGGCATGTGATACGTCTTGCCATTTACGTGTTCTATGCGGTCTTTGTATCTTTTCTCATCGGCATTATAGTAATACTTCACACCCAAATCAAGAATGCCCGTCTTGTGACCTTCATCAAAAATATCCCTTGCATTAAACCAGTCGAACAAGAAGCTGCGCAAATTGGTAGGCCCAAACTCAAACCCTTGCAATTCGGGCAATGTCACAGCGTTTCGTTCAGAAGGAATGTAACAAATCTTTTTTCTGCGATAATTATCTTTGTCTAATAATTGGACATTGAAGGTTCCTTTTTCCAAATCAATCTTGATGGAGTCCGTTTGGAAATGAATTTCGGGGTCGGCCTCAAAATAGGTGTCCATTTTATGAAAATCCACCATCAAGGAGACAAACTCCTCTGGTGACGAAACGGCTTTTTCATTGAAAGTAGTCGCCACTTCCTTTTCAATCCAGCTGCAAGTACTGAATATCTTGGCAATGGTGCTTTTTCCGCTGCTTTGTGGGCCAATGAAGAAATTAAAGCGATTCATTTCCACTTCAGCTTCACTGATTGGACCCACATTTTTAATACAAAGGCGTTTCATCACATTTTATCATATAATTGCTGCAAAAATACATAATTCTTTTTCTATGACAACGATTTATCAAAAATAGGAGAACTTTTGAGGCATTGTTAGCCACAATAAGGGTAGTGTTTCATTCAGTGTGACCGCCCTACAACCTACCCTGTAGGACTGTCAGACCACGGCAGTCGCTTATCGTTGTTTTTTCGCATTGCAAATGCTGATATTCATGGCTTCTGCATTTGCAATGCAGAAGAACGGGAATGCTGAAGAATGGGTTATTGTCTTTTTGCCGCGTTGGTGCCACACGGTTGCGCTTGGCGGCTCGTCCCTCGCTCGCCCGCTGCAACCGTGCCGCGCCAACGCCCCAGCTTAAGGTCTTCCAATAGGAGATTTACTGGGGAAGGGCGAGGCGGAACCCGTAGTTGTAGTTCGTGTCGTCGGGGTCGCTGGAGTACCGGTACGACACTCGGCAGCACCCCGCGCTGTTGAGCCAGCCACCGCCGCGCAGCACGCGCGTCGAGCCGCTCGAAGGCCCCTGCGGATTATTCTGTGAACCACTGTTGTAGTTGCCGTACCAGTCGCTACACCATTCCCACACGTTGCCGCTCATGTCGTATAATCCTAATTCGTTGGGCTGCTTCGTCGCCACTGCATGAGTCTGGCTGTTACTGTTACCAGTGTACCAAGCCACGTCGCCTATCGTGTTGCTGCCTGCATACTTGTAGCCGTGGCCTTGGTTGCCACCTCGGGCGGCATACTCCCATTCAGCCTCCGTAGGCAGGCGGAAGTTTTGTCCCGTCGCAGCATTCAAGGCTGGAAGGAATTGGTTCACTATCATGTTCCAACTCACCATCTCCACAGGAAGATTGGTGCCTGAGAAATGGCTCGGGTTACTGCCCATCACGGCCTGCCACAGTTCTTGCGTCACTTCGGTCTCGCCCATGTAGAAGGTACTCAGTGTCACGCTATGCACGGGGCTTTCGCTGTCGTATGCCTCACTGTCGTAGTTCTGCCCACTGGAATTGGTGCTTTGCGCACCCATCCAGAAGGTGCCACCTCCCGCACGCTTCATCGTGAAGGAAACGCCATTCACCGTAAAGATTCGGTCAACAGGTGTCGTAAAGCTCACCTCAGTGCCATAGCCAGTTCCCAAACTGTTGGTGGCGTAGGCACAGACATAGTAGGTGGTTCCTTCCACGAGACCCGTCATGGTGCAAGTGAAGCTGCCCGTGCCTGTCGAGGAGGCCACAAGCTTGGTGCCAGTGATGGCTGGGTTGGGAGTAGTGCCGAAGTAGATGCCTCGCTCGGTCACCGCGTCTTCACCGTCGCTTGTCACCTCTCCCCCGCCTACGGCTGTAGCGTTGGTGAAGTTAAACTCGCTCACCGAGGCTGTGGTCACCGTAGGTTTCTGCAAGGCTTGGGTCGTGAAACTTTTCACCTCACTCCTTTGGTTGAGATTGGGGTTCCAAATTTCGAAACAATAGTAGTATTGTGTTTCGGGAGAAAGACCAGTAATCTCAACATGGAAATCCTTGTTGGAAGTGGGCGTGGCATCGCCATAGGAAGTGGCATCGCTCATGTCGACATGTCGGCTCACTTTCACTACTGAACTAACCTTGCCAGGAAAACTCACTGCCCAGCCGAAATCAGCCGTTGTAGCCGTAAATGACACATCGGGTTCTGTCACCTTCGGGGTCTTTGGTTCAATTTGAGCATCTTTGTGGCAGGCAGTGGATCCAAACAAGAGGGCCGTTGCCAAAAGCATTATCAAAATGTGTTTGTTTTTCATATATCTCGTGTGTTTTTATTTCATTTCCTTTTCCAACAATAACCCAATCCAATCTTTGCTTCAACGGTCTTGAAGTTGGTGGTAACAGCATCAATGCTGAAGCTGAAACCCTTCAGATTGAACAGCATGCCAGCCGTGGCATCTATGCCCGAGAAGGAGTCATCGCTTATCTTCACGAGGCTGCCATTGGTGGTGTACCAACTCTTGACGCGGCTACCATAGCCCGCACCGATTCTCATACAAAGGGGGCCTTTAAGGCTTATCACCATACCTGCAATGACAGAAATACGTGTGCTGCACGACTCTCCCGTGTAATCGTAATAATAGTTGCCATCAACAAGGCCTTCTGCATTTGCAACCTCGCTAAAATGTAAGGCATCAAATTTATAATTGCTTGCAGCTGATATAAACCAGCCTACTTTCTTCACCGATCCGAAAGTTGCGCCAAATGAAGTTTGCGGAGCAGTGCTGTAAGCAAAATCTATTGTGGCAAAATTCACTCCATTTTCTACGAAATGGGAAACGGTTTCATTATGCAAAGTCAATGTATATTGGTTTCTAACATCATTTGCATAAACTTGTATATCTAATTCATCGTATTTCTTTTTTCTTTCGGCGCGAATGGTATGGTTTCCCAAAGGCAAATCAATGTTTATGGGCGATACGCCGACTTTCACGCCATCAACAAATACATCATCGCCATCTTGGTCGGTTTTTATGGTAATCAACCGACCGAATTCAAAAAGAACTTCTCTATCAGAATCATGCTCGGTGATGGTAATTGTATTTTCAACAGGGACATTATTACGTGTCACCTTTAAAGTGTGCTGTCCGAAACCAACAGAAGTCGTCAGGGGCGTTTCGCCAACAAAAGTATTGTCCACATAAACCTTATCACCTGCACGGTCTGTTTTAACGGTTACGCTTTTACCAGTAGCCAAAGTTTCTTTTACTTCAAGCGTCTCTCCTTTTTTGATTACAATGGTCTTCTGAATTGGTGCACAGCCTTCTTTTGTCAAGCGAAGTTCGTGAGAACCAATCAGTAAATCCTTGATGAACCTTGGTGTTTCCCCTATCTTCTTTCCATCGATATAAAGCGTGGCAAAATTCGGTGTACTTACCACATCCAACGAGCCATATATTGGACGCGGTGCTTCCAACTTGATTGTCTGGCCAGCCATTTGAGGTGTAATATCCTTTGTAATTACAGTGGTTTCGTGGTTATCCAGTTTACACTCTATCTTGTATGTGCCGCTTCCCAATGAGCCAGTCCACGTGCGGACTCCTTTCAATTCATTGTTTACCCAAATCTCGGCATCAGCATCCACTTTCAATGTGATTCCAGCAAAGTCGGCTTTCAAGGTTGGCGAAAGCAGTGTGGTTTCGTTGTCGACAACCGTAACCGTCTCACTATAGGTGTTATACATTTCTTTCGCAATGCGCACTGTGTGCTGGCCACTTTTGATGGCTTCGCTTTTGTATGGAGCCTTCCCCACATAGATATTGTCAACATATACGCTAGCTCCTTTCAAGTCACCTGCACCAGCCACCTCAATCCAGCCAAAGTTGGGTCGGAGTATCACATTCACAATTTTTGTACTGTCTGGATTATCAACGGTAACCAACCCTGCATCAGTGTGGTAGTCCTTGGCCTGCACGCGATAAGTGTAAGTTCCAAAGTTAACAAACTTCATGGCACTACCATCAGCTCCCACTTCCCACAATTGGTCATTCACCTCAAGAGTGGAATTCGGCGGTGTAACTTTAAAAGCCAAATATTGTTGTCTCACCTCTTCTTTAATAATGGTTTCCACTGTGCCTGTGGCAAGCACCATCTCATAGGTGCGTTCAGACTCAATCTCTATGGGATAGTGGTAGTCGCGCAATACGCCCAATTGTTGGTGCAAGATGGTGATTTTGCGAGAGGCACGTGGCACCCAAACCCAAATCTCACCGTTGCGCTGCTTCGTGTCAACAATGCCCAAGGTACCGCCCTCAAAGGTGAAACCCGTCTGCGTGGTAACCACTTTGATGAGTGCCGCCACATCCCCGTTCTGGTCGATGCGCTTGCCTTCAAGGCTTGAAGCGGTCATGTCCATCGGCAAGGCTCGGAATGATTTCACGGAGATGCTTTGGGCGGATAAGCCGATGAATGCCAGAAGTATAAAGGTGAGTAGTATATATCTTTTCATAACGGGAAGACTTTTATATCAACAAGCTAAGAGATTTTCTATCAAGTCATCATGCCGCAAAAATAAGAAAAATCACCCCAATAAAGAAAAAAGACCATTTTTTTGCTACCTTTGCCGCGTTATCAACCCAAATTTCATTCTCACCATGAAAAAGCACTATGTTTTCATATTGGCACTTTTGGCGTTCGGCCTTGGAATGAACCACATTTCAGCGCAAGAGCAACAAGCCTATAAGGTCGGTTTGGTCGGTTTCTATAACCTGGAAAACCTCTTTGACACCATCAACGACCCGAACAAAAACGACGAGGAGTTTTTGCCCCAAGGCGCCAACCAGTGGAATACCGAGAAGTACCTCAACAAGCTTCACAACATGGCTTACGCCATCTCAACTATCGGCACGGACATCACACCCGATGGTGTAGCTGTCCTTGGCATGTCGGAGATGGAAAACCGGACCGTGTTGGAGGACCTTGTGGCCCAACCCGAGCTGAAGGACCGCAACTATCAAGTGGTGCATTACGACTCGCCCGACCGCCGTGGCGTGGATGTGGGATTGCTATACAACCCGAAATATTTCAAGCCAACCAACAGCAAATCATACCGCACCGTTGTCCCTAACGACCCCGAGTTCATCACCCGCGACCAGCTGGTTGTCTCGGGTCTCTTCGATGGCGAGATGATGCACTTCATCGTCATGCACTGGCCTTCACGTGCCGGTGGCGAGAAGCGCTCCATGCCCGGTCGTATTGCCGCTGCCAACCTCTGCCGACACATCGCCGACAGCATCATGCGTGCGGACCAAAGCGCCAAGATCATCATGATGGGCGACTTCAACGACTACCCTGACAGCAAGAGCGTAACAAACTATCTCCGTGCCTCGGGCGACATGAAAGACCTGCGCGACGGCGAGTTTTTCAACCCCATGTATGAGCTGCACAAGAAAGGCTATGGTACCAATTACTACCGCGATGCACCTGGCGTGCTCGACCAGATGATCCTCACTCCTGCCCTGTTACCCAACGGCTACGACAATTACCAGTTCAAGAACGCGAAAGTACACAATAAGGAATTCCTGAAACAACATGGTGGCAAATACAACGGCTATCCCTTCCGCACCTTTGGCAGCGGCGTCTGGATGGGTGGCTACAGCGACCACTTCCCAGTGTATGTCATTCTGTTGAAGAAAGCATAATAATAATGCTGAATTATGAATTATGAATGCTGAATGGAAGCAAAGCCCTGTGTCGCTTTGCGCCATTCAGCATTCCACATTCAACATTCCTAATTAATTTCAATCTCATCCACAAAAATCCAAGCAGGATTGCCAAATCCGCTATGGTCTTCGGGCAGGTCGTAGCCTGAGATTACGACTTCGACAAACTTTGCCGTGACGGGTTCAAAATCCACTTCGTAGGCAAAGATGCCGTCGCTGTCGGCCCAAGTGGAAATCGGGATGTCTTTTTGCGCCACCTCGCAGAAAGTCTCGCCATCGTCGGAAACCAACACCTTGACTTGGCTCGGGTTGTAAATCCATGCACCTTTGTTCACCAAGGCATGGAAGCGAACATGCTGCATCTCGGCAGGTTGTTCCAAGTCGATGACGGCATCCAAAGGATATCCACAAAAGCCCAGCCAACGCCCCGAGTTGTAGGCTCCCCTACCCAAGTTGCCGTCGTTGAGCAACACCGCACCTTCATAGGAGTATTTCTCGGCAGGCTGTTGGCGCAGGGTGATGGGCTTGCGCGTGGCCAGATTGGCTTCCACAGTGTCAGCCCAAACCTGCGGGTTGAAGATGTGGTCGGCATAGGTGTAATGATAGAGCTCGTAGAGTCGCGTCATGTGGCGGCAACGCTCCACAAAAGCGTCAAAGTCACGCTCTTGCGGGTTGTTCCACTGTATTTCCGTCAAGGCCTCCATGCGCGGCAGGGCCATGTACTGCACATGCCAAAAATGGGCGATGTATTCCGTCCAAATGTTGGCTTGCACACCGATGATATGCTTCTGCTGCTCTGGTGTCAGTTCCTCGGGAAGCGGTTGGAATTCATACACACGCTCCACGGGCAAGTAGCCACCAATGCACATGGGCTCGCTAGCGATGTCCTCACTTTGATAGTAGTCGAAATAGAGGTGCGATGAAGGCGCCATAATCACATCGTGTCCTTTGCGTGCCGCCTCGATGCCGCCTTCCGTGCCGCGCCAGCTCATGATGATGGCCGTCTCCGAGACATTGCCTTCCAGAATCTCATCCCAACCGATGACACGGCGACCGCGGGCTTCCACCACCTTGGCCATACGGTTCATCACATAACTCTGCAGGTAGTCTTCGGCGGAGAACTTATCATCTTTCTTGATGCCTAACTCCTTAATCTTGGCTTGACATTTTGGGCATTTTTCCCAGCGCACCTTGGGACATTCATCGCCGCCAATGTGGATATAGGGCGAAGGGAACAAATCCATCACCTCGTTCAGCACATCCTCAACAAACAACATGGTCTCCTCGTTGCCTGCACAAAGCACATCTTCCGATACACCCCAACGCCTCCACACCTCGTAGGGACCGCCCGTGCAACCCAATTGCGGATAGCAAGCCAAAGCAGCCTGCATGTGACCCGGCAAATCGATTTCAGGAATAATGTTGATGTGACGCTCGGCGGCGTATTGGATGAGGTCGCGGAGCTCGTCTTGGGTATAGAAACCGCCATGGCGGATGGTGTCGTAAAGGTTGCCATTATGCCCGATAACCGTACCGTTACGGTAGGCACCTATCTCAGTCAGTTCAGGGTACTTCTTGATTTCGATTCGCCAGCCTTGGTCGTCGCTGAGGTGGAAATGGAACTGGTTCATATTGTGCATGGCCAGCATGTCGATGTAAACCTTCACCGAGTCCAAAGGGATAAAATGACGGCACGGATCAAGGTGCATACCACGGTAGGCGAACTTGGGCCAGTCTCTTATTGTTCCGCAAGGGAGTTGAGTGTTTAGAGTTGAGAGTTTAGAGTCGGGCTCGCCCATGTCATTCCTGCGTTGAATCGTGGGTAAGCGGGAATCTATGGGCGAGATAGGTAGGCTCTTCCGGATGGTCTGGATGCCATAGAACACACCAGCAGCGTCGGCGCCTTTGATGGTGACTTGCTTGGGGGTGATGTTGATTTCGTATGCTTCGGCTTGGTCGAAATCTTCTGGGACGACCTTCAACACAATGCCATCGGATTGACCTAGGTATTCTATCACATTCAAGGCGTAGCCCATAATGTCATTGACATATTCGCTAAGGAATTCCGCCTCCCGCTCAAGACCAGCTTCGTAATAGACAACAGTCTTGAAGTTCAACTCAAAAGGTTTCCCCTCGTTCAACCGTACTTCTTTGGGTTGTGGGATGATGTCGTAATTGGCTACGGGGAGTTGTTCTTTTGTGCAGGCGGACAGAATGAATGCCGCAAATAATAGGATGGACAGCTTTTTCATTGGTAACAAATTATTTTTGATTCGGGACTTTTTCGACTATGTCCAATGACTATGACCGCTTTTACTTAATGTAGAAGTTTCTTAGCTTCGTTTAAGCGGTCATAGTCGTTGTCATAAGTCATTGTCCGATAGTTTCTCATCTATATTAATTTGTGGCAAAGATATTGAATTTCTTACGATATAACAAAAGCGCACCCGAATTTCGGGTGCGCTATCTGTAACAAATAGATTTACAAAGCTAATTAATGAATGATTTGGAGCGTATTACCAACAGTCACAGGAATCATAACAGTGTAAGTCTCGGGTTCAATTGTATTGACATCGGCAGGAGCCTCAAAGGTCTTAACATCACCATTATCAAGATAGACATCAACTACAAAACCGCTAGATAAGGCACCTTCGGGAAGTACAAAGGTGAAATCTGTTGACGATTGGTAGTAAAGGGTAGCAGGAAAAGCACCTTGATCCATGGTAATTACATTGGTTCCACCAACAAATGAATAGTTCGAACCATCCTTGTCGTAGAACACTTCACCATTCAACTTATCCAAAGTAGCATCTTTAGAGGTAAGGACAATCTTGGTAATAGCAATAGTACCACTTAAAGCTTGAGGGCAAGTGACAGACACGTTCAAGAAACCAGCATTGCTGTGGAAGATGAAGTTGTCACCTTGGTTGTAAGCGTACATCGGATAAAGGTTGTTATCAAAGTTTCTCTGAGGCACATACTTCTGATTGGCAGGAATCACCATTTTCACCTGATTGCCTTCAACAACGGCATTCGGGTAGAAAGAGGTGTAAGCACTGTCAATAGCGAGATCTTTCAAGAAATTAACCTTGTCAACGCCATCAACGTTAAAGGTAGCCTGTTGTGCAAATTCACCTTCAGTAGGAAGTGCAAAATCCATGTCTGTACCTGCGTTATTGAAAACCTTAATCGCATTGCCAGCATCCCAAACTAAGTGATGGCCAAAGCCAACGGCATGAGTTCTCGAATTGCTGGTAGGTTGAGTGATGGAAGCAGTGAAGCTCACTTTTTGGGTATTGTCTTTCTTGCATGCAGTGAAAGCAAGAGACACAAGGGCGCAAAGGCCTAAAATTCTTACAACTTTTTTCATTTTTTCTGATTTTTTTGATTAAACATTAAATTCAGTTACCCCATGAGCCGGTCTTAGTTCCAAATTCCATACCAGTACCCATGAATTCCGTCGCTTCTACTACGGAAGCACACAGCATACCTTGCGGTTCAATTTTGATGACATCCACTTGAGGAGCCACATACAACTTGTTTTGTTTCATTTGTTTAATGTTTTAAGTGTTTATAACTATGATTAATTGTGTAGATTCTTTTCTATTATGAATCCATCTGCAAAATAACATTTTTTTTTCTTAGGTTTAGCACATTAATCTCATTAATATGAAATAGAAAAACCTATCCAATTTCGATAAACTCCTCAAAGAAATTATAATCTAATATCTCAGAAATGTGCTTCAACAAGTCAGTATTAATAGAAGGACTAGCGTACACCTTATATAAATGGTTTGGCGTACAAGGAATTTGATGTGCAAGCCAAACCGTTGTGCGCCCCTGCTGATGCAACACGGCCTTTATCCTATTCCCAATGTGGACATCCTTGACTTTTGACATATTATTACTTTTCAACCTGCAAAACTAAACATTTTTTCAAACCTCACACAAATAAAACTTCTAAAATTCACAATGAGCTAGTTTATGCGTGCTAAAGATGTGTGCCATGCCTCTACTTCGCATTCGTGCAACGCGACTTAATGAAATCATATACGAAATCGAAGTCCTCATCGGGCACATAAACCTGGTTCTTATCGAATAGTTGGTTAACCTTTATCAGATTGAGCCGACGACGAGCTTTGACACGCCGAACGTTGGCAAACACGGACGTGCTCTTCGTTTTTGAAGCAGCCAGCATGCCTGCGCCCATCGTCGTAGGACTTTTGGCCATAGCACCCACCAAAACAGTAATCAACCCTATCACCTCTGCCTTTTTGACTTGTCGGGGCATCTGGATGTGGGTCACTCCCATCTCGTCCATCTCGAAAAGGACGACATACTTGCCTAATACTGCAGCCGTAATCAGAACACCAATGATTGTCAAGACAACAAATATTCCCAACATGATGCCTGAAAGTTTCGTCCAAAACAGGAAATAATCCAAGTCCATATCACCTAGGCCTATGATTAATCCGAACAGCCATACTATGCCAATGGAAATCATCATAACCTTGAGAACCGTCAAGAAGATGGTTGGGTTTTTCAGCAGATTCATTTCATACGCCCAACGGTACTTGCCGTCATTGCATAGACGGACTTCCTTGCCTTGATAAGTCTTGCTTTCAACGGCCTGTGATACTTTTTCGATTGAATTGTCCATAACGTTTTTTTTTGCAAAAATAAAAAAAAGGATGGCTTTCACCATCCTTTTCTGTTGATTTTTGTCAAATAGGATTATTCGCCCAACTTGATACGCACGAAATTGCAAACAGTGGCTTCCTTGTCGGCAGCCTGGATGTATTCGGCGACGGTCTTCGGGTCGGCGACCAGAGAGACTTGGTTGAGCAGGCAGCTCTCCTTGAAGAAC
>CADCJI010000030.1 GCA_902801625.1 uncultured Bacteroidia bacterium | reverse complement strand
ACGAAACTGCCCTTGCCGAAGGTGGTCTTCTTGCCATAGTTGATGTTGAACGGCGGAAACACACGCACGGTGTCGTCGATGTCGGAGCCTGTTATTTGTTGCAGGTATGTGCGCACCTCGGCCTCGGTGTGGTAGCCTGTGTTCATCTCGGCAACCAGTTTCATGCAACGCTGCACATCGGCATAAAGCTCATCACTGCCGACGTAGGTCTTCCCTGTGGGTTGTTCGCTCATTTTGTTTTATTTCAGGTTTTCAGTGAAAAACTCCGCCAACTTATCCCACGGGATGTAATTGCCCTCGCCACCGTCGTAAAGGTCGCAATGGGTGGCACCTGGGATGATGAGCAGTTGCTTGTTTTCAGGGTTGGGATTGGGTTTGCCAATGAAGTTGTAGCCTTCTGCATGGCCTTCAACCATGTATTTGTAAGCGGCCTCACCGAAGTAGCGGCTGTGGGCTTCCGAGCCATGCATCACGAGGACGGCAGAGCGGATCTCGTTGATGTAGTAAAGGAAACGAGCGTTAGCATAAGCCTGCGTGCCGATGACGCGCCATCCGTCGTTCGAGTTGCCAGAGCGAGCATGATAACCGCGTGAGGTCTTGTAATAAGCGTGGTAATCTTTCACAAACTGCGGGACCTCATCGGGCAGCGGGTCGATGACACCGCCAGCCATTGCCATTGGGTCGGAGAGGCGTTGCTTGCCCATGGCCTCGCGGGCAGTGTGGCGCGACTCTTCTTTGTCTTCGCTGTCGAAGTAGCCATTGCCGCTGACGCGGGTCATGTCGTACATCGTGCTGGCCACGGTGGCCTTGATGCGGGTGTCGGCGGCGGCAGCGTTGAGGGCGATGCCACCCCAGCCACAGATACCGATGATGCCAATGCGTTCGGGGTTTACGTTGTCCAGTTTCGACAGGAAATCAACAGCGGCCATGAAGTCCTCGGTGTTGATGTCGGGCGAGGCTGTTCGGCGAGGCTCGCCGCTGCTTTCGCCGGTATAGGACGGGTCGAAAGCCAGTGCCACGAAGCCGCGCTCTGCCATCCGCATGGCATAGAGGCCGCTCGACTGCTCCTTGACGGCACCGAATGGGCCGCTCACGGCAATAGCCGCCAATTTGCCTTCGGCATCCTTTGGTGTATAGAGGTCAGCGGCCAACGTAAGACCGTATTGAGTTTCGAATGTCACCTTGTGGTGGTTCACTTTGTCGCTCAGCGGGAACACCTTGTCCCACTCTTGTGTGAGGTTTAGTTCTTGTTTCATTTCTTCTTTTTTAGTTTCTGTTGCTTCTGTTGTTTGCGGTTGACTGTTGCAGGCGGTCATAAGTGCTACCACTGCTGCCAGGATGAGAATCTGTTTCATTTATGCCTAATTCTAATTTCGTTGGCAAAAGTACATCTGTTATTTAATAGATATACCACATAAATTGGCTAATTTTATACCAATTTCGCAGAAAATGTATTTAAATAGTGAAAAATAGCACCATTTTTACCTTGTTTTTGCATAATCTTCGTAACTTTGCACTGCAATGAAGAAGATTCTGAAAGTTGATAGTCCCAATGACTTTGCCCAATATGTGGAGGCTCCTGTGCTGCATCCGCTGATCAGCATCATTCACTTCGATGAATTGCCTCCCTTCCGCCATAGCCTGAACAACTACGGTGTCTATGGACTCTTTATCCAACGCCAGTTTCCCAAAGATCTCTCGTATGGCATGAAGACCGTGCAGGCGAGCGATGCCTCGATTATTGCCGTAGAGCCAGGACAGATTGGCGGCTTGGAGGACAATGGAGAGCGCATCTCGCTGAGCGGATGGGTGCTCTTGTGGTCGCCCGAACTGCTACACGGCTCTGAATTGGAACACCAAATAGACCGCTATCAGTATTTCTCTTATTTCTTCACCGGCTCGCTACGGATGGAGCCTGATGAATGGCTCAGCATTACGCAACTGCTCGCCCAGATGCGGCAAGAGTTGGTGGCTCACGATGACTCGCCCTCGCTCAGAAGCATCTTGTTGGGCTATCTGCATCTGATACTGGAATACTGCAACCGCATCTATCAGCGGCAACTTTCTGAAGAAGACAATGGCGGCAGCGACCTCTTGAAACGCTTTCATGACCTACTTCAACAGTATTTCCGAGAGAATCGACAGTTGTCACAAGGCCTGCCCACCGTTGCCTATTGCGCCTCAGAGCTGGCTTATTCGCCTCGTTATTTCGGTGATATTGTCCACAAGGCCACAGGAGGAACGGCCATCGGCTACATTCACAACTATGTCATCAACCAGGCCAAGAGCCTGCTCATGAACGGTCACAATATCAGTGAGACCTCGCGCCTCCTGGGCTTTGATTTTCCCCATCATTTCACCCGCCTCTTCAAGAAGATGACGGGGCTCACGCCAAGCGAGTATTTGGGGAAATAACTGGGTTGAGAATATATTGAATGATTATTTATCATGGCTATTATGGGTTTCTCGGGAAAAGTTTCACATTTTTCGGGAAATGTCAGTTTTGGTACGTTAAATCAATTTCCTTTGGATGTTTACGACACTTCGAGGCCCTACACTGCATTCGATCCGGGGCAATTCTTCATCTGTTCATGACCAATATTATAGAAGAAACAAATCGTTGTTTTGTGCCTATGAATAATCATAGTAATTTGAGAAAAACTAACAATGCAAGCCTTGTTTATTACAATAATCAGTAATACAATGAAATAGGTCATGTAATGTGGCTAAATATGTTTCAAGTTCCCATATTACTTCCATACCTTTAAGCTTTTTATTGTCTTTTAGTACATCCAATTAAAGTAGAATGTTTTTTTGCGACGCACATATAAATCTATAATCAGAATCAGTAACATATTCAGGCATAAATCTATCAATTAGTTCATCCGTGCATTCATAGAGTTGTTTTGCACTATAATAAAAACTGCTTGCATTAGGAGGAAAAACAATACCATTGGTTCTGTATTCTCCATAAGTAACATTCTCTAGATTTTTAAGCAGTCGCATTATTTCTTCCAATATCATTTTCTCTGTTTTAATCATAATTATTATCATTAGAATGTTAAACATATAAGTGATGCTATAACTGCAAATATATCAAAATAAGCGAAACCCTGTGGACAGTTTCGCATAAATTCGCGAAAAATGAATTCACTTTTTTTACTATCAATAAAACCGTGTTACTGATAGAGTTATTGCAATTTGCGTGTTGTTAGTGCGTTTTTAATCAATATTCCAATATGCTGATGGGTCACCATCAAAGATTGTGTCTATATCTTCGTCAGAATACCCCATTTCATCTTGTGCATAACTCCCCGCATACTCGGAATAATGCTGAGGCTCATAACCTAAATAAGTGTAGCCGTCTTTTGGTAATGAAAGAAGGTCTCTAACATTTGTTATTGTTTCTTTCCCTTCTTTTGTCATGGTCACTACTCCCCATTGTAATTTGATTTCATCGTTTTCGCAAGGGACGATAAGATTGCCTGATTCGGACAACAAACCATATAAACTATTTTTTGAAACAAGGAAAAAACCATGAAACAATTCAACCGAATCGTATTCATCATAACCAATTATTTTACCGTTATATGCAACATAGCCGATATGCCCATCTTTACAATATTCGATGAAAGTGTAATGAAAGCCACGCTTGTAGTTCTTCAAGTTGGAGTCAAGTTTTGTTGTAACACAATAATCCATACTATCGCATCCTTCTATAATGCAAGTTTTTTCTTCCGAATTAAACAGTTTGTACAAATCGCCTTGCTTACCAATAATAAAACAGCGACTTAGAGTATTTGCATGCCGACCATGTGTCTTTACTATCAGAATATCATCTAATTGAGGCTTTATTACACAATCAAACCTATAATTAAGAATTCCATATTTTTCACCTTTTTTGGTAATGTAATAATCAGTTCCAAATTCATCATAAGGCTTTACCTTAAAACAATAATCGTATTCATTAGGTGAGATTTTTCCATAAAACAAATCATCCTTTATGAACACGCCGAACTTTACTCCTTTGAAATCAATTTGTAGTTGATTCTTATCATCAAATAAAGCGGTTCTTTTTTCAAATTTTGGCTGTATGACAATGTCACAATTGTAATTCATTAGACCATAACCATTTCCATCAGAAAACCTAATATAATTTGAGTCAAGAGCCGCTATCTCTTCATACACTTTGGATTGCCTTTGTTGATATACATTGTATATAAACCACCCAGTTTCACATTGGACAAAAAAGATTGGGTGACTGGAGGATTTCCATATTTGGTTATAGCAAGTGTGGAGGATTACTTGCTCATCGTCATTGATGATACCATACCTATCGTTTTTTTCACATCTATAATAACCCGAACCAATATCTTCTACTGCATCATATTTCTTGCATGAAAACTTGTTGTAAAAATATCCATGTTCATTCACAACTATCCATTTACAATGAGCCATAGGAAGCGCAGATTGTTCGCCCTTGAAAGTCCTAGTATAATATAGTTCATACATCGCTTCTCCATTTGGTCCTTTCGTTTCCAATTCTTCATATCCGCCCCATTCACCTTTTAATAAACCGTTAGCATCCACATAATACGAATAATGGTCGTCGTATTTCTTCTTGATGGAAATTTTAGTGGCGGTATTATCCGTTGAGCTGTTTGTGTTCATATTATACATCATGTTGTCTGTGGGAAAGTCACCAAAAGGTGGCCAAACATTTTTTTATTCTCTTATCTCAATTATCGTACTCGGTTTCCTTCTCCCACCGCATTTCAACTCCGGCGTATTTATCCTAATATCGCAATCCACCACGAAAATGTTTCCTTCTTTTGAGCGTATCACATTCTCATCGTGGAGGTCGCTCAAATAGATTTCAGGAGTGGCGAAAGTCCAATTTCTCGGATTGATGAGTTTGAATCCAATGTGTTCAGCAAATAATGCGATTTCTTCATCGGACATGTGTGTCCCTTCAATGAAAGGCTGCTCTGCCACAATCTTGAAATCATCGTCTGCAGTGCGTCCAAATCCCAACACCTTTAGTGCGGTTTCTGGGAAATAAGTATTATGCAGCGAGATACGGTCAAGTGCCAGAATGGGTTGGATAAAATAGTCAAGCCCAATGGATTTTACCAATGTGGCACCATGGTCGTAGACTATGGCTTCTCCGCCTTCTGCAATTTGCTCGCCTAATATGCGCGGCAGGGCGTCATCGACACGTTCTGTCCAGCAACCGACTTTTCTTGCCCATTGTTCTATGCGTTCAGCCTGCTTCGCTCCGCGTTGGACTTCTCTTTTGAAGTCGCTGACATCAGGTGTAGCATCTCTATCTGCCGCAGTTTCTGCTCCCGCGAGTAGGGATGCAATGACATGCGTAGCACCTCCCATTGAGCAGCCATACTGTTCTGACGATGAAAATCGCTTATATACAAGCCGTTGTGTGATGAATTGTTCTGCATACGACTCCAGTTTTGAAAGACCGTTGGCAGTGAAGCCCTCGTCAATAATCGAATGGATGCTATGCCAAAAGTCTTGGTTGTTCATTTTTGATATGGTTGAATCATTATCCAATAATGCGCAAAAATACAACTTTTTTCAAAATGTCGCCATCGGTTCGTTCACTCCCTGAACGAACTCGGCGAAGCCCCTAAGTTCCGTGATGCAAAGTCATAAATAATCCGCAACCCAAGCCTTTGCCTGAATTGCGGATTCTTCTTGAAATTGAGATGAACCTTATTTCAGTCCCTTCAGCCATTTCTCGACCTTTGCCTTGCCCGTGCGGACTTCATGTCCATAGATGCTGAACTCGCCCGTGACTTTGGCCTTCGGGAAGGCTTTCTTCACGTCGCTGGCGCAGGAGGCGAGGCCGCTGCCTTCGTGGGTGGTGAAAGGAATGACGGTTTTGCCGTCGAGGTTGATGTCCTTGAAGAAGGTGAACATCACCTGCGGATAGGTGCCCCACCATACGGGGCCGCCAATGAAAACGGTGTCGTACTTTGAGAGGTCTACGTCGCCCTCATACTCTGGTAGCTCGCCCTTCCTTGATTCTTCCTTCGCCAGCTTGATTAGTGGGTTATAAGCCATGCCATCATATTTGTGGGTGACGATCTCAAACTGCTCTGCGCCCGTCAGCTCCGTGATGTAGTCGGCCACAATCTTTGTGTTGCCCACCTCGATGTTGCCCACGCTGTAGTTGTCGCCCGCATGGGAGAAGAAAATGACGATGGATTTGTTCATATTCTGTGATTTTATGTTGTTGGCTTGAGACGCACGGCAGTGCGTCTTTACGTCTTGTCCGTTGCAGCCAGTGGCTATGAGGAGTGCTAGTGCTGCGGTGATGATGTTTTTGATTTTCATTGTTTGAATGTTTTCATCTTTAATTAGATGCAAAAATACAGCGACTTCCCGACAAACAAGTTTCACAAAAAGCACCACTATTTTCACAAATTTCACATTTTCTTGTGTTGGTGAAAGAAATAAAGTGTATTTTTGCTCCATGAAAATTGATTTTCACTACGCTACGAATTTCTTTGGGATGAATGCCTCCGGATTGAGTCACACTTGTATGCATCTTATTTGCACTGCTGGTGAAGGTAGTTTCGTGTTCAACGAAAAATGTTACCACATAGCGAAAAACGACCTTGTGGTGATGCCCAATCCCACCCGTTCCAAGAGCCTCGCGGCCACTCCAGGGATGCAGGTGGAGTGGTTCGCCGCCGACAACAAGTTCCTTGCGGGCTTGTTGCCTTCGAATAACTACAGCATCGGAGGAAGCATCTCGCTCAACCAAGACCCTATCATCAAACTCACCGACGAGCAGGCTGCTATCTTGCTCGCCGACTTCCACCGTCTCCGCGACCGCATGGGCGACCGCCATTTGCTGTTCTATCACGAACTGATGGGAAGTCTCTGCTTGACGATGATGTATGACATCTTCGAGCCTCATGCACAACGTGATGCCACCGATACCCATAGCGACCGAACGGCCTATATCGTCCGTCAGCTGACCGACCTGCTCGCCACTGGCATCAGTCGCACCGAGCGTGAGGTAAGCTACTATGCCGAGCGGCTGAACGTCTCGCCGAAATACCTCTCTGCCACGGTCAAACGCGTGACAGGCCATAGCGTCAGCAGTTACATCAACCGTGCCACCGTGCCCATCCTGAAAGGTTTGTTGGATGACGAGCGCCTCTCGCTCACCCAGATTGCCGACCGCATGAACTTCACCTCGTTGAGCTATTTCAGCCGCTACTGCACCAAGCACCTCGGACAATCGCCCAGCGAATATCGGCGGAGCCTGCAACCTAAGGGTTAAAGATGACTGATTCTCATCAAATCATATCACAAAAAGAGATAATTCGCCTAAAACCACTATCTTTGCCGCCTCAATAATCCATAATGAGTGCACAAAACCCCATATTCAACCGTTTGAACTTGCTTTTGGGCGAGGAGACGATGGAGCGTGTCATGAGCAAGCGCGTCATTATCTTCGGCGTGGGGGGCGTGGGCAGTTGGTGTGCCGAGAGTCTGGTGCGAAGCGGCATCAGTCACCTCACCATTGTGGATAGCGACCGCGTGTGCATCACCAATGTCAACCGGCAGTTACAAGCCACCACCAAGACGGTGGGAATGGTCAAGGTGGAGGTACTGAAGGAACGCCTTTTGGAAATCAATCCACAGGCTGAAATCAACGCCATGCAGGAGATTTATTCGGCCGAGAACGCCGAGATGTTCCAACTTGAGACCTACGACTATATCATCGACGCCATCGATAGTCTCAAGGACAAGATACACCTTATCTTGCATGCCACCGAATGTCCGGGTAAGTTGTTCTCCGCCATGGGTGCCGCACTCAAAATGGATCCAGCCAAGATACAGGTGGCCGAGTTCTGGGAGGTGAATGGTTGCCCGTTGGCCAGCATGATGCGCAAGCGTCTCAGGAAAGCGAAAACCTTTCCGAAGAAAAAGTTCCTCTGCGTGTTCTCGCCCGAGGTGCTACCTAACAAAGGTGCTGCAAGCACCTGTGGCACAAGTGCCTGCATGTGTCCCAAGGCCATCATTGCAGCTGGCAATCCCGAGCTCATCAATCATGAATGGTGCTCATCGAAAGCCCAAATCAACGGCACCTCGGCCCATATCACGGCCATCTTCGGCTTCACACTCGCCGGATTGGTGATGAATGACTTGTATGTTAACGGATGATGAAGACAGCTATTATCATAGGAGCCACCTCTGGCCTGGGCAGGGAAGCAGCCAAAAGACTCGTGGCAGAGGGTTGGAAAGTCGGAATCGCTGGCCGGCGCACTGCAGCACTGGAGGCCTTCCAAAATGAATTCGGCAAAGACAAGGTGTGTATTGCCACAATGGATGTAACCCGTCCGGAATCCATTGAAGCGCTGGACGATTTACTCTCCCAAACCGGGGACCCCGACCTGTTCTTCTATGTTTCAGGCGTTGGCTATCAGAACCGTGACCTTGACGAAGAGAAGGAAATGCTCATCATTCAGACCAACAGTGAAGGAATGGTCAGGATGGTGGACCACTTTTTCAACTATGTGAGGACACACAACTACAGTAAAAGCCACAAGGCTCATATAGCCGTCATCACCTCCATTGCCGGCACCAACGGAATGGGGGCTTCTCCAGCCTATTCTGCGACCAAAAAGATGCAGAGCACCTATCTTACGGCTTTGTCACAACTCTCCCGTATGGATAAGGTTCCTGTTTGCTTCACCGATATACGCCCCGGTTTTGTCGCAACGGACATCCTGAATCCTAACAAGCATTATCCGATGTTGATGACCAAAGAGAAGGCGACAGGCCATGTGATGAAGGCGCTTCATAAAAAGAAGCGCGTGTACACCTTTGATTGGAGATTCCGTCTCGTCGTAGGGTTATGGAAAATGATTCCCCGTTTCGTGTGGGAACGCCTCACTTGGGTACAGAACTAGAAGTCACATAGAATTAGAATTCAAAACGCTCCACCTTCATTTGGCCACATTGGCGCATCATGGGAGAATATTTCTTGAACTCCGGCGTGGCGGAATGCTTGTCGAGCGATGCTTGGTCTACCCAAGTCTCGCAGATCAAAAACACATCCTGTCGGGTGGCACTCTGAAACACATCATAGGCGATGCATCCGTCATGCTTTTGTGAGTATTCGGTAAGGGCTGTCGCTGCTTGCAGCGCGGTCTTGAATTGTTCGCCGTCATTGGCCTGGAAAAAGCAATTTAATCGTATCATATTCAAATATTTATACTTATTTAGATGCAAAGTTACAATCAAAAAGGAATAATTCGCCTATCTGACAAGTGATAAGCTGAAGTCCAAATTGCTCCGCAGCTTTGCGCTCGTTTTTCCGAGGTTCATCCCAAGGGTGGTTCGAGAGGCAGAACTTGGAGTGGTGGACTGTGACGAACCGTTTAGCACCGAGTTCAGCAACGGCTTGGCCCAATTGCTCGGGCATGGTGTGGATCTGGCTCCAGTTGGCATCGTATTGGCCGTTCTCCATGATGGCGAGGTCAATGTCGGGAAACTGTTCCCCGAAGCGTTTGAAGCGACTGCTATAGCCTCCATCGCCTGAGAAAAACACCTTTCTCCCCGATGATTCCATCAACCATGAGGATGGCATTGTCTTGGCTTTCCAAAAGCCGCGTCCCGAAAAATGTTGAGTGGGCAGACAATGGAAAGTCAAACCATTGGAGGTGGCACTTTCATACCAATCCAACTCGATGAGTTGGCGCTTGTCGTAGCCCCAATATTCAAAATTCTCGCCTACGCCCAAAGGACAAACTACCTTCTTCACTCTGTCTTTCAACTCGATGACCGTCTGGTAATCCAAGTGGTCCCAGTGGTCGTGCGAGATGAGGAGAAAGTCGATTTCCTTGGGCATGTCATTGGGCTTGTAGAGGTCAGTCCCTGGAAAGGCCCGATTGACGAACGAAACGGGCGAGCCTTTGTAAAACACTGGGTCGGCGAGGATGGTCTTTCCGTCCAAGCGGAGCAAAAAAGAGCTATGCCCGAACCATAGGTAGAAATCACCTGATTCGGGCAAGCAATTCAAGTCAGTCTTGATAACGGGGACCCCGCCCAGTTTTGGAATCCTATTCTTCGGCTTTTTCCCAAAGAGGAACTTCCCAAGATTCTTCAGCATACCGCCTTGACCTGTGAACAGCGTGGTCGGTTCCTCATTTTGGAACTTGTCGTTCACAAAATGAGGTGACTTTCGGATGCGTTCAAGGCGTTCACCACGAGCGGTCCGTCCAAATTGTTTAATGAGGTCAGATGGCTTCACTTATTTGTCAATGCTGACAATGGTGTATTTCCTGGTTCCCAGTCCGATGGCTTCAGCGTGCTCAATGGTGTGGGTGCCGTGTTGCTTGTCGATGCGGCTGAGCAGGTCGGTGGGGTCGTTGGTGGCGGTCACCTGCTGGTTGTTGATGATGTCGACGCAGGCTTGGTCGAGGGCGACGGGGTCGGTGCTGGCGAGGATGCCGTAATCCTCAAGCTTCACGGGGGCTGGATGGTCGACGCAGTCGCAGTCGATGCTCATGTTGTTCATCACGCTGATGTAGATGATGCCCTGTCTTTTTTGGAAGTAGTTCGTCACTGCTTGGGCCGCTGCTGCCATGCTTTCAAGGAAGCCGTCCTGGTCACCGATGTATTCAGGAGTCCAAAGCTTGGCCATATCGAGTTTCTCCATCTTTCCCGAAGAGTGGATGTAAGCCTTGCCGTTGCTGCTGGCACAGCCGATGCTGAGGTTTTTCAGCGCACCGCCGTAGCCGCCCATCGGGTGACCCTTGAAGTGGTTGAGGGCAATCATGAAATCGTAGTTGGCGATATGTCCGCCCACAATGTCGTATTTGATGTGTCTCTGGTCCTTCACGGGGATGCGGATTTCGTCGTACTCGTCCATAATATCGACGGGGAAGTAGTCGGTGAAACCGTGCCTGCGAATGACTTCCCAGTGGACGGCCGAGTTGTTGTTTGATGAGTTCGGGCTTCAGGTAGTTGGGGTTACTCCCCTCCCCTGTCGAGATTTTCACGGCCACGCGGCCTTTGGCTTCCACGCCCAAAGCCTTGTAAATCTTTACTAAAGCTTCAGGGCTGATGTTGCGAGTCAGATAGACTTTTGCTGTGTTTTCCATATTCGTGTCGTTTTGATTGTTTTTATTGTCTTCAGGTTGGTTGTTTGTGCAGGCGGCAAAGGCCAAAGCACACAAAAGGGTTATTGCTAATTTCTTCATTGTTTGTTTTGGTTGTTATATGGTTGCAAAAATAGTAAAAATCCTCAATTCACCGTACCATCCCCGCCAGCGGGTTGACATCAATCAGTTTCAGACTCTTCACCATTTGGGCCGTGCCTTCCTTGTATTTCTTGAAATGTGTGGTCTGGATATGGCTTTGGTAGGCCTCTTGGTCGGCGTAGATTTCGAGGATGTAGATCTTGCAGGGGTCTTCCTTGGTTTGCATCGAGAAGAGGGTCAGCACGCCAGGTTCCACTTTTACTGAGGTCTCCCCTACTTCCTTGGCGAAGGCCATATATTCCTCCAAATACTCGGGCACCACTTCGATTTCGGCGATGCGGACGATCTTTTCTCCATATTGTCGCAATGGCAGGTTCTCCCCAAATAAACGTCGGGCGTTGTCGGTGAAGACATCTTTGGGATTCAATCCGTGCGAGGCGAGACGGCTTTCCAAAGCTTGCTTTCCACTGATAAGTACTGGCTCGGCCACATACGGATAGTCGCTGCCGTAGAGAATGTGGTCGGGCGTGGTGATGGTCAGAAGGGCATCGAGGACTTCGTCGGTCGGAGCGCCAGCAAGGTCGTAATAGAGATGTGAAAGGTTGGCATCTACATCAACGAGTTGCATCATGCCTTGTTTCACCATTACGGGCAGCAGCGAGCGGAAACGGGGCAAAGCGTTGGGCAGGAAAGAACCGCAATGTGGCACCACGACTTTCAAATGCGGATAGCGCATCAATACATCATGTGCTACCATGTTGAGCACTGTGCGCGTGGTCTCGGCCAAATATTCATAACTGGCCAATGGCACATCGACAATCAGCTGCGCATTGACCGATGAGGGTTTGTGCGGGTGCAGGATGACGACGGCGTTCTGTTGGTCGAGATAAGCCATCAGCGGGTCCAAAGCGGGTTCACCTAGGTATTGTCCGTAACTGTTGGTGGCTAATTTGATGCCATCGGCTCCCAAGACCTCCAAGGCATAGCGAGCCTCTTCCAATGCGTGTGGCACATCGGGCAAAGGCAGAGCGGCACAAAACATGAAGCGTCCAGGATAGCGTGCCTTGAGGGCAGCGCACTCTTCATTGTAGCTACGGCAAACCGCTGCCGGAGCCTCCGCATCGCCAAACCAAGGCTGTGGAGCGGGCATGGTCAGCACAGCGGTCTGTATGCCAGCCTTGTCCATAAAGGCAATTTGTTGTTCCGCATCCCAAGCTGGAATGGGAAAACCTTCGTCCATCTCGGCGCCATTGGCTTTGATGTAATCGAGGTAGCCCTTAGTGATGGCGTGGCTGTGGAGGTCGATTTGTGCTAGTGTTGGCAATGCTGAAAGGATCATAAAGGCTAAAACAATTAGGTTTTTACGCATGGTGTTGTTTGGTCTGGTTACTGACTGATGATTATTTCAGTTTCAAGCCGTCCTTGAAGGCCTCACCAACGCGCTTTGAGACTTGATAATAGCCGTGTGTGTAGGGGTCGAAAGTGATGGCTTGCAGGGCTTCCACATCCACTTTGCCGTCCTTCATTTTGTCGGCCTCAACGGAGGTCTGCAACACCTTTCCGATGACGCCAAGGCCCGTGTCGTCGCTTTGGTATTCGATAAACTCGCACTCCATTGCGATGGACAATTCGTTGATGATGGGTGCGTCCACCAATGAGGATTTGGTCGCGGTGAGACCGCTCTTGGTGAACTTGTCCTTTTCGGTCTTGCCCGACACGACGCCGAAATAGTCGGCTTCCACCACATGGGTGGCATCGGCGATATGGACGACAAAGCCCTTGTGTTGCTTGATGTTCTCCACAGTCTTGTGGGTTTCGGTCAGGTTGAGGGCCACACGGTCGCGGTCGAGCATGGTGCCCCAAGCGGCGTTCATCACGTCGATGGTGTCGTCTTCGTTGTAGGTAGCCACGAGCAAAACTGGCATCGGGAAAATGGCTTCTGTTACTTTAATGGGTTGTTTCATAATGAATTGATAATTGATAATTGATAATTGATAATTGATAATTAAATAGATACTATTTTAAAGTTGGTTTTAATTCGCTTTCAAAAATACTGCGCTCCACGATGCGGTAATGTGGGTGATAGGCCTCGTTGTAGCGATGACTGTGGTGCACGGCTTGGTTGTTTTGGGCGGCTTCGGTCAATCGGGGAAGGTCGGTCTCAAAGCCTTCTAATTCCATCTTATTCGCTTGGATGATGCTGACGATGGCTTCCCATTTCTCCAGCCAACTAACGGTCGGTTCTTGCCATGAATTGGCACTTCTGATTAAGGCATCCAAAAGTCGCTCCGCAGTAATCAGGTTGTTGGCGACGGTGGAGAGATAGACGCGAATGTAATCGCCTTGGCTGCCCGTAGGCTCAAAATACGGCGATTGGATTTTGCCCATTTCCGAGAGTTCGCGCACCAGATAGCGTCGTGCCGAGGCCGTGTCGCTGATGATATGGCCCGGACCGAAATGCTCTTGGTAGAAACTCTTGTAGATGTCCTGTAAGGTGGATTCAGGATAGGTCACCAGCTGCCTCTCGATGGCCGAGCGCACCACCAATGTGTCGATGGATTGCCCTAAGAGGCTGAAGGAACAGGCTAAGGCTAATATCAATAAGAGATTTCTAATCATCAAGAATTTCAGAATTTTAGAATTTCCATATTGCTGATCATTTGAGTTTTATCGAATTTGAGACTATAATTGCAAGCAATTATTAGAAATTGTCTTTAACAGCTTTCTCATCAAGCCTTTATGATTGTCTCCGCCATTCGTATTCCAGCATCGAAGGCTTTTTGCAGGTCTTCTTCCCAGTGCTCCTCGCGATACTTGCGTTTGGCTTCCTCCGAGAATCCTCCCAACTCAAAAATTGCGTAGTTCTTCACTTGGTAGGTGTTGTTGGCAAACAGTTTCTCCGGTTGTCCGAGGGCTTTGGCGATGCATGGCTCCATCGTGCCGTAGCCATTGCAGTTGCTGCCTCCCACGCCACCGTTTTGCGTCTCCACCAGCACCACGGGCATCCGCTTCAGGGCGGTGATGCTGTAGTCGTTGTAAGAGAGCCACGGGAAGGCCAAACGCTCCAAGAAAGCCCTCATCTGGCCAGTAACCTCGCCGAAATAGTTGGGCGAACCTAATACCAAACCATCGGCTTGCGCAATCTCTTCCAAGACAGGAGTCAAGGCATCCTTGTATTTGCACACTTGCGAGGCTTTGCCCTTGATTTTGCAGGCCATGCACGACATGCAGCCTTTGTAGTCGAGGGCATAGAGGCGAATGGTCTTCACCTCGATTTCGTCGCTGACGGAACTGGCTCCTTCAGCGAATTTCTTGAGCATTGAGGCCGTGTTGAAAGTGGCACGCGGGCCTCCGTCGATGATGATAATCTTTTTCATTGTTGTAGTTTTATTTTCGTTCGCAAAATGTCACATGCACCATGTAGCCAAAAGACTTGCCAATCTGTTTGCGGATGTCCTTCCGCAGGCCGATGATGAAGCAAGGCGTTCCCATCTTGACGATCTGGCCGTCGTATGGCACGCCGTCGAAGGTGGCATGGACCGCCAACCGACCTTTGCCGAAGAGCGCCTTGATGTCGAAAGGCACCTCAACATAAGCGGCATCCATGTCCTCGTTTTGGATGATGATGGCATTGAATTCGTATAGTGTTGCTGTGTCCATGTTATTTCTTGAGGTTTTTTTGATGCGTCTTCAACAGCTTCACAGCCTGCCCGTAGGGGCTTGAAGTGACGCTCACAAAGTAGGCCGCCATGTCGGTGGTGTAGGTGTTTTTGTAGTAGCCTTTGGTGAAGAGTTCCTCTTCGGTGAATCTCTCGGCAAGGCGGAGCATCTCCTCGTGGGTCTCTTGCAGCAGGCGTTTGGCCTCCTCCAAAGGCGTGTTTTGGTGCTTTTCTACCAGCATCTTGTCCATCTCGTGGTAGTTCTTGCGGTACTCGTCCGGCAGGTAGTCACGAGGGTGACCTTCTCGGATATTGTTCACGAACTCGCGCATCAACACTTGCCACTCGTAGAGGTGGATCAGCAGGTCGCGGAGGCAGCGGTCGTATTGCCAGCGCACACCGCATTTCTTCGGGTCGGCGGCAAAGTCAAAGGGAGCCGATATGGCTTCCTCACTCATCTTGGCTATCTGTTCGTTGAGTTTGGCATAGCCGTCGGCCATGGCGGCAAGCAACTCTTGTTTGTTGTATGGATTGGGCATGTTGATAAATTATATGTGTAGATTATTGATTACCTTACTGTTATCTTTATGGTCTCAAAGCCTTTCGCGGTCTTTACCTTGATGAAGTACATTCCGACACCTTGATGGCTGAAGTCGTATTCAAAGGTGTCGCCATAGGCGGAGCCTTCAAAAACTTTTTCTCCAAGCAAATTGAAGATGGTGATGCTCTTCATGTTTTCAGCCTCGACTTTTATCATACCATCCGTAGGATTCGGATAAACGGCAGTAACAATGCTGCCAGTTTCCGAAACCACACTGCAATCTTCGATAAACTCATTGAAACCATTCAGTCCGTATGGCTCATACCAACTGGAGTTCCGATAGGCATCGATGCATCCGCAAGGAACGGTAAGGATGGGATAGCCGAAGTTTTCGAACACCAAACCACCAAAATCGTCACCAAGGACAGGTGGCGTGATGGCCAAAGTGACCGCTCCCGTAAAACCAGAGCAATTTCTGAAGGCCTGGTCGCCAATAAAAGTGACGGATTCACCTATGGTCAGGATGCCGCCAAAGCCTTGGCAATAGAAAAAAGCACCTGCATCGATTGTGTCTACAGAATTCGGGATGGTCAAATCGCCAGTCAGGTCATAGCAAAAAGCAAAGGCGTTCTCTCCAATATAAGTCACTGAATTCGGGATTTCAATGGAGGTCAAACCTTGAACGCCTCTGAAAGCGCAATAGCCGATGGATGTAACCGTGTTGGGAATGACAGAGTTTTTGCATCCTGTAATAAGTTCGTTCGTACTCGTTTCGATGATGGCGTTGCAGTCGTTTCTTGAGTCATAGACGCTGTTTTCAGGGTCGACGACAATGCCACTAAAAGCACAATATCCGAAGGAGTTGCCACCAATCGACTGAACGCCGCTCGGGATGTGTAATGTGCCCGTCATGCCGTCGCACGAATTGAAGGCATAATCCTCAATTGTAGTAACAGCACTTCCAATAATCAAGTCTCCATTATAACCGGAGCAATACTGGAAGGCACCATAGCCGACAGTAGTCACGGAGTTGGGAATCACCAAATCGCCAGTAAAGCTCTGGCAATACGCAAAGGCACTCGCTTCGATGGTGGTTACTGAATTGGGAATGGAAAGGTTCGTCAAATAAAAGCAATACAAGAACGCGCTTTCGCCAATGGTGGTCACGGTATAATTATGTCCTTCATAACTCACTGATTCCGGGATGATCAAATCGCCGGTGGCTTCGTAGCCATTGACATGGCCTATGACCGTTACGGACACTTGGTCGTCATTGACACGATAAATCAAGTCGCCGACCGTAAATTCCGAAGGATTGGAGCTGTAGGTCATAAACAAGCAGGTCGGATCATAGCTGTTGCCTCCACCATGGAGTGCGCCCAACAGGGTATAGACTCCAGTATTGGGGTCAAGCTGATACAAATTTCCATAATAAACGCCAAACAATTCGCCCGTCAGCATGTCGAAAGACATTTTTATGGGCAAATCAATCGAATTGATTACGGTCAATTGTGCATTGGAAAGATTCAGCATGCCAAACTCGCCCCAAGAACTTATCATATAAGCGTTACCATTCATGTCGATAGCCAAATTGAAGCCGTCGTGCTCTATCACGCCATGGTCTTGGATATTGCCAGGGTCAGCTGGATTGAAGCATTTTAAGTGCTCTTCTGTGATGAGATAAATCAATCCGTCGGCGGGATTGTAAGCCATATCGTTGACATAGTGAATGCTTGCAATCATCACCTCAGGTTCTTCGATAAGGTCATTGGCAGCATCATACCTTGATTTGCAAATGTTATAGCCGTTGTCGTTATTAACACTCCACACATAACCGTCTGCAAAGGTGGCAGTCGATACTGCTGGAATCTCGTCCGATGCAATGGAAACTGACCCTAAATCCTGCATGGTAAAAGAGACATACTTGTATTCTGCCGGGCTGGGAGGCAAGATGTATCCAAACCAGTTGGCGGTTGATGCGGGGCTTTGCGCATTGGGGAAGCCAGCGAATACGAAGAGTAACAAAACCAGATGTAAATACTTTTTCATGATCGTTAAGTTTAGCTTGTGTTGTATTTCAGTTAGGGCGACAAAAATACGAAAAAGCTTCATTCATTCCGAAAACTCCACAATAGCGCTCGCCTCGCTACCAATGGCAAGCTCGATGATGAAGCTGTTTTCTATCTCAAAAACTGTTGGAACGAGTACATCGCCAAACTTCGCCGCCACACGGTATTCCACGCGAAGGCCTTTTACAACAAAGTCCTCGGGCAACAGTTCCATCGCCATGCGGATGTAGTTGGCATTGTTGACATGGCGGTTGTAGTCGATGTCGGCGCGCATTACCTGAATGGGCGCGAAGGTCTCTCCCCCACCCTTCGGCAAGATGATGCGGCGGTCTTTGTAGTTCATCTCCAGCTGCGGCTCAATGAGCAGCGAGTTGGCCACGGCATCGTCCACACGCTTCAGCTTGCCGTTGGCTTTGTCGACAAAAGCACCCATGCTCCAAGTGCGGTAGCAAGGCTTGCCTTCTGCATCATAGATGAAGGTGTTACGGAAGCCGAACATGGGCTTCATGCCATAGACCGAGGTGGTCACGGTCAGTTCTTCCTTGAAATCAGGCACACGCATAATCTCCACCTGCCTTGAGGCCAGCAGTTGCGCCATGTTCTCGCGGGCGAAATATTCTTTTACCTGTGGCTCGCTGTCGATCCACATCTCCGAACAGTCCTGCATCATTTGAAGGGCGGAAAACAGCTTGAGTTTGCCCTCGCTGTCGCAGGTGCTGGTGGTTACTTTATAATTTAGGCTGTACATAAATTCTAGTTTTCGGCAAAGGTACGGTTTTTTTTTGCCTACAAGGACAATAATTTCAAAGCTTATCAGTTATTCCAAGTACATAGCCATGATTGACTTTTTCCGAAAATATGTTTCTGTCGTCGCCCTCATCCTGATGGGTCTGTTCCTTCTTGACCTTACCAGCACGGCCCAAGAGGATTTGTACATCATGGAACAAACTGAAATCCTGTCTAATATGTCGTTTGACGGTGATGAGTTTGACGAAGACGAGGATTCGGAGTTTTTGCTCAACAGTCCATTGGATGGTTTGCAATGCCAATGTGACTTTGGCCCAGTTGCATCCCTAGGCGAAGAACAGAATGAAAATCTATGCTCGGCGGCTTTGCGCCTCGGGCAGGTGAGACGTTACGCCCCATGGAAAAGCTTGGCCGACAGCCATAACTATATCATCACGAAAAACAAAAAAGATGGTGCGGACTTCGGTTCGGACCATCTTTTTTTATCCCATAATTCAATTATTTATCAACTAAAATCTAACTAAAATGAAGAAATTAGCATTGTTTGCAGCATTCATCGCATTGTCTTTGGCAGTGTCATCATGCACAAAAGAAACGCCCACTGGAGGCAACAACAACAGCAACAACAACCAATGGGAGGCCGAAGGGAACGGTGCTCCTGTCAATGCGATTGACATTGCCACGGACATTGTCACGTTTGTCAACACACATTTCCCCGAAACAAGCATCCTCAGTTGTAACCAGACCGAACACTATTACCGAGTGATTCTAAGCGACAACACCAAGGTGTATTTTACCCGAGCGTTTGAATGGGTTGAGGTTAACTGTGAACATTCATCCATCTATGGTGCTGTGCCTGAGACGCTTGTCCCCGAACAGATTGCAGCCTATGTTACCGCCAACTATCCCAATCAACACATTGATGAAATCGAAAGAGAAAACAATGGCTGGGAGATTGAACTCAGCAATGATGTTGATCTCAAGTTTGATGTCAACTTCAATGTCGTCAACAATGGCGGAAATGGGGGAGGAAACAGTGCTGAATACCCTGACATCAACACTTTTGTAAGCACCTATTTCTCTCAAACAGAAATCCTTAGCATCAAAGCGGAAGACGACGAATACGAAGTGGAACTTGCTGACGGTACCGAGATTTCTTTCAATCTCAACTTCGAATGGACCCATATCGACTGTGAAGAGTCCTCCATTTATAGTGCCGTACCCACAGAACTCGTTCCCGATCAGATTACTACCTATGTAAACACGAACTTCCCCAACCAACAGATCGAACAAATCGAGAAAGAGCATTACGGCTGGGAGATTGAACTCAAGAATGGACAGGAAATCAAGTTCGACACCAATTTCAATGTCATCGGAAACGGCGGCGGGAATGGTGGCGGGAATGGGGGCGAAACGCCTACTGACTATGCAGAAATCAACACTTTTGTAGAGACCTATTTCCCTCAAGTTGGCATCCTCAAGGTTTTGGTGGACGAGGATGAATATGAGGTGAAACTGACCGACGGCACGGAAATCACCTTCAACCTCGCCTTTGAATGGAAGAGCATCGATTGCGATGAATCGAGTGTTTATGGCATAGTTCCTACCGCACTCGTTCCCGAACAGATTTCTGCCTACGTTGCCACGAATTACCCCAACCAGCATATTGACAAAATCGAAAAGAAAGCAAACGGTTGGGAAATTGAGTTAAGCAATGGTGTTGAGATTGAATTTGACAGCAATTTCAACGTAACCCATATCGACAACAAATAAGAAGTCAACCTTTTTCTTCATAACGAAAGCGGTCAGTGAGCCATCGTTGGCCGCTTTCTCAAATATGCGCCTATGCTCATCGTTATCGCAATTTTAACCCTAATCGCAGGCATCGGGGTATTTTTGGTGGCCTGCAAGATGTTGAGTACCAGTCTTGAAAGTGCAAGCAGTGCAGGCTTGAAGCGGCTGTTTGCCAAGATGGGAAATAACAAGTGGCTCGGTGTGGGCGTCGGCACGGTGGGCACGGCGGCCATCCAAAGCTCAGGCGCGGTGACGGTGATGGTCATCGGCTTCGTGAACGTGGGCATCATGTCGCTCGCGCAGGCCGCCACGGTCATCTATGGCGCCAACATCGGTACGACGGTCACTGCGCAACTGGTGGCCTTGGGCATGTTTGGTGGCCACGGTATCTCCACGACAGTGCTTTTCTCGGCCCTAGCTGGCATAGGAGCCTTCGTGATGATGTTCTCGAAGCGCGAGAAGTGGAAACAAACCGGCAGCATCCTGGCGGGTTTCGGCTTGCTGTTTGTCGGTCTCGGCATCATGTCGGGCGCCATGGATGAATTCGCCGCCTTGGATTCGGTGAAAAAGTTTTTGGCCACCATCCGTAACCCCTTGCTGATTGTGTTCATCGGTGCATTGCTCACGGCCATCATTCAGTCGTCATCGGTGCTGACGTCCATCGCCATCACCATGGTGGTGGCGGGACTGCTCTCGCTCGACCAAGGCATCTTCCTCACGATGGGTTCCAACATCGGTTCATGCGTGGTGGCAATCTTGGCGGGCATGACCAGTGGCCGAAACGCCAAACGGACGGCCCTCATTCATTTGTTTTTCAATGTGATGGGTGTGGTGCTGTTTTTGCTTATCGCCTTGCTCCTTCATCTTTTCACCCAAGGGGATTGGGGCTTCGGGAAGATGTTTGAGGCTATGTTCCCACATGCCCCGCAGGTGCAGTTGGCTATG
The DNA here is from genome assembly GCA_902801625.1 of uncultured Bacteroidia bacterium. Lineage (GTDB taxonomy): Bacteria > Bacteroidota > Bacteroidia > Bacteroidales > F082 > Limimorpha. Next base: position 17,093 of record CADCJI010000030.1, on the reverse strand, counting down.
TTCCATACCGTGTTCAATGTCTGCACCACCTTGGTTGCACTACCGCTGACCAATGGCCTGGTACGCTTGGTGTGTCGCATCATTCCCGACCATGTCGAAGAGCTCCATGACGACAAGTTTCATCTTCATTTCCTTGATGACTCAATGTTGGTAACACCCGCTTTGGCTGTCAGGCAGTTGAAGGCCGAAGTCGAAAACATGGGTGCATTGGCCCACGACAACTTCTGTCGTGCCATACATATCGTTACTACTTTGGATTTCAGCGATTTGGAAAAGTTCAAGAAAACTGAGAACGAACTCAACTTCCTAAACAGTGAACTGATCCGTTATGTGGCGGCGCTTTCAGCAAAATCGCTTAGCCAAACGGATAGTAAGTACCTCAGTTGCAGCGTGAAAAGCGTGAGCGACCTGGAACGCATCGGCGACTATGCCGAAAACATCGTGGAGTATGCGGAAAGCCTGCAAACCCAAAATGAAACATTCTCTGAGCCTGCCGTGCTCGAAATCAAGGAAATGGAGCGGAAGATCACGGCTCTTTACCACGAAGTCATGAAAGCCTACCACGACCTTGACTTTACGGCGCTCGAATATGCCTATCAGATTGAGGAACAGATTGATAGCTTTACGGAAACCATGGAATCGCAACACATCAAGCGACTTGTGGCGGGACAATGTACGCCTCAAGTCGGTGCCGAATACATCTCATTGGCACAAAACGCCGAGCGCGTGGCTGACCATTTCATCAACGTAGGCAAGAGCATTAGGAGTTTTGCTTAGTTGAAGTCAAAGCCGTTTGGAAAGCCCTGTGGAATACAGAAAGACTAAGGAAGAATTAGGGTTTTAATACAGCAGCCCAAACGTCCACAACGGAATTGAAATGCCATGGCCGTACTCGATGTCGTCTATGTGCACTAAAAAAAGTGCAATACTTTTAGTTTTGTGCACTAAAAAAAGTGCAATATTTTTAATTTTATGCACTAAAAAAAGTGCAATATTTTTATTTTATGCACTAAAAAAGTGCATTATTGGGTTGGGGGGACTTGATGGCAGATATATCGAGGCCTGGAGCATCAGGAATTTCGCGTAAGATTGCACATTATCGGCGATAAAACCGATGATTTGTCGCCGATTTTCTTCATTTCGATTTCGATTTTCCGTTTTTAAAGTCGTTTTATCAGGTTCCTCTTCGTTCATCGATGCTATCGGATCAAAGGCCAAAAGCCTTAACCCATTTGCCCAATCCGAAGATAAAACGACTTATCCTATCTGAATATTCTAATACTTTCAAGTATCTTGTTTTCAATAGGTTAACTAATATTTTCATATACAATTTTGTCGTAAAAAATATGTGTTTTACGACAAAACGCCTGCCTTCAATACTATAGGTAGTTTTATAAAACCAAGCCGCATTTTACATCAATACAATTGTTTTGTAATCAATGTATTACGATGGTATTTTAGTTGATTTTTGTCGGTTTTATATCAAATAATTCCGACAACAAGAATACATCATTTCTGTCAGAAAACTATATTTTGCAAAAATGATATAAATCAGCTATCTAATCACAGTCTATTCATTGTTGTCATTTTAACCACTTCTCCAAAATCTTTTTCTTACTCTCCGCACAACTTGACATCACTGTCTTTGCCTCAGCAATCTTCTGTTCGTAGGTTTCGATTTCGGAAATAATTGTCTGTTGATCTTGCGGAATCACAATTTCAAAATTTGGAATAATGTTCTTGTCTCCACGAGGCATTTTCATTCCTTTGGTTCCCTGCATCATAAAATCAAAAAACTTGTCTTGCTTCATTGAATAATACACAAAACGATAATCAATGCTAACAATCGGTCTGAAAACCAGCACATCTGGAGAACATCCACCATCCCTGTCGGCAAGCCAGATCTTTTTCAGATACGGTCGAATGTTTGAAACAAGAATGTCACCCTTTCGATAGCTTATTACGGTATCAACAATAGGAACCCCATCGTAGGTTTTCATTCCTTCGCAATTCTGTAACAAATTGTCAGTCGTGATATAATTCTCTGCTTTCGTATCAGAATAAGCAATCCTTGTGGTAGAGTATGGGGCGATTTCTCCCAACTTTTTCTTCTCGCCTTTTACCTTATTTATCAATTCTGCAATCTTTCTCTTGTTTTCTTCAATACTCTCACGATTTCGATCGTATTCCTCATCGACTTTGTCACATTCGGTAACGATTTGTTTTTGAATAACAAGAGGCGGTAATGGTGTCTTGATGTTTTCTATATCAGAAACATTCAAGGATGGATAACCAGACCCAGGTTTAATGTCTCTTGCCTTTATCAATGTTAAAACTTCATAAAGGTATTTGATAAAAACAATTTCCGTATTAGCAATAATTGTAGCCAAATGCGATACCACATATCCGTCAACACCCATTATCGCCCTATGGTCCAAATATGTAGAGGCTCCAGATTTGGGGAATAAGATTGTTCCTTTTTTATAAAGCCGAAGCCCCCTTATTCCTTTGTCATTTAAGTAATCATTTGAATGTATCAGATTTGGATTGAGATGTTCTTTGGCGACATCAGACATTCTAAAAAAGGGATACTTACCCCCTGTAAAAGACTCTGCATCTTGCGGAGCTCCATTTCCTGCTGAAACGTCCGCAATATCACCTAACTTCACCAACGGAAACTTGCTCTCGATTTCATTCTTTTTATCTACGGAAAGTTTTATTTGCATGTCAAAAGATGATTTAGAGAACTCAATCATATCCGATGTTCGAACACACTTTGCATATTTCTCTAACTCATCGTTTACGCAATTTTTGCCATCGAATGCACAACGGACAGACCAAGCAAGTTTTTGCTTGTCATCTCTATCCAAAATGTTTGTCAACAAACCATCAGTTTCTTTTAATCCTTCGTTGCCCCGACGCTCGCTGCTTGTATAACCAAGGAATCGTTTTTGCTCATTAGTATCTGTGGGGGCTGTAATGATTATAGTTTGTTGTTGGTATGTGAGACCGAAAACCAGCAGCTTGTTTTCTTCTATTTCTTTTACCCAATCGAAAAACTCGTTGCTTAATAGCTGTCTTTGTTCTTCGCTACTTTTCTCATTCCTTTTAAGTGGCTGTTTTGCTTTCTCTTTTCGTTCTATCTCTGCAATCTTCCCAAGCGTTTTCTTCGTGTTTGTTTGGTTTCGGAAAGCTGTTTCGTATTCCTTAAAATAAGGCGCGAAAGTATTTTCAAACAATGATTCGTTCTTAGAAACGAATTGAAGATACGATTCTTTCGAAATTTCTATCGTTTTCAAATATTCATTGAACAAGTCGGAATCGTTCCAGTCGTCAAGGTTTTCGCCATTTACAATTGCTGTAGCACTATCTTTCAATAGTTTAGTTTCGCTGTTTGTGGAGGGAAATCAAAATGCTCCAAGAAAAGTATAATGGTATTTGTGGATGTTTTGCCAAATGTCTTTCCTCCAAAACTCGCAATGCAACGGATGTAGAAATTATGCAGTAGGATTTCTCGGGTTTTGATATCAGATGCTTCAACATTGCTTAACAAAGCGGATGGCATGACAATGGCGGCAATTCCTTTGGGCTTCAAAAGGTGATGCATCCGTTCAATAAAAACGTTTTGTATGTCGCCACAGTTGAACGACATTAGTTTTATCGTTTCGTATAAGCTTTGTACTTTTCGGCTTTCGTGTGTTTTGAAGGCATCAATGCTGTAGGGTGGATTTGCAACGAGGATGTCGAAAGAATTGAGTTCACCAAGAAAATCCTCGTCAGGCTCAAGCCCATCGCCTTGTTTTATGTGGGCATTTGCGGCACCATTCAAAAGCATGGCCACCTTGCTTACTCGAGCCAACCTGTTGTCTTTGTCAATGCCATAAAAAGTTTCAGATATGTTCTTGTCCTCGATTTCTTTGACGCTCTCAGATATTGCAGAGACACCTTCCGTAAGAAAATGGCCTGAACCACAGGCAAAATCTATGACTTTGGGTAATGCAGGAGTTTTGGAAGACAAATACCTGTCGAGCGGCAGGGAATTCCACACAAAGCGAGTTATGGGAACTGGTGTAAAGAATTGTCCCGCTTCCTGTTTGAATCCTTGATCCAACAAGTTTTCAAAAAGCTCTCCCAAAAACTGGTCTTTGCTAGAATAGGCCAGTTTGTAGTTTTGGAATAATTCAACCACTTCAACCAGTACTTTCCCGTTTTGAAGAAATAGCTTTTCGTTGTAAACCTCTCTAAAAGCGAAAACCTGACATGACAACATTTTTGTTTTTTGGAACTTGTCAACCAATTCCTCTTCCAGTGCCTTCCGCTTCTTCCCAGTGAATTGGTCAAGCGTTTTTCTAATATAGTCATTATCAAGATAAAACACTTCTTCTTTCAGATACTCTTTCATTCCAATTTGGAACAAAGCCAATAATCTTTCGTAAAGAGAATAGTAATTATCCGTTCCATCAATGTATTGGAAATCCATAATGTCGTTTTCGTCACGATGTCTTTCCTCGTCAACAAACTTGCAAATGAACAGAGAAAGCAATTTGTTGAATGCATTTTCTTTGTCGCTGATGTTGTTATGTCGCAGAATTTCACGAAACGAATCGGTGATACCATCTTCTTTCTTGAATTTCTTCAGGTCTTTGTTTTTGATGGGCTGGTCGCCTATGTTGTAGGCAATGGAATCCTCACCAAAGATTATGTTATGATAAACCTTTTTTGAATAGGTCTCATCCCAAACAATAAAGAAATCTTCAGCTGTTGATGCGTTCTTGTAAAGCAATATAGAATCTTCCTCTTTTGCCAACAACTCGACATTCTTGTCGTCAAAACTCCTGACAATTTCTTCTTTGTAAGTTACATTATCGTTTTCATCGTCATAATCAGAAGCATACAATTGAAGCCATTGCGTTGAACGAGCTTGTGCCCAGTAACTGAAAAGTTGTTTTCCGGCAGGATCGTCAAACAACTCTTTTCGGGCCTCTTTGTAATCGTTGCCTGCTCGTTTACATTCTATTATCAGATAGGCATTGTTCTTTTTGTCATAGATAGTAATATCGGCTCTACCGCTTTTCCCTGTGTGTCCAAGCGTCCATGTCTTTTCAAGGAAAATGCTTTCTGGCTTGTATCCCTTATCCAGCAGTCTGTTAACACATTCAAGGACAACAAAATTCTCTTCCTGACTGAAATTGGTAGTAGTATTTGCGCCAGTGTCAAGATTTGACGGATACTCTATTCTCTCGTTTGCAAAATCAATACTTATTTCGCAGTTCGATTCATTATAATGTTTGCTGTATATATCGCTTTGCTTTTCAAAGCCGAGACATTCAAGTACTTTCGGTAAGTTTTCTTTTGTTATCATTTGATATACTTTTCAGTTCTGCTACTTACCGATGATGCAGGCACACAAACAAACACCTCAAAAAACAAACATAAAGAAAGCGGGACTTCCCTTATGAGCTCCGAGGTATTTGGCGTAACCTGCAAAATCAAATAAGTTCCGTCCACGCTTACGTGGACGTTCGCCGAACCTATTCTTGATTTTGCATCTTCTAATCGCCAAATTTTCGGAGCATCTCGAATAAATAGCAAACGCTATGGTTTATAATATGTTAGTTGTTGTCGTATTTAAATCATCTATAGTCTATAATTGTTTATTGCCGCAAAAATAAGAAAAAAGGTTTATTATATGCTTCAAATTCTAAATCGATTGTAAATAGTGCTTCAGCTTTAACTTCCTTCATCGCAGAAGCGACCTCGAGCAGCACCCCATCAAGCAACCTCTACCGCTGTCTGCGGGACGCAGACGATGACAATGCGTCAAGCCTTCCACGACGCGCAAAGCCAAGTCCCGAAGGGACGACCCTACCACACCCCGATATGCAATGTCGGGTTTTAATAATAAGATGGATGACCATGATATGTCGCAGCCATAGATGCCCGCCATCGCACAAACCAGCGTCGGCATGACATGGCTGCTTGACCCTACCACACCCAGATATGCAATGTCGGGTTTTGATATTAGGATAGACATTTTCCTAGGCGTAATTTGCTATCATCTCACAAACAACATCTTCCCTAATAATCTTCGGAGCGGACTTCCCAGCCAGGACCAACACTTTCTTGCCATTGCGATAGATGTGGAGTTGTCGCGAGCGAACCACGGCAGTTAGCTCCTCGTCATCTTGCAGGGCCAGCCAAAGATGATGGTATTCGCCATTCTCATCGAATAGTTTCTTCTGCAAGTGCGAACACATATTGGTGGTGTCTATGGTCTTCATGTTAATCTCTCGATGATTTCAGTATACTGCGGAAACTGTTGCAAAAGAGCATCTTTGTGCCCAAGCTCGAAGTTCTCGAAGCTGAAGGCCGGAGCCACGGCACAGCCTACCAAACAGAATCCTTTTTTCGAAGGGATTTCGGCGGCGAACCATTCCTCTGGATGGATGACCACCTGCATCTCACCCTTGGGCGACAGCTCGTGAACGGTCAAATGCCCATCCATGTCGATAACATAGAGGAGAAGCGGCTCACCGGCATGATAATACCAAATTTCCGTCACGCCGTGCAGACGATGGAAAGCTGAAATGTCGCTACCGGTGAGCATGTAATAAATCGTGGAGATGTCCTTTTTGCCCATGGCATCGTTTCCATACAGCTGACGGTAGTAGCCACCTTCTGGATGCGGCTCCAACTGAAGCTTTTCAATTGTATTTAAGTAGTCCGTATTGCTTTCCATTTTTCCCTATTTCGTTTTCTCAATAATCTCAACAATAGTTTTGAGCCCGTCATAATCCACGAAATCCACCTGCTTGCCGTAGGTTTCCAATACAGTCTTCGCATCAGCGGTAAGCTCTGACTCGGGCTTCTTTAACAACATTGAATGGAACATCTTCATCATGATGCGATGCTTGAAACTAAGCTGACCGTAGTCGATAGCTCCTCTCAAATGAAAGATCTTGTTTTCGTCGTAGAAAGTCGCGGGGAGTTGATCCTTAAGTGCTTTCCTGATGCCTTCGAAATAGGTCGTTTCATTGGGGTCAGTCATGCCCACAGTGACCAAAACCAGTTCCTGCTGGGAAGTCATCTTGCTGACTGTTTTCTTCAGTCCCATGACACCTCCGGCAAAGAGTCCACCGAGATAGACAATCCTTTTGTAATCGCCAATGTCCTTCACTTCTTTGTAATTGACGGCTTCAATCCCCGTAATCTCCGACAACCGTTCGGCATAACGCTTGGTCGAGCCATACTCGCTACCGTAAATGATGATTTGCTTGTTCATAGTGTAGAATAGATGATTTGTTGATTTGCTGCAAAGATACTGCTTTTATTTCGTTCGCGTCAATCTTTTCAGCGACACTAGCACCAGCGGAATACTGACCATCAATGTCATTACCTCGGCAATAGGCATGCTGAGCCAGATGCCCTTTTGACCGATGACAGGGGTAAGGATAAACATGGGAATCAGCACGAAGACGATACTTCGGCAGAGGGCGATGACCACCGACTCCAAAGGTCGCTCGATGGCGGTGTGGAAGCTGCAGGCCTCAATATTAACGAACGACACCAGATAATGCAGCGTGACGTAGGTGGTCGCCACGGTGGTCAGCGTCTGCAACTCCAAGTCGCCGTTACTGAAGGCACTCGCGATGCCGTGCTTGAAAACCAACACGAGCAGATAAACCCCGATACCGATGCCACCACCAAGAAGCAAGGCGTTGGCCAACAACGATTTGACTCTTCTGTGGTTTTGGGCGCCGACGCTATACGACATCAAGGGATACATGGCTTGCGACAGCCCGAAAATCGACATGTTGACGATGAAGTTGAGGTAACAGACGATGGTGAAGGCCGCCACGCCCTTGGTGCCAATCTCGCGCATCAGCACGAGGTTGAAGATGTAGGTCGTGACCGCTGCCGAAACCGAGGTCAGCATCTCCGATGAGCCGTTGAAGAACATCTTCTTGATTTCCTTGCGTCCGCCCATCATCTTGCCGAAGCGGACAAAGCGAAACAACACCAAAGCCGCCGTGGTGTTGGCCACGCAAGTGGCAATGGCGGCTCCAGCCACGCCCCATCCGAAACGCAACACGAAGAAATAGTCTAGGACGATGTTCACCACGCAACAGATGACGCCGCTGACAAACACCCAGTTGGGCTTTCCGTTGAGGCGGGTGAAGGCCTCCGTGAAGTTGGGGATGCAGTAGAAGATGAAACCGCAACCGATGACGCCAAGGTATTGTCGGACAAAAGGATATACCTCATCATTGCTGCCAAGGAAATAGCACAAGGGCTTGAGAAAGAGACCGACCATGACGGATAGCACCGCGATGGTGACCAACAATGTGACAAAAGTAAGCGAGGTGTAGCCTTTCGCCCGCGCCTCGTCGCCTTGCCCTTTGGCAATGCCCGTGATGACGATGCCGCCTGAGATGATCATGATGGATACACTCAACATCGAGCTGATGAGTGGCATGGCGATGTTGACGGCGGCAAGACCCAGTGCACCCACGCCACGGCCTACGAAAAGTCCATCGATGATGGTCTGCAAACCCACGATGAGCATCCCTATGATGCTCGGCAAGGCATATCTGGCAAACTCACGGAAACTGACGCCGATCAGGGCTTTGGTTCTGGAAGGGAGGCTGTTCATTTCATATCCTGAAGCTTAAACGAGGGCTGCAAGACTATCTCGGCGACTCCTTCTGATAAGCGGCTGCAAAAATAAAAAAAAGATTAGTTTTGTTTCGGCGTGTTGATCCAATAATGACACAAAGTTTCAAATAGCACTGGAATTGCAGTGGAAACATTGTTGCTCATTCCAATTCTTACCATAATCAGGTTTTGGTAGGGGTTGACGTATAGCACCTGTTCGCAGATGCCTAAGGCGTAGTAACCGGGATAAGGTGACTTGCCATAACCTTCGTATCTAAGGTTATACCAGTTGAAATGATAGCCATGGTTACTTGGGTCATATTCCGATGACAAGCGTATCCATTCCTCGCTAACGATGCGTTTGCCATCCCATACGCCATGGTTCAGGTAGAGTCGTCCTATCTTGGCAAGGTCCTTTATGGTGAGCGTGATGCCGCCAAAAGCATGTGCCACGTCGTGTTTACGACTGTCGATATTCACTAATGCCGAAGATTCCATTCCGAGTGGTTTCCAAACTTTCTCGCTGAGATAATCGGCATAGCGCTTCCCAGAGGCCCGTTCAATGACAACCCCCAGTATCGCTGACGTCATACTCTCGTAGCGAAAATCAGTGCCTGGCTCACAACGGAATTTCAAACCACGTATCTGCCTCATGATGTCGTGTCCATAGTTCAATCTTGCTATGGCATTAACGTGCTTCAAACCCTTCATGGAGAACTCGTAGGTGTCATCGAAGTCAAGTCCACTTTGCATATCTAGTAGATGGCGGATGGTGAGACGTCCCCACCTCGGGTCCTTTCCTTTCAACTCCGGCAAATAGGTTGTGACAGGATCGTCGATACTGTGGATATACCCATCGTCAACGGCAATGCCGCATAGCAACGATGTAATGGATTTGGAGACAGAAAAAACGGTAGCCATGCGTTCTGCAGAGAAATCGCCCCAGTACTGCTCAAAAACGATGCTGTCGTTATGGATGATCAGCACCCCTTGTGTTTTGCTTTCCCTGGCTATCGCTTCAACAAAAGTCGCGTTATTATAACGCGGTGGATCGTTGAAAAAATGCAAGGTGTCTATCCATACAGGCCTCTCTGCCACGGGGAAATGAAACACTTTATCACCATTGGCAATCGTGTCGTGCTCACAATGTTCAAAACTGAAAATATTTGGGCCATACAAACCATCAGCCCTATAACCTCTGACAATCGCACATGACGCAAAAGCGCAGATGACGAAGGATAAGATTTTGATGATGTTTTTCATAGTATTTGTCTCTACCAAGATATTTTTTGTGAATTAAAAACATGGGCAAAAATAAGGAAAAATATCAAATCTTTATTTCAGTGCTTTCACAGGACATTCCTTGGTGCATTTATGGCAGAGGATGCACTCGGTGGCGTTTTTGCGTTTGCGTGAGTCGTTGTTCACTTCCACTTCCATCGGACACACTTTCAGACATTTGCCACACTGGATGCATTTGCTCTCGTCGCAATGGATTCGCAGCAAGGAAAAGTGGCTCATCGGCTTGAGGAAGACCGTGATGGGACAAATGTATTTGCAGAAAGCGCGATTATCCTTGAACACCACAGCAAGGATGATGCCGACTGCGTAATAGACCAAATTGCCGATGAGAAACAGCATGAATAGGATGTGCTTGTTGGCTTTGTCGAAATGGAACAGCAGGAGGACGAGGATTAGCGACAACGCGAATACGATGTAACGGATGAAACCAATCTTCTTTCTCGGACCTTGTGGCTGTTTGTAGGGGAGAAGGTCAAGGATCATGGCAGTCCAACAGGCATAGCCACACCAGCCGCGCCCGAAGAGGAGAGGCCCGAAGATCTTGGCGATGAGATAATGAAGCACACCCGCGCCCACCACGCCGGAGAACAAGTAATACCAAAAGCCCTCGATCTGCATATTTTCCCTGCATATCAGTCCGAGGAAGACCAGCATATAGGCGCCTACGCCAAACTGGATGAATTCTCTGGCATATTTCCATCCCGCTTTTGACAAGGCCAGTCCAACACCGATGATGGTACCGATATAGCTGAAGTTGAGCAAATAGAACAAACTTCCTGTTGCCAGCCAAAGTGAAATGGCGATGATCTCGAATACGGCGAATAGGATGATAGGGGTTTTGTAGTTTTTCATCAGGTTACTTTTGCAGTAATACGGAGAAGAGCGGATTTTGTTACAGCAAAAGTAAAAAATATCGAATTAGAAGGATTTTGTTTGACAAGCCAATGATGATTTATGGTCGAAAAAATCACTATTTTTTGGGATTGTAGCGATAGGGCAAAGCGTCGGATTTTTGCAGCTGAATTAATCACAGCACTTATTAAGTGAATGGGTTTATTTAGTTTACATATTGGACGCGAGATTACGGGACTATGACTTGTGACTATGACCATGACTGTTTCGGCCAAGGGCTGAGATTTCAGCATTCCCGTGAAAGCGGTCATGGTCATGGTCAAAAAGTCCTGAAGTCCCGTGTCCCGCGTCAAAAAACATGTAGTTTAAATTTAATTAGTTACTTATGGGATTACTTAGCAAGATTTTCAGCAATACGCGCAAGCCCGAAGGCTTCTTCGGCAAAATGATGGTGAACGGAATGAACGGCGGCGGTCACGCCCAAATGGCCAACTGGGCCTTGTCGTCGGTGCAAATCAAGGAAGACGGCCAAATCTTGGATATCGGCTGCGGCGGTGGCGCCAACATCGCTCGGCTGTTGCAACGCGCCCCGAAAGGCGTGGTGCAAGGCATCGACTATTCGTCTGTTTCGGTGGCAAAGTCTTCCAAAGTGAACGCCAAGGCCATCGCAGAGGGGCGTTGTAAGGTGCAGGAGGCCAGTGTGGTCAAACTGCCTTTCGGAGAGAACTCCTTCAATCTCGTCACCGCCTTTGAGACCATCTATTTCTGGCCCGACATCGAGCATTGCTTTGGTGAGGTGAAAAGGGCGCTCAAACCCGGAGGACAATTTGTCATCGTCAACGAGTCGGACGGCTCGGGTCCGATGGATGCCAAATGGGAAAGCCTCATTGAGGGAATGCACACCTACAAGCCTGAGGAAATCAGGCTGCATCTATCAAATGCTGGCTTCAAGGGCATCAACATCCGGAAAGACGAAGCCAAACACTGGCTGTTGGTGACGGCGGAGAAATAAGCTTCTGCATAGGTTGGTCGGGGAAATTCAAAAGGCAGCAGCGATTTTCCGAATGGACTTCAGCCGACTGACAAAACTTTGATTTCGGCGAGTTGTAATCACATCATAACGCATCTGCATAGCCAATAATGGTTCGGCATCGATGTCGAGCGCGGCACTAATCAGCAAAGCCATTTCGGTATTCAGCGTGCGCTTGCCATTTAGCACTTCGTTCAATTGGGTATAAGAAACTCCAATCTGAGCAGCCAAAGCTCTTTGTGAAATGCCGCGATACTCTATCTCATCTTTGATGACCTCTCCTGGATGAGTAGGCTGAAATGGTTCCATTTTATTTGCTTCCAAGGTCTTCATAATCCTGTTTATTGATAATGATTACTTAATTCCGTGATATTACAAATTGTTGCAATTGTTTCGTTTTCCTGCACACCTTGCGACGCAGCGGCAAACACCACGCCCACGGCCATGCCCTCGGGCAGGTTGTGGAGAGTGACGGCCAAGGCCAACATCGCTGTGCGGGAGAGTTTGGACCGCGGTCCCTCAGGTTGATCGGTACCTAAGTGCAGGTGTGGCGTGAGTTCATCTAGAAGCAGCAAGAAACCGACACCCGCAAGGAAACCTATTGCAGCAGGCAATACCGCCCAATGGCCACTTTCCGCCCGCATCTCAATGGCAGGGATGAGCAACGACCAAACCGAAGCGGCTGTCATCACACCCGAAGCAAAGCCTAGCAAAGATTTCTGTAACCTCGGCGACATGTCTTTCTTCATGAAAAAGACGAAGGCCGCACCGAGCATGGTGCCCAACAAAGGAATCAATAAACCGACGGCAGTGCCCATATTGGTAGTAATAACAGTTTAGACTGCAAAGGTAGGCTTTTTTCGGTATCTGAAAAAACAAAACCGCCGCAAAGGTCAAGAAAAACCTTGCGGCGGTTGGGTTGTTAGAACTTTGTGTTACGCTTCTTCAATGGCTCCCACTGGGCAGCCTTCTTTGGCTTCGGCGGCTGAAGCCATTGCCGACCCTGGCACTTCGTCCTCAATGGCGACAGCCACGTCACCTTGGATGCTGAACACTTCGGGGCAGGTGGACTCGCAAAGGCCACAACCGATGCAACTGTCATTCACTTTGTACTTCATGATGTTCCTTTCTGTTATTGGTTTATGTGTTGGTTAATCAATCCTTTGATTCTCTCGATGATGGCCTCCACTTCCATCCCCGACTTCTTGCTCATTTCGGCGATGGTAGTCTTGCCCAACATGATTTTGCCGACGGGCGTGTTGAGCATCTTGAACTTCTCGTTCACTTTTGCCATTTCCGTCTTCAGCCAAGGATATTGGGCGATGAGGTCGGCTAAACGGGTGTCTTTCGTGATTTCCATATTATTGCGTTTCTGTTACGGACGCATTCAATGCGTCCCTACATTAGTTTTATGTCGGGATTTTTCTCCGTGAACTTTTCTTTCAGCACCTCGATGATCTCGGCGCGGCTGTTGCCTTTCTTCTCCATCTGTTTGATGGTCTTATAGGCTTGAAACAGCGTGGAAGGCCCGATTTCCGAACTGAAATAACCGATGCCTTGGTTCCAGGCCAGCAGTTCAAACACATCGTCCAAAGCGGCGGAATCGAGGCCGTGGATGTAGGCCTTCACCAGCTCGCGGGTGGCTTGCCGCATACGACCTGCCCCAACGGCATTGGCCAGCGAAAGCAACAAACGTGTCTCGTATGGCAGATGACGGCGGCTGTCGTTCCAGGTCAAGTCCCAGAAGTTGACAGCGGTTTGTGCCAAATCATCATCGATCAATGCCATGTTGGTGAGGGCGTAAGGGCGCATCGGGATGTCTTTCTCTGCCTGCTTCATCTGGGCGCGGTAGAAGTAAGTGTGGTATTCGGCCTCGGCCACCTTTTCAGTATAATGCTCGAAACCAAGGTCTTCAAGCACCTCATAAAGCGGAATCGGCTCAAAACTTTGGATGATTTCCATGCCTTCGCCGACGGCCATCTTCGCAGCCTGCATTTTCAGTCCCGGGAAAAAGTTACCCTGCATGCCGCGCACGTCAATCTTCTTGAAACTCGCGGTTTTGTCTTTCCAATCGTTGTAACTCATAGTTGCGTCTCCTTTCTTTGGTTTGATGGTACAAAAGTAGTTTCTTCCATTGCGGCAAAGCGTAACAAATGTTACATCAGGCGCTTTTTTCCGTATTTTTGCGCTGAAAAAATACTGTTATGGAAGAACTGAAACGTATCAAACTCTTTGCAGGATGCAGCGATGAATCCTTGGAGCGTCTGCTCGAAAGTCCTTGTCGCCGACAGGACTATCCCGCTGAGGTGCTCGTCGACCACCTGAAAGCCCCAATGTTGCTGGCTCCAGCGTTTCTGTTTGCCAACAATAATGTTGTCCCTGTGGAAGTCACCGCCCTCACCGATTGCGCCGTGTGGCATATCAACCGTGAGGCTTTTTTCGAGTTTATGCAACAGGAGCCGACCGTGTTGCGCGCCTTTCTTGGGATTCTCTCCGAACGAGGCCATTTCCTGAGTCGCAAGATGCGCACCTTCGCCGTCAACAGCCTTCGCAACCGCGTCATCGAATACCTCGAAGCCAACGGCAGCATCACCTCAGTGGCCGCCGCTGCTGAACAACTTGGCGCGACAAGACCCTCGCTCAGCCGCGTGCTTTCGGAAATGGTGAGCGAGGGCCTTATCACAAAAGATGGAAAAGGCTACAAGAAGCGTTAAATTCCAAAGATTCTCATATCTTCCTCAACCGTACTAATCCCGCCAATGCCGAAGTTTTCGACCAAGACTTTGGCCACATTCGGTGAAAGGAACGCGGGCAAGGTTGGGCCAAGGTGGATGTTCTTCACACCGAGGCTGAGCAGGGCTAACAGGACGATGACAGCCTTTTGCTCGTACCAAGCGATATTATACGCGATAGGCAATTGGTTTACGTCGTCCAAGCCGAACACTTCCTTAAGTTTCAATGCGATGAGTGCCAGCGAGTAACTGTCGTTGCACTGGCCCGCATCTAACACGCGCGGAATGCCATTGATGTCGCCCAAGCCAAGTTTGTTGTACTTGTACTTGGCGCAACCTGCCGTGAGGATGACGCAATCCTTGGGCAAGGCCTTGGCAAATTCGGTGTAGTATTCGCGGCTTTTCATGCGACCGTCGCAGCCCGCCATCACCACAAACTTACGGATAGCACCGCTTTTCACGGCCTCTACTACCTTGTCGGCAAGGGCAAACACCTGTTCGTGGGCAAAACCTCCTATAATCTTGCCCGTCTCAATCTCTTTAGGGGCTTGACAGGTCTTGGCCAAAGCGATAATTTCACTGAAATCCTTTTTGCCGTTGGCATCAGCGGGGATGTGCTTCCAACCCGGGAAACCTGTGCTGTTGGTGGTAAACACGCGGTCTTTGTATGTGGCATTGGCCGCAGGCGGCACGATGCAGTTGGTGGTGAACAGAATGGGGCCGTTGAAACTTTCAAATTCCTCGCGTTGTTTCCACCAAGCGTTGCCGTAATTGCCTTTCAAGTGGCTGTATTTCTTGAGTTTGGGGTAATAATGCGCAGGCAACATCTCGCTATGTGTGTAGATGTCGATGCCAGCGTCCTTGCTTTGTTCCAAAAGTTGCTCAATGTCGTTGAGGTCGTGGCCGCTGATGAGGATGCCCGGACGGTTGCCCACGCCAATATTCACCTCGGTGATTTCGGGATTACCGTAAGCGGTCGTGTTGGCTTTATCGAGCAGTGCCATTGCCTTCACGCCCCATTCGCCTGTTTTCAGGACAAGAGCGGTGAGTTCGTTGGCATCGTTGCAGGTCACCAATTGGCCAAGGGTTTGCAGGATGAACTCATTGATGTCGCCATCGACTTGGCCAAGGCGAGCAGCGTGTTCCAAGTAGGCGGCCATACCTTTGAGGCCGTACATGGTCAACTCTTTCAACGAGCGGATGTCCTCGTTGGTTTCGGCAAGCACGCCGACGGTTAGGGCTTTCTCGTCATATTGCTCGCGCGGGCAATTCCATTCCAATACATCAAGTTTCGGGAGCACGATGCCTTTCTTGTTGGTCACACGGTCTTTGAACATCTCGCGCAATTCCAAGCCCTTGTCGATGCGGGCGTAGATGCTCTCCGCGTCGAAGTTGGCGTTGGTGATAGTGCAGAACAGCGCGTCGTTCACAAAGGCGTGGATGCTCTTGCGGAAGTCGCAATAATCGTGTCCGCATCCGTGCTGGTGATGGTTGGCGATGACGCCCAATCCTTTAAGGACATAGATTAAAAGGTCTTGTGCATGAGCCACTTGTGGAGTCTTTCCGCACACTCCTGAAATCTTACAGCCGGCGCATCCGGCGGTTTCCTGACATTGGAAACAAAACATTTTCTCGTTCATAGTATTGCGTGTTGGGTTAGTTGTGAAATTTGCTGCAAAACTACATACGAGGAACGACTTGGAGCGTAACAAATGTTACAGTGAAAAACAAAAATCCGTAAATCAGGTCTCAAACTGTAGCGATCAATTACGCTTGGTTCTCGTTTAATCGAAACTCTTTCTTATAGATATATGTGGTATAGCCAGGAGCGTACGAGTCATAGACCTCGCTGAGAAACTGACCTACCAGTGTGAAACCATGCTGAGGGTAGTATTCGTGGGTGCAACTGGTGTCGGTCCAAAGGTAAAGATTTCGCAGGTCTCTGCGCTGGAACTCATCCATCATAGCCTGCAGCAACTGCTTTCCACAGCCTTTCTGATTACTGATGAAGAGCGATAGTTTCACCTCGCCGTCATTCATGCACTGCACCGTTTTCCTGTCAACCTCCAGCATATAGTCGGCCAAAAGACGGAAGCGTTCACGCTCATGGTCGGTCATCTGCGCTTCAATGTTCTCGCGCCATTGATAGATATCTGCCTTGTCGTCATGGAAGTTGGCAAACAGCACCCCACGAATCACGCCATCATCGCCCACGGCCTTCAAGGCCAGCGAGGGATTGCTGTAATTGTAGCGGAGAATATACTCTGCCAATGCATCGATAAACCACTGCCGTTCGTCGGCATAAAACTCTCCCCATGCACCAGCAGCCAGTGGTACTGCTTTAGCAAAGTCATCATTCGTGAATTTCTCTATTTTCATTTCTATTATTTCCTCATGCTTTATTAAAGTCATATAACACTCTGATAAATTGAAATTTACCTAAAAGAGTTATTCAAACGTTCCATTCTCGTATTCTTGCTGGAATTGTGTACACGTCTTGCCTGTGGCTTTCTTGAAGAACC